>CAZJAT010000092.1:0-1576 GCA_964544145.1 uncultured Bacteroidales bacterium | reverse complement strand
AATGGTCATTGATTCTTTTCCCCTGGGTATCCAATGTCACATACGGAACAGGACTTGGTATGGCGGAAACAATGCAATGTGCTATTAATACAATTGGTTTGAAGAAAATCCTAAAAGCTACATTATTCGGTGCAATGGACAAACTGATGAAAAGACACGGCTCATTTTATAAAATTGCAGGACCTGCAGTGAAATCAATCGATTTTAAGAAGGAACATCCTATTCCATTCAGGAATTCGCATAATTATATTGTGCTTTCTCCTAAGAATCCAAATACATTTTGCAGGACTGTATATTCAAAACACAATATAAGAACTGCTGTTATGGATGTAAATAATGTTTCAGTAGATATATTAGGTTATTATCCTCATTCCAGAGATATGAGAGAACTGCTCTTACATATAATGAAGGGAAATCCTGCAGGACAGGAAAACGAAAGAAATTCGATTATTGTCGTGAGAAAATATGAGAAATAGGACATTTATTAAATCAATTATCACCACATCATCGCTTATAGGTTTATCACGAATTTCCGGTTTTCTAAGAGAACTGGTTTTCTCTTTTTTTATTGGCACATCACCTATTATGGATGCATTTGTTATAGCATATATGGTACCTAATTTTTTCAGGAGAATCCTGGGTGAAAAAGCTGCTGAAAGTGTTTTCATACCATTATATATAAGACAGAAAGAACAGAGTATTCAAAATGGAAATGATTATATCTCACGGATTTTCTCAGTACTCGCTATAATTCTCATTGTAATGGTTATTCTGTTTTATCCGCTAGCCCCTTGGTTTATAAGAATTGTTGCTCCGGGATTTGATGCAAGCACCTTTGATATTGCCCTGAAAATAACATATCTCATACTGCCATACATGTTTTTTATAGGCATATACGCATTTCTTGGAGCTTTACTGGAATCACACAGGAAATTCGCATTATATAATTTTTCACCTTTTATTTATAATATTATTCTTATTGCATTTATTGTTTTGCTTTATGACAGGATCAATATCTATGCAATAACATTTGGTGTTATATTGGGTGTAGTGTTGCAAACTGCTATTCTCTTCATAGAACTCTTCAAACTGGATATCTCTTTCTCATTTAAACCGGATTTTAGAGATCAAGAAATACTGCATAGTGGTAAACTGCTTATACCAATAACTGCAGGTTCGGGCATTGAAAAACTATCAATATATGTGGATAGGATTATGGCATCATTGCTGCCATTAGGTTCTATCTCATCACTCTATTATGCATTCCGCCTAATTGATCTTCCTTTTGCCGTATTTTCAATAGCAATAGGTAAGGTAATTCATCCATATATATCATCATCAACCGTGTATGAAGATATTCATGCATTCCGTTCATACATAGTTAAAGGCATATTGCTCAATGCTGCAATTCTTATTCCTGCATCACTTATATTCACTTTTTTTGCCAAATTTATTGTACAGATTGTATTCATGCGCGGCTTATTTGACATGAATTCTGTTAATATGACATATCAACCACTCATTTACTACTCAATTGGATTAATGCCTATGGGTATGACAACACTTTTTTCAAGAG
>CAZJAT010000091.1:0-1577 GCA_964544145.1 uncultured Bacteroidales bacterium | reverse complement strand
AATGGTCATTGATTCTTTTCCCCTGGGTATCCAATGTCACATACGGAACAGGACTCGGTATGGCGGAAACAATGCAATGTGCTATAAATACCATCGGTTTGAAGAAAATCCTAAAAGCTACATTATTCGGTGCAATGGACAAACTGGTGAAAAAGCACGGCTCATTTTATAAAATTGCAGGGCCTGCAGTGAAATCAATCGATTTTAAGAAAGAACATCCTATTCCATTCAGGGATTCGCATAATTATATTGTGCTTTCTCCTAAGAATCCAAACGCATTTTGTAGGACTGTATATTCAAAACACAGCACAAGAACTGCTGTTATGGATGTGAATAATGTTTCAGTAGATATATTAGGTTATTATCCTCATTCCAGAGATATGAGAGAACTGCTCTTACATATAATGAAGGGAAATCCTGCAGGACAGGAAGGCGAAAGAAATTCAATTATTGTCGTGAGAAAAATATGAGAAATAGGGCATTTATTAAATCAATTATCACCACATCATCCCTTATAGGTTTATCACGAATTTCCGGTTTTCTCAGAGAACTGGTTTTCTCTTTTTTTATTGGCACATCACCTATCATGGATGCATTTGTTATAGCATATATGGTACCTAATTTTTTCAGGAGAATTCTGGGTGAAAAAGCTGCCGAAAGTGTTTTCATTCCATTATATATAAGACAGAAGGAACAGAGTATTCAAAACGGAAATGATTATATTTCACGGATTTTCTCAGTACTCGCTATCATACTCATTGTACTGGTTATTCTGTTTTATCCGATAGCCCCTTGGTTTATCAGAATTGTTGCTCCGGGATTTGATGCAAGCACCTTTGATATTGCCCTGAAAATAACATATCTCATACTGCCATACATGTTTTTTATAGGCATATACGCATTTCTTGGAGCTTTACTGGAATCACACAGGAAATTCGCATTATATAATTTTTCACCTTTTATTTATAATATTATTCTTATTGCATTTATTGTTTTGCTTTATGACAGGATCAATATCTATGCAATAACATTTGGTGTTATATTGGGTGTAGTGTTGCAAACTGCTATTCTCTTCATAGAACTCTTCAAACTGGATATCTCTTTCTCATTTAAACCGGATTTTAGAGATCAAGAAATACTGCATAGTGGTAAACTGCTTATACCAATAACTGCAGGTTCGGGCATTGAAAAACTATCAATATATGTGGATAGGATTATGGCATCATTGCTGCCATTAGGGTCTATCTCATCACTCTATTATGCATTCCGCCTCATTGATCTTCCATTTGCCGTATTTTCAATCGCAATAGGTAAGGTAATTCATCCATATATCTCATCCTCAACCGTGTATGAAGACATTCATGCATTCCGTTCATACATAGTTAAAGGCATATTGCTTAATGCTGCAATTCTTATTCCTGCGTCACTAATATTCACTTTCTTCGCCAAATTTATTGTACAGATTGTATTCATGCGCGGCTTATTCGACATGAATTCTGTTAACATGACATATCAACCACTTATTTACTACTCAATTGGATTAATGCCTATGGGTATGACAACACTTTTTTCAAGAG
>CAZJAT010000090.1:0-1634 GCA_964544145.1 uncultured Bacteroidales bacterium | reverse complement strand
ATATGGGATGTGGAATTAATGAATATACTCCATATTGTAACGGCATTTAAAAGGAGTAAATCAGATATCATTACTCCATGGATGATAGACCTGTTGAATGGATTGACAGATAAGCACAATGTTTATGTCCTGGCAAGCGGTTATGGCCGCATACATAAGAAACAGAAAATGAAATCTGTTAAAATACTAAGATTTAATTATGCCCCGTCAAATTTACAGAAAATTTCACATGATTATACTATAAATGACTTTTTGAAAAGGCATAAGAATTATTATCTGCTACTGCCTCTATTTTTTATTACCGGATGTATTGAAATGTATAAGCTAATAAAGGCATATGATATAGATGTAATAACAGTGCATTGGCCATATCCCATGTTTTTTATTTATTTTCCCATCCAGAAAATATTAAAGATTCCTGTTATTAATGTCTGGTATGGTGCAGAGCTTAAGATTAACAGAAAACATGATAGATTGAGCGCTTATCTCATTAGAATGATAGCAAGAAGAGCAAATGAAAATATAGTCATATCCTCACACACGGATAAGCTTTTAAAGGAAGCAGCCGATAATATTGAAACACACATAATCCCTTATGGTGTTAATATCACTGAGCTGGAGACATCAAATAAGAAAAAACAAATATTTTTTGCAGGCAGACTGGTTGAAAGAAAGGGCGTTGAGTATCTTATTAATGCAATGGATTACATTGACAGTGAGTATTCACTATATATTGCAGGGAATGGTCCGCTAAAAGAGCATTTGCAGAATATAATAAACAGGAAAAAGATGGAAAACAGGGTATATATGCTTGGATATATCAGTGATAAAGAATTAAAACAGTATTATAGGGAAAGCATGGTTTTTGTTCTGCCTGCAATCTTTGATTCAAAAGGCGATACAGAAGGTTTGGGTATGGTTTTAATAGAAGCAATAATGCGCAATACACCTGTTATAGCAACAGGGATTGGGGGTATCAGGGATATTGTGATTGACAATATCACAGGTTTATTCTGCGAAGAAAAAAACAGCAGAGATATAGCTGCTAAAATAAATTTAATTATAAATGACTCTGTGCTTGCATCAACATTAACAGTGAATGCTCATAAACATGTAACAGATAATTTCTCAATTGAAGAAATCATTAAGAGGTTTAATGAAGTATATGAGAAAGCTGATAAATAGAAAAACCATTAATATTATTTTTGCAGTAATAGGTATAGTGATAATATTATATATGATTTACTTGCTTAAAGGATATATAAATGAGGTTGATTTTGGAGAAGTGAGATTTAATCCGATATATTTATTATGCTCATTTGCAGTAGTTCCTATTTGGTTTTCATTAAGATCTTATATCTGGAAATTCATACTGAAAAATATGGGAGAAGAAATCTCTCTTATAGATTCAATGCGCCTGATAGGTGTCTCCAATTTTGGCAAATATATTCCGGGAAAGGTGTGGTTTACAGTGGGCAGAACAGTGCTTGCTGAACGACTGGGTATTCCAAAGCGTAAATCATTTACTTCTATTATAATAGACACGTATTTTCTACTTTTGAGCAGCTCTGCTTTTCTCTTAATACTGATATTGAAGATAAGTTTTAAGGGATATAATTATATTCCATGGGCAT
>CAZJAT010000089.1:0-1744 GCA_964544145.1 uncultured Bacteroidales bacterium | reverse complement strand
ATAAACCCGGAGACATTCTTCAATATACTATGTACAAAAACAATGAGATTAAAATTATTAACATGCAATTAGAAAATTATTTCTCTTTGGACAGAAGAATCTTCATGTTTACTGCTTCGGGATTATATTTCATAATAATACTCATCTTCATAATTATGTGCAGAAAATGCAGCAGAGGTTTATATATTTTTACCTTTCTCTTTCTTGAAATTGCATCTCTCATTGTCTTTATCAATGTGCCATTCAGCAATCAGTGGCTTTACACATTATTTATTCTGCTGAGTGCTTCTCTCATTTTAAATCTATATTTAGTCACATCATCTCTGCTGTATGGAACATTCAAAAAATGGGAATTTCTCTTAACATCTGCTCCCGTACTAATTATTGTTATTATATGGATTTTTTATTATATTCAGTGGACATTGAATATAAACAATGACACTTATGCTATTTTAATGAATGCTATGAAGATTTTTCATATAGTATCTGTTATCATAATATTCCTTCTTGTATATAAATGTCTGGAAAAATTATTTAATGTTTATAACAATATTCACAAACGTTTTGGTTTTCTATTCATTGTCTTTTATATTATTATGCTGATCCTTTATCCTGTATTCCTTGCATTACCTATTGTTTTAAGGAATAATGAACTTATATCATTTGAATTGTATTTATCATTTTTCATTATAGCTCCTTTGATTCTTTTGGCATCAGAGGACATTATAGAGGGTAAAATTAATTATGAAAAAATATAATTATATATTTATTGTCCTGATTATAATTATTTCTCTATTCTCAATGTTTTCTGTAATACTGTACAGTAATATCAAATCGGAGATTATCAAGGCAAGCATAATAAATGATAATTTTACACTTCTCAGTATGGAACCCTATGTAAAAAACAGTATGGAAATGTATTTTAACTCAACAAATGCCGATTCCAATGTGCATCTTGAAAATCTATATGCATATATGGATAGTGCTGCAGTAAGAGAATATATTGATTCTTATAAACTGTTTGTTGATAATGACTCATTAAAGATATTCAGAATGTCTGAGGACTCATTTAATATTGTGAATAATTATATATTTAAACACTTCTTTTTATGCATTAATTCATACAAATATAAATTCCGAATATCTTCATTTAACAACACAGATACAAACCTTGATGACATGTATTCTAAATTCAATGCATTAACAAAAATCAACCCTAATTACGGCTATTTTGAAACAAAGAAACATATTATCAATTACAGAAACATAATGTTCAGAAATTACGATTTCTCAATTTTTATGATAAGGGATAAATCAGCAATATTAAAGGAATTGAATGATTTTGCTGTATTAATAGGTATTGTGATATTTATTGCATCTGTTATATCAACCTTATTTGTAATACTATTCATCAATGCAAGTACGAAAATAGTGAAAATTGAAGAACGTACAAGACGCGAGATTGAGTTTATACGTCTAAACAAGCTTCTTGGCATTGAACAGCTCTCTGAAAGCATAATTCATAACATTAATAACCCTCTTGCCTCAATAAAGGGTTATTTGCAGATAATTGAAAATAAAGATAAGGAAATTTCAGAGAAATACAGAATACCGCGTATACTTAATAAATTAAATGTTATAAGCGATCAGATCAATTTCATTCTGAATAAAACCCGACGCGATATGTCAGATGAAATAATTTCAATAGATGTAAATGAAATGATAAGTGATATCTTGAAATTGA
>CAZJAT010000088.1:0-1745 GCA_964544145.1 uncultured Bacteroidales bacterium | reverse complement strand
TTGGTATTTATTGTTGAATGTAAGTCAATACTATATATATTACTGATATCCATTACTCCTATTCCTCGGGAGCCGTAGCCGAAGTAGCCGTAGGGATATTGTATGACATTTCCTCTGAGGTTTTCAGATAAGGGTATCACATCACTTGGTGTACCTGTGTTTCCACTTACTTTGCCATTATATACACTATAATTCTCATCAATCAATCCGACAATAATTGAATCACTTTTATCTAAGTTAGTGCCATATCCAATATATCTGTTTAAAATAGGTGTAATAGTATCATTAATAAGATATTCATAGTTTCTATATCTACACAACCAAATTGTGTCCTGTCCCACAAAAACATCATTCCATGAATATCCATCATTAGCAATAATTTGATTAACTAAACTGGGACTCTTCGCTGTATGTATATCGTATATGTTGAGTACCGTATCTTCTTTGGATACATAGAGATAATTGCCTATCCTTCTTATATAATTGATATAATTACTCAGTTTTATTTCATCAACAAGGGATATATTGCTCTCATCTGATATATCCAGTACCCAGAGATAACTGCCTGAGCTGATATATGCTGTGCTGTCCTTAACTGCAACTGCTTCAGTGGGCCCGTATTCCCACGAACCTATCTCTGATAATGCCTGAGCATTTATAAATATAGTTACAGTAATAACAATACTCAGAAACAAGAGTTTCTTCATTCTTCCTCCCTTAATAATACAAATAGAATGTATCTATTGGAACATCCATAATATTGTAAAACATTATTTTTCTACTAGATAGCAGTCCATACGGACTACTGATATACTCTCCCTCACCATTAAGAAACCAATCTCTGGCTTCTTCATAGATATACTCTGGATTTGTTCCATTTAGGTATATTTTGAGTTGATTTTTCAAAAATCTCTCACCGAATACCAGCGTGTCAGCTTTCAACTTAATCATCCTGAAATTTACAGACAAACTGCCTGGTATTGATGCAAATACATTATCTAATGATATCCATGTACTGTCTGTAAGATTAAATACTGAACCACTAGCGCTCTCGTAATATGAATTAATAAAATATAGTATATCATAATCAAAAGCACACAGATTATGATAATAAAAATCATTTGTTTCAACAACAGTTGAGTCCCCTGTTTCATAATTCTCCCAAACATAAAATATCCCTTCTCTTCCATTATATTCATCTAATTGATACAAATATACAGGTGGATCATCGTATATTCTGAGATATTTATCCTTATTAGGATACACTGAGTCCAGTTCATTATTACTTAAGTCAATTCGATATTTTTGATCACTGTAATGTCGTGTGAAATATACATAATTATTAGCTACATACATATCATAAAAATATTCTGATATTTCATTGAAGTAAGTATATGGCAATACATCTTCCCATTCACCTGTATTTTGATTGATTCTAATAATAGCCCATCCCATATCTTCATATCTTAAATCTGATGGTATAGTTACTCTCATGGCAAGTACTGCTTCATCATTATTTAACCAATGACAATCAAGTATAATATCTAACGCTTTGTCCTTGGTAAACATACTGCATGATGATAATAAAAGCATTATTACTGATAGTATTATTAAGAAGTTTCTCACATTTCCCTCCAATTGAGTTAGTGGCTGGTAAACTGGTAGCTGGTAGCTGGTAATGCATGTTCATGCGATATGTAACTTTCATATTCCATTTCCATATCATTAGCTCCAATATGCCCCTT
>CAZJAT010000087.1:0-1752 GCA_964544145.1 uncultured Bacteroidales bacterium | reverse complement strand
AAAAAAAACCCGGATGGAAGCGAGGCCATCCGGTTTAGGGAGGGAATATGAGATTGGTTTCTGTAATACATTATAGTTAGAGAGTGCTTTTTGTCAAGCAATTATATCATTTTTTTTAGTGAATTTCATATACACTTAAAATAAATCTTTTTTGTAAATTGTTTCAATATCAAGATGCTCTATCACTGCATTGAATATGATTTGATTTCCTGTTTCATTTAAATGCGTATTATTCTCTCTGTACACCATTTCCCCCATTAAATGTATATTATTTAATTCATTATATGTATCAATAAAATCTATGTTTAATTCGTTTATAATATTTACTGCCCTATTATGCGTATATGTAAAATCAATATCATGATTATTAAGTCTGGATTTAATGCTGTCTTGTAATACAGTATTTATTGAATATTCATCCGGTATAAGTATAAAACAGAGATTCAGGCTCTCCAATACAGCGGTTTCTGCTATTTTTTCCATAATATGAGTATATCTGCCCCAATACGATTCATTTGTATTAATATTAAATAAGGCCCGTTGGGTTTCAATTGCATAAAAATGCTCATTTGAAAACCCATCTCCATTTTCTATGAATTCATTATATTGCCAGGCATTTATAGTGTTCATAATCAGAGAAACAATTCTGGAATTCCTGAATGACCAATTATTCTCGGGTATAGGCCATTCTGATATATCATTACCTGTAAATATAATAATAAATATCTTATTAAAATCCCTGTATCTGAATTTGTTGAATTGTTCATAATAATCAAATGGACAATAGCCTGGCTGCGATACATTCACGCTTATTATACCCAATTCTCTTTCTATCAATCTGATGAAATTACTGTCATAATCTACAACACCAAAA
This sequence comes from uncultured Bacteroidales bacterium, assembly GCA_964544145.1. Taxonomy (GTDB): domain Bacteria; phylum Hydrothermota; class 32-111; order 32-111; family 32-111; genus CAZJAT01. The sequence continues at coordinate 878 of CAZJAT010000087.1, read as the reverse complement.
CCAAATGAATCACCAATAAAAAGCCATTTTTCTTTATCAGTTACAATATCCGGCGAATGCCCGATATATCCATATTCATTCATTATCTCCCCATTAATACTCTGACCGGGCAATGTTCTTACAATTTCATCATGTCTCTTTATCATATCATTACCTGTTAGCATAAACACACCTATAAGCGCAGCTTCAAGCAAAAATACTGTTATGATTATGTTAATAATAATTGTACGGATTATTGAAGGTAATCTGACTGCAATGGGCATCATATCAATCAAGATCAGAATAAGCAGAAAAAATCGGATAATAGAAAGAATCATCAATTCCGGGAACTTATATGTATTGAAATAGAATGCCGTAATAATAATTGAAACAGGAATGATGAATATCATCCTCCTGAGATTCACTTTCCTTATAAATAGAAGTAAAATAATGGAAAAAAAGAAAAAGAGAATGAATGATAATTGATAGCCATTAATAGTTAGGGGATTATTAATATAAAAATATAATGCATATGCAATGCTGAAACATACCCAGCATGCATATGCATATATTACAATCTTCTTCAGCATTATCTATTATATTTTGTCTGGAATGCTTCATCTGTATATGTCAAATAAATTATTCCCTCAACAATACCTACTATTGCAGGAATACCTGTCCAACAGAATACTACATATATAATTCCCCATCCAATCTGTCCCAAATAGAATTTATGAATGCCGAAATCTCCCAGCAAAATCGCCAATATGGCAGCTACTACCCTGCTTGATATTGCTCCGTTATTTTGATTCATACCCGGTTGTCTGACACCGCATTTAGGGCATATTTCTGCCTTTACATCAATCTGTTCTCCGCAATTTGTACAGAATTTTTTTCCT
>CAZJAT010000086.1:0-1760 GCA_964544145.1 uncultured Bacteroidales bacterium | reverse complement strand
TTCTTTAGATCCCACTTTTGAATTGAACAGACTATGTGATACCATTTGGATAGGTTCTGGATTTCAAATGTCAAAAGATTATATCGTAATAGGTGATGGCCCTGGAGCAGATATTCCTCCCATACCCATTGGTGTAACTGTGGTTAATTATGACTATCTGGACTATCAAAATTATTTTTGGATTTATGATGATAAAGTAAATATGGGGTTTGAGGAGGATTTTTCTATGGCAACGATAAAATACTCAGCTCAGAATACGGATTATAATCCACTTTCTGGATTTTCCATCAAAACGAATAACCAGATTGAAATTACGGAGACATTTGCTGGAAATGACAACTTCTATTACAGTCACTTCCTCAGCCCGGTTAATGATTCAACGGAGGTTTGTTTTTTTAATGGTACGGATACTCTTCAACAGGATTTTGTATATATAATGCCAGGAGATACGATGGTTATTGAAGGCATCTTTGATATCCCTGATTCAATTACTATTTCTGGATATTGCACACTCCAAAATGTTTCCAGTCATGGTGGCAGTTATCTGTTTCTTGAACCAAAGAATCAACATCTCCCCTATTCCATTTTTCCGAACCTTAATGAAAATGGCTATTTTGAAATCTCTATATCATCCGGTATTTATCGAAAGGATATTGTACATGATGGATATGAACCTGATATCAATGTAGAGTTTTCCGCCTATATAAGTGATGAAAATTTTAATATAGAATTACTTGAAAATGAAAATATTATTAATATCCTAAATAGTGATTTTTCTCAAACTGTTGCAGGTGGTCATTACTATTGTTTCGCAGATGTTGATATTGCAGAAGATGAGGATTTAATCATTGAGAAGGGTACTACGTTCTATTTTCCTACCAATAGTACATGGAATGTAGATGGTGGTTTGCATGTAGATGGAACTGCAGAATCGAAGGTCTCATTTATATCTTTATTGAATCCGGAACCCCATCTCTTTCTGAATATTTCTGAATCCTCCTCTGATATCAAATTTGAAAATGGTTTGTTTACAAATATGGATACTGTTATAAAAGCAGACTATAATACAATAGAATTATCCCATGTTGATTTTGTTAATAATAAAGTGGCTTATGATGGCTTCCATTCGACTCTCTCTTTTGAATGCGGTGAGGTAATGGGAGATATTGATAATAAGAATTCTTTTATGGGGAAATACTGGTCAGAAATCCATTTTAATGACATAAATTTTGAGATGTCGAACCCTGTATCCTTATACGGAAATAGTCGATCCTATTTTAATCGATGTTTTATTGAAAATTGTGATCCTGCGTATATTTATAATGATGGGGATTTATATGCTGATTATTCTGTCTTTTATAATAATGAATATGCCATTATTGGTGAGTTTTTTGAATCCACCTGTCATATTAATCACTGTACCTTCTTTGAGAACTATTCCTGTTTTCTTTTTGAAAGTATTCAAAATAAATACTATAACAGTAATACAGTGATAGATATGACAAACTCCTTATTTTCAGATAATAATTTTACTATATGGTTTCGGTATAATAATATTTATAATGAGGATCAGCGGCCTGAAGGAAATATCGATCATACACTATTTAATGGCTACTATTGCGTATCTAATTATACATTTAAGTATAACCAGGAATTAAGTATCATTGATACAGTAAATATCAACAACGACTCATGCGACATATATCATAACATCTTCATGGATCCGCTCCTCAAAGACGACCTCCACCTCACCTGGAATT
>CAZJAT010000085.1:0-1872 GCA_964544145.1 uncultured Bacteroidales bacterium | reverse complement strand
CCGAATGATTCAAATGCCTCTGCCACTTCCGGTTTCAGTGCGGCTCCTCCGGATATCATCAACCGGACAGTTCCGAGCCCCGATTTATCCCTTAATGATTTGAATAGTGTTTTACCCATTTTAATGTGAAATAATTTCTTACTGCTCTTTTCAATGCCCAGCATTGAACCTATTAGTGTTTTTTTCAAAATGGATGCTTTAACAGCTTTCTGTATTCCCTTCACAATTTTCTCAAATAAAAGAGGGACGCCAAGCATAATTGTCGTACCGCTGTCTGCAATATCTTCAACAATCTCCTTTGATTTTAATGACCTGGCATATGTTATTGTACATCCAAATGTCATTGGCAGCAGAAATCCGCCTGTTGCTTCAAATGTATGATGCAGCGGTAAAAGTGAAATAAATGAATCATTATCATTGAGACCAATAAGTTTTTCTGCATGCAAAATATCATATGAAACATTGCGATTTGTGAGCATCACGCCCTTTGAAGCCCCTGTTGTACCAGATGTAAATATAATAACAAATACATCATCAAGCTGTGTTTTCACCCTATCTGTCCTTCTCTTGCCATTAGCTCTTATCTGCCCGCCCTGTTCAATGGCATCTTCAAATGAAATTTCATATGGATGTTCAGTGGATTCCATTGAAATTATATATTTAAGCTCAGGTAATTCATCCTTAATTTCCTTTATTATATCAAGATATTTGGGTGAAACAAATATGCCTTTTGCCTTTGAAAAATGCAGTGAGCGCTTAATCTCTGATTCCAATTGCATTGAATCAATTGGTATAATATATGCGCCTGTCTTTGCAATGGCAAAATATGAAATGCCCCATTCCGGCCGATTTTCTCCAAGTACAGCAAAGGCATCCCCTGCTTTAACCTTATTGGCAAGTAAATATTCTGCCAGATGATCACTCATTTCATTTATTCTTTCATATGTAAATGTACGGAACTCATTTCCCCTCTTCATCTGCATGGCTATCTTACTGCCATACCGTTCTGCAGATAATGCAGGTAAATCTCTTATGCAGAATAAATCCATATTAACCTCTGAAGCAATCATTCGCGGATGCGTTCTAATTCAGTTATACTCTCATACCCTGAATCAGTTGTATAATCCTCATATATGAATGTGCCTGCTGAGGGGGAATACCAGATTTCTCCCGTTTCACCTGTATCCGTATATGTAATAACAATACAGTCATTGAATATACCCGCTTCAACCTCTTTCTTTACTCCCACTTCATCAATCGTGAATTCATAGTCATCAGTGTTCCATTCATTATCAGGCTCTACCGGCGTTTTCAATATAACAAAATCATCATATTCATCAAAATAATCATCACCGCTTAATGCAATTGCCTGCTCTTCCTTGTCAATAATAATATAATCCCTGTCTGATGAATCATTATATCTTGTTTCAATGAGTATTGCATCGCTCTTCTCATCAATATCCGTTATTTCAATTGTATATGATGCATCATGCCAGTCACCACCATCATAATACTTTGTCCTTGTATTATATCTGTATTCATTACCATCAGTAGGTAAAGATATCCAGTCACTTATATTGTTAATATCCTTGACCCAAGGAAGTATTGAACATCCTGAGATAATTAAAATTACAATCAAAGGTAATATTTTCGCTTTCATTACTCCTCCTTTTTTATAAAAGTATAGATATTTTAATATTTAATGTCAAGGGCATAACAAATGATAATGTGCAAAGAAAGAGAAGGGATGGAAGAAAACGAAGAAAATATAATAATAAATGACTATTCAGAACAATGTACTATAATACCCCCTTCCCGCAGGTTGAAGACATATATCCAGGCATGCCGGAAAGAAGTAAACTGGTGGCTGGT
>CAZJAT010000084.1:0-1940 GCA_964544145.1 uncultured Bacteroidales bacterium | reverse complement strand
GTTATGAACCCTCAGAATGCATTTTTTGAAGAAGGAGAATGGATTGATATTGAAAATACAAAAGGTAGAATAGCTGCAACACTTATTGTGCCTTATCCACCGGGAATACCAATTGTGATTCCGGGTCAGATAATTGATAGCAATGCACTTGAAAACATTATGAATATTATTAATATTAGAAGCATTGAAATACATGGAATTATTAACAATCGCATGAAGGTAGTAAAAGATGGCAGCAAAGAAAAATAATATGCTTATTAAATTGGAAAAGACATTTGAGGATATGGGAATTATTGTTAAATATGATAAATTGAAAGGTGATGGCGGATATTGTATTTATAAGGATAAGGAATATATTGTATTGAATAAAATTCTACCATCACAGGCAAGGATAAACATACTTAAGGATATTTTGAGAGAGAGACTCAAGAATAATGATGACCTTTTTATTATTCCGGCAGTAAGGGATTTTATTGAAGGAGATGAGAATGAAGATAATTGATGATTATTTTATAAAACAAAAATTGAATAAATTAAGAAATCCTGTAATACCGCTTGAAATCAACAAGGAATTGGCAGATGTCAAATCAATATATATACTCTGGTCAGATAATATAGAGCAAGTAACAAGTTTTCTACCCATTGTGGAGAGTATTAAAAAACATTATGGTATTGATCCGGTTATCTTGGTTGATTCATTTGCATTATTGTATAAAGACATAAGTAAATTTGAGATAAAGAAAATTTCAATGCCTGTACCGACAAAATTTGCTGCACTTGATGAATTCGTTAGGATACGGAAAGCCGAAAAACGGATAGATATGTATTTTGATTTTTCACGCAGTGATGAGCGTATTAGGGCAATGATACGCAGAACACTTAATCCTAAGATATCAGTAAGCTCAAAACATATGTCTATGCATGATGAATACAATATAATAGCAGCAGCAGAGAATAATCTGCAATTACTGAAAATGATGGGTATTGATACTGTATCTGCTTCTGCCGAAAATATAATGAACAGAGCAAAGGGTATTGTAAGCACAGCATATAATTATGTTCTTATAGGTGAATCCCTGTCAGTGAAACGCAGGGCAAGGGGATTGATGAGCTCAGAGAACAGCATACTTTATATCAATAATTTAAGAGATAAATTGACATTAAAACATGCATTGTCAATAGGCAAATCTACTCATATCATTCATGACAGAGCATATACATCAGACATTGATTTTATCAAAAAATTATTTAAATGATTCCTCTCTATGACAAGAACAGACGCAAACATTTTCCATTTTTCAATATTATATTCATTTTTATATGTGTGACTGTGTACATAGTTACAAATATGAATGATTTTCAAATGCAAATATTCCGTTTCTCAGTAATACCTGACCGTTTATCTGATATAGGTGAAATATACAGATTGCTCACTTATATGTTTCTGCATGGTGATTTGCTTCATTTGATTATGAATATGTTATTTCTTTGGGTATTTGGTGATAATATTGAAGACAGGTTCGGGCATATCAGATATATTGAGTTTATCATACTGGCCGGCATTGTGTCTGTGCTAGTGCAGTCAGGTGTCAATTTCATCAGTAATGATACACATGTCACTATTATTGGAGCATCCGGAGCAATATCTGCAATTATGGGTGCATATCTTATACTCTTCCCAAGGGCTTACATAGTAACATTATTATTCATATTTATACGTCCATTGCCGGCATGGTTTTTTCTGATAATATGGTTTCTATATCAATTTATTTCGGTGTTGTTTATTAAGGGTTCCAATATTGCCTATTTTGCTCATATATCCGGTTTTATATTTGGTGTAATCTGGGCTTTGGTTTATTATAAAGTATTAAGGAAAAGACATTGATTGAATAAGGGTGCATCGCAAGCCGTATTTAACGTCCAATTCCGAATGTATTTTC
>CAZJAT010000083.1:0-1943 GCA_964544145.1 uncultured Bacteroidales bacterium | reverse complement strand
TATAATAAACATATGACAGGGAAGAATCAAACAAATATTGGAGTGACAGATGAATGGGAGGGTAATATGAAAATAAAATGGATTATTTTCGCCCTAATAATAATTGGATTAACTGATTGCAGCATATTTAATGATAATTATCACCCGATCGATTATTATAGAGTTGTTGATGCAGTGTGGATTAATAGCAATGAAGTATTGGTAGGTATATCATTTGATAATAGTGGATATGGAGATGCAAACGGATTTATAATTAAGCATATTAATTGGACTACAAACAAATCAGTAAATTACTATTTAAATATGTCTACAAATTCAAGTGGCCTGCAAAGGTTTATATATCTAAATGATCAATTGTTTGAAGTTGGTGAAATACTTGATTATATAGATACTATCTGCAATGATAGAGTATTTTTGCTAGATATGGGCAGATATGCTAATCTATCATCAGACAGTCAGTTTATAGCATATTACGAAACTAATGGGAATAATGATGAGTATTTCTGTGTCAAAAACAATATCACAAATGATTCAACATACTACATTCTAGATTCTTTACTTTATGAAAGTCCGCATTTTAATATTGATTGGAATAAAAAAACTGTGTTTTGGTATTATAATGAGACGGGGAGATATTATAATTTTGAAAAGGACTCTTTATACACTTTCGAAATACCAGAATACTATGAGAATATATTCAGAGAGCATACGTACTCAAAAGTATACAATGATTCAATACAGATTTATAATGGGATGTTTGATGGAGTAATAATGACATTACACCACCCTTTTACAGATTCAATGTATGAAACAGTCAGTAATAAAGTAGATAATTGGTTTTCAAATAGTAATGGAGAATATATAAATATTGAAATAGTTAATGCAAAAATAAATCTATATTCTTCTGATGGAACAGCTCTAAAAACGATTCAGTTTGATAGAAGCGAGATAGAATAGGAGGAGAATATGAGAAAATACTTAATAATCATTCCATTATTAATATTAGTTATATTCTCATCGTGTTTAATGTATTTTTATGAACATAAAACAATATCTTATTCAGGAGTATACACTGCTACTTTTGAAGATAATAAGGTATATGTATTGATGAGGTATTACGAAGGTGAAAACATGCACTATACCGAAATATGGGTTGATTTTGGCAGTAATAAGCAGAAATTATTATCAACAGAATTTTATTCCCCTAATACAAGCAGTACTGAATATTATGAGAGTGATAGTACACTTATAGAAACATACACTAACGGTATATATAGGAATAATTTTTGGGAAAGTGAAGTGTATTTTTCTGAGTTGGTTTATCAAGGATATGAATACATAGCATTAATTGATTTTAACAACATATATGGATTGAGTAATGATACATTGTATTATCACAATTTAACAACTGACACAAACTCAGTAGTGTATATAGACAGTTTTTATGAAAATATAAATAAAATCCTATATAATAAAAATAGTAATCACTTAATAGTAATGGGACCAGATTCGATTAACATAATTGATTTAGATACAGGGGAATCAGATGAAATCACATGCAGCTCGATATTTACTGATGAATTGAAATTGGATTGTGTATTCTCGATTGAGGAAGAATACTATGACTATGATATAAGGATGAGATTTAGGGACGAAGTTTACTATCTGGCATTAAGAGATAGTATTATAGAATGTGATGAAGGGGAGACTGAAGACTATTATCATAACAAGAATGGATACTACATTACTCAAGTATCATCAGACGAGATTGGATATTTTACAAACACAGGGAATCATGTAAGCACTCAGCAATTACCAGATTTGCAGTAAAGAAGATATTATGAGAAAATCAAAAGAATTATCTGGAGATGTGAAATGAATCGGAGGGAAATTTGAGAAAGATAATCAGTTGTGTAATAGGCATTGCATTACTATTTACTTCA
>CAZJAT010000082.1:0-1960 GCA_964544145.1 uncultured Bacteroidales bacterium | reverse complement strand
TTTCAATATCAATCCATTCTCCTTCTTCAAAAAATGCATTCTGAGGGTTCATAACAATATTCATATTTTCAAAATTAAATCCAATCACCTTTTTCTTGACTTTTCGCTTCAATCGTTTAACTGATTTCAAAACATTTATAAAATGGTCAATATCCTCCTGATTGATACCTGGAGTTAAAAGTACTGTGAAGGAGAATTCATTAATCTTTTCAACAGTAATACTCTGTTCTGAGAATAAATTAAGCAATTGCCTCTTTGATACATCAGAATTATTGAAGGAAACAGTGAGCTTTGTGTAATCAATACTTATTTTCTCATCAGGCTCATAAAATGGTTTGAGATAATTCACATTCATTACCCTAAAACCCTTAATGCCGCTTATAGCCTCTTCCAGCATGAGATAATATTCCTTTACCCGATTAAGGATTTCCTTTCCTTCAACACTCATTATCCTTCGTGCAATATCCATTGAAGACACTATAGGATAAAATGGAGAAGTACTTGCAAAAACAAGATAGTTTTCTAAAAAATCATTCTTGATTTCTTCAAAATCAGGGTCATTAACAAGTATAACAGATGCCATTGAGAATGAAGTCAATGTCTTATGAAAAGAATGAACTGCATAATCTGCTCCGCACATAAGTGCATCAGGATAGTAATGATAATTAAAATGCAGATGTGAGCCCCATGCCTGATCCACAAAAACCTTTATTCCCTTTGAATGTGCCATTTCTATTATTTCCGTGAGGTCATAAAGAACCCCCTCATAGGTGGGAGATGTAAATATCAGTAATTCTGCATCAGGATTATTTTCAATAGCACTCATAATGTCACATTTCTTACCCGGAAGCAATATATTAAATGCTTCATTAAAATTTGCATTGATGAATATCGGATTTCCTCCTGCAACAACAATAGAGTGCATTATCGATTTGTGAATATTTCGGTCAATGATGACCTTATCACCCCTATTCAGCAGTGATGTAATAACAACCTTGTTGGCTGTTGAAGAACCCTGAACCGTTATATATGCTTCTTTACATCCATAGGCATCTGCAATCATTTTCTCACATTTTGCAAATGTTGATGAATGCACTAACAGAGAACCCAGTCGCGGGTCAGAAACAGATATATCACTTGAAAATATATTATGTCCATAATATTCAAAAAATTGTCTGCCTGTTATTGTATTGAGAAAACCTTCACCTTCAATATGTCCAGGTGTATAAAATCTGTATCCCTTGGAATCAGCCAATTGTTTTAGACCTGTAAACATGGGAGTATTGTAACGCTTCTTAAAAAACCGCGAAATCATATTCTCTGCTTTAGGTAAACCTTTGAATGGAAACACATTATTATATTTACTATCTGTGTAATGTTCTTTGCGTATATATATCTCACATTGATTATTGTATTTAATAATATCATCAATATTATATTTTTCCGAATCCAAATCAGCAATGATGCAATTCCCTGTGAATTCCTTTAATATATGCTCACTATATTCTTCATGTCTTATGTGTAATCGGAATGATATACCTTCATATTCCAAAACCTGACCATCCATTGATTCAAAATCATGTTCCCTCTTTGAAAAAAGGAGAATATCATATACAAAAAAGTCACTCATTAAAATCAGCTCTGAATGTCTTTATGCAATCATTCAGGATTGAGACCTCTTCATCATCTACACTACCGGCAAATTCGGAAATTATCAAATATACGATACTCTCTCTCTTCAATGCCAGCACTGATTTGAAAACCAGCTCTTCATCATTTACATACGAGAAATATGACTTCATACCGTTTTGTACATTGAATAGACTGCACTCTGCTGCTGTCAAATACATTGATGATGAATCAAGTATGCTGAATGCATCATAATTTTCTTCAATCATCTTTATGTGCTTTGAAACCGGATACTGCGATTCAGCCATCAATAGCGAAAATGCCGTGCTTG
>CAZJAT010000081.1:0-1969 GCA_964544145.1 uncultured Bacteroidales bacterium | reverse complement strand
CGAACTTCGCTGATTTCAAATAATATAAATAACTTCTTCATTCTTCCTCCCCTTATTTAGTTATATCAAAATAATAGCTTATTCCAACAAAAAAATTGGTTCCCTTATCCCATCTAGAGATATCATATGTTTTTGATATATCCATTTCTGCTGGATAGCCACTGTGAACTTCTGAGAATCTATAGCCTGTTTCATATAAAATGCCTGAAAATAATAGAATATTATGATTATTAATTTTAAAATTATAGGATATTCTTCCCTGGTAGGAATTAGTGAGTGTTTCATAGTAAGTTGGATCCACCCAAACAGTCAAGCCAATCAGTTCTTTCTGCATCCTGATTTGTAAAGACCAATTATCCAGTATTAGGTTTGTGCCGATAAAATTATTACTCACCATCCCACTTGAGAAACCAGCAATAATCAATCCAAATCCCATTAATCCATATTCGAAGTTAATAGCATCAATATATGGTTTATTCAATTCAAATTGTTTTTTAACAGATAGACCAATCATAGTGGGCATGGGATTGGATATCCAATGTATGCCAAAATCAAATCCTCCTTCAAATCCGTATTTCATAAATATTTCTGTCCCTCCAAGATAATTATAACCACCAGATAATCCAGCACCTATCTGGAATGCATTTGGTTCAGTTACCCTTGGGGAATTGTAGTTCATTGATATACATCCTGAAGTGCTTATAAATAGAATAACCATCATCATGACATATATTCTAATTCTCATTTATCCCCCCTATTCAATAAATCTAAGTATAATGAAAACCCAGCCCCTATAATTAATTGGGTACGGCTAAAATTCCAGCACTCATACTCTGCAAATATGTATGGGCTTACATTAAATGATTCATTATTTGATTGCATAGCCAATTTCACAAAGCTGCCTGCAACAATTTCTGTTGGTGATACTGAATATACGCTAACTCCCAAAGCAGTATTTACTTGCTTAACATTTCCTGACAATACAGCAATCAGATGCTGATTTGATAGAAGCTTAAAACCATACTTTAAGCTAATGCTTGCATTATTAATATATTGACTCTCATATGGCAATGATTTTCCCAAAAGAATAGAAAGGATATTAGAACCTTCAGACGCCTCTTCCATTTTGAAAGGAAAAACATCGGCTCTGTACTGAAAATCTAATCCTATACATAATCCATAAGGAAGACCGTATTTTACATATGGTTGGTTGAATGCAAATTTATCCAATTTGTCTTGAGGCTTTATGGCACTAAGTAAACCCCATCCAATCTGAAGTTGTCCTTTTTCAGGTATATAATAAGAATATGATTGAACAGGGAAAGCACTAATGTAAATGAAAATAAAGGAATTAATCAAGAAAATAATCAATTTTAGAATATATTTCATACTATTAATATCTCCCTTCTGAGTAAAAGAATATATATTTTCTCACATTTCCCTCCTATTCAGTTGGTGGCTGGTAAACTGGTAGCTGGTGAGCTGGTAACTGGTAATGCATGTTCAAGCGATATGTAACTTTCATATTCCATTTCCATATCATTAGCTCCAATATGCCCCTTTGATTTAACCTTTTCATATTCATTTAAAATATTATACAATTTTACCACTATTTATTCAAGATTGTCTTTACGAACTGAAAACAGTATGTCCCGCAACTCGTTACATACTTTATTCTGCTTTCTCTGGCTTCCTATGCCAGCTCTGGAAGTTCGAGCGATTTTTCGTCTCTACCCTCTTACTGGACTATGATCGACTTATCAAGTACTTTGTTATTATTGCTGACAATGCTCATCTTTGCACTGATTCCATTTTCGATACTTTTCCTCAATGTGAATTCAATATTATTGGGCATGGTCTATATGGCTCTGCCATTATGATAAGATAACTTACCAAACATATCATTATCATCAAAAACCTTTTCATATTCAACTCCTTTTTATATCAATCAAGTCTATCCAATGGAAAC
>CAZJAT010000080.1:0-2075 GCA_964544145.1 uncultured Bacteroidales bacterium | reverse complement strand
TAATATTGAATAGGATCCTGAGGCGGTAGCGGATAAAAGACCAGGGCGATAATTATTGAAAGCAACAATAAAATGACGCCCCAGCTCTTTTTAGTTTTTGTAATTCTCATATTTGCTTTGTTTGCCTTGAGAGGCAATTATAATGGAATGTCCTATTATTTTAACCACTTTCCATTAATCAATAAACTGCCTTACTTGCAGTAGAGGGGCATTAAATAACCTGTCCCCGCCCGCCCCGAGTTCTCAGGAACATTTCGGGATGACTGCATGTTAGGCAAAGTACGTTTTATTTGTCATTGAAAATATACGTCTTCTTTTCCATCGGCTCCCGAAATATGTATGGATTACTAATTATTTCAGGGTTTTTGATAAAGAAGGAGTGAAACATATTTGCAAAATCGTTGGTTAGATGCATGAAAATATAATGATCAGCATTTATCAGACTCTCAGTAAGGTTAAGAAGATTAATGCTGCCGAAACTATTATGCAAAATAGCTATGTCAATATTACTGTTTGCTATATATCCATTTATTCCATCAAAATCAGCCAAAGTAGCATCACCTGAATGAAAAACACTCCTGTCCTTATATTTCAATATGTATCCAATATTCTCTGTATCGTTATTTTCTTTTTTACCATGCCATAATCTGCAAGCAGTTACATCAACATCCTTATAAAGGATAGATTCATAGGAATTAGTATCAGGAGTCATTCTTATTATTCGATCTTCTATTAGCTTGTATCTTAGAGTGTCTTTTTGCAGGATATGATTAGCTTGTTCTGGGCAAAATAATCTAGTGTGTTGATTATCTAACATATAGCCAATTAATAATGATGAGTTAAAATGATCACCGTGATAGTGTGAAACAAATATTATGTCAATATTATCAAAAGGGGGACAACTGTTCTTCATTTGAAAAATCAAATTTGAGTCAGGGAATTCATATTTTTCAAAGCCGTCTTTGAAGAAGCCATCAAATACAATTTTTTTACCACTCATTTCAACTAAAAAGCCAGCGTTAGCTATGTAAGTGATCGAAATTGAATCTTGAGAATGAGTATTGTCATTTTTACTGAAGACATTATTCCCAATCAATATAATAGAGAAAATAATTATTGTATAGTATTTCATAGTTATTTTATGATTGCCCTGTATCTCAGTATTTTGGCAAACGGTCAGCGGTATTAAAACGTTTGGGATTGCGGGTTGCTTTGCTATTATGCTGCTGACATATTCCCATTATGATGAGTACCTATTATCAAGAGCAATAGTAATATTTCCTGGAACAGCTATCGGGTTAGCGTTTTCCCAGCAGTTGTGATATTCAACATCATTATAAACTTCACAAAGATCGCCTGTATCAAATTTATCACTGCTATGGGGGGTATGTGTGGGAACAAAAACACCTGCGTAGCATATATCGTCTGTTAGTTCAAAGGAAACAGTGAGCCCATTATTGATATGATCCTGGGTTAGAGTTACCGTCTTAATTTGATCCGGATCCTCGAGATATCTGTTACCTGTAGCAGTTGCCTCCATTGCTTCCAGACTTTCCCATATCCACACTTCAAGCACATCACCTACTTCTGCAGGATCTATCATAGTGGCCATACCAGAAACATCTGGAAAAGTTATAGTAACACTAAGTGTTCCACCTGGATCTCCATCATCACTGCAAGCGCTAAAGTATACCATTGCACCCATCATTGTTAACATTAGTACTAATCTAAACAGTGATTTTTTAAACTTCTTTTTCATAATCTTTTCTTTAGAAATATTATTCTAAGGACTATCCTTTATATATTTAACAGGTTTCTTCGTATTTTCAGTATGACTTTATTTAATGAATCATGAGAGACAATAAAATCATAAATTGGCCATAACGTTTATATGTGTATGAGCCTTTGCATATCTAGGCATAAAATACTAAAAATCCAAAATTACGCTGAAAAATTTCAGGGGATTTTCCAGATGGGTAGAGACCAGGCAATGTTTTATACACGAAGTTATGTACAGCAATTTATTCGGTTTTTATGATTCTTAAATAATCTAACATGGCTGTATTAACATCCAC
>CAZJAT010000079.1:0-2255 GCA_964544145.1 uncultured Bacteroidales bacterium | reverse complement strand
TAAAATACGGATTAAGAGGAGTACCTAATTCAGATGGAAGTAGATTTGCTTTTGGTGTTGATAATGGAGTTGAAATACAGAATGAAAATGGGACAGTAATAACAAAATTGATATTTGATAGTTCTGGTTTATAATTTGGAGGAAATATGAGACATTCCAAATACTTAATATTCATAATCTTAGGAATAATTATTCTATTATCATCCTGTGCATTATTCCCATCCGAGGTTGAACGACACCTATTCTTTGACAGTATATGCTGGGAAGATGATAGTCATATATTGATGTATACAATGGTGAGGAAGTGGGTAAATACTTCATGGATGTCATGGGGTTCTGAAACGGGTTACTGGGATTGGAGTCAGGGAGAAATATGGCGTATTAATGTGTTTACTGGGGAAAAGGAGTTACTTCTTAGACGAGAGGGGGATTATTATACGGGACTATCAACACCAATAAAGATAGATGTATTGGGAGACAGGAAGCTCATATCACTTGATGGCAATGCCTACATAATGGAAGGAGAATCAGCTGATTGGCAGGAGATCTTAGGGATATACGAAGCAGAGTGGGTGAATGAGAATGAGATAATAGGGATCGAGGGGGAGACAGGGAATGTAATTAAATACAATTTAGATACAGAGATTAAAACAATAGAAGTAAATCCTGATTTTGAAATCAGGTATTTTAATTATTTTAGTGAGAACGACTTGATGATATATACTGATTATTCGGAATTTATTATAAAAAACAGTAGTACTGAAAAACGATATAGTAATAATGATACATTAATAACTATATATAATGATACATTAGGGACATTGTTAGGGAATACAAAAGCATACAGATCTGATTCGGGATATATTTATCACCGAGTAAATATTGATCATAATGTTAAATTCATAAAATTTGATGATAATTTGGATTTATTAGAATCTTATTCATTTAATGATTTGGGTGTTATCCCAAGAAGTGATTTTGATATATTTCTATATGCACAAGAAAACTCAATTGAAATATTAGATAAAGATCATAATATTGTACAAACTGTATATTTTGAATTAGATCAACTATAATCGTAAAGGGAGAACATATGAGACATTCCAAATACTTAATATTCATAATCCTCGGAATAATAATTCTATTATCATCATGCTCATTATTCCCATCTGAGGTTGAACGACACCTATTCTTTGACAGTATATGCTGGGAAGATGATAGTCATATATTGATGTATACAATGGTGAGGAAGTGGGTAAATACTTCATGGATGTCATGGGGTTCTGAAACGGGTTACTGGGATTGGAGTCAGGGAGAAATATGGCGTATTAATGTGTTTACTGGGGAAAAGGAGTTACTTCTTAGACGAGAGGGGGATTATTATACGGGACTATCAACACCAATAAAGATAGATGTATTGGGAGACAGGAAGCTCATATCACTTGATGGCAATGCCTACATAATGGAAGGAGAATCAGCTGATTGGCAGGAAATACCAGGCATATATGAAGCAGAGTGGGTAAATGATAATGAGATAATCGGGATAAGCGAAGAAGCGCAAGCACTTGTAAAATATAATTTACAATCTGAGACAATAACCAATGAATACTTTACTGTAGTAACAGAGGATAAACGGAATTACCTATCTTATGATCCAATATCAAATGATTGTATGATAACAACCAACTTCAGTTCTTTAGTAATATTTGAAAATATGAATTTTCAGGAAAAACTGGTAATAAAAGAAGATACATTTATAGATGCAGACAGTAATTTATTTGTATGTGATTGGTATAATGAACCATTTTGTCTGAATGATAATTCAAGAGTAGTTCAAATTGATGGCTATGATTTATATAAGAGCGAATATCACAGTTATCTTTTGGAATTAGATTCAAATAATAAATTTAAGTCGCTTATTAATATTGATGATGAATATATGATTCCCAATAATACTTTAGATTGTTTTATTATACCGATATATAAACAGGAATATGTAGAGAACGGACTTCAAATCTATAATAAAGAATTAGAAGTAATAAGCACAACATTGTTTCCATTGGATAGACTTGATTGATATAAAAAGGAGTTGAATATGAAAAGGTTTCTAATAATAATCTTATTTGTAAATTATATTATTTTATTAGCAGAGCCATATAGACCATGCCCTTTAATCCTGGTTCATGGTTACAATACGAGTAATGCAAAATCTAGTAATTTTGGTCTAATCATGAAGAAGAGTTTGCATTACAATG
>CAZJAT010000078.1:0-2313 GCA_964544145.1 uncultured Bacteroidales bacterium | reverse complement strand
ACATTAGATCAACATTTGTGAAGGGGCTGGAAATTAGTGGCTGGTAAGCTGGTGAGCTGGTAAAATAGTTACTGGTGAGCTGGTAAACTAGTAGCTGGTAATAAACAATCAATCAAATCAAATGTAATTGTAACATGTCACTTGAAACCTGAACCTTGAACCCCTTCACGCAGGTTGAAGACATATATCCAAGCATGCCGGAGATTGGTGGCTGGTAAGCTGGTGGCTAGTATGCTGGTAGCTGGAAATGGAAAAAGAGAGAAAAAGCAAATTACATAAATGGAATGGAATGCTATTTATATATCTATAATGCTTGAATATTTTTATTTTTATTCTATAATATAAAAAATATAATAAATAGTCAAATAAGGAGGTAGGGAAGATGAAAAAAATTATTGTTTTATTGCTTATTGTGATTGTTTCCATTACACTAATGGCACAATCCAAACTACATAATATGGATACCCCGGAATTGAAATCTGATTGGCAATCAGCAGAAACCATATTGAAAAACCCTTTCAAATATCTGTCTGTAATTTTTACAGAGGATTTTGAAGGCGGTACATTGCCTGCAGGCTGGGAGCTGATAACAGCATATCCCGATTCATCATGGAAGGTTGTTTCATCATGGTCACATACCGCACCTCCCAATTGCGGCACCTATTTTTTGTGCTTTGACCCATATAGTTATAGCTATTTTGTTGCTGACACTGAAGGCATATATACTCCTTCAGTTAGTGTGATTGGATCTGACTCACTACTTGTACGTTATGATTTTTCCATGCAGGATTATTCTGGTAATGGGGATTTTAATGTCTATGTGAGAACATATAATGGTTCATGGTCATCCAATACATTATTAGTAAATCACACAAGTGATCTTGTTTCAACAGATACATTGAATCTGTCATCGTATTTACCTGCGGATTCAGTAGAAATATATTTTGAATTTATTATGGATGGAAATACAGCATGGGGTATTGCTATTGATAATGTAGAATTAGTTTATAATCAAAGGCCCAATTATGATGCGGCACTCTTGAATATCACAAATCCTGTATCCAATATTTCATTAACTCCTTCGCCGTTTTATCCTGCAGTGAATATTATAAACAGAGGACTAAATGATATAAATGCTGTATGGGTTAGTTGTTTGATTGATGATACATTGGGCAATGTGTATTCTGATTCTGTACTTATTGATACACTATCAGTAGATGATACATTAAATATTTCATTCGGCACATTTACCCCGCAATATCTAATGGATTATGATATCATTTTCTTCTGTGATGCTTCTCTTGATTCATATACTAATAATGATACTCTGCAGATGGCATTCCGCACATATGATATTGATGTAAGCGTGATTGATATATTCCCATTATCAACAGCATATGAATATGGAACATCATTACCCTTACAGGCAACCTATGTAAATAATGCAACACAGGCAACACCATTCAATGTTTCATGCAGTGTATATGATAGTCTCGGCACATTGATATATTATGATGAATATGATATATCCAATATAGCCCCTGCAGAAACATTGACAATAAAATTCAAGTATTTTACCAATCTTCTTCCTAGTGGAGATTATAATGCACAATTCAGGTGCTCGGTTAATCATGACATCAATGCAGGTAATGATATGCTGCAGAGTTTCTTTAGCATTTTACCTGAGCAGGACAAATGGATTGAAATGCCCATAGACAGCACTATTAAGCCCATACAATGGTCGGGTGTATGTCAGGATGAATCATCTATATGGGTGATAGGTGGTTATGATGGAAGTATGACGGACAATGTGCAGCGTTTTGATACGATTAATGGATGGAGCATTGTAACACATGTACCCTCTCCGCTTTTAGGATGTGCAGCTGCTATTATTGACAGTAAATTATATATTGTAGGTGGTGACGATATCAGTTTTGTGGCATGGGATACAACATTTATATATGATATAGCGGGAGACAGCTGGAGCTATGGCACACCTATACCGGAAACCAGGGGTGTTATGGCAGGAGGTACATATGATGGTAAGATGTATCTGATAGGAGGTTCATCAAACGGTGCTGCTGATTATGACCAACCCAATTACTGCTATGATCCATCTGCAGACACAGCGGGAGGGTCACCTTGGGATATAATGACTCCCTATCCCAATGCAACAACAACCCTTGCTGTTGGAACGAATTTCTTCGGTGCACCCGCATCGGTTAATGCACCTATCATTTGCGGAGGTTCATATCAGGGTGATACCACATTCTATATGTATAATCCTCCAGCAGACACAGCAGGCGGAACACC
>CAZJAT010000077.1:0-2334 GCA_964544145.1 uncultured Bacteroidales bacterium | reverse complement strand
ACCTTTACATTCTTGAAGTGTATTTCGGTAACTCCTTTCATATTATCATTATCAGCATTTATCTTTATGCTTTTCATATATGAGTATCCTCTTTGCTTTTCATATTCAAATATCATTCTTGAATGCCCCATTGGTGTTTGTAATTCATAAAATACAATATTCCCTGTATCCATATCAATCCCCACTCTTCCATTCCCCACTCCCATAATATTCTCGGTTTCTTTGAATTGTAGTATAGCTTTTCTCATTTTCCCTCCACTGATATTGCGTCTTTCTGAATTGCTTTTTTAAAGCCATAAATAAACGCTCTACTATTGTTCTCTTGTTCATATATTACTTTATATGCTTGTAATATTTTTAAATTTCTATTCTTCTTCATTTGTATCATATGAGAAATTGAATATATTGAGTAGCATATTATATCCAATAGAGAGAAAATTGCTGGACCAATAATATATAAAATCAAATCTCCCCATGCATCATCAGAATTGAGATTGAGAACATTGAATAATCCGTAGCTTAACAATGGTAATAATATTGAAAGTCCCAAATGATTGATATGCATAAATAATAAATCACGTTTCTGAGTCTGATTATATTTAATCCCATCATTATTCAGCATTTTCAAGTATTTTAAGCCTTTATTATAACCATTCCTATACTGTAATAACATATTCTCATTACATCTATTTCTTCCATTAATTTTTAATGTCTGATCATTAACACTATAATTTAACCTGTTTTTAAGTTGTTCATGAATTATAGTTTTTATGACAAGTATTAATTCAATTATTGCGAAGTAAATTGTTAATTCAGCAAATCCGTCTGCTGGGGTGAAAAGATTATGATCTATAACACCATAAATTATAGTTCCTATAATCATTCCACTATATAATATTAGAGTTGGGGATAATATAACAGATTTAACAATTGAAATATATCTGTTTTCCCTTGGTTGTTTTATACCCACTATGTAGTTCTCTAATACTTGTTCTCTGTTTTCAATACTAAATGAATCTTTTTCATACAAAATACATATTTCATTCAGTTCATTAAGGTTTACGCTATTTATATTGTGATATTCATTGCTATTGACCACAAGCGTCTCATAAGTCTCAGGAATTATTGCTTTTAACTCTTCAATATCCTTACCACCATATAGTAGTTCCTCATTTATCATAACCTTATTTCCCTGTGTTTCTGTATTAATCTTATAATCAATAAGATTACCTGGAAATATTGAAGTAAATAGTAATGCAATGCCTATTACACAACTGATTATCTTTCTCAAATTTTCCTCCGATTAAAAGATAACCAACATCTCATCATTTTTATCATAAATCCAAACAACATCATCAGCAATACTAATGTAATCACCATTTTCATTTCTTCTAAAATATTTCTTATCAATTACTGTCCCAAATTCATATCTATCTGTTGTATTATTTATTGTTAATATTGCATTAAAATTATTGGTTCCCTGACAGAACATTAGTAATCGTGTTGTATCATATAAATCTTGCACAATTACTGGATCACTTAAATTTACAATAATAGAGATTGTATCATCATAAGAAGCAAGGGTATCTAAAAGCAACGAGTCGAAATTGATCTCTACAATATAATCTCTGCTGCCACCAATTAAGCGTGATTTTTCCCAATCTACATAATAAATTTCATCTATATCATCAAATATCATATATTCCGTATCAGCATCTAATGAATATCGCATTATTCTTGAATTTTCCTCTATATATAATACTTCATTCCTTTTTATATTATACCTCAAGCAACTCCCCCAAACTCTATCAGACAATTCATTTAGCACTGAAAAATTAATATCATAATACAATACATCACCATAGCCTGTATAGTACATATAGAAACCGTTTTCAATATATCTTGTTGGACTATAAAACCCTGTATTTTCAATATAAATAGTAGTTGTATCTTCAATATTATTAATGTCAACCATATAAATCCATATACTATCCGTTCCAGGATCGGAAAACCTCTCATAAACAACAATAATTGAATCATTGTTTACCCAAATCGCATCTGAAAAATGCTCTTGAGTAGGATAGTGATTTCCTAATATGCATGAGGATAATATTAATAGTATTAAAATGATAGTTGTTAATATTATTCGATTCATAAATTTCCCTCCAATTCAGTTGGTGGCTGGTAAACTGGTAGCTGGTGACTGGTAATGCATGTTCATATGATATTTAACTTCCATGCTCCATTCCCGTATGATTAGTCATAATATATTCCTTCGTTTTAACCTTTTCATATTCATTCGTAATATTATACAATTTTGAATTTCAAAATCAA
>CAZJAT010000076.1:0-2363 GCA_964544145.1 uncultured Bacteroidales bacterium | reverse complement strand
TTACACGTGCATGTGATTTGAATTGATTGTTTATTTATTTATTTATTTATTTATTACCAGCCACAAGCCACCAGCTCACCAGCCACTAATTTACCAGCTACTTACTTTCCATTCCCCTGCAATGATAAATAAATCCCATATCTTCTACTGCTTCCTTGTCCAGTATATTCCTTGTATCATAGATGACATTTCCATTCATAAGTGATTTAATGCGCTCCAAATCTATATTCCTGTATTCATTCCATTCCGTTAATATAAGCATCATATCAGCATCCTTTACTGCATCAAATTCATTCTCACAGTAATCAATGCTATGCCCGAAAATACCCTGTGCATTCTTCAATGCCTGAGGGTCATTGGCTCTAATGGATACATTTGCCTTTATGAGTTCATTTATTATCAATATGGATGGCGCTTCTCTCATATCATCTGTACCTGCTTTGAAAGCAAGCCCTAATACTGCAATACGTTTTCCTTTGCAGGATTCTAAAAATTTTAGTGTTTTTTCAACAATATACAGCTGCTGTTCCCTGTTTGCATTTATCACGCATTTGATGAGTGACATATCAACATTGTAATTATCGCCAATACCTGCTAATGCCTTTGTGTCTTTGGGGAAACAACTGCCTCCATATCCCGGTCCGGGATGGAGGAATTTACTGGATATTCTGCCATCCATTCCCATTGCTTTGGCTATTTTGTGTACATCAGCACCTGCATGTTCAGCAAGATTGGCTATCTGGTTTATAAACATAATCTTTGTAGCCAGGAATGCATTGCTCGCATATTTGATGATTTCAGCTGTTTCCAGATTACATGAGATAATTGGTGTCTGATTTATCCTTAATGTTCTGTATACATCATCCATGATATCCCTTGCTTTTTCATTTTCATATCCGATCACTACCCTGTCAGGGTTAAAGAAATCAATTATAGCCTTCCCTTCTCTTAGAAACTCTGGATTACTGATAACATCAAATTCCTTGTCTGTATTCTGCTGAATAAGTTCACGTATTTTTCTGTTTGTTCCCACAGGAACTGTTGATTTAATTACAATAATCTTATAATTATTTATATTTTTGCTTATTGTCACTGCTACATTCATAACCTGGCTTAAATCAGCATCGCCATTATCAAGCGATGGTGTACCGACGCCGATAAATATTACATCAGAATTACGTATTGCATCTGAAATATCGGTTGTAAATACCAATCTGCCTGATTGAAGATTTCTGTGTAAATATTCGTCAATTCCGGGTTCATATATTGGTGATTCACCATTTCTCAGCATTTTAATTTTTTCCTCATCATTATCCGCTCCAATCACATAATTGCCGAAATCAGCAAGACCAATTGCCGTTATCAGACCCACATATCCTGTTCCTATCACACATATCTTCTTTGACATATTATCTCCTCAATTAATCATTAATTTTATCAGTGTTAATAATCCGAGAATAATGATTACAACACCTATAAGTAATTTCAGATTGGCTTTTTTCATCTTTTTCACTGTCAATGCGGCAAAGGGTGCTGCAATAACAGAACCTAAACTTGTTGCAATGGCAAGTGACAGGTGAAGTTCTCTCTGGAATATCATATAGCCGGCAAGCGCAACCGCACAAACAGTTACCTCTGCAATTGTCGTACTGCCCACTGAGTTTTTTACATCCCTGCCGCTGACC
Organism: uncultured Bacteroidales bacterium; assembly: GCA_964544145.1. Taxonomy (GTDB): domain Bacteria; phylum Hydrothermota; class 32-111; order 32-111; family 32-111; genus CAZJAT01. Next base: position 678 of record CAZJAT010000076.1, on the reverse strand, counting down.
AATTGCCCTCCTGTAACAAGAGGTCCATAACCCCCTCCTGAAACACCTTTATTAAATGCCGATAGAATCGCAACAATGGTCAATCCTGTCCAGTTAAGCTTCATCTGATGATTGCGTTTCACTAATATGATTATACCAATAACGATTACCATGAAACCCACATAAGCAGTGAGAATGGGCTTGGGAATATTGATTGCAAATATTACTGCTGCAATTGCCCCTATAATGCCGAAACTGGAGAGTAGTATAATAACCTTTGAATCCGTTGAACCGGTTGTCAGTTTAACATTACCCATTTTGTGATGCATGAAACCGCCAAGCATACCACCCATTATCTGACCCACAAGCACAGATTGGACAACAATGAGCGGTTCAAATCCCATTAACAGCAAGATAGGTGTCAATGTGGTTCCATAACCCATACCTATGGTGGCATCAGCATATTCACATACAAATGCCACAATACCGACAATAATAAGTATCTGTAGTGTAATCATAATCATAGATTATGTTAAAATTTATATAAATGTCAATAACATACCGCTTATGTGTCCTTCCCGCAGGTTGAAGACATATATCCAAGCATGCCGGAGAGAAGTAACTGGTGAGCTGGTGGCTGGTAGATTAGTGGCTGGTAGGCTGGTGGCTGGTAGCTGGTAATAAAGAAATAAATAAGTT
>CAZJAT010000075.1:0-2404 GCA_964544145.1 uncultured Bacteroidales bacterium | reverse complement strand
AATCACCGCTGTTCACCAATTTCTCCAGTTCTGCTAATCCCCTGATGCCGCCGATAAAACTGATGCGTTCATCCTTTCTCGGATCACCAATATCCAGAACGGGAGTAAGCAGATGTTCCTGAAGAATATAAACATCCAATGATTTTACAGGGTCCTCAGATATTATATTATTTTTTGCTGTAAGTTTATACCATTTATTATTCAGATACATACCGAATGTATGAACTGATTGGGGTTTATACTGTGATGACTGCTCCTCAATCTCAAACTTTTCAGCGATTATCTTCTTGAACTCATCATCATTCATGCCCTTGAGGTCTTTGACTGCCCTATTATAATCCATAATAAGCATCTCATCATCAGGGAATATCACTGATAAGAAATAATTAAATTCCTCTTTCCCTGTATAATCAGGATGTTCTTCCCTCTTCTTCTTGGCTACCCTGGTTCCTGCTGCACTCCTGTGATGTCCGTCTGCAACATAGAGGAATTCAATGCTACTAAATAACTGCACAATCCTGTCAATAACATTCTGTTCACTGACAACATACATTATATGTCTCACATTGAGTTCATCTGTGAAATCATATTCACACTCATGCGAATCAATATAATCATTTACAATCTTCTTTATCTCTTTATCAGCCTTATATGTAAGGAATACAGGACCCGTGTTGGCATCAAGTGTCTCCACATGTTTTGCCCTGTCATTTTCCTTTACTTCACGTGTATGCTCATGTTTTTTTATTATATCATTTATATAGTCATCCGCCGATGCACATGCAACAATACCTATTTGCTCATGTTCACCCATTATCTGTTTATAGATATACAATGAATCTGTTTGATCCTGAATAAGGTTCCCATCTGCAATCAGTTTGTCCAGATTTTCCCTGCCTTTCTGATATACCCTTTCATCATATATATCTATATTCTCCGGAAGATCAACTTCAGGTTTAACAACATGCATAAATGATATGGGTTTGTCTTTTACATATTCTCTGGCTTCCTTGGAATTTATTACATCATAAGGCGGACTTGCGATCTCGCCTACCTTGTTTTTTAAAGGTCTGATACCCTTAAACGGTTTTACAATTGCCATATGTGTCTCCTTTATATTTTAGAAATAATCCTTAATTCGCTCATATAATTCACAGGTTGATACTACATCTCTGTTGCAATATTTTGCAATATCCATAATCTTGCCATTCCTATAGAATTCGCCCACCTTGCTGCCGTCAATACCCTTTTCCTTGGGATTGGATATACCCATAGATCTGCACCATAATTCCAGTGAATGTCCGTAAGCAGCTGAATAAAATGTGAGCTGATCATAAATATCAAAATGTGTATCTGCATAATACCTGTTTGTCATCAATTTTCTTGTTGGTTTTATCCTATGCATCATTGACCTGTGCAGAATGAATGGAATATCAAAATGACGGCCATTGAATGTGATATATCTGTCACATTTACTGATGGTTTTCCAAAAATACTCCAATAATGTTCTCTCATCACCCGTTCTGAATATTACCTCATATGCACCCTCTGTTTCACGTCTTTCATTATCATTGAATAATCCTTCATTCTCAGATTCCATAAATGTCAGTATCTGTTTATTCTGAACATCAAGCATTGAAATAACTATTATCTTTGATATCAGCGGATTCAGTCCCAATTGGCCCTGAGCATCCTCAATAGTACCATGTTTTTTTATCAATGCATTTCGAATACCCTCATCAATATCCATCCATTCAAAACCTGCTGTTTCAATATCAAATACAAATTCTTTCATAATTTTCTCCATTTTTTTTACATATTAATGTATACATAATTTCTGTCAATATGTAATCATATCATTGACAGTGCATAATTCTTAATATATTATAATTGAAAGGGAAATATATGAAAAATATTTTATTGATAATAACTCTTTTAACAGCAATAATGACTTGTTTCTGCAATAAAACAGATAATAATATAAATATTTATAAGGAGGGTGATGTGGAAAAAATTATTGTTACAAGCCCTGCATTTGAACATAATGGTAAAATACCCGCTAAATATACCTGCCAGGGTGAAGAGATGTCACCGCCTATTCAATGGACAGACATACCCGAAGGAACAAAGAGCATTGCGCTCATATCTGACGATCCGGATGCTCCTATGGGCACATGGGTGCATTGGGTAATATATAATATTCCATCTTCAATGACGGAACTTAAGGAAGATATCCCAAAAACAGATATGCTTGAAGACAGTATCAAACAGGGTTTGAATTCGGGAAGAGGAATAGGTTATCAGGGCCCATGTCCGCCATCTGGAGAACACCGTTATTATTTCAAGGTGTATGCCCTTGATGCAGAACCTGAACTGGACTATGGTGTCAGTAAACAGACATTAC
>CAZJAT010000074.1:0-2602 GCA_964544145.1 uncultured Bacteroidales bacterium | reverse complement strand
TGATTTTGATACCACTATTGTTATTTTCTGACATTGCTTATATTGATTCTGTATCAAGAGAGATATCAGTTGATTCTCTGTTTGACATTCTTGACAAACTCTCCGGTGAAGAAGCGTATCCTTCAGGATATGTCTCATGGAATAGATTTGCCATACTTGAAGGAGCAGATTCTGCTGCCAATTATCTGAAAGCAAAACTGGAAAAATTTGGCTTGGATTCTGTTTTTTATCAATATTACACAGATACAATAAAGGGTTCATATGTCACAATATATGGTGATTCAATATATACATCACAGAATATTGTAGCCTTTAAAAAGGGGAATGTATATTCTGATACATGTATAATTATTGGAGCCCATTATGATTGCTCCTCATCCCCTGAAGGAGATATTACAACAAAATCACCTGGGGTTGATGACAATGGTTCGGGAGCAGCCGCAATAATTGAAATGAGTAGAATCATTGCAGGCATTGAAGCAGATTATGACATCTATTTGGTCTGTTTCAATGGTGAGGAAATAGGAGCGCATGGATCAACCAAATTCCTAAATGAATTTATTATACCGAATAATATATATGTAAAATTGATGGTAAATATGGATATGATAGGTTATTCAGGTTCGATTTTGAAAACTTATATGTACACGGAAATGTCTGAAGTATTGGATTTAGGAATTATAATATGCGATAGTATTACTGACAATGCAATTGTTCACAATAATAATACTTTGGCAGATGATATTCCATATAATGAAGCAGGATATAGAAGTTGTGGAATAATTGAATTCAGATGGTCCGATTATCCGGGTTACCATTCAACAGATGATTATGTATCATACATAGATAGCTCATTTTACTGGGATAATGTCAGATTTGCATTTGGATTGATGTACTATGCTGCCAATTCGCCTCAAAATATTGAGAATGTATCCGGTAAAGATAATGGAGATTCAACTATTACAATCTTCTGGAATTCATCTCCAGAAACTGATGTAGATCATTATATAATAAATTATAAAAAAGTATATGATACATTTATAAATCATGTTGGGCCAATTGGAAGAGATTCTGCAAATTTCACAATAAGCGGTATGGAGATTGATACACAGTATGTTCTGTCTGTGACAGCTGTAGATACGGGTGGATATAAATCATTTCCATCATCTGAAATAATTTTAACTCCAACATTTATTCCCTCTATACCAGTTGATGTTTGGATCAATTCAGACAGTGCAAATATATACCTGAAAATATCCAATAGTGAATGTGCTGATTTTGAACATTTTAATATTTACCGTGGTCTAAATGAGAGTACCCTATCTATTATTGGTTTATGCACAGATTCTATATTTACAGACACATCTGTACTGGATACTTCCATTTATGCATATGCAGTAACTGCTGTAGATACAACAGGTTTAGAAAGTGAATATTCAGATATAGTATACGGCCGACTCATAAAATGCAGTAATTATATGTTAGTTGTTGATGAAACTAAAAATGGAACACTTGCATCTGATGCCCATTGTGATGCATTGTATGATTCAATATTTGAAGGATATTCTCATAAAATAATTGATGCGGATAGTATAGGGAGTATTAATTCTATTATATTTGGTAATTATTCAAAGACAATTATTATCAATGATGATCTTATTGAAAACAAACTTGATTATCAGTCTGTTGAAGATTATTTAAATAATGGTGGGAAATTAATGTTCTTTGGATGGAATATCGGAAACAATATTACTGGAAAAACTGGAGATAATCCTGTATTTACCAATGGAACTGACAGAAGTAATTATCTTTTTAATATTGATATATACAGGTATAAAACTGAATTTGATATGAAATTCATGAATTACAATATTAATGGGGAAGACACAGTCAGATTTTCGGAGGATAAATTGCCGAGAGGTTCAGGAGGGAATCTCAATTATGGCGGCATATTCAATTTAAATGGAGGGAATGTATTTGGAAGGTATGGGTCAATATCGGGAGATTCTCTTTATGAACAAAAACCGGTTATGTATTGCAGTGATGATACTGCTTTGATTATTATAAATGCACCTCTATTCTGCATGGAATATGGCGATGCTCAAGTTTTAACAGAAGATCTTTTAAGTCTATGGGATGTTATATTAGGGATCCCTGACAGAGAGGATGCAAATAATATTTCATTCATAAATGTAAAGGGCATACAAATCATGCACCTTTTAATAGATTTCTTGAGTATGATGGGTGAATATACCAATATCTGTGTGTATGATATAAATGGACGGAAATTGTATGAAAAAGATTTTTACATTGACAGCAATAAAGCAGATATAATATTAGATAAAGACTTTAAAACAGGTGTATACTTTGTCAAAGTAAATACAGGAAATAATGAAGAGATATTTAAAACAGTGCTGTTAAAATAAAAGTTTTCAAAGAATCGGAGTGCAGAAAAATAAATAAGTACAAAATCAATTATAACTTTCATTTAGAAATAACGAACAATAATTAAAGGAGGGAAGAATGATAGGCTTATTGTTCAAGTTGCTGGGGATAATTGCCTTTTGGGAGATAATAATACAATTAATTTTTAAGGTATCCT
>CAZJAT010000073.1:0-2707 GCA_964544145.1 uncultured Bacteroidales bacterium | reverse complement strand
CCACCAATTGTATTCCCTTTTCCCCATTCATCTGCTATAATCTCTCATTATGATAAAATTAATTATTGTATCATTAGTGGTACTTGTTATCTCAATAACAATGACAATGGTGGGTAAAGGCGGAGGCAATTTCTATGTGGCACTGCTTTCTATAATAGGTCTGACCATGCATGAGGCAGCAACAACAGGGCAATTTATTCTGTTTGCCGCTTCACTGTCAGCATTGATAATATTTCACAGAGAAAAGAAGATTATATGGTCATTGGCAATACTCATTGGCTCAATAACATCATTATCAGCATTTGCAGGGGGGTATTTTTCCCATCATTTCACAACAGATGTTCTGAAGATTATATTCATTGTGCTCCTAATCATTGCAGGTTTCATCATTCTCATTCCATTCCATAAGAGAAGACAATATCACATAAAGCGGAGATTCGGATTCTGGCGGCTGGAACGCAATAATGAGATACATAATATAAATCTGTTTATGACAATCATATTCTCGCTCATTACCGGTTTCTCATCAGGCATGGTGGGTATATCAGGCGGTTCATTCCTTGTCCCATTGATGGTTGCCGCATGCGGTGTATCTATCCACACTGCTGTGGGGACGGCATCAGTGCTTATTGTTGCAACATCATTTACAGGGTTTGCGGGTCATTATCTGCAGGGTGATTTCAATGCACTATGGGCATTGCCACTGGCTGTGGTCACTGTACTCGGCGGCATTATAGGCAGCCGTATATCATTAAAATCAAAGCCCAAATTGCTTAAAATATTGTTTGCATCAACCAATTGGCTTGCAGCTATTGTGATGCTCATATATTCATTCATTGTCTAATTCGTAATTGTATTATCCCACCAGCCACCAGCTTACCTGAATCCGTAATTGTATTTCCTCTGTCTTATTCTGGCCCCACCTCCTTTATTCTTTTCCTTGAAACCCATATGCTTTTATTGTATTATATTTTAATAAAAAAAGAGGAGAAATAATGAAAAGATTTGTTTTAAGTATTTTATCAATATATATGTGTATTATATTATTTGCCCAATATGATTCATTGTGGTCCAAGACATATGGCGGAGCAGCAAATGATTATTGCAATTCCATAATAGAAACCAGTGATTCATATTATCTTATGGGAGGCGTCACATATTCCTATGGGGCTGGTGAATCTGATTTCTGGCTGATCAAGACAGATACACTCGGAGATACTCTATGGACGCACACCTATGGAGGCAGTAATTGGGATGATCTTAATTCTATTATTGAAACACAAGATGGATGTTACCTTATGACAGGATATACATACTCATATGGAGCAGGGGCTGCAGATGTCTGGCTGGTAAAAACAGATGCTAATGGGGACACAATCTGGACAAAAACATATGGCGGTTCAGGCGGAGATTTTGGTACTGTTGTACTGGAAATGCAGGATGGTTCTATTCTTATAGGTGGCTATACAATGTCATTTGGTGCAGGAGAAACAGATTATTATATTATAAAAACAGATAGTATGGGTGACACATTATGGACAAAGGTATACGGGCAAAGTGGTGTAGATTATATATTTGATGCCAAGGAAACCCATGATGGCTGCTATGTATTTTCAGGGTTTTCAGGTACAGGAGGCACTGAAACATATGATTTTGCTATACTGAAAACAGACAGTTTGGGAGACACATTATGGGTAAGAACATATGGTGGCCTCAGTTCAGAGAGATGTTATTCAGTAGCAGTAGATCATGAAGGCTATTATCTGGCCTCAGGTTATACAACTTCATATGGTGCGGGAAATTCTGATGCCTGGCTTATAAAGGTGGACAGCGAAGGTGATACATTATGGACAAAGACATATGGCGGCAGCAGTTCTGAAAAATTTGAATCCGTTATGGAAACAAGTGACAGTTGTTATATGCTGACTGGCTTCACAAGTTCATATGGGGCTGGCAATTTTGATGTCTGGCTTATCAAAACAGATAATACAGGTGACACATTATGGACAAGGACATATGGCGGTACAGGACATGATGAGGGTTATGATGTGTGCGAAACACGATCAGAAAAGTATATTATTGGAGGTTATACTGATTCATATGGATCAGGGAATGACGATTTCTATCTTATAGAGATGGTCAAGGGTATGATACATCCATTCCTTGTTATACCATCAAATGACAGATACTTTTCTGATAAAGCCACTCTCAGTTGGTACAAACCGATGTCATATTTTGATATGGAACGATACAAAATCAATATTGAGGGAAACCTGGATAGTGTATCTGCACCGGATACAATATATGAATCCGAGAGTATGAGTGAGGGTATTCATGAGTGGTATATAACAGCATATAATGTGTTTGGATATAGTGCAGTATCTGACACTGGTGAATTCTATATAGACCAAACGCCGCCTATTGCCATATTTGTTGAACAATTAAAAGACACAAATTATTATGCAGGTCCATATTCATTTGATATATTGGCAGAGGATTCTATGGCAGGCATGGACAGTGCGAGGGTCTATTATGCATTACCCGGAGATACTTCATGGCATCATTCACTGGCTTCACATGCCGGCGGATTCCTATATAGAGGCGAAATACCCGCTGTGAGTACAAATGGCAATATATTTTATTATGTAATACTTTATGACAAGGCAGAGCCCAGTAATTATTGCAGGTATCCTGCATACCCCGATGT
>CAZJAT010000072.1:0-2865 GCA_964544145.1 uncultured Bacteroidales bacterium | reverse complement strand
CTGATTGTAATATTATATGATTTATAATATAATTATCCTAATTATGTAATATGGAGGTTTTTAATGAGAAGAATGAGTGTATGTTTTATATTACTAATATGTTGTATTGCCATATATGCACAGGTCTTGGATGTAGAGTGGTTCAAAACATATGGCGGTTCTTCAACAGAAACCTGTAATACTGCTATACGCACATCTGACGGCGGTTTCCTGCTGGGCGGATACACTCGTTCATTTACTTCCACTATTGCAGACGGATGGCTGGTCAAATTGGATATCAATGGAGATGAAGAATGGAGCAAATCATATCCGGGTATTTCAGCAACACGGGATTTTGACAATATCTATTCACTCTTTGAATGCAGTAATGGTGATTTTCTTGTTGCCGGCACAATGGGAACAGGACTGGATACAGATATGCACACATGGATGTTCAGGGTTAATTCCTCAGGGGATACGATATTCACTTCAGCATGTTCCGATTCAACGGGTTTTATCAAATCTGCCCTTCAGGCAGATAATGGCAATTATATATATGGTAAGAATTTCAATACTGATTATCACTATACATGGATATATGAATTGGATGCTACAGCTTCAACACAGCTAAAATATAAAAAACTGACAAGTGCATATCTGGGGGATATGCATCCGATTATTTATACATACCCGCGTAATGGATATTTTCTTGGTCTTATTGAACATGAGAGTACATATCCAAGATATAATGTTGTGAGAATGGATTCCACTCTATCCATTGTTGATGATGATAATTTTGCCAGCGGACATAATGATTATCTGCATTCCATTCATGAATGTCTTTATAATCCTTTGGGTTATGTGTTGGGCGGACAGAGCTATAATAAGACATTACCCAATGAATATGATATGCGTCTCTGCAGGATTGGATATTCAGGTTCAGTCGTATGGGAGCAATGGTATGGCGGGGCAGAGGATGAGAATTGTTTTGATTTTATTCCGCTTACAGGAGAGGAATTCATTGCAGGCGGCACAACAGAGTCATGGGGTGCAGGCAATATGGATATATATCTTGTAAAAATGGATGATGACGGCAATGAATTGTGGCATTTCATATATGGCGGCACGGGTTATGATGTGTGCAGAAATCTCTTTGAGGTTGCAGCAGATGAATATATCATTACTGGTTATCAATCATCATATGGGGCAGGCGCATATGATTTCTTCATAATGAAGCTCAATGAGATACCGGATACATTTGATCTTGTCTATCCTCCCAATAATACCTATGTGGACAGTTTTTTGTTTATCTGGGAAGCATCGCAGGACTGGGATATGAAGGAATATTATTTTGTACTCAATGGCAGTAATATTGATACATTGACTGATACAGTATTGACAATATCATCCCTCAGTGAGGGTAATTATACATGGTATATTTCAGAGATGGATTCTCTGGGCAATTCAAATAATTCCCTGCATACATATTCATTTACATTTGATACAACACCTCCATCAGCAAACAATCTGATATATCCTGATGATGCAATACTTACCAATGACAGTATGCTTATATGGTCTAAGGCTGATGATAATGTGTCTGGAGTAGAATATTATGAAATAGATGTGTCATTGGATTATCTGTTCACCAATGATACACTATACACCACAACAGATACAAGCATGATATATGATCTGCCTGACACAATATATTTCTGGCGTGTACGGTCTGTTGATTATGCAGGCAATGAAAGTTCTTGGTCTGATATCTGGGAATTTTGTTTAGACAGGGATGTGCCCGATGCAATAACTGTTTTAAGTCCTGTGAATGATTATTATTCATATGCTGATACAATTGAATATAATTGGTCTCCTGTTACAAAAAGCATAAAAGGTATTGATTACAGTTCTCCTGTTATGTATGTGTATGAATTGTCAATGGATACACTTTACAGCTCTTTACTCGTTTGTGACACAATTGATAAGACAACAGAGACAATATATGATATGAATGAAGGGCAGTATTATTGGAGGGTAAAGGCATTTGATTTTAGTTTGAATGTCGGCCCCTATACAGAACAATCCATTGGTATAGACAGAACCAATCCTGAAATCAATATGCTCACTTCATACAATGCTGTGACATTTATGGGACCATTTGAGATATATGTAGAGGCAGATGATGCAATATCCGGCATAGATAGTGTCATGCTCTTCTACAAAAAGCCGGATGATACTGAATTTGTATCAACTAGAATGAATGATTGTAATGATTATTTTCTGGATTCAATACCCATATCAACTAAATATGGAAATGTGTATTATTATATTGTTGCCTATGACAGAACTTGTCCTCAGAATGTTTCCTATGACCCTTGGCTGGCACCTGCATCATTATATGCATTTGAGATTGTCGATCTGACAGGTGTTGGAAACAGAATAGAAAAATTCCATGCAGATGTGAATACTATGAGTGATGAAGGTATTGATATTATGCTTGCTGTACCTGATAATGAAGAAATATCTATTAATGTTTATGATGTAAAGGGCAGCAGGGTAAATTGTATAAACAATACACAGTCATTACAGAAAGGGATACATAATGTCCACATCAATTTGGAAGCAAAGGGTATCTATTTTATAGAATTTTCAGGTGCTTTCGGCAAGATAACAAAAAAAACTGTACAGATAAAATAGAGATAGTCCAAATTGCGTATTAGGTAAGATAGTAAAATAGTTACTGGTAAGCTGGTGGGCTAGTAGCTGGTAATAAATAAACAATCAAATCAAATGTACTTGTAACATGTCAATTGAAACCTGAACCTTGAACCCTTTCACACAGGTTGAAGACATATATCCAAGCATGCCTGGGGGAAGTGGCTGGTA
>CAZJAT010000071.1:0-2875 GCA_964544145.1 uncultured Bacteroidales bacterium | reverse complement strand
CCTCTTCCATAATGGTAAGGTCTGCAGAAAAGTTTGTGTCAAAGACCCTGTCAAATCCCAATAATTTTAATGCAGTATGCATCTTTCCCGAAGAAACTGTTCCAGGTGCAAGGCCGAATGCCTCACCTATTGCTACTCTTACAGCAGGGGCTTCCTGAACAACCACATGTTTGTCCGGATCATTCAATGCATCCCAGACCTTTCCTATATCACTTCTCTCATATAGAGCACCAACAGGACATACAGCAATACATTGTCCGCAATTGACACATACCGAGTCAGCAAGGCTTGTATCCATAAATGATGCAATCTGCGTATTAAATCCTCTCTTTGCGAAATCGATTGCATAAACTGTTTGTACTTCCTGACATGCAGCAACACATCTTCCGCATAATATACATTTATTAGGGTCTCGTATAATAACACCATTATCATCTATCGGTTTATTGAATTCATTCCTTGTGTAAGGTAAATCCCTGACATTAAGCTGTTCTGCCAATGCCTGCAGCTCACATGTTTGATTTCTCACACATTCAAGACATTCATCCGGATGATTTGACATTATAAGTTCCACTACTGTTTTTCTTGCATCTCTTACTTTCTTCGAATGTGTCTCAACTTCCATACCCTCGCTGACAGGTGTTACACATGCACGTTTCAATGAAGGTGCTCCCACATCAACAACACAGACACCGCATGCCCCTGTAGGAGTAAGGTCCTTATGATAACATAATGTGGGAATATTGATTTTTGCCATTCTGGCTGCATCAAGGATAGTCGTTCCTTCCGGAACTGTTATATCCACACCATTGATTTTCAGTTTAATATCTTTACTCATTATGTTCTCCTTTAATTATTTTTTATTTCTGCAGAAAAATATTTAAAAGCCGTCTTAATAGGAACCACAGGTGATTGACCTAAAGGACAGAATGAAGTTAACTGCATATTTTCAGCCGTTTTAATCATTAATGCCCAATCCTTCTCCACTGCATTTCCTTCAACCATTTTTCTTGAAATATCATAGAGCACTTTTGTTCCAATTCTGCATGGAGAACACTTGCCGCATGATTCATGCTTAAAGAAATATAATATTGACATTAATATTTCCTTAATATTCCTGCTGTCATCCATTACAAGAACTGCTCCTGAGCCCAAAACACCTTCAAAGGCTTTTGGTGCATCATAATCTAATTTCATATCCATAGCTGATTTATCGACAATACAACCTGCTGCTCCGCCAATGAGGGCTCCCTTGAATGATTTACCCCCCTTTATACCGCCTGCATATTTATCAATCAATTCACCAAGAGTAATACCCATGGGTAATTCTATTATTCCGGGTTTATTAACATCTCCCATTACAGTATAGAGTTTTGTTCCTGGTGATTTTTCAGAGCCAATGCTCTTAAATGCATCGGCACCATCAGCAATAATTATTGGTATATTCACCAATGTTTCTACATTATTAACAACAGATGGCATTGCTCTGAAACCTTCAACTCCTGGGAATGGCGGTTTATTTCTGGGATTGCCTCTTTTCCCTTCCATTGATTCAATAAGCGATGTTTCTTCTCCGCATACATATGCTCCTGCACCTTTTCTAATCTCTATATCAAAATCATAACCGCTTTTGAGTATATCCTTACCCAGTAAATTTTGAGCTCTGCATTTTTCAATTGATTCCTGAATATTTAAAATTGACTGAGTATATTCACCTCTTATATAAATATATCCTTTTTTTGCTCCAACAGCATAACCTGCTATTATCATTCCTTCAATAAGTCTCATTGGCAGATATTCCATAATGAATCTATCTTTAAATGTACCAGGTTCTCCTTCATCTGCATTACATATAATATATTTATCGCCCTCTATGGGTGCCGTAAAAGACCATTTAACTCCAGTAGGAAATCCTGCGCCGCCTCTTCCTCTGAGTCCGCTTTTTTTAACTTCTTCAATAATATCAGCTGATTTTGTTTTTAAGGCTTTTTCAAGGCCGGAGAAACCGCCGATTTTCTTATAATCATCTACATTGACCGGATTGATATCTCCCATTCCTTTTAATACCTTTCTTGTTTCACCATTCACTGAATCTGTATTTGCCTTATAAAAATGATTGTCAGCAGTCTTATTCTTTGCATATTCAGAAAGAATATCATTAAGTTTATCTTCATTAAGATTACCATATACTTTATCATTGATCATCATTGCAGGTGCAGCGTCGCAGACACCAAGACATGCTGATTCTTCAATCGTAAACATATTATCAGCAGAAACTTCGTTGATATTTATGTTTAATTTCTTTTTCAGATATTCCAACACAGTTCCCGATTTCATCATGTGACATGCTGGGGAAATACATAATCTTATTACATTCTTCCCTCTTTTTTCAAATGAATACATTGAATAGAATGATGCAACACTCATTACCTCAACTCTGCTTATACCGACATGTTTAGCTACTGCGATGAGGTCTTCTTCTGAAAGAACATTATTGCTGCAATTGTCCTGTATGTCATGGAGAATACTTAATATATTCTCTCTACAGGGAGAGTACTTTGCTAAAATTTCATTTCGTTCCATTGATACCTCCTATAAACTTTATCGTATCTTGTTCAAAATTTCACAATGTTTCTGAAAATTATATGTAATAAATCCATAATGTCAAGTCATATATTGACATTTTATGTATTTATTATATAATTAATTTGAACAAATAAAGGATTTGGTCAAATTATGGATAAGAATAACACAAGAGCAGAGATATTGAAGCAGGCAGACAGGCTTATTGCCCAATATGGCTATGCCAAAACAACAGTTAATGATATTGCCCGCGCCTGCGGTAAAACAAAAACCTTTATTTACCATTATTTTC
>CAZJAT010000070.1:0-2891 GCA_964544145.1 uncultured Bacteroidales bacterium | reverse complement strand
ATCAGCTCACATTTTATTCAGCTGCTTACGGACATTCACTGGAATTATGGTGCAGGTCTATGGGTATATCCAATCCCAAGGAAAAAGGCATTGACGGCAGCAAGGTGGGCGAATTCTACAGAAATGGCAAGATTATGGATATAGCAAAATATTGCAACAGGGATGTGGTCTCAACCGGGGAATTATATCAGCGAATAAAGGATTATTTCTAAAACATAAAAGGAGAAATATATGGCAATTGTAAAACCGTTTAAGGGAATCAGACCTGTAAAGGAAAAAGTGGGCGATATCGCAAGTCCGCCGTATGATGTAATTAATTCAAAGGAAGCCAGAGAATATGTTAAAGATAAACCCATTTCATTTATGCATGTTGTGAAACCTGAAGTGGATCTGCCTGAGGGAATTGATATATATGATGAAAGTGTATATCAGAAAGGCAGAGAGAATCTTGATAAACTGATTGCAGATGGGAATTTGATGCAGGATGAGACCGAATCACTATATATATATAAACAGATAATGGGAGAGCATGAGCAGACAGGCATTGTCGCATGTGCTTCTGCAGATGATTATATAAATGATGTCATCAAGAAACATGAACATACTCGTGAAGTCAAAGAAAATGACAGAGCAAAACATGTAGAGACACTTGATGCCAACACAGGACCCGTATTCCTCACATATAAGGCTGACAAAGAGATTAAGAAGATTATAAATGATTATATTGATTCGCATGAGTGTGAATATGATTTCACAGATGAGCTCAATGTGAGACATATAATGTATGTTGTAAGCGAACAGAATGTTATTGACAGGATTGTGCAGCTATTTGGCGGCATAGAGTTCCTCTATGTTGCAGATGGCCATCATCGAAGTGCAGCAGGAACCAGAGTGGCGAAGAAAAAGAGAAGCGAGCATCCTGATTATACAGGGAAAGAGGAATTCAATTATTTCTTATCAGTTATATTCCCTGATGATGAGATGCTTATTATGGATTATAATAGGGCAGTCAGAGACCTCAAGGGTATGAATGACAATGAGTTTAAGAAGGTGATAGCGGAGAATTTTGAGATTGAGGAGCAGCCATCACAGTATAAACCGCAATCAGTGCATACATTCGGCATGTATCTGAATAATAAATGGTATAAGCTTACAGCAAGAAATAATATAATATCTGAGGACCCTGTGAAATCATTGGATGTATATATTCTTCAGGAACATCTGCTTACACCTGTTCTTGATATTGGTGATCCGAGAAAGGATGAACGCATCAGTTTCATCGGCGGCATCAGGGGATTAGCAGAACTGGAGAAATTGGTGAACAGCGGTGATTATAAGGTGGCATTTGCCATGTATCCTACATCCATTCATCAATTGATTGAGGTAGCGGATGCAGGCAGGGTGATGCCTCCCAAATCAACATGGTTTGAACCCAAGCTGCGCAGCGGTTTGGTAACACATAGATTATCATAAATTAAGGAGGGTTAATACCCTCCTTTTTTTTGCCATATAAATCTTTTATTTGAAAATCCCAGTAAATAAGTGTATACTATGGAAAACAATAGGAGGTTTTATGGGCATAATTTGGGACCCTGTCAATATAATCAATATTATTCTATGCACAGTTATTGTTGCTATGGGATTTATATCTTACAACAAAAATCAGAATGCTATTCCTCTGCTTATAGCCATTGCATTCCTTATATTCGGTGTATCGCATATTATTAATTTCATCGGTCTTGCAGATGAACTGCAGGCAGCCCTGATGATAATCAGGATATTGGGTTATCTCACGGTGGTCATAGCAATGTATCAATCCATAAGGAAAACAGTGAAAAAGGATAGTGCTTGAGCGAATTTAACATTGAATGATATTGAAAGGTAGAAAATAGAAAAAAATTGGCTGTATTTATATGGAGGATGTATGAACATACTAATTGTCTATGCCACCAAGCATGGTAGTACAGGTAAGATTGCCGATATTATGAAAGAAAAGCTCAATGAACATGAGGTGACTGTAATCAATCTCAATAAGGATAACGTACCTGCATTAGAAACCTATGAGCGTGTACTTATAGGCGGTTCAGTGTATGCAGGGCGTCTGCAGAAGAGAACATCACGGTTTATTAATAAATATCATGATGAATTGATGAATAAGGAGATTGGACTATTTCTCTGCGGAATGACAGAGGATGAGAAGGAGATTGAGGAACTTCTTAAGAGGGTGTTTCCCGAAGATTTGCTGGAACATGCCAAGGCAGCAGATCTGCTTGGCGGTGAATTCCTGCTGGACAAGCTCAATTTCTTTGAGCGGTTTATTATTAAAAAGGTGGGCAATGTCACAGAATCCCAGTCAAAGATAAAAAATGAAAAGATAGAGAGCTTTGCAAGGAATATTTTGTAGAAATATAGACAGATAAATACCCAGTATTCTATTGTAATAAGTATCAAGACAATTCCCTTGACAAATTTTAATAAAAGTTATAAAATATTATTAGTATTATGGATTGGGTAATGCTAAACAAAGGAGAAAAAAATGAGATTAAAAAATTCGGTTTCTGTGATCGTAATTTTGTTTGCGATCTTATTTACAAATTGTAATCTAAGTCCAATTGATTGTGAATTAAAACAAGAACTCGATTATGTAGACGGACAAGTCTGTATTCAATCTGAATCAAATCCATGTCAGGAGTTAATGATACTTTTAGATGAGATATTTGTCTGGCATAGTGAGATTATTCCTGCAGATGTATTTATACCCAATAATGAAATTCCAGAGGTTGGATATATCAATACAGATGTAATAGACGAAAACAACATTAGAATAACAGGATATACAATTGATAATGATATTCTCGAAATTGATTTAACCAAACATAGAGGTGAAAATC
>CAZJAT010000069.1:0-2983 GCA_964544145.1 uncultured Bacteroidales bacterium | reverse complement strand
AATAGAATAATTTTAATGATACTTATATCCTTATTATGGAATCAGGATTTTTCTGATGCTGTAATTAATATGAATATAGGAAAAATCAACTCATATATTCAAAATGCTTCGGAAAAGGATTACAATGAAGCATCTGTCATCTTATTGGACAACCGGGGAAAATATGCAGTTGGTGTATATCAGATAATATTAAATGAGATAGGCAAAAATAAAGCATTTGAGAATGTATTTGTCAAGCATGCAGATAAATATATTATGGATGAGAGAATATATCAATTCCTGTTGAATCACTATTCTGATATTAATAATAAAGAATTGATCGCATTTATATTGAGACACAATGATGGAAAAATTGATTACTATAAATGGTGCAAGATATTTTATCAGAAAAATATACTCAAAAATATTGCAGATAAATCATATGCATTTAATGAACTTGATTTTTATTCAAATGGTATTATGTATGCAAAAACAGGAGAAATAAAATACAGGGACAATCTTATCAGATATGATAATGCTTCTATAAGAGATTTATACAATAGAAATATATTTGACAGCAATAAAAGAAAAGACTTACTTGAAGAATTATTAAAAAAGGGAAGAACAGGAAGTTTTGAGGATGAGATTCTTTTTATGGCATTGACTGAATCCAATAAGGATTATTCAAAGTATTTAAAAAAAGAAGAAAAAGTGTATTATCAGAGAATGAGGGAAGCAATAAAAAACAATGATATTCTTGAATATAATTATTCGGGTGATAGTGAAAATATACAAGCTATACAAATGGCATCAATGCTTTATACAGGAAATTGTGAGGGGTATTTTGTATATAGGAGTGAATCATCAGAGTATATGGCAATAATGGAATATCTTGATATGATACGATTTTTATTTATCTCAGATATATCGAATTTTAAAAAAACAGCTTCTAAACAGATTGTGCTGGAGAATAGTCTGCTTGATAAAATGTTTATAATTAAACTTATTCTTATGACAGAATTTATAGATGACGGTACATTTTACAGATATTATCTACTTAATAATTTTCAACAGATGAAGCCGATAATCGATATTATGGCAAAAAACTCTCCTATTGCTTTAGAAATGAATTATATGTTTAATACTAAATATGAATATTCTTTTGAGAATAAAGATTCAAATAGCATACTTATGGGTATATTGGTGGATATTCAATATAATAAAAAAAATCCGGAATCACTCAGATATTTTATTGAAAAATTCCCGGGACATCCTATTTTACCACTGTTAATGGAAATAATATGAAGAATATATTTATTCTGATAATTATATTTATCAATATTACTGTCACAGCAGAGCATCTGTTTATCTCAATGGATATAAATCAGACAGAACATCTAAAAGCTTATGGACTTGTTTACCGGTCATTACAGGCCGGGTTTAAGGTTCAATGGCTTCTCAATTATGAAGGCGGTTCATTCATTATTGAAAATGGTGATAAATATGCTGATGAAGCATCTGCAAAAGGTATTTTCTGCAATATTATTGATGAGAGCAGCAGGCAGAGTATTCTCTATCAAATGGATATGAATGGAATGAAGGATGTAATTCTGGAAAAAGCTCCTGAGATTGCAGTGTATTCACCACCCGGCAAGGAACCATGGGATGATGCAGTAACCCTGGCATTAGATTATGCGGAGATTGAGTATGATATTATATATGACAAGGAAATTCTAAGTGGTGCATTAAATAAATATGAATGGCTTCACCTGCATCATGAGGATTTTACAGGACAGATTGATAGATTTTATCTCTATTCATTCAATGAACAGTGGTTTCAATCAATATTGACTATGAATAAGAATATTGCAGATGAATTGGGATATAGTAAATATTGGATTATGAAAAGAGATGTTGCTATTGAAATCAGTCATTATGTTGACAGGGGAGGATTCCTTTTTTCAATGTGCAGCGGAACAAATTCAATAGATTTGGCAATTGCTCTCAAACATCAGGATAATATTATCAGTCTGCTGGATGGTGATGGAACAGAGGATATAGTTCTGGATTACAGCAGAACATTTGCATTCACAGAATTCAATCTCAGTGAACCGAATTCATTGAATTTATCGGATATCAATTATGAACCGGAAAACCGCAACCTCTGGCAGGGTATGAGATTTAAACTGAATACATTTGCACCTAAGATAGATGTGGTTGAGGCAATGCTTACGCAGAATCACACAATGTATATAGATGAATATCTGGGACGTACTACATCATATAATAAAGCAAAGATAAAAAAGGATGTAATTATTCTTGCAGATGCTGTAAATGACAAATATGCAAAATATATACATGGTAATTATGGAAATGGCTTCTTCACATTTTTAGCTGGTCATGATCCCGAAGATTATGTGCATTATGTGAATGATCCACCTACAGAACTGAAATACTGTAAAAACTCTCCCGGATACAGATTGATACTCAATAATGTGTTGTTCCCTGCATCAAAAGAGAAAAAGAAAAAGACATAATTGATTAATTATCAAAAAAGCAGCATTATTATCGGTCAACGCGGAATCACATAGAATAAAATGGCAAAAAAGTGGCTGATTGATCCACCGAGTACAAATATATGCCATATAAAATGAAAATAAGGTACCTTCTTAAGCATATAGAATACAGTGCCCAATGAATAGAAGATGCCGCCTGTCATAAGGAGGATTAAACCACCGGTAGGTAAGGCCTTGAATATCCTTCCAATTGCAATGACAATAAACCAGCCCATAATAAGATAGATAATTGTAGCAAATAATTTGAATCTTCCAGCAGTAAATACCTTGAATATTACTCCAAGTACTGCAAGACCCCATATTATGCCAAACATGGTCCATCCGAGACCTCCTCTAATTGTAACAAGTGTAAATGGAGTGTATGTACCTGCAATAAGAAGATATATTGATGAATGATCCAGGATTTGAAACACATTGCCTGCTCTTGT
>CAZJAT010000068.1:0-3024 GCA_964544145.1 uncultured Bacteroidales bacterium | reverse complement strand
CTTTCACACAGGTTGAAGACATATATCCAAGCATGCCTGGGGGAAGTGGCTGGTAGGCTGGTAAGCTGGTGGCTGGTAAAATAGTTACTGGTGAGCTGGTGACTGGTGGCTGGTAATAAATAAACAATCAAATCAAATGTATGTGTAATGTATCCTTACCGCAGGTTGAAGACACATATCCAAGTATGCCTGGGGGAAGTGGCTGGTAGGCTAGTAAACTGGTAGCTGGAAATGGAAAAAGAGAGAAAAAGCAAATTACATAAATGGAATGGAATGCTATTTATATATCAATGATACTTGAATGTTTTTATTTTTATTCTATAATAAAATGAATAGTCAAACAAGGAGGAGAGATGGTAAAAAAATTATTTTTTATCTTCATGTCTGTCATTATGTCTATTATGCTTTTTGCTGTAGATATGAAAACAGATAATATGGATACTCCGGATATCAAATCCAATTGGTATAATCCGGATGTTATCATTGATGGTCCTTTGAGTGTTCCCATTACTCTGCTATCAGAGGATTTTGAAGGAGGCACAATGCCGGCTGGATGGCAGATTGTTTCCGGAAGCGGAGTTATTTCATGGGCTGTTGTTTCATCATCCTCAAGTATGTATCCTCCAAATTATGGTACATATTTTGCCTGTATAGATCCATACAATGTAAGTTACATAACAGCAACAAAGGAAGATCTCTATTCACCTGCAGTAAATACATCAGGCATTGATTCATTGTATCTTTCATATGATTATAGCATGCAGGATTATGCAGGTAATGGTGATTTTAATGTATATATAATAACATTCCTATCCGGAGTGAGGGATTCTTCCCTTCTTGTTAATATTACTATTGACCAAGTGGGCACAGAAACATTAGACTGCAGTTCATATTTACCGGCTGATTCAGTAAAGATGCTATTCTCCTATACCATGAGTTCATCTACTGCATGGGGTCTTGCAATTGACAATGTTGAGATCATTGCATCAATTGTTCCGCTATATGATGCTGTTCTGACAGGTATTACTAATCCTGCAAGCAGTGTGGTTCTTCCCCCTGCACCTTTTAATCCCGGTGTGAATATTGCAAATGGCGGACAGAATGTTTATTATAATGTATATGTATATTGTCTGATTGATGATACGCTTGGCAATGTATTTACAGATACAGTAAATATTGATACATTATTGGTAGATGATACATTAAATATTTCATTTGACACATTTACTCCGCAATATCTCATGGATTATAATATGACAATGTATTGTGAGGCATCTCCTGATTCGTATAGTTTCAATGATACATTAGATATGGAATTCAGAACATATGATATTGATGTAGGAATTATTGATATTAATCCAACAACAACCACATATACATATGGCACGGTATTGCCTCTATGGGCAACCTATGTAAACCATGCCACACAGGCAACATCATTTACTGCTAAGTGTGATATCTATGATGATGGAGGGACACTAATATATAATGATGAACTGTATATTTCCAGCATCTCTCCTGCTGAAACGCTTACAGTGGAATTCTCATATTTTACTGACATTCTACCAACAGGGGATTATAATGCACAATTCTTCTGTGATGTCAATCATGACATCAATACAGGCAATAATTTCGCGCAGAGCTTATTTACTATTGACCCCATTGCTTATCCCTGGGAAGATATTACAGGCACAGCACTGCTTCCCGCACAATGGCCCGGTGTTTGCCAGGATGAATCATCTATATGGCTGATAGGCGGACTGGCAAGTGGTGTGGGGCAAACATATGTTCAGAGATATGACACAATAAATGGCTGGACATATGAAACAGATCTACCTCTTGCTTTATTTGGTCAGGCATGCGCTATCATTGATTCCAAGCTATATGTTATTGGCGGGTGTGATGCAGGTTTTATGACATATGATTCAGTATTCATTTATGACCTTGCCGCAAAGACATGGTCATCCGGTACCCCATATCCCGAGCGTTTAGGCGGTATGGCAGGCGGCGTATATAATGGCAAAATGTATCTTGTTGGAGGCCTGATTGATGGTTCATTCAATACGACAACCCCTACATACTGTTATGATCCATCAGCAGATACAGCAGGCGGCACACCATGGGATACAATGGCAATATGTATCAGGGGATACAGTAGTGATGGTCTGCAATTGGGTACCAATTTCTTTGGTAATCCTGCATCGGTTAATACACCTATTATAGTTGGCGGAGATTATCAGGGTATTCACACATATTATAGATATGAACCTTTAGCAGACACAGCCGGCGGTACACCATGGACAGATATAACCCACTATGCCTATGGCAGTATTGGCACAAAAGCGTCAATGATTACGTGGGACAATGATTATGCATATATAGTAGGTGGTGATGTATATGGAGGATGGGGCGGTTATTATCCGGGATGGACATATTCATACAATTTCACTTCAGGTACGTGGTCAGATATGGGAGTTACTCAATATACAGGACTTGAGGGTTCAGGCGGAGGTATATTGGGTGATTATATATATTCAGCAGGCGGAACCATTGGTTCCAGTGCTATAAACCCAGCCCCATTTGAAAGGACATATAGAGAAGGGAAAGCCCCTCCTGTGCAATCCTTTGATATTACCCACACATATCCAATAAACAGACAGCTCAATGCTCCTGTGGATGAGGCAATTATTGTGGCATTCTCACAACCGGTTGATACAAACTATGGTTTTTCATATACTGTCAGCCCGGACCCGGGATTGCTCTCCGCAGTATGGGCAATGGATTTTGACACACTATATATATATCACGAAATATTGGATGTGGATGAGACCTATTATGTGGAGATAACAGAGGCATATAATGATTCAGGCATGGCATTACAGGCAGGCAATATACCCAATCCATTTGGATTCAATACAGGCATCACGGGTATCAATGAGAATAATATGTATGTATTTTCACTTACATCTAAACATAATATCGGTTCATCAGCAGTGACATTTGATTATATATTACCATCAAATG
>CAZJAT010000067.1:0-3046 GCA_964544145.1 uncultured Bacteroidales bacterium | reverse complement strand
CTGATGTATCGGGGGGGAATATGGGATAATTGAAGTATAATGCTATATAATCATCTCCGTCTATGCCTGTTTGGGTGTTTCTGTTGTCAGATGCAACTGCGCTGTCTATTCTTAGCTCTACTGCTGCTCCTGCATATAATATTACTGTATCAATGTCTCCATACCAATCATTGGAATAAACAATAAGTGTATCTGTAAAATATCCTGTGTCATTAATAAGTATATCTACATCAAAGAACAGGGAATCATATGCTGGTATAGAACAGGGATAGGATATGCTGTTTAATGTTATCTCACCACCATTGACCAATATAAGTGAATCAATAATAACCGGTAATTCATCTATTGCTCTAAGACAGAAGCTATCTCTATATAATACACCTGTATCTACATTACTTAGTATATATGGATTATTATAATCCAATTTTGATATAGGGGCATTCTCTATTATATAGGTCTGGCTTACTACTGGAAACGGGGTTAATGGTAGATTTGGATCTGATGCTCCTGACCATATGATCTCATCTATGCCATTTTCATTAAAATCATGCACCCTCACATGGCTGCCTGAGAATGTGTCATTATCCATCTCCCATACCTGTACAAAGCTGTCATTACTCATTACCTCATATACCCTTAGTATGCATCCTGCACATACTATTATCTCATCATCTCCGTCTCCGTCTATGTCTCCTATATCATAATCACTGGCATTATAATTGTTCTCCTTGAAACCATAATCCTTCGTTATTGTATCTTGTAATATTTCTCTACATGCTGTATCACTTTTCCATTCTACAATATTAAACTCCCACCATGCTGGGGATGTAAGATAAACTAATCCACCTATTATAAACTCATTTAATCCATCTTTGTCCATGTCTCCTATAAATCCTGAATAATGGGTTCCCACTCCGCCATCCATATGGTCATTTATCATTACAAAATTATCCTGATTAGCATTTGTTGCCTCCCACCATGTCTCACCCCGTCCCGTCCCTGCTATTACATCAACAAGCGAGTCATTATCAAGGTATCCTATATCCATTGTTGCTATCTCTCTATCCTCGATTAACACATAATCAAAATAATAACTATTATCTCCATTACTGCTCATATAATACCAACCACTGTCTGAATTTTTAGGATCTGATCCAAATATCCTGTCAATCCCGTCTGTTTTTATAAGGTCTGTTGAGCCAAGATGTACACAACCATAATTTAAACTGTCACTCTCCCATATCCTTATCGTGTATATCTGATTGGTGTCCGACTGTTCCATAACTGCCATTTTCTTATCATATGCTGTACTAAACCCTAGGAGTTCAGGTAATCCGTCATTATCAAAATCTCCCACACCTGTTATTCTTAATGAATCAATATATGTATCAAATACAAAACTGTCACCTGTAAAACTGTATGCATTGGTATTATAAGCATCTCCATGGTCAGGATTTGGAATTAATAATTTTGGATAATGATTGCCTAAATCAATTATTTTTGGACCATTCTGTTGTTTTGATATTTCATAATATCCAACATCAGGAAGTACCTGTCTTATTATATATTCCCTGCTTATTATGATTATTGGTAATATCAATAGGATTAGTGTTAGGGTTTTACATCTTTTCATCTTTTTTTGGAATGGGGGCTTTCGCCCCCTTCCATATTTATTCCTTATTTTATGTTTATCAGTTTACCCGTGTATTCACCACTGCTGCTGGATATCCTTATAAAATAGACCCCTTTTGAGAGTATATTATTATGGTTATCTCTATTATTTAATTCTATTGTGTTCTTTCCCTGTTTCATATCCATTTCCTTTGCATTCACCTCTCTTCCCATTATATCATATACACTTAGTTTCACAATATCATTCACTGGTATATTGATCTCCAATCTAAAGCTCCCGTCTGAGTTTATACCCTTATTAATTACTGAAAATGGATTAACAATATTCTTTACTACATTGATGGGTTTTAACATTGTATTGGCTATACTTACTGATTCTTCCTCTTCTATGGATATTTCATCATATTCATACAGTTTAATATCCACTGTTCTATGCGGATTACCCTTTAACATATCAACCGACACAGTAATTGTTCCATCATCCAGATATTGATTGTCTAACGGAATAAGTGTTTCATTCTCTTTGCCATATATGACTTCTTTCACTTCTCCATCAATCATCAATATATAGGGTTCATTCTTATTATTATTTGTTGTTATTACTGATATGTCATAATACTTTTTATCATTTAATCCTTCAATTACAGATGATATACGTTCCACTGGTCTGTTATTGGGTGTTATATACTCATATATGGGTGAGTTCCCTGTAACATCCATTGTATCTGATATTGCCATATCAAATAGTGGAGGTATTATATTACTTGTAGTAAACTCCTCTTTTCCTGTTTTGATTTTATATATGTCCCCATCTTTTTCATTATACATATAATATACTGTATGGCGCGTTCTTAGTGTTGTTATCTTTGTTGTCTTGACATCAAAGTCAGGATAATATATTTCTGTTCCTTCATATAAATGGATCTTCCTTGATGTCTCGTCCTGATAATACCATATATTTATATCATTATTCTCAACATAACTGATGTATCTGTTCCTCTTTACCTTGGGATAAAGTTTGTTTGTTTCTGTATTATCACCTATAAATCTGCTGCCATTTAGATATATCCTGTATTCATCCGTACCTGCCATCACCTCTTCCTGCCACACCAATGCTGTCTTGTCACCATATACATCAATATGTGGATTGATTGATTTATTGCTTATTGAAAATGATTTGCGTTCAGGTAGATACCAATCTGGTATATCACTTAAATATCTTATCTGACATATCTCTGAATTCTTATCCTCAAATGCTATTAATCTGTCATTCTTATCCTCAAATTCACTGGTATAATTATACTGTAATGCAATACTCGGATTATGTGCAGGGATAACTAGATAGCCTTCTTTTGTATTCATTCCCTCAGGTCCAATCAGTATTTCCTCTACCACATCAGAGGGATCTTCATGT
>CAZJAT010000066.1:1309-3197 GCA_964544145.1 uncultured Bacteroidales bacterium | reverse complement strand
TTACAGAGGTCTCCTTTGTTCTGTAAAATACTGCTTCATATTCAATGGGTTTCTTATCATCTGCCCCGATCCATGGTATATCCCTGTGTGAGAGATCAGACAGTTCGGATGCATTTTTATCTGATAAACGATTGAGTTCTTCATTGATATGTTCAATTTCCTGCGCATTGTCCAATAATTTCAGATCCGGTTCCTTGACAGCAAGATATTTCCTCTGATCATAGGTAAAATACTTGGATTTCACCTGAACTATATCACCATTGTTAATCATTTCATCAATAACTTTTTTGAACTCCACAGGGGTGGGTCCATGTTGATTTTTGATATAAGTGAGCCCCATTAACTGCTCCTCATACTTCTCATAGTAGTCCATATCTATGAAATATAACAACTTATAGAGTACGGTTTCTCCCACATTGGGTTTACCGCCCACTTTTGTAAGGATATAGAGCAGCACCTGTTTGAATTTCTCAATATTTTTCTGCGGTACATCTATTCTGATATCGTTATCACTGCTATTTGTCTTTTCCTTACCTGATTTTGTTATATTAACATTGTATTTACGTACATCATTGTATAAGAATGATTCCGGTAATACATCGTATAGATCTGCAAGTATCCTTGCCTGTTCCACTGTCAGGGACTTTGCTCCCCTCTCCATTTCACTGTACAGAGGCCTGGATATTCTTAATCTTGTACAGATCTCTTCCTGAGAGTAGCCTTCCAATTGCCTTAACTCCTTCAAAATATTTTTAATCATTTTACCTCCAATTACCTATATTATAGCTATGTAAAATTATTTGTCAAGATTTTTGTCATTTATTTTTACATTTATCTTATAGGGCCGGGTGTCTATTTTTGTAACCTTTTTGGGATAGTAGAAACCACAAGCTGCTAAGTGCAAAGGATAACATTATGCGTGTGTGTGATTGCGAATTATCAGCAATCAATTGTGATCTGCAAGGAAATTGTCATATAAAGGGGAAAGGGCGGAATAAACGAAGCGACAGGGGGATTAACCCCCTGTGCTATGTTCTATATACTATCAAGAAGAGTGAGCAAAGCATTACCATGCAGCGATATATGCGTTCTCTCATCAGAATTTCTCAAATTTATGGGTTAATATGTTATTGGACATTGACATATGAAGTATGTAATTGCCTGCCGGTAATGAGGATACATCCACAATATTATTCATTATGGAACAATCCATTCTATTACCATTTACAGAGTACACTGATATATCTGAGCCCTGTATATCACCAAATATACGTACAGCACTATTGAACATATCATTCTCAAAGCGAATATCCTTTACTGCAATACCTGCATACTTTGCAGTACCAAGGACAATTTGTTCAAAGACATTCTGTTGTAAAACAAGTCTGTATTCATAATCACATTGTATATCAGCTTCTGTGTCAATGAATTCACCTGATTTGGCATTTACTGAAGTTATATCATTATATATACCATTAAGACCTTTACGCTGTATCTTCATGCTCAATTCATCATAACCATCTGTGACCCATTGAACCTTTATACCATGCTCTGCAAGTGCAGTCATGAGAAATGAGGATTTAAGCGCTGTTACATTGCAATAATCAACAATGCCCACATTACCGTAATAATCACTAAGATAGCAGTAGCCGTCTTTCACACTCTTCTGATAAACGCTGGTAAGCGGGACACTTACTGAATCTGTGATAAATGGATTATTAACATCGGAAAAATCCACTATTCTCAATTTTGCATTGCTGCTCCATGGGCAGAAAAAACAGTAATTATTCTGTATGGGTATACCATAATTGGTTCCATAATTGGGTGTATGGGATACCTCAATTAAATTGAATATGTCTGATGCATCATATATATATAAACCATTATC
>CAZJAT010000066.1:0-1209 GCA_964544145.1 uncultured Bacteroidales bacterium | reverse complement strand
TATACAGCAAGTCATAACTACCATTGTTATAATCTAGTGAAGAAATCTTTACAGGATTCGCTCTTGAACTTATATTATAGATATTGAACTTTTCAAAATTACTTGTGAAGATATAATCACCACCATCCCAGGCAATACCGTGAACTCTGCCTGTTGCATCATTGCTTGCACTCTTTTTGACAGGACTGGTTTTATTGGTAATATCATATACAACAAGTCCTTCATTGGAATTACATACATACAGATAATTGCCAATTGCCAATGTCCTGTCATTTCTACCTGTTAAACCGGTAATGGTTGCCTCATACGCAATATCCGAACTGGCAAAAACGATTAGGCATAGTGCGCCTATTAATACAGACATAAAAATCTTTTTCATTTCTCCTCCTCTGTTTTATTACTTAACGTTGAATCATCCTGATTATCCTTATTAATCTGTTTTAAAAATCCCGTATCAAAATTAGTTCGCAATTTATTAAAACTGCATTGATTGGTATTGGACCCTGTAAATATCACCTGTACCTCCTTGTACACTTCATACTGAGCATATCCTATACCATTTTTATGTTATTATTTTGTGGCGACTTAGCTTTTTCTAAAATCTCATTTATGTAATTAACCCTTAACAGTGTAATGATTTATTGACACAATTAACTACTCAGAGCCTTCACTTAATCTTAAAAACTTAAGAATAAGCTGGTAGACTGGTGGCTGGTAAACTGGTGGCTGGTGAGCTGGTTGCTTGTGGCTAGTAATAAAGAAAGAAATAATAATAAAATAAAAAAATAAAAAAAAAAAAAAAATAAATAAATAAATAAATAAATAATCAAATCACATGTACATGTAACAACCTCATCCCGCAGGTTGAAGACATATATCCAGGCATGCCTGGGGGAAGTGGCTGGTAAGCTGGTGGCTTGTGGCTGGTGAATTAGTGGCTGGTAAGCTGGTGGCTTGTGGCTAGTAATAAATAAATAAGTAAATAAATAAATAAATAAGTAAATAAATAAGTAAATAAGTAAACAATCAAATGCATGTGTCACTTCAACCCCTTACCGCAGGTTGAAGACATATATCCAGGCATGCCTCTAAGCGTTTATACAGATTATGGATTTCGCAATCCGAAATTGTATTCTCATCTCCGTGTTTTTTTTCCTATTATCAAATTTTGTCTCATGGGAACCATTTGCTAAACCCCTCTAATAAACC
>CAZJAT010000065.1:0-3286 GCA_964544145.1 uncultured Bacteroidales bacterium | reverse complement strand
TACTTGATTTTCTAAATGGGTAGGACTAATGGATAATAAACCGAAAATATCAGACGCAGAAAGGAAAATACTGAAATCCTTTGGGAAAAGGATTGATCAGAATGATCCGGGTGCCCACAATAACCTTGCTGTTGTGTACTATAATAAAGGTTTATATGATGAGGCAATTGAAGAACTTGAAAAAGCTCTGTCTATTGACAGTAAATTCACACTTGCAAAGAAAAATCTGGAACTAATATACAGAGAAACAGGAATGCTTGATAAGAAAATTGATGAGTATAAACATATGCTTGATCTCAACGGTGATGATGACAGTACGCGTTTCAAATTAGCTGAAGCACTAAATTACATGGGTAAATCGCTTGACGCAATTACAGAATACAAGAAAGTACTGAAGAATGATCCTCACTTTACAGAGGGAAGGATCAATCTTGCAGGGGTGTATAAATCACTGGGTATGTATGATGAGTCAATTGAGGAATACAGAAAAGCACTTCACAATAATCCCGATTCAGCACAGTTGCACAGTATGCTCGGAGAGGTTTATTATAATAAGGGCATTTTGGATAATGCAATCAAGGAATTCAGAAATGCGCTTGAGATAGATGAAAAATTAGCAGAAGCGCATTTTTTATTGGGATTTGTTCTTGGTGAGAAAGGCCTGTTTGATGAAGCAATTAAAGAAACAAAGAAAGCAGTAAAACTTAATCCTGCATATGGTAAGACAGAGGCCAATCTGGGAATTGATTTTTACCAGTCTGGGGCTTATCAAATGATGATGATGAATCAGCAAGCTAATGTACAGGTACAGCCTGACAGTTTTTTAACCCATTTTACACTGGGTATAGGTTTTAGAAATAAGGGGCTTTTCAATGAGGCATTAAAGGAATTTTTAAAAGCAGAGGAAATAGAACCGCAGAGTGATATAATTCATATACAGATAGCGGAAATATATTTACTAAAGGGAGACAATCAGCTGGCTATTGATGCATACAAAAAAGCATTGACATTTGACCAGTTTAACCCAAAAGCATATAATGATGCGGGTATAGCATTCCATAAAATAGGTCAGATTGATAAAGCAATATCAATGTATAATAATGCAATAAAAAATGACTATTCATATGTGATGGCATACAATAATCTTGCCATAGCGATGATTCATAAGAATCAGCGGGAAGAAGCGAGGAAGTTATTTAAAAAGACATTTGATATCCGCGATGATTATATTGACGGTTATTTAAACCTGTCAGTGATGAATATTGAAGAGAAAAAGTATGATGAGGCATTCTCATTGAATGAAAAAGTGATTGAGATAAAGGGTGAGTATCCTCTTGCATACAATTATATGGGTATTGTGTACAGGGAAAGAAATGATTTTGAGAAAGCAATTACATATTTTGAAAAAGCGATACAGCTTGATGATAGATTTGCTGAAGCATATTATAATCTGGGTTTCACTCTATCCAAGATAGGTAAATATGAAAATGCATTAAAATACACAAAAGAGGCATTAAAGCTTAATCCATATTTTGTTGAAGCCAGGTATAAGCTGGGTTTGGATTTTTATGCAGACAAAGTTGATGTCCTGATAGAATCAACATTGAGTACAGAACAGGCAGCAGAAGTCGCTGACAATTTCCAGGATTTTGACATGAAATCAGATGAGCAGTCCGATATGTTCTCATCTGTTTTCGAGGATGATGCTGATGATACATTTACCAGGGAAGATGAGACAATAAGTGAATCTGAAAAGCAGATGGCTGATATTGATATACTTGATTCAATGAAAAAAGAAGCGCTGAATTTCTTCAATGAAAAACAATTGGACAATGCAATTGAAAAGGCCATGGAAGTGCTTCGTAAAGATGAGAATGATGTTCAGATGATGGGCATAATTGCCGAATCATACAATATTAAGCAGGTTTACGGAGAAGCTGAAGATTATTATAGAAAGATTCTCAATATTGTTCAAAATGATGATGTGAAAATAAATTTATCTGATATATTAATTAAGAAGAAAAATTACAATGAGGCTAGCGAAATTCTGGCTTCTGTTTTGAATTCAAGCCATGATAACATTAAGGCAATGAACCTGCTTGCAATGACACATGGATTTCTCAGCAATCATAGTGAAGCGAAGGAATTATGCAGTAAGATTCTGGATATTGATCCGGACAATATTGAAGCAATGACAACGCTTATGAATGTGCTTGAAGAGAGCAGTCAATTTGAAGATGCAATGGCCATTATCAAAAAGCTTATTAATGTAAAACAAGATGATTGTGTGCTTTATTTCAGACAGGGTATTATTGAAAGGAAATTGAAATTGTTCAATGAATCACTTGAATCATTTAATAAATCCCTTTCAATAAATCCTGAATATACAGATGCACTTAATGCAATTGCAGGAATTCACGAAATTAATGATGATTATGATAAAGCTGTTGAGATATATGGAAGAATTATTCAGATACAGCCCAATGATCAAACTGCATATATGAAACAGGCATTAATGCTTTCAGAGTTGGAAGAATTTGAAAGAGCAAAAATGAATTATGAAAATGTCATTAAGATTAATCCTGCAAATGAAGAAGCATTATTTTTCCTGGGTAAGATACATGCACGTGAAGGATATATCAGGAAAGCTATGGATATGTGGAATGATATAATTCAGAAATTCCCTGAATCGCAATTCTCTGAGAAATCGCAGAAAGC
Organism: uncultured Bacteroidales bacterium; assembly: GCA_964544145.1. GTDB lineage: Bacteria > Hydrothermota > 32-111 > 32-111 > 32-111 > CAZJAT01. The sequence continues at coordinate 568 of CAZJAT010000065.1, read as the reverse complement.
AATTGAAGCAGCAAGAAATTGGATATCAATCTTTGAATAGGAGGCTCGTTTGGCTATAGAAGGACCCATCAGTGAACTAAATCTTATAGATCTGTTTCAAATTCTTTCATTTAATCAGAAAACAGGGATTCTCTATATTGACTCTTCAGAGGGTAAAAAAGCTAAGGTGTATTTTACAAATGGTGCAGTGGTGTATGTCAATTTAGATGGGTATAATACCGGGCTTGCAATGATTAAGTCCGGAATAATCAATAAAGAACAGTATGAGGAAATGATGCATGATTCATCAATTGATGAAAATGAGTTTGCAAGACAGCTTATCAGTTCAGGAATTATGAATGAGCAGTCATTCAGAAAATTTATCAGGACGCGTGTTGAAAATATTATTTTTTCACTTTTTGAATGGAATGATGGGTATTTTAAGTTTGAGGAAGGTGCATTTAATCTCAATGATCTTTTCAGATATAAAATAAAAACTGAATCTCTTATCATGGAGGGTTCCAGAAGAATTGATGAATGGTCCCGACTATCGTCTAAGATCCCTTCAACTGACTTAAAACCATTATTG
>CAZJAT010000064.1:0-3450 GCA_964544145.1 uncultured Bacteroidales bacterium | reverse complement strand
AGAGCAGCGCATTCGTAATGCGCAGGTCAGCGGTTCGAATCCGCTCACCAGCTAAACAAAAAAAGTGAGAAAATATGAATGATATTGTATGTTATATGAGAAAAGGCAAATTAATTGCTTCATGCGATAGTGAAAACTATACTGATTTGGAACCCATATACAGTGATTCCACTCATGGGAAATATATTATCCAGCATTCTCTTATTATGGTAATGTCATATATTATTGAAAATACAATGGATAATGCTGTATTGAAGGTTGAACATACTGTGAGCGGAGGATTATATTGTGAGGTTTATTCAAATGTGCTTATATCCAAGAATGATATAGAGGATATAAACAATAAATTAGCAGGTATTTTCAGTGAAGATGAAAAATTTATTTCCAGATACAAGACCAGAGAAGAATTGCTGGACATATTTTCTGATAATGAAGATAAAATGACAGCTTTAAGTGAAGCAGATTTTGAGGGGGCATATCTCTGTGAATTCATGGATATAAAGGATTATTTCCATACTCCATTAGTTGTTTCAGCAGGTGAATTGAAAGGCGCATATGCGAAATATGCTCCACCGGGAATGATAGTATATGCTTCTCCTGAATTTGAAAAGGTGTCGCAGACAAAATTGTTTGATGTTTTTCTAGAATCAGAGAAATGGGCAAAGATTCTCAATTGGGGCAGGGTGCAATTGCTCAACAAATCAATACAATCAGGTGAATTCAATCATCTGGTTCATGTTGCGGAAGCAATACATGAAAGGAAAATAGTTGATATAGCAAATTTTATAAATGACAGAAGAGGTCAGATAAAGGTTATTACAATTGCAGGGCCCAGTTCATCGGGAAAGACAAGCTTTCTTAAAAGATTATCGGTGCAGCTCAGGGTGTCCGGCATATCGGCTATTGGTATTTCACTTGATAATTATTTTGTCAACAGGGACAAGACGCCTCTTGATGAAAATGGTGAACCCGATTTTGAGAGTATAGAAGCTATTGATATAGATTTGTTTAATGATAATATGCTGCATTTGATAAATCAAGAAGAAGTGGAACTGCCTCAATTTGATTTCCAGACAGGTTCAAGGAAGAAGGAGCCGCTGAATGCAAAGATAGACAAGAATCATATTATTATTATTGAGGGTATTCATGGTCTTAATGAGCGGTTAACCCATAGTATACCAAAAGAAAATAAACTAAAAATATATGTCAGTGCATTAACCCAGATTAATATAGACAATACGCATCGCATATCAACGACAGACAATCGGCTTATAAGGCGCATTGTAAGGGATTATCTCTTTAGAAATCATACTGCGGAACAGACATTTGAGATGTGGAAAAATGTTCGCAGTGGAGAAGAGAGAAACATATTTCCTTTTCAGGAACAGAGTGATGTGATGTTTAATTCTGCTTTGCTGTATGAATTCTCAGTATTAAAGAATTTTGCAGAACCGCTGCTTAAAGGAATAAATGAATCAAATATATATTACTTGGATGCTCAGCGCCTACTATTCATACTCTCATATTTTGAGGCCGTTTCACCACAGATGATTCCGCATACATCTGTGCTGAGGGAATTCATTGGCGGCTCGAGTTTTGATTATTAATGGGGCTATATGAAGATATTTATAGAAGAGCAGTTTTCTTCAATTCTCAATCTTATAAGTGATGAAAAACTGAATATCATGATTATTGATATCTGGGTTCATTCAGCCAAGGGGCATTGGGATACAGAATCCATCAAGAAAGCATCATTTATGCCAATAATGGATAAACAGGGTATTAACATTTTTGATCATATATTGGCTGTCGCAAGAAATGCTCATGGTATTGCTGATTCAATAGAAAATACATATCCATCATTAGTATATAGAATAAACAGAAATAATCTGTTAACTGCTGCGCTTCTGAAAGATGTCGGCAAACTCGGCAAAGGAAAGAACTCAATATCAGAATCATTGAATATCCTGAAAACATTGAAATGTCCTGAACAAATTGTAAAGATTATTGAATATTTACCTGATGTGGAAAAAGGGAGACAGACAATTACAGAAAGTGTTATATTATATTATGCTGAAAAAAGCCTTGTCACAATGATGAAATTGAAGAGCTGCGGATTATATGAGATGGCTGAAAGAAACATGGGAATGCGGAGTAAGAAGGAGTGCTGATGGAACATATTCTAACACTTGAAAACATTAAGAAATCATTTGGTAATAAAGAGGTGCTTAAAGGGGTATATCTGCATGTCGGGAAAGGCGAAGTGCTTGGTTATCTGGGACCCAATGGTGCAGGGAAAACAACAACTATAAGGATTATACTAAATGCTGTCAAACATAATGAAGGTAATGTAATTTTCAATGGTGTTTCCATCAATGCTCAGGATATCAGTTTCCGGTCACGCATAGGCTATATGCCGGAGAATAGTACCCCATTCGGTTTTCTCAATGCAGCAGAGTATTTGACATTTATAGGCAAGGTATACAGCATAAAGGCAGAACTGCTCAGAGAGAGAATCAATGAATTATTGAATATTTTTGGTCTCTATAATGACCGTAAACGTCAAATAAATACCTATTCAAAGGGCATGAAGCAAAAATTATTATTCATCAGCTCTATTATTCATAATCCGGTTCTGTTGATTCTTGATGAACCCTTTGCCGGCATAGAACCGAATACAGCAATGCTTATGAGAAAGATTATTATAGAAATGAAAAAAAAGGGAACAGGCATAATCTTTTCATCACATGTATTGGAAATTGTTGAGAAACTGGCAGACAGGGTTGTATTGATTAATGATGGGATTGTAGTGGGTGAAGGAATGGTTGATGAACTGAGAGATGAAGGCGGACTTGAACAATTCTTCAATCAGCTCACATCTTCAGGAAATATGGACACTAATACTCAGCGGATAATTGAGACGATAAACAGATGATTACAGCACTAATAAATCTACACTATAAAGAATGGCTCAGAACGGGCAGTATAATAAAATTAGTACAGCTTATGATGATATTGATATTTCCGATAATGCTGTTCACTCTGATATTTATTATACCTGTTATAATGAGTAAGAGCCGGACATTGTCCACATCAGGAGCAGGGTATTATGTTTTCATTATAACAGGCATATATTCTCTTATATATAAGATGGAAGCGGAAAATAGGATAAATTTGGAATTTCCCATTGATTATCTTCCAGTCAGGAAACATATATTATCACTGATACACATTATTTTTACAACAATTATTGTCAGTTCAGTTGTTTATACAGCATTTTATTCGGCTATAATTCTTATTGATATAATCACAGTAAATACATTGAGCTTTCATTCCTTTTCCATTATCTTTAGAATTATGCAGCCTTTTTTTGCAGGGCTTGTCTATATAGTTTTCAGTGCTGTAGTTAGCGGATCAGTATTGGGTATAATCGGGAGAAAAATTGTAGAT
>CAZJAT010000063.1:1235-3617 GCA_964544145.1 uncultured Bacteroidales bacterium | reverse complement strand
TGCACAGTTATATTTCAATGCTTATTGACCATGGAAGAAATGGCCAGAAATATGTGCATGAAATACCCGGGTATAATAAGCGTATGGATACCATACAGGCCGCAGTATTGAGAATTAAGCTGAAATATCTTAATAATTGGAATCATGCCCGTATTGAAAAAGCGGAGTATTATATAAAAGAACTTGACGGTATAGGTGATGTACCAAAGAGCAAAGCTGCTTATAGACATGTATATCATATATTTGCATATCATATTAAAAAACGTGATAAATTGATGGTATTTTTGAAGGATAAAGGTATATCAGCAGGTATTCATTACCCAATCCCTCTGCATATGCAGCCGGCTTTCAGTCAACTCAATTATAGAGAGGGGGATTTTCCTGTATCAGAATTTAACAGCAGAAATGAAATATCACTACCATTATGGCCTGAAATTAGTGAGGAGCAATTGAATTATGTTATTAAAACATTAAGGAGTTATCAAGAACAATGAGAGAGAAATTTACTTCATGGAATAATGTGATTGCATTTATCATCTCTTTGCTCATTATGGGTGAGGTTATTAATGATTTTCTTTCTTTTATGGTTAATTCAAACAGCAATATATACAGGCTTATACTCATAATGTCATTTGTAATGCTATATATTTTTCTATATGTAAAATATTTCAATATTCACAGATTTATTGTAAAGGATGTTGCTATATTAGGTGTTTTCGGAGCAATTTATATTCTGTATAATTTTTTCTACATAAATGCATCCAGACCGATTTTTGTGTATTTTCTTATAGGAATAATCATCTTATATGTTGTTTATAGAAAACACATAAAATGGAATTACTATTTTCTCGGATTCTTACTGCTAACAATGATAGTGCTCTTAAACACAATTGTAAAGGGATATACCACTCAATATGCAACATTCAAAATACAATATTTTCTTATTAAAACTGTTATACCATGTCTATTTGTGATGTTTCTTGTAAATCTTCAGAATCTGAAGACTGCAAAGCTTTATATAATTTCATATTCAATAATCACCCTGCTGTTTTCCATTGTGGGTTATATAACAGGTATAGGTATGAATGAAATAGGCATATTTGCATTGCTCGGTGGAGATAAGATTGTTACATCATTTGCATTGGGCTCAGTGTTTGTGATATTCTTTTTTCTTATTAAAAAAAGAAATCGTCCTCAAATAAATACTATTTTAATACTGTCTCTTATATTGATTGTATTCTTCATAATGATTGCCGGTGCAAGGGGACCTGTTGTCAGTTTGGCAATGACAATGGTCATCTTTGTTTTCAGATTGAGGGGTATCAAATACAAGACAATTCTGATTATTGGTATTTTCCTGCTAATATTATTCACTTACACTGACTATTTTAAACTCTTTTCTTCAGAGAATATAGGTGTTGCAAGGATTGAACAGTTTGTAATGAGAAATGATGCCGGTATGACGGATATCAATGAAGAGAGCTCGGGGCGTTTAGATCTCTATGTACAGTCAGTTAAGGAATTTGAAGAGGATGTATTCTTTGGCAAGGGTATAGGAAAAAATGAAACCCCAGGATGGTATCCGCATAATTCAGTGTTGGAGATTATTTCGCAAATAGGACTTTTGGGGCTTATACCATTTATTTTCCTTCTATCCATGTGGACATATGGTTTTATGAAAACAAATGTAGGATATTCTGATGAATTTAATGTTTATAAATTCCTTTTTCTTTATACTTTTTTTGAATCACTATTTTCCGGAAGCATCTTTATGAATACATCATTCTGGATACTGCTTATTATAAATGGCATCATCTTAAATAGGGATAAACCAATAGAAACGGAAAGTCCTGTTATTCCGTCAATACAGATATGAAGAGTGTTATAATAGCCGATATATCGGGTTTCAGTAAAGATGGAAAACCTTCGGGACATTATTGGAAGGTGGCTAATGGATATGGAGCCATACTTAAGGAAAAATATAATATTCTGATTGCTGAACCAAAGACATATAAGGGATTTATTCATCATAATATTTTTTTCACAAAACATCATATTAGGGGTCTTAAGGAGTATAATATTATTGAAAATGTGAAAAAAATATTCTTTGAGATAAATAATTTTCATCAGATTAACCGATTGGATGCAGATATAATAATATTTCAATCAAGCGGATTTCTTTCAACACTTATCGGACTTTTAATTTTCAATACAGGTAAGAAAAAAATCTATCTCATTCAATATACAAATAGACTGCATTCAAAGAAATACAGTATCTTATTCAATAAAATTAAACACAAAGTGTCGGGTGTCATTAGCGGACTGGAAAATGTCGGCAAGGTTTATTCCGATAATGTTTTGATTATGCCTGATTATATTTAC
>CAZJAT010000063.1:0-1135 GCA_964544145.1 uncultured Bacteroidales bacterium | reverse complement strand
GATAAAACACAATATGTAATCCTTCCATATAAATCACATTATGAAAATGCAACAAGCGGTGTTATCTATGATGCTCTCTTCCGGTTAAAACCGGTAATAACAAAAAACTTGAAAGGTATGGAATTTGTACGTGAATATAAACTGGGTTTTCTATATGAAGAATCAATTGAGGAGTTTTTTGATTGTGAACATGAATACGGTGATTATCAGAAAAATATTGAAAAGTTTATTAATGAAAATGTTATAGCTTCAAAAATGTTAATAGGATTTCTAGGTGAAAAAGAAGATTAATTTACTGTTAGTGCATAATTATTATAGAACGGAATTCAAGGGCGGAGAGGATATTGTCTTTGATAATGAGTATAATTCCTTGAAAAACCATGATGAAATAAATGTAAAAAAATACACTGTCAGTAATGAATCTGTAAAAATACCGTTTTATAATGCTTTCTATTCATCAAAACACTACAATGCAATTACATCGATAATCAAGAAGGAATCTATTGATATTGTTCATTTTCATAACCTGTTTTTAGCACTCACCGGGTCTGCAATTAAGGCAGCTGCAGACAATCAATGTAAAATTGTGCAAACAGCACATAATTACAGGTGGTTCTGTCCTAATGGTGTGATATACAATCCGCAATTGGACAGTTTATGTAAATCCTGTTTCAATAAAAAAATTCCATTACCCTCGATTAAATACAAATGTAATTATAACAGCATAATGAAGTCATTATATATTGCAGCTTTAAATATGTATGCAAATATGAAGGGAATAATCAGTTATATTGACCGTTTTATTGTAATGACAGAAAATGGAAAGAACATATTAATAGAAGCAGGCATCAATTCTGATAGAATCGTAATAAAACCGCATTTCATAATATCCCCATTTAAACAAAAAAAGACAGGTAGAAAAGGTAATTATCTGTTTATCGGCAGGATTGACCGCCTGAAAGGAATAGATATAATGCTTCATGCAGCAAAGAAAACAGGTATAAAACTCAATATTATCGGTGATGGTCCTGATATGAATAAATACAAACACTTTAATTCAAATGATATCATTTTTCACGGCAATATGGGGCGCGATGGAATTTACAATATGCTTGAACAGACTGATTATCTGATA
>CAZJAT010000062.1:0-3744 GCA_964544145.1 uncultured Bacteroidales bacterium | reverse complement strand
ATCTTCAATAATTTTCATATATACCTTTTCATTAATACCAAGATACTGAGCAAGATACACAAAATCGCTTCCATGCAAATGCCTGTCTTTGCCATTCAATGTCAGGGCTGTGTCTTTTTCCCCCGTGATTACTAATTTGGAACTGACAATGTCAAATGCAGGGGACAATGATTTGTTCCCATCATTATCATAAAGCAGCAGGTAATTCTTCAGATGGGCATCACCATTGCCCAGAATGAAATTCATCAGCACTATTTTGAAGAATTTCTGCACCTCCAATCCTGGAAATCTTGCATACTTGAATATTGCCTTACCCACCTGTTCAATGCTCCCTCTATATTTATCATTGTGATTCAAAATTGCTGTGAAATCCTCGCAATGTATCTTATCTCCCTTATCTCTATCAAAGCGCTTCACAATATATGCATTGTTCCCATTACTAAGCTTCAATAACATGTGCTTTGCTGTTTCTATGCCAGCAGCATTAAATATGTTCATGCAGAGATTCTCATTCTCCGGTAAAAGCTTAAATCTATCTGTCTGGGGCTTTAGTATAAATTCACCGCCTGCTTCTGTGACAATCAATGCCTTTCCTTTCATTTTAAGGGATAATTTGGGTTGTACCCCCGATATGGACATATGGCCTGCCATCTTCTGGGCTGTTCTGGGTATATCTTCAAATCCAATATTCAGTGAAGGCACAAAACCTGTGCCGAACATATCTTTTATGCATTGTCTATGCATAGAAGAACCGGTATCATTAAGGGGCTTGCCGCAGGCAATGCAGTATCTATGTTTCATTTCGCTCTATTACAGATACTGCACCCACAGTATCCTGGCATGATTTGAGCAGGAATCCAAAATCATCATTTTCATCAATCTTTAATGTCTTGCTGATTATTGCTTTATACCATCCTTCCGGCAACAGTGACTGAAAGAATGTATGCAGTGTTTTGGATTCATATGTTCTCTCTGTGAAGGGCAGGGAAACAGATATAGGTGTGCCTGTTTTCATGTATTCCCAGTCATATTCAAAGACATATCCATCAGCATTTTCCGAGATAATACCTGCAAGATCATTCTTGAAATATACTGCTCCGCTTCTATTCCTTTCCATTCCTCACTCCTTCTAAATGATATCCGAAAAGCATGAGGACCTGATTGACCTTATCCATACGCATTGACTGTTTGCCTTGTTCAACATCCCTGATAAAACGCAAGCTGACACCTGCATGCATTGCCAATTCCTTTTGTGTCAGTTTTGCCTCTTTTCTCAATTGTTTAAATAATAATCCTAATTCCATGTTAATAATATATATCAAATATGATATAATGTCAATAGGTAATTAAAAAATTATATCAAAATAGATATAATTAATAGATTAATATATCATAAATGATATACTAATATAATGAATTACCATAATTATATCAAAATTGATATAAAAATGCAAAAATTATGTTGGAGGTGTCAAGCGATCTCCCGTCTATTACACTTACACCCCGTGAATGGGAATGGTGCATAAATGGATTGAATTCATCAAAATCCAATAGACCCATAATCCCTAATACGATACGTGCAAACAGGTCCGCATAGTAAGCATCACCGACCTGTCAGAGTGCAGATTATAATTCTAATGATGATATTGACATATATTACATAAATCATATAATTAAATATATGAAGTTAAATGATATAGCGGATATCTTTGCAGGGATCAATTATCCGCCCAAAGGCAAGGATTTTGGAGAGGGCGAGAAGTACAGGGTACTCAATGTATCCAATATTTCAGATGAAGGCCTTATAAATGGCCCATTCCGTGAATTGAGAACAGAGAATGAGCGTAATATTCTCAGATACCTTGTTGAAGAGAGCACTTTACTTGTATCATCAAGGGGCACAAAACTCAAAGTAGCAAAAACGCTTAAAGCGCATGAAGGCATGGTGCTGACTTCCAATCTCATAGGTATAGATATTAAAAGCAAGGATATTACTCCTGAAGTTATGGAGATATATATGCGCAGCGCATATGGCGTAAATGAGATCATGGCACAGTCACTTTCCGGTGATTCCATGATAGTGCTGAGCGTCAAGCGATTGGGCGAAATGATCCTGCCTGAATGGATGGAGAATAAGAAAATTCTCAAGAAGGTGAATGGCATTGTGGAATCATATGCAAAGGTCAGGGGTATTGTTGATAAGCAGGCGGAGTTGGTCAATAAGCTGCCTGATGCCCTCATGGATAAGTTGATGGGCAATGGATAAGACATATACTGCTGTATCCAGAATTTCGCATAAATTAAATGCATATAGGGATAAGCCCAGAATCAGGGAACTCGTTTTGTTGAGTATGGCATTGTATCCGCATGCAGAAGAAGCTGGGGAATTCAAGGAAGCATTCAAATCACTGAAGAAAAAGAATGATGAGTTCGGATATTTACAGTCGAATGCAGAGAAAGTGCTCAAACACTTTAATAATGATGATATTGAGGCAGTTTTCTCACTCATAAAATCAATATTTGATGAAAAAGTCGTTAAATACTACACATTTGAAACATTGAGAAGGAAATTCAGCAACGGACATGAGCATCGTGTAGGGTTCTATGCAGGCTTTATACTTGATGTTCTCAAAGACATGCATATTGAAAACAAAACAGATATCAGCGATATATCCGGTGAGGGTATATTTATGCGCGCTGTTGCAGATATGCTGAGAAAACAGAATAATGAGAAACCATTGTTGATTATTTATTCAAGGGATGACAGTGCCAAGTTGGAGATATTATGCAATATGGCAATGAATAATTACAATCATTTCCGCATTACTGCTAAACCCGAATATAACACATCATTGCTACTGGATATACCCTTTCTCAGAATCCGAAGGCCGAGGATAAGGCCCAAAGAGAGACAAGTATATCTCAAGCATTTAGATAATGCACAAGAAGCTATAATAGCAGATGCTTATCATATACTTACATCCATTCGTGATAAATCCATGAGAGAGACATTGATAAATAACAACAGGCTCAAATCAGTCATAACGGTTAGTTCAGGGTGCTTGTACAATACAATGTTTGATCTGGGAATCATGCATATAGGACATAATGACTCAAATAAAATCGACATGAAGTATTATGAAAAATCACCTCATTCATTGAAAAAGCTAAATTGGCGGGTAAATAAGAACAAGATTGAAAAGAGGGATTATAATCTGCATTACAGGGGATATAAAAAAGTAACAATAGAAGAGCCAATGGAAATTGACGCTATTTTGGATGAAATTAATTCAAATCTTCAGGGAATTGACAGATTCATAAAGAGTGAATATGAACATATAAAGAAAGTATAAGGGGGTTCTGTGGGGAGATATGTAGATCACAATGGTAAACATGTCTATAAATATCTGTTCGCTCAGCAGGAGGCTCAGCTGCATCTTTTGTCTGATGAATACGGTATAGGCGAGTTTAAGATTGAAGTTGAAGGGATTGACACAGGCATTGAGGGGGCGATTGACAGAAGGGAATACAAATACTGGGTATGCACAGAAGACGATATTGAGAGATTGAGAAACCTCCATGAATCCTGCATGAATGGCAATACAATGGAAGACCTCCATTCAATGGGCATTAAAGCATTGATGTCTTATAAAAACAGTAAAGTTGTAGGTTGGCAGGAGTTTTTTAAGTATGCAAAAAAACGTATTGAGCAAGCCAGTGTATTTGCAGATTTGCCATTTCTTC
>CAZJAT010000061.1:0-3930 GCA_964544145.1 uncultured Bacteroidales bacterium | reverse complement strand
ATCCCGGGGCATTCATGGATAGGTCAATTCTGGAAGGTGATCCTTTTTCAATTATTGAATCAATGACAATAGCCGGATATTCGACAGGGTCTAATCAGGGATATGTTTATGTGAGAGCAGAATATCCTTTAGCAATAAAACGTCTGAAAAAGGCAATAGAGATAGCATATAAAGAAAATTTGCTTGGTAAAAACATATTTGATTCTGGATTTTCTTTTGAACTCGCTGTGAGAGTGGGTGCAGGGGCATTTGTTTGCGGTGAAGAAACGGCATTAATGCATTCAATAATGGGACAGCGCGGTATGCCCAGTGCAAAACCTCCCTTTCCCAATAAAAAAGGTTTATGGAATTTTCCGTCAATGATAAATAATGTAGAAACATTTGCAAATATTTGCCCTATTATTGAAAATGGGGCTGAATGGTTTGCTTCCATAGGTACTGAAAAAAGCAAAGGAACAAAGGTCTTCGCTTTAGCAGGCGAAATTAACAATACAGGATTAGTTGAAGTGCCGATGGGAATTACATTAAGGGAAGTTATTTTTGACATTGGAGGAGGATTGCCGTCTGGAAAAACATTTAAAGCTGCTCAGATAGGAGGGCCATCCGGAGGGTGTATTCCCGCTGAACATCTTGATGTATCACTGGATTATGAATCATTGAAAGAACTTGGAGCAATAATGGGTTCCGGCGGTCTTATTGTGATGAGTGAAAAAACCTGTATGGTTGATTTGGCTGTCTATTTTCTTGAATTTTGTCAGGAAGAGAGTTGCGGTAAATGTCCATCATGCAGGATTGGTACAAAACAGATGTTAGAAATCCTTTACAGAATAAAAAAAGGCAGAGGAAAACTTGAAGATATTGATGAATTAATTGCATTGGGAAAACAAATTAACCTCACATCTCTATGTGGTTTAGGTCAAACTGCTCCCAATCCAGTACTGTCAACAATTGAGTATTTCAGAAATGAATATGAATTACATATTTTGAAAAAAGAATGCCCTGCTGGCATATGTTTTAAGAAAAAATCAAAACAATAATATATTAGGAGGTATAATGGACAGAAAAGAGATACTAAAAAAGTATACCCCTGACAGAGAAAACTTACTTTATATTCTGCATGATATTCAGGACAATAAGAAAGAAAAATATCTTTCTGAAGAGGATTTGGCAGAAGTAGCGGATTTCTGCAATATCAGCAAAGCAGAAATTCATGGAGTTGTGACATTCTATACAATGTTTTCGGTCAGGAAAAGAGGGAAAAATGTAATAAGGCTTTGCATATCCCCTCCATGTCATATGATGGGTGCGCAGTCTGCATTGGATTATCTGAAAAAAAAGCTTAGTATCAAAGAGGGTGAAACTACAGAAGACGGTTTATTTACAATAGAAACAGCAGCATGCCTTGGTATTTGTGCTGTAGCGCCTGCAATGATGATAAATGATGAAATGTATGGGAATCTTACGCCCAATAAAATTGATGAAATTATTAATTCTTACAAGGAGAAAACCAATGACTAAATTCTACAGATCTCATATCCTTGTATCTATTGATGCTGAATCTGTTCTGGCAGGCGCAAGAGGAATTTTTGATAAATTCAAGAGAGTTATTGATGAAAAAGGATTGAGTAATGAGGTAAAAATAACTGAAACTGGAAATTTGGGAATAATGAACAAAGATATTGTTGTTGTTGTTTATCCAGAAGGTGTTCATTATGTAAATGTGCAAAGCAGTGATGTTGAAAGGATTATTGAAGAACATATAATTAAAGGGCGATTAATAAAAGATTTGATGTTTAAAGGTGATTTTAAAGAATCCTCCATTGAAAAAGCAGAGATACCTGAACAGATGAAGATTGTTTTAAAAGGCAGTGGTGAAGTAGATCCGGAAAACATTGATGAATATATTGGACTTGATGGATTTGTTGGATTAGGAAAAGCCCTAACTGAAATGAAACCGGAATCAATTATTAATGAAATAAAGAAAAGCGGATTAAGAGGAAGAGGCGGTGCAGGATTTCCAACAGGTATGAAATGGTCATTTACGGCACCTCTTGAAGGCGAAAAATACGTTATTTGTAATGCAGATGAAGGTGAACCCGGAACATTCAAGGATAGACTTATAATGGAAGGAGTTCCCTATAGGCTTATAGAAGGAATGATAATTGCAGGATATGCAATCGGAGCTCACAAAGGATACATATATATAAGAGGCGAATATAAAATATCTATTGAGCGCTTAAATCATGCTATTGAGGAATGCATAAAATACGGATTATTGGGAGACAATATCCTTGAAAGCGGATTTGGTTTTGATTTAGAAGTTAGGAAAGGAGCCGGCGCATATGTGTGTGGAGAAGAGACAGCATTGATTGAATCAATGGAAGGAAAGAGAGGTAATCCAAGGAATAAGCCGCCATTCCCAGGTGTAGCCGGATTTAGAATGCTTCCATCAGTAGTGAATAATGTGGAGACATTGGCAAATGTACCAGAAATAATTGAGAAAGGCTCAGATTGGTATAAGGGTATTGGTACAGAAAAATCATCTGGAACAAAAGTGTTTACTTTAATGGGTGATATTGTAAATCCCGGACTTATTGAAGTACCTATGGGGACATCTCTTAGAGATATTATTTATAAATTTGCTGGCGGTATAAAAGACGGAAAGAATTTTAAGGCAGCATTGATTGGCGGAGCAGCAGGAGCATTTATTTCACAAATAGGCATAGATGTGCAAATGGATTATGATTCTCTTGGAGAATATGCAGCCGTACTTGGCTCAGGAGCAATTCTTGTCATGAGTGAAGGAAGAGATGTGTTTGATATACTTACATCAACAATGAAATTCTTTAAGCATGAATCTTGCGGTAAATGTTCACCATGCAGAATCGGAACAGATATACTTGAAAAATTATCTTTGAAAATTAACAAAGGAAAAGGAAACATTGAAGACTGGACTACTATGATTGATTTATCCAAACAAATGAAACTTACATCTTTCTGTCCTTTAGGTCAATCACCGGTTATGCCTATAAGCAGTTATGATAAATATTTTGCTGATGAAATAAAAACTAAATTAAATAAAGGAGAATAGTATGGCAATGGAAATCACATTGAAAATCAATGGTGTGGATATAACTGTTCCGGAAGGAACTACTATTCTTGATGCTGCCAGAATGGCAAAGATCAATGTTCCCACACTATGTTATCATAAGGACCTTACTCCTACAGGGGCATGCGGCGTGTGTGTTGTAGATGTAGGTGCACCTTCATTGAAACGCGCATGTGTAACACCTGTCAGTGAAGGTATGGAAGTTGAGACGCATTCTAAGAAAGTGAGAGATGCAAGAAAAACGGTAGTGGAACTTATAATGTCAAATCATCCGGATGCATGTCTTGAATGTGTAAGAAATCAAACATGCGAATTGCAGGCATTGGCAGAGCAACTTGAAATAAGAGATTTACCTTTTAAAAGAAGCAAACTTGATAAACCTCTAGATGATAACGGCGTTATTATAAGAGACCCTAATAAATGTATATTATGCGGAAGATGTGTTGCTGCATGTCAGGAAGTGCAGACAGTTTATGCAATTGATTTCTCAAAGAGAGGTTTTGAAACTCAAATTGCTCCATTTATGGATATGAATCTGGCTGACTCGGTATGTGTTAATTGCGGACAATGCATTGCTGTATGTCCCGTTGGTGCTCTATATGAGAGAAGTGACATAGGAAAGGTTTGGGATGCATTAAATGATCCGGACAAGCATGTGGTTGTTCAGGAAGCTCCTGCTGTAAGAGTAGCAATAGGTGAAGCATTTGGCCTTGCACCTGGAACAGTTTCTTCGGGAAAGATGCATACTGCATTGAAGATGCTGGGTTTTGACAGGGTCTTTGACACAAACTTTTCTGCAGACCTTACCATTATGGAAGAGG
>CAZJAT010000060.1:0-4186 GCA_964544145.1 uncultured Bacteroidales bacterium | reverse complement strand
TTTGCAATGGGCGGCGGCGGTATATGGGCGGGAATGACGACAATTGTTGTCAGCTCATTACTCGGAATATTATTACGCAATAAATGCTATATGCATCCTGAACGCTTGGGTCCGCTCAGACTGTATATCTTTGGTATTGTTATTTCAGTATTTATGTTATTATGTCAGCTTCTCATACAGCCATGGCCTTTAGGTGTAGATATAATACGCAATATATGGATATCAGTAATGTCAATATTTCCCATTGGCACATTATTGATAGGGCTGATGATGGGTACTGCAAATAAATATTTTAATGAACAGAAATTATTGAAACAGGCAAAATTATTTACGGAAAATCTCATACAAACAGCCAATATAATGTTTGTGCAGCTTGATATTAAAGGAAGGGTACAGCGAATAAATAAATCTGCTGAACGAATAACGGGTTATTCGGAATATGAAATATTGGGCAAAAACTGGTTTGAAACACTTGTTCCTAAGAATGTCTATCCCGATGTATGGGATTTATTCATGAGAATTAAAGGGGGAAAGGAACGTATCAGTCATTTT
Organism: uncultured Bacteroidales bacterium; assembly: GCA_964544145.1. Taxonomy (GTDB): domain Bacteria; phylum Hydrothermota; class 32-111; order 32-111; family 32-111; genus CAZJAT01. The sequence continues at coordinate 3,634 of CAZJAT010000060.1, read as the reverse complement.
GAAAATCCCATAATAGACAAATCGGGTAATGAGCATTATATATCATGGCAAAACAGTGCATTGGAAGAGAATAATAGATTATTGGGCACAATATCATTCGGCATTGATATTACTGAAAAAAAAGCTAATGAAAACAAATTGAAGGAATTTTCAGCAGAACTTGAATACAAAGTAGCAAAAAGAACGGCACAATTAAAAGAAGCCAATAAATCACTTGAGACATTTGCATATTCTGTATCTCATGACCTGCGCTCGCCATTAAGAGCAATAAGCGGTTTTTCAGAGATTATTTCACAGAGATATAAATCACAGCTCAGTGCTGAAGCTGCGCATTATTTTGATAATATTGTTGAAGCAAGTAAGAGGATGAATATTCTGATAACTGATTTGCTCACATATTCACGGCTGACAAAAGAAACATTTATTGCTGCTGAGATAAATACTGGAATGCTCATAAAGAAAGTAATTAGTGAAATTAAAAATAATTATAATATAAAAGACATAATAATCAATATTTCCGATGGCATTCCCAATGTATTTGGTGTTGAAACTATGCTGTGGCAGGTATTTTCCAATATTATTGATAATGCATTCAAATACAGAAAAAAAGATGAAAAACTGATTATTGAGATTTATTCCCAAAATAAAGGGAAGCATACAAGAATATTTATTAAGGATAATGGAATTGGGATTGATGCAAAATATCATGATAAAATATTCAACATATTCCAGCGCCTTCACAGTATAGATGATTATTCAGGCACAGGGATAGGTCTTGCTATTGTAAAAAAGTCAATGGAGATGATGAGAGGTGAAGTGGGTATTATTTCAGATGAAGACAATGGAAGCACATTCTGGGTTCAAATACCATCAATAAAGAAACAGGGAGATTAATATGGAAAAAAAGGCAATCATACTTCTTGTAGAAGATAATGATATGGATATAGAATTAACATTAGATGCATTTATCGAAATGCGCCTGTACAATGAAATAAAGGTTGAAAAAACGGGAGAGGGTGCATTGGATTATATTTATGGAAACGGAAAATATGCAGACCGCAGTCAATTTCCTTTACCGGATCTGATGCTTTTGGATATCAATCTTCCGGGAATCAGCGGTCTTGATGTGTTGAAGGAAATCAAAAAAATGCCCATACTGAAACGCATACCGGTAATTATTCTTACATCCTCCAAGGAAGAGAGTGACAGAATATCCGGTTATGACAATGGAGTGAATAGTTATCTGGTTAAACCTATTGAGTTCAAAGGATTCCTTGATGTTGTAAAAACGATTAATGATTACTGGCTCACACTCAATGTCAATGCTCCTATTGGGGAGGAAGAAAAGGAATGAAATGTATTGATAGATTAAAGGTTCTCTCTATTGAGGATAACATACATGATGCTGAACTTATTACATATGCATTGGAGACCGATGATAATAGGTTTATTGTAATAAAAGCTCAGAATAAGGATGAATTTGAAACACATCTGACAGAAAGTGATTTTGACATTGTACTCACAGATTTTAATATTATGGGTTATGATGGTATGGATGTTATAGATGCTGTAAAGGAGAAAAAACCCGATATCCCCATTATTGTACTTACCGGAACAGGCTCAGAGGAAATAGCTATAGAGGCATTGAAAAGAGGAGCAGCAGATTATGTGATAAAATCACCCAAACATATTGCACGATTATCCCATACTATTATAAGCGTGCTTGAGGATATTAGCAATAAACAAAAAATCAGAGAAATGAATAAAAATATTCAGCTTATTGTGGAAAATATGCATGACGGCATTCTGATTGTCAATAAAGAAGGCAAAATTCTCTTTATCAATCCCGCAGCTGAGAGAATGTTCGGAAAAAAGCAGAATGAAATTATGGGTTATTTACCTTTGAGCAATGCATATGATAGACAAGCTGCTGAGATTGACCTGCCCAACAGAAAAGAAGGTGTTGGCAAGGGAGAAATCAATTTTTCAAAAACACTCTGGTACAAAGAACATGCTACCATTATTACAGTTCATGATATTACTGAACGCAAACAAATGGAAAATGAATTAAAGGAAAATCAAGTTTTCATCAAGAATATTCTGAATTCAATGGATGAGGCATTGGTGGTCATAGATAGAGATTACAAAATTATTGATGCAAACAATAAATACTGTGAACTTGCTAAAAAAGACATAGAAGATATCAAAGGTAAAACTTGTTACAATATCTATTTTAATTATGACAAACCTTGCAGTGAAATGAATATGCAGTGTCCGATACGTGAAGTTAAAGCAGATAAAGGTCTGCATATTGTAAACAGAAAACTCACAATCAATGGAAAAGAAAGGTTTCTTGAAATAAAATCATCTCCCATGTGCGACAATACGGGCAAAGCATATGCCTTTGTGGCATTGATCAAGGACATAACAAGCCGCATTGGCCTGCAGCAGGAATTAATACAGTCACAAAAAATGGAGACAATAGGAGCTCTTGCAGGCGGTATTGCACATGATTTCAATAATATGCTTAATGTAATTTTGGGCTATAGTGAATTAATCTTTGAGGAAATAGAAGATACTAATCCCATAAGGGATGATGTGATTGCTATAATTGATGCAGGCAAGAGAGCTGCATACACAACAAAGCAATTATTGGCATTTGGAAGGAAACAATTATTGAATCCAAAGAGCTGCAATGTTAATAAGTTATTGAAAAAAAATGAAAATATCATGAAAAAAGTACTTGGAGAAAATATAAATCTAACATTATCATTGAATGATAATATTGCTCCCATTATGGTGGATTCCAGTCAGTTTGAGCAGGTTATATTGAATCTGGCAATCAATGCACGTGATGCAATGGATAAAAAGGGCGATTTCGTTATTGAAACATATAATATTGATTTTAATGATACAGATGAAAAGAATCATATTAATATTGCAGAGGGACATTATGTGGTAATTGCATTTACAGATAATGGCATTGGAATGGATAATATGACAAAAGAACATATATTTGAACCATTCTTTACAACAAAGGAGCTGGGCAGGGGAACAGGTTTGGGGCTTTCTTCAGTATATGGAATTATCATGCAATCAGGCGGTGATATTCTGGTGTATTCAGAGAAAGATCGCGGAACAACATTCAAGATATTCCTGCCTCAAACGGATATTGAATATGTTCAGACTGCAGAAGAGCAGAAGAGGCCATTAATAAAGGGAAATAAGGAGCATATATTGGTTGTTGATGATGAGCCGACACTGCAGAGATTAATGGAATCAATACTTAATAAATTAAATTATACTGCAATAATAGCTGATAGCGGCTCACATGCTCTGAAGCTTATTGAAGACGGCTTACAACCAGAACTTATCATAACAGACCTGATAATGCCGGATATGGGGGGCATTGAATTGGTTAATGAATTGAAAAAGAGACAAAAAGATGTCAAAATAATATATATGTCAGGTTATTCAGCTAATTCAATAATTGATGATTTTTCAGAGCAAGATAGCACTTTCCTTCAAAAACCATTTACATTGGAATCTGTTTCGTTAAAGATAAGTGCATTATTAGGCAGACAAGAATAATGTTACGGATATGTATTTGTATGCAAAACTGTATTAGGGTTAT
>CAZJAT010000059.1:3207-4268 GCA_964544145.1 uncultured Bacteroidales bacterium | reverse complement strand
AGCGTTTAAGCAGTACCATTGATTCGGTATGCGGGATAATGTCAAGACCTGGGGGGAGTTAGTGGCTAGTAAGCTGGTGGCTGGTGGACTGGAAAAGGGGAGAAGAAAGGCGAAGAAAATACAATAAAATAACATGATATAATTAAAACACTTAAATTAGTGTTTGCATATTTGAACGTGGAGAATCGCTACAATAATAAGCACATTATTGGGAATAATACCATAGAATTCCAATATTTATAATATATTTTTAATCAATAACAATACTTATTTTAATATTGACTGTATTTAACTTATAACATATAATAATTATCTAAATTATTATAGGAGATATAATGCCTTTATATGGTGATTATGAAGAGAAGATAAGAGAGTTAATGGAGAAAATTGCCAAAGATCCCTCATCAAGGGCATTTATAGATTTAGGCAATATATATTTAAAATTAGAGATGTTTGATGAAGCTATTGAGATTATCAAGGAGGGACTGAAATATTCACCTGAGAATCAGAGTGCTTTGGTTGTATTGGGCAGGTCATACAGGAAAAAGGGTAATTACAATGAAGCAACAAATATTTTCAACAGGGTATTGAAGAAAGATAATCAGAATTTGATTGCATTACTTGCATTGGCAGAGATGAAAAGGAAGCAGGGAGACTATGAAGAGTCATATCGATATTATGATAATATACTATTCCTTGACCCGGGCAATGAAGAGGCAACGACTGAAATACGCAAAGTAAAAACAAAATTGGATGAAATAAACAGACAGAGGCAGAAACAACAGACAAAGGATGTTGATGAAAATGACGAAGATGCTGTTGAAAAAACGGAGGATAATGAAGAGAACATTGATGAGAATGAATCTGATTTAGACAAGGATCAAAAGGATTTTATTCTGCAGCATTCACATAATGTCATTGATTTTGATAATGAAGCTGAGGAAGAAGAACAGGAAAATGAAGAATCTGAAGAAATTGAGAATAAAGAAGACAAAGCATCTGCAGAGGATGAAGAAAATATAAAGCAAGTAAAAGATGCAGATAAAGATGAAGATGAAGAT
>CAZJAT010000059.1:0-3107 GCA_964544145.1 uncultured Bacteroidales bacterium | reverse complement strand
AAGATGAAGATAAAGATAAAGATAAAGATAAAGATGAAGAGCCGGATGATGAAACAGCAGAAACAGTAAATGAAGAAAAGCCAGAAGAAGAGGATGAGAGCGAAGCAGTTGAAACTGAGGCTGAGGAAGATATTTCAGAAAATACAAATGAAGCGGAAAAGACCAAACTGAATAGTGAAGCAGATGAAGCTGTCACAAAGGAATCTGTTAAAGCGAATAAAAATATAAATATTGATATGCCATTTGACAGCAATAAAGGAAAAGAGGTTATTAACGAAGAAATTCCAGATATGCAAGAAGAACAAGAAGAAGACCATAAGGAAACCCACAAAGAAGCAAGCAGAGAATTAAGAGAAAAAAATATAATGTCATTTGTAGAGGAAATGTCTCCTAAACCTAGAAAGGATGAGAAGAGGGATAAGGATTTAATTGATACTGCAAAGATGACAGATTCAAATATTGATCCATTCATCAAAAAGGAAACAGAGCATGAGGATAGAATTCCCTATGAATTGGAGGGATCAGAGAAATTCATGTTTTATTCAAAGGAAATGGCAAGGGTGTATGAATCTCAGAATCAATTTGTAAAAGCACTGGATATTTATCAATTATTGCTGAAACAGAGTCCGGGTAATGATGAATTAATTGCTAAAGTGGGTAAATTGAATGAAATTGTTGCACAATCAGAATTCAATGAGATGACATTGACCGAAGAAGAACAGGCAGAAGCGAAAAGTCAGGCAGATTTTATTGAGAGAATGAATGACAGTTTAGTACCTGACAAAGAAGCAGATGATTCAATTCCAGAGCAGGATGATGGGGTATTTAAGGAAATTGAGAAAAATGAAGATAAAAAAACAGAAGAGAAAGTAGAGATTATTGAGAATATTGAAGATAAAGAAAAAGAGAAAGAAAATGAAAATGAGGATAAGGGCAATTCCCTTGCTGGATTTGTATCATGGATGAACAAGAAAGATGATAAAAAAGGAAATGGAGGATGAATGGCAAACACTTCTGATATTAAAAAGGGATTTACATTTGAGCAGGAAGGGAAAATGTACACTATTATGGATTTTCTTCATGTGAAACCCGGAAAGGGTGGAGCTTTTGTTAGAACAAAGGTGAAAAATATCGAGACCGGTCAAGTTATTGACATGACATTTAAGTCCGGTGAATCTATGAATGAGATACGTCTTGAAAAAAACCCTTATGAATATCTTTATCAGGATGGAGATTCATTTGTTTTTATGAATAATGAAACCTATGAACAGGTTTATCTAAGCAAGGAACAGATGGATGGAAAAGAATTATTTATTATTGATAATACACAGGTAGCCTTACTGTCTGTTGAGGATAAAATTATTGATATTGAATTACCTATCTTTATTGAGCTTGAAATAACTGAAACAGAACCCGGACTAAGAGGCAATACTGTTTCCGGCGGCAGTAAGCCGGCAGTATGTTCAACCGGATTAAAAGTCAATGTTCCCCTATTTCTCAACAATGGAGATAAAATCAAGATTGACACGAGAACAGGGGAATATGTTGAGCGAGTATAAGGAGTAAGTATGGAATTAAAAACATTACTGGAAAAAATGGTCAAGGAAAATGCCTCAGACCTTCATATGAAAGCAGGAACTCCTCCTGTCCTGAGAATTAATGGAAAGCTTGTAGTAATGAAAGATGAACCTCTCAATCCCGAAGAATTAAAGAAAATTGCCTTGAGAATTATGTCAAAGGAACAGCAGACAACATTTTCCACCCAAAAGGAAATTGACTTTGCAATCGGAGTTGCCGGTTTATCAAGATTCAGGGTAAATGTATATTTGCAAAGAGGATCTGTTGCAATAGCAATGAGAACAATACCAATATCAGCGAAGAGCATTGATGAACTGAGCCTTCCTCCTGTACTTAAGGAATTATCCAAGAAACCGAGAGGTCTTATTCTCTGTACAGGAACAACAGGTTCCGGAAAATCAACTACTCTGGCATCTATTATTGAATATATAAATGAAACAACTTCAAAACATATTATAACAGTTGAAGATCCTATTGAGTATCTTTTTAGAGATAGAAAATCAATTATATCACAGAGAGAAGTGGGTAATGATACGGAGTCATATCAGAATGCCCTTAAATATGTGTTGCGTCAGGACCCGGATGTTATTCTTATGGGAGAGATTAGGGATGCCCATACAATGGATGTGGCTATAAAGGCTGCTGATACCGGTCATCTTGTTCTTTCAACCCTTCACACCCTTAATGCATCTGAAACAGTGAATAGGATAATATCATTCTATCCGCCGCATCAGCAGCAGCATATAAGGGTTTTGCTTGCAACAACCCTAAATGGTGTAATTTCCCTCAGACTGCTTCCGAGGGTTGACGGGAAGGGCCGAGTTCCTGCAACAGAGATTATGATAAATACACCTACAATTAAAGAATATCTTCTTGACCCTATCAAAACATTGCTTATTCCATCTGCTATTGAGGAAGGTCATCAGTATCAGATGCATACCTTTGATCAGTCAATAATGAAATTATATAAGGATGGGATCATATCATTTGATGATGCAGCTCAATCAGTAACAAATATTGATGAATTCAAACTCAAATTGAGAGGAATTGATTCATCCGCAGATGAAATGTTCGGAGATTAGGAGAATTTATGACTTTAGTTAATTATGCGAAAAAGGAAATTACCTGTAAGCTTGTGTATTACGGACCAGGCAGATCTGGAAAAACAACAAATCTTCAGTACATTTACAGCAAAATACCCAAGGAGAAAAGAGGTGAAATGACATCCCTTGCAACAGAGATGGACAGAACATTATTTTTTGATTTTTTGCCAGTTGATCTTGGCAAGATAGGAAATTTCAGTGCAAAATTTCAATTATATACGGTTCCAGGACAGGTATATTATGATGCGACAAGAAAATTAGTACTGCAGGGAGCGGATGGCGTTGTATTTGTTGCTGACTCACAGGCAGACAGATTGGAAGACAATATTGAATCTTTTGAAAATTTCATTATAAATTTACAGGAGAACAATCTGGATATTGAATCGACACCACTTGTTGTTCAGCTGAATAAAAGAGATTTACCTA
>CAZJAT010000058.1:0-4504 GCA_964544145.1 uncultured Bacteroidales bacterium | reverse complement strand
TATACAGGAGGCTTGATGGTTAATATTCACTTACGCAGAATGGGCAAGAAAAAAGAGCCCTATTACAGAATAGTTGTTGCTGACAACAGAGCTCCGAGAGACGGAAGATTTATCGACAATATAGGTTCATACGATCCTCGCGGAAAAGGTGAAACACGCATAGATGTCGTTAAGTTTGATGCTTGGGTAAAAAAGGGCGCAAGACCCACTCCAAGGGTAAAGACAATCATTGAATTTTACAGGAATGACAAACTGGAAGGAAAGGTCTTTAAAGAGAATGAAGAAACTGCTTGATTTTATGGTCAAATCCATTGTTGATTCTCCCGATTCTGTTGAGATATTTGAAGCTCATGGGAAAAAAACTACTCTATATGAGATTAAACTCAATAAAGAGGATATTGGCAAGATCATTGGAAGAAATGGTTCCACCTTTGATGCCATAAATACATTACTCTCTGTAGCATCTGTTAAGAAAAACAGAAAATCGGTGCTTGAAATCATTGACTGAATTATTTGAAGTCGGCAAGATAGTAAAGCCGCACGGTTTAAAAGGTTATGTAAAGGTTCTTGTTCTTACAACAGATAAAGACCGTTTTAAAGTAGATGATACAGATTATATCATCAGTGGAAAGAAATTCCGCATTGCTGAAGTTAAAAAATTGGGCAAGAATGTTATTCTCAAGTTCTTTAACATAGATGACAGGGATGGTTCAGATCTGCTGAGAGATGAGATGATATATATTGAACAAGAATCCTTAATAGAACTCAATGAGAATGAATATTATGCACATGATATTCTTGACTGTGCTGTTTATGACAGAGACAATATTCTCATAGGAACAGTTATTGATGTATATTTTCTAAGCAGCTCGGTTATTGATGTTCACAGACCTGACGGAAGTGACATCACAATTCTGTTTAAAAAGGAATTTCTCAGTAATGTTGATACTGTCAATAAAATAATTAATTTAAAATACAGTATTAGTTTTTATGAATATTAATATTATCACCCTGTTTCCGGAACTGATTATACCATATACAGAGTTCGGACTGATCAATAAGGCAATTGATAATAACATTATAACTGTTAATATCATTGACCTGTATCAATTCGGTAATGGCGTTCATCAATCAATAGATGATTATCCATACGGAGGCGGCAGCGGAATGATAATGATGGCAGAACCAATGAAAAAAGCCTTAATGACAATAAAAAACCCTGGATGCAGAATAATGACTTCCCCTTCAGGCAAATTATTGACGCAGAATCTCATTGAAGAGACATTGATGAAGAATGATGATATCACAATTATTGCAGGGCGTTATAAGGCAGCTGACCAGCGTTTTATTGACAGATACATTGATATGGAATTATCCATAGGAGATTATGTGCTTCAAGGCGGTGAATTGCCGGCTCTTATAATACTTGAATCAGTTTCCCGTTTGGTAAGGGGATTCATGAATAATGATGAAAGTGCTAAGACAGATTCATTCTCATGCGGATTGCTGGATTACCCTCAATATACCAGACCGGAGGTGTTTGAGAATATTCAGGTGCCAGAAGTGCTCTTATCCGGACATCATGATAAAATTCGTAAATGGCGGATAGAAGCATCCTTACGTAAAACATTGGAAAACAGACCGGAATTAATAAATAATAAAGACTTGACAAATGAAGAGAAGAAAATTATAAATAATATAGATATGGAGGATAAAAATGGCAAAACTTAATCTTGATAAGATTCAGAAAGAGTTTGAGAAGAATAGTATTAGGGAAAATACTCTCACTTTTTCTGTCGGAGATACAGTCAATGTATCCTATAAGATTGAAGAAGGCGGCAAATCAAGAGTACAGAAATTCAGAGGTATAGTTATTGCAGAAAAAGGCAGTGGTGCGAAAAAGACATTTACAGTAAGAAAAATGTCACAGGGAATTGGTGTTGAAAGAATATTTCCCCTCAATTCACCTGCAATTGCAGATGTCAATGTGATAAAATCCGGAAAAGTTAGAAGAAGCAAGATTTACTACATGAGAGACAGAACAGGAAAGGCGGCTTCAAAGGTTAATTAATGAAAAGATTCGAGGAAAAATACTGGAAAGACGGCATCTATTTTATTGCCGGCATAGATGAAGCAGGCAGAGGCCCGTTAGCTGGTCCTGTTGTTGCTGCAGCAGTTGTTTTCCCCGAAGACATTGAAATTAAAGGTATTGATGATTCCAAAAAATTAAGTCCCGAAGCAAGAGAATACCTGTACAGGGAAATTGTGGAAAAAGCATTATCAGTTGCTGTGGGCATTGTTGATAATAATGTAATTGACAGGATTAATATTCTACAGGCAACACATAGTGCAATGATTCGTGCTTTGAGAAAACTTACAGTAATGCCTGAAGTGGTTTTGACTGACGGCTACCCGATCCCCAATCTGCCCGTGAAACAGGAAGGTATTATTAAAGGAGACAGCAAATCAATGACAATTGCAGCTGCTTCCATTATTGCCAAGGTTTACAGGGACAGAATTATGGAGTTCTATGATATTGAATACCCTGAATATGAATTTTCAAGGAATAAGGGTTATGCTACAAAGGATCATATTGATATTGTATACAGAGTGGGCACATGTGAGATTCATAGACGCACATTCAGCCCTATAAAGGAACTCCTTCATAAAATTTTGAAATGATTTCAAGAAGAAATATAGGAAATGATGCAGAAGACATTGCCTCTGTTTTTATTACAAGCAGGGGCTTTTCTGTTATAAAACGGAATTTTACTTGCCGATTCGGTGAAATAGATATTATAGCACTCCATAATCACACATTAGTATTCATTGAAGTGAGATCAAAAAATTCTCAAATGAAGGGCAGCCCGGCTGAATCTATAACAGTATTTAAAAAGCGCAAAATATTTAAAACTGCTCAATATTTTTTGAAATGCAATGCCCAGTATATGGATTACAGTTGCAGATTTGATTTTATAGGTATAATGGATGGCAATATCAATCATGTGCGCAATTTCATATCTGAGGATGAATTGTACTGAGCTTCACAGCAGTACTATATCTCCTTCATTCACTCCAATATCACGTGCAATAATACCGCACTTGGCCCTCAGCAGGAAGAATATATCCTTCTTATTATCAGACAATGCCTCATAATTGCCCTGACCCTTGCTTATTATCATGTCTGCACTATCAAATATACTGACAAATTCCTCATTAGCTTCAGACATGATAAGGCCTGGCGACCTCACACCTGATGATACAATCTGAGCTATATCATTCAATCCAATCATCTTGGCTTCCCTCAGTGTGATATCATTTATTATGGGTATACCTCTGACAGCATATATAACACGCTTGCCCAGCCGTTCTATTAGTATTCTGTCAAACACACCTTCACCGGCATTATCACCTATATACAGAATATACTCTGCTTTATCCAATTGGGATTTAAATGCTTCAAAATGATTTACAGCAAAATCCATTTTTATTACGTTTATTATATCTTTCTCAATGTCAAATGGTTTATTCACGCCAAAATCAATAATATTGCCTGCAATTGCTGCTTTAACAGCATAGAGAAGCGGACTTTCTGAATTATCCACAAAATCAGCAATATCATCATAGATGGATAATGCCTTCTTGATATTTGCATCCTTGATGTCCATGTAAGGATCATTGTTGCTTATAATACTGTTTATCCTTCTGTACACTATACCGCCTATCTCCGGCGGTGATGCCTCCATGGGTATATCCTTTATCATCATACCCACATCACTGAGTAATTGGCGAATTATTATTTCATCATCTGTTGCAAATCTGCCTGCCCGCAATGCCTGATTCATTATACAGGCAATACAGTCAAGATACATCTTCACTACGTCTCCAATGTATTATTGACCGATCTTCACCCTTTGACCATTCCTCAGCAATATTCTCAATACTGTGCTGAGTATGTTTTACTGCAAGCTCAATATTTACATTGCCCGAGACAATACAGACAAAATGTTTCTTTATACGCTTTATATTGGGTCCGAATACAGGCGACACACACACCTGTACATTATGCTGTTTCAGAATGCCTTTAATACCCCTTGCCTTTTCCGGGTCTGCATGCACATCATCCTCTTCATCAACAGTATTATCTATACGTCCTATATACACAGAATCACTGCTGCTGATCTTGTATATATCATAATATCTTGCATCGCCAAAATGCCTTGTCATCATGTCTTTGCCATTATCTGTTGCAAATGCACAAATGAATGTTTCTTTCATAATATACCTCCTATAAATAATATATATCATTATTCATTACTTATCAATAGTATATACAATTGTTTAAAGAGATTTTGTCAATGTGTTTCATTTTTCTACAAAATATATACTAAACCATTCATTATCTTAACTTAGAAATACTGAGTGCTATGAATCATGTGAAATTTGGGCAAAAAAAACCCGGATGGAAGCGAGGCCATCCGGTTTAGGGAGGGAATATGAGATT
>CAZJAT010000057.1:0-4574 GCA_964544145.1 uncultured Bacteroidales bacterium | reverse complement strand
TAAACGCTTTGAGGCATGCTTGGATATATGTCTTCAACCTGCGATAAGGGGTTCAAGATTCAGGTTTCAAGTGACATATTACAAGTACATTTGATTTTTTATTTATTTTTTTATTTATTACCAGCTACCAGCCACCAGCTTACTAGCCACTAATTTACCAGCCACCAGCTTACCAGCCACAAGCCACAAGCCACTATCTTCCCCCAGGTCTTGACATTATCCCGCATACCGAATCAATGGTACTGCTTAAACGCTTTGAGGCATGCTTGGATATATGTCTTCAACCTGTGTGAAGTGGGTGTTACACGTGCATTTGATTTTATATTTATTTCTTTATTACCAGTCACCAGCTTACCAGCCATACCTTTTTCCTATACCCCTTATCCCAGCATACCGTCTTTCCTGCAGATTCAATATCATTAAGTGCCATGTGTAAAGTATCTTCTGGCTCAGAGTAAACACCTATCTTATTGTCATACAGCATATACTGTTCCCTGAATTCAATGGGTGTATGATTGGGCATAATGACATTAGCTCCGCAATTGAGTATCTCTGCCCTTAAGTTCTTTTGCAGTGTTCCCATAGATGTTGTTGCAGGAATATTGGTGTTTTCTGTAATCAATCTCATTAAAGCAACAAAGTTTTTTACTTTTTCTGCATCAATAACTGGCAAATCAGCCATAGGTGTGTCATGGTGAGGGATAAAGGGTCCCACTCCAAGCATATCAAAATCATATTTTTTGAAAAAGATCAGGTCATTTGCAAGATCTTCGTCTGTTTGTCCGGGCAAACCAAGCATAATACCTGTTCCTGTTTCAAATCCTGTTTTTTTAAGCAATGTCAATGCTTCCAGTCTATTATCAAAATCATCATCAGGATGCAATGATTTGAAAATATTCCTATTTGTTGTTTCAATACGCATTAAATAACGGTCTGCCCCAGCTGATTTCCATCGTCTGTAAACAGATTCATCACGCTCACCTAAAGATAATGTTAAAACAATATCATATTTTCTCTTTGTTTCAGTTATTATATCCTCAATCATTTCATCATGAGGCATATACTCGCCACTCTGCAGCACAACAGTTTTATATCCCTGCATGTGAGCATCCTTAATTAGAAACATAATTGTGTCAAAATCCATTTCATATCTATTAACAATGCTGTCCCTTCTAATACCGCAGTATTTGCAATTCTTAACACATCTATTTGAAAACTCAATTATGCCTCTGATAAAAACATCGCTTCCATATACGGATCTTGTTAATGCATCAGCCTTATTATATAGTTCTGATGCAGTTATTCCTGTACATGACAATAATGATACAATGTCACTTTTATTCACTGAATATATCCTTATAGATAGCATATGTATGCGGAAACATGCGTATTGTACGGTCTAAAGCACCATGTATATGTGATATAAGTATACCATAATTTGTTATAGGAACATTAATTTCACCTGCGCTCTTCATTCTATTAAGCACTTCTTTTCTATTTATCATACATCCTCCGCAATGCACAATCAGTTTTGACTCACTCATATCCTTGTGAATCATTTTCCCGGGATTTACTGTGAATTGGAGTTTCTTCCCTGTATATTCCTTCATCCATCGCGGTATCTTAACCCTTCCAATGTCATCAGCCTGCGAATGATGTGTACATGCTTCAGCTATAAATATTGTGTCATTATCCTTGAGTTTTTTAAGCACTTTCAGACCTCGGACAAATTCATCAAGATCCCCTTTTAATCTGCTGAATAGAATAGAGTATGTGGTCAATGCAATATGTTCCGGTACAATATCAGCAACAGCTTCAATTGCTTGGGAATCAGTTACAACAAGAACAGGGTCCCTGTTTAGTGATTTTAAAACAGTTCCCAATTGCTCTGTCTGGACTACTATGCTGATGCCATTAGCATCCAATGTGTCCCGCAATGCCTGTTCCTGTGGCAGAATAATCCTCCCTTTGGGTGCCGCAGAATCAATAGGCATTACATGAATAATTATATCATTGGGTCCCACCAAATCCCGCAATATGACATCTGATGTTATAATTTCGGGTACTAATTCAGCTATCTTTAAACGGAGATTACTGATATTTGCATTGGTTTTTGATGATATATACATATAATCAATACTATGTGATTTCAGGTAATCCTCATGTGCTTTTATTGGCTTTTCAATGTCTGATTTAGAGAAAACACAGAGTATTCGTTCATTTTTGTACTTCATATCTTCAATAAATTGTCTGTCTATTTCATTGAAATCCGAGGGAGTAGAAACCAGAATAATTAAATCTGTATGCCCGAGAACGCGCATAGAACGTTCAACTCTTTTTTTACCAAGTTCACCTGAATCATCCAGTCCTGCAGTATCAACAATGAACACCGGGCCTAGAGGAAGTATCTCCATCGCTTTTCCCACAGGATCGGTCGTTGTACCTGCTACATCAGATACAATTGCTGTATCCTGCTGCGTTAATGCATTTATCAAATAAGATTTACCGGCATTCTGTTTACCGAAAATGCCTATATGAGGTCTCATTGATGAAGGAACATTTTTCATTTAAACTCCTAGAAGTAGAGATCTCTCTCTCCCTGTTTTGTTTTATTATACTTTTCCTTAAAATGTTTTTTTATCTCATCATTTTCAATCTTGCCTATTTCTCTTTCAATAAGCTGATAACCAGCCTTCTTTGTTTCATCATTTGCATAATCATCAAGATATTCGAGAAATGTCAGTATCGCATTGGGATGACAGAACACATGGATATCACCGGGTTTTGCCAAACCCATAAATGCCTCACCGGTTCTTCCTTTCCTATAGCATGAGGTACAGAATGATGGAATAAAACCATGTTGTGTCAGATCAAATATAACCTCTTCCAATGAACGGGTATCACCAATTGTAAACTGCTGCATATCAGGTTTACTGTATTTCTCATCATGATATGCTCCGGGATATGTTCTGGAACCTGCAGACATCTGTGAGACGCCTAATTCAACCAATTCTCTTCTCAAATCCGGTTTTTCACGTGTGGTCAGAATCAGTCCTGTATATGGAACAGCAATACGCAAAACAGCAATGATTCGCTTAATCTGTTCATCAGTCACCTCAAATGGAGGATGTATGGATAATGGCGCATTAAGAGCGGGTTCAATTCTTGGGAATGAAATAGTATGCGGTCCAACACCAAATTCTTTTTCAAGGTGTTCTGCATGCATCAGCAAAGCCATTACTTCAAATCTATAATCATACAATCCAAAGAGTACACCAGTGGCAATATCATCAATACCTGCTTGCTGAGCCCTATCCAGAGAATATAGTCTGTATAGATAATCCTTTTTCATACCTGCAAGATGTACCTTATCATAGGTTTTTCTATGATATGTTTCCTGGAAACATTGATATGTTCCAATACCCGTATCTTTGATTATTTTTAAATCATCTACTTCCATTGGGGCAAAATTGACATTAATTCTTCTCATCTCGCCATTGCCTTTTTTTACTGTATATGCTGCTTTAATTGTGTCAGCAATCCACTGGGCTTTGAATTTTGGGTGTTCTCCATATACAAGCAACAGCCTCTTATGACCCTCTTCCTCCAGTATTGCCACCTCTTCTTTTAATTCATCCATTGATAGTGTTCTTCTGTGCAAATCTTTATTGTCGGCCCTGAAACCGCAGTAATCACAGATATTTGAACATTCATTTGTGACATATAATGGTGCAAAAAGAACCAGCCTATTACCATATATCTCATTCTTAATCTGTTTGGCTGCACTGTATATGGATTCAATACATTCCTTATCCTCTGTCTGCAGCAAAGCAAAAGCGTCTTCTTTTGAAAGACCTTTCTTTTCTAAACCCTTCTTAATAATTTCCCTTACTTTACTGACCTCAGGTTTTTTATTCTCTTTAATCATATTATCCAGATATTCCTGGTCTATAAAATCCTTGTATTTCATAATACCCCCATTACTTCTTGACAACAGTTGAAGTAACTTTTACATGTTTAATCTGCCCCAATTTACCTGTTATGGCACCTATGCGGTCATTTGTTCCTTCAACAAATACCGCAATTGCGCATATGTTTTCCTTTATTTCAGGTAAACCCATTCTGCCTTTGATAATATCTGAAAATTCGGAAAGTACATTATTGACCTGTTGAGCACTGACATCTCTGTCAGTAACAATAATGCCAACAACACCAAGCCGGTTTTCCATTATTACTCCTTTATGTACATGGGATATTGAGTGCACCTTCACTCAGCTTATGCCTTGTTTCGGTTGAATATGAATCCCTTGACTCAGAATATCCCTTGTCTCAGGTTTGTTAATTATTTCACAATCTTTTTAAATATAGCATATTTTACGTATTTGTCAAGCTTTTCGCATCTCACCCCATCTGTTTTAATGCTTTGTCAGGCCAGGTCAGAGATTTGGATTTCCAAATTCCCAATTGTATTATCCCACCAGTTTACCAGCATACTAGCCACTAATCTGCCAGCCACTATTTCCCCCAGGTCTTGACATTATCCCGCATACCGAATCAATGGTACTGCTTAAACG
>CAZJAT010000056.1:0-4739 GCA_964544145.1 uncultured Bacteroidales bacterium | reverse complement strand
CTGGGGATAATTGCCTTTTGGGAGATAATAATACAATTAATTTTTAAGGTATCCTTATTCAGCAAGAAAAGAAGGGAATTATATGTGTATATCATCGGAGCTCTGATTTTCACATTGATTCTTCTGTTTGTTAAGCAAAGGCTGGATGTTCCGCAAATGATATTCAATTATGCATCACTATTCTATATAGTGGGTATAGTAAGCA
Source organism: uncultured Bacteroidales bacterium (assembly GCA_964544145.1). Classification (GTDB taxonomy): domain Bacteria; phylum Hydrothermota; class 32-111; order 32-111; family 32-111; genus CAZJAT01. The sequence continues at coordinate 4,534 of CAZJAT010000056.1, read as the reverse complement.
GTGATGTTGTGACTGGAATGTATATTAAGAGCACAAAGAAGAGGATTGCTGTTAATGTCGTATTTCTGCTGGTATCCGCATCAATGATATTTTTACTGCTGCCTATTATATATCCATTCATATGAGAATAATATAACAAAGCGGGTCTTAGCGTTTAAAACCTTTTAGATGAAAATATATAAAAATTAACAATAGATACTAATTAGATGAGTTTCACAAGCAAAGTCCTCGATTTAGCTTTAAATATGCTTACTTTTTCTTCCTATCATTGTTTATACATTGAATCAGTGTAAGAATCCATAGAAAATTCCATCAGATTATAGGTGTCTGATGATTCAATCCTGGAGAATGTTATTATAGCTTCGGGACCCACGGTTTTTGCGATATATTTGGATTCAGACATTGGAAGTAATTCTATAGGATTAAAACCATTTGGTAATACCCACAATTTGTTATTCATTGTCTTTATATCAAACATTACATCATCATTCAGTTTGTATGTGCCGACAAGATTTTTATACACATCCAAATTGATTTTTACGATATTATAATATGATTCAAATGTAAACTCTGGAATATTATTGAAATTAATTATTTCAGTTTTTAATTGGCTTATCAATGAATCACAATTCTTGTCTGATGAGAAGCAATTTGCTGATAATCCATTATTGGGCATTGAATTATTTATGATAATACCTTCTGAATATATGCTGAGTCCGGTGACCGGGATTACGCCTTGGGCCAATGCTGTTATTTCTGTTTCTGACAGAGGAAATCTATAGAGTATAATATCACCGTATCTATTATTGTCTCCTGCTATTTCAAAGATTATTGGCTCATAATATGTGTTTTCATTATATATACATGTATTATCAAGATACAATGAAAAGGTTTTCATAGCATAATTATTTATTGCAACAATATTTACAGGTTTATTTGTTTTTACAAAATGACCGCTGTTCTGATTGTTTACAGTGATTTCTCCTTTTTTATTTGTGCTTATATTTATAACCCCATTGAGACATTTAATTTGAAATATGTTGGTATGTTTTTTAGCATCAACAGTCATACCAAAGGAAAATGAGTGCATAGGAGAGTCGGGACAATAAGAGAAAGGTTTATTCACAAGTGTCAATGATTTTGATGGGATAATTGCTCTATCAGGATAGGTGCATGAAATAATTTTATTGAACATATTGGGCTCAATACCCAGAAATAATTCCTTATGTCCCTTGCTGTTGGGATGATTGGGGTCAAAAAATGTGCCTTTTGGGAAATTGCCGTTTCCATCATCCAATGAATTAAGCAAATTGATTGAAGGAAGATTCCATGATTCTATTATATTATTCATGTACAGAATATATTTATACATCTCTGCATTATATCCATTATTGGCATAGCATGAAGCAATTACAGGTTTGATGCCTTTGCTGTCACATTTATCAATAATTTGCTTCATATTGGATTCAAATTGAGCAATTACCTTGTCGCCATCTTCGCTTTCAATTCCTTCATTACTCAGGGATAAAGCAATAATAGCAATATCAGGCATTATAGGATAGACAGCACTGTCAAATCGCTCAAGTATATCAATTGTATTATTACCGGGAATGGACAGGTTTATTACTTCATAACCCGATTGTTCCAGCTGTTCCTTCAATAGAGATGTCCATCCATTAAGCAAATCAGAGTTTTCATTCCTATCCCCACCCCATCCTGCGGATACAGATGAACCTATTACAGCAATTGTCGGTGTTTTGGGTGACTCTTTAGCAGACAAAATAAAAGACATAAATACAATCATCAAAAAACAGATTAATTTATTCATTTTTTCTCCTTTATTAATTATACGAAACAGCAATCGTAATGTTCTTGAACCTGGTTGACAGTTTGACAGTTTTGAGCATGAAAAACTGTATAAAAACAAGTGTAAATTGCTTAATAAAATAACTTAGGCCTTACGTTTATATGTTAAATAAAATTGTGCAGAAATGTCATATTTTACCCATATGGACAAAACGCAAATTAATTAATAACGGGACTTAAATTGATGGAATTATTGAAACTGTCAAACTGTCAACCAGGTTCAATACAGTCTAAAACTTTTTCTTATAGATATGGCAATAGGGTTTGGAGCCCTTTTTGTCATAATAATCCTGATGATAATCCTCTGCTTTGTAGAACTCAGAAACAGGCAGAATCTTTGTTGCAATATCATAGCCCTTATCTTTTAGAATGCCAATAAGCTCCTCTGCAGTTTCCTTATCTTCTTCATTATCATAAAATATGACCGACTCATACTGTTGTCCGACATCAGGTCCCTGCCCATTCTTCTGGGTAGGGTCATGGATCTCAAAGAAGAGTTTGGAGAGTTTTTCATATGTGGTCTTGCCGGGGTCATATGTTATCTCAACAACCTCATAGTGTCCAGAATTGCCTGAACACACATCCTTATATGATGGATTTTCGACATTTCCGCCCATATATCCCGAGACTGCGGATTCCACGCCTTCTTCCTTTTCAAAATAGAATTCAATGCCCCAGAAACAGCCGCCTGCAAAATATGCCTTTTTCAGCTCAGCAGGTTTGTCGGGAACAAATACAAGTGAAATGGAATTGACACAGTGTCTGACATCTTTTTCGGTCAATTGCTCTCCCTCAAATACATGTCCCAGATGTGCTCCGCAATTTGCGCAGAGTATTTCTACCCTTGAGCCGTCTTTGTCAGGCACCCTCTTTATTGCACCCTTTATCTCATCATCAAAACTGGGCCAGCCGCATTGTGATTTGAATTTATCAGTGGAGCGGAATAAGGGGGCACCGCATCTCTTGCAATTATATGTGCCTTGTTCAAAAAAGTCATTATACTCACCCGTAAAAGGCATTTCTGTTCCCTTGTTGATTATAACCCTTTTTTCTTCCTTGGTTAATTCCCTGTAATCATTATTATTATTATTATTATTATTATCATTCATAATTACTTCCTTTCTGCAACCTGTAAACAGTACAATCCCCATTATTATTAAGACAATATATTTCTTCATAAACAGAATATAAATTGAAACAGTGGAATGTCAAGATTAGATAACTTCAACTACTACCAGTAAGCAAAATAAATCAAAAAAACACCATGTATTTTGGTAAATACCTTTATTTAAAAACTTAGAAATTGGGGCCAGGTTGACAGTTTTATATAACAATGCTTATAAATCAATTTATACAATAACTTAAGAATATGATAGTATCAGTAATATATAGTGCGTTTTCTTATGATTGATCTGTCAGTTATCAATTAAGCTCTCTTTATTCATTAGTTATGACTGAATGGGTAATAAGTTGATATCAAAACTGTCAAACTGTCAACCTGGCCCCAATAACTGGAAGGGGGTTTTTAAAATAATTTGATTGTGTTATAATTGGATTAATGAAGAGAGTGATTCAAATTATTTTTATTTTTTTTCTTATTGTAATTATAGACCTGTTGACCGGGTCTTTAGTGAATAAATACAAAAATGCATTACAATGGGAGAATCGAGTACATATATGGAGTGCTGATACAATATTGGGTTGGATCAATAAACCTGACACCAATGTAGTCATATCAACACCGGAATATTGCAGTAATGTAACTACTGATTCTGACGGTTACAGATATAATCCATATAAATGGAAGAATGACAGTATAATTCTATTTATCGGAGATTCATATGTGCAGGGTTTGGAAGTATCAGATTCATTTACATTTACAGCTCTGTTACAAAATCAGTTGGATTATAGAATCATTAATGCCGGAGTAAGAGGATATGGAACGGATCAGGAATACCTCTATATGCTCAATATATTTGAAAAGATTTCTAATATTAAGACAGTTGTACTGTTATTCTATATAAATGATTTCTATGATATTTTGACAGATAATACAGATTCCCCATCATATGACAAAGTTATTTTCTGATATCAGCATGGTAGGTTACAACGTTGCAATTTCCCTGTTCATGGAAATCAAGAGAATGAACCTTCACCAAATATATATACAAGTGATATTGATGAGAGCCGTTTTGCAAATATTCTTTACAAATCCAATATACTGGCATTGACAGCAAGATATCTGGAATATTCCCAATTCGGATACAATATGTATAAAGCAGGTATTTTCAAAACGCCTCAGTATATGTCGCGAAACTGGGAAATAATGAATGACACGATACTGCATTCCTCAATGAAAATTCTACCGTGTCTGTTTGATTCAATAAGCAGTCTTTGCAAACAGCATAATATAGAGTTAAAAGTAATAATTATTCCGTATTTCATGCAATATGATAGAAAAATTCAAAATAATTTGTGTCAACTTAAGGAACATTATGGTTACTGCCCTGGTTACAATTTTGCTAATGATTCATTAAAAATGCTTCTTGACAGCAAGAGTATTGAGAATTGCTATCCCATTGATATCTTGAAAAGAGAACATGAGAAGCAGCCAATTGTTTATAAATATGATGAACATTTTAATAAGAGAGGGCATGATATCATCTCT
>CAZJAT010000055.1:0-4798 GCA_964544145.1 uncultured Bacteroidales bacterium | reverse complement strand
ATATTATACAATTTTGAATTTCAAAATCAAGTATCTATACGAATCTACACCTTAACAAAAGACCCTCCGTGTACGAACTTCGCTGACTTCAAACAGTTTGCGTATTGTCTTCCATGCTTCCTACAATTTTTCTACTCTTTCTACCACCGTCCCCATTTTTCCCTTTTTTTATTATACGCCCGAGAGGAGTCGAACCCCCAACCTTCTGATCCGTAGTCAGACGCTCTATCCAATTGAGCTACAGGCGCATTTATTTTAAGAATGAGTATAATAATCTATATGCTATTGTCAATACAATTATTTTGGACATTCCCATGTATTTCGAAAATCCCATGTTATATTCCATACAAGACGGTCAACAAGATTTCCATAAGCTTCAATGGGATTCTCCGCATTGAATGAAATATGATTTTCAAATAATTTCACACTTCCTATTTCTGTTTTTACTGTTCTTGCTCCAGACCAAACAGATGCACCGTTTAGTGTTTTATACATCTTAGCTATTAGCGTAGCTTCAATATCTGCTTTTGCGGAAACATAGGGGAATGATGTGGAAAAATCAATATTGGGCTGTATGTCTGAGACATCAATATTACCTACAATAACTGTTTTTACCTGATAATAGTTGCCTATTTTTTTGATAGCTTCAATGGTCATTTTGGATTCATTTACTGCATCAAGCACTGTCTCTTCATCACCCAATTCCAGCACCTCAATCCCCGGTTGATCCCATCTCATATATTCAATAAAACGCTGAGTAGTTAATTCATCCAACTCACCCTCTGCATTCACAGAAAAATTGACAATACCAATAGGTTCATAATTATTAAGAGCAACATCCGGCGGCATTAGCACCTTTTTACAGCATCCGGCTATAATAAAAAGCATAACCATAAAAATAATAATATTTTTCTTCATATCAACTCCTTTTAATAATAATACGACTTTTTATGAATCATGTTTCAATTTAATAAGTGCTCTGCCATTCATGCCGTCCATAGTAATCTCTAATGGACATTCAAATCGTATATGTCTGATATATGTCCCTTCAAAAAGGGTCTCCTCATTCTTCAGAATTTTATAGTCAAGTATATCTTCATTTCCAATTGATACAGCAAAATATCCAATATTCATTGAGATAATATTATGAAAGAAATGCGAACCCAAAGACGGATCCACTCTGAAACCCTCTATCTCTGTCTCCACTACAATTCTTGCATTACATATATCCGACCAGATAACCGGCACACCCAGCATACTATCCTGTGATCCCCATCTGCCCGGTCCAATAAGTATATATTTTTCTCCATTGTTTAGCATTTTTTCATTAAACTTAATTATTTCTTCCCTGATTTCATTGGTTTTAAATTTGTCAAAATTCTCACTCTTTACATACAGTACATTCTTCACATTTTCAATCTTGCCGTTTCCCATTGCCTTGTGCGAAAACAGCAGAATATCTTTCTTATCCTCTATCTGATCAGGCAGTTTATAATGTCCTGCATGAAGAATAATAGGTTTAAGCTGCAGCACATAAAAAAGTATCTGCTTATTATCATTCATATCCACAGCAAATTCCATTTCTACAGGTGTTCCCATGGCATGTTTCAGCACATCCATCAATAATGATATAATATCAGAAAGAGGAAAATATCCGTATTTCAGAATATAATCAAAATTTATCACCAATGCTCCGTCTTTCTTTATACCAGGCTCCATTCTTTCATTCTGATAATCCCATACTGATGCAATATAATCCAATGTCCCGTCTTTCTTTGCCTCATCTATATGCAGTTTCAGAAGCGTGGCATCCTCTCCCTCAACTAAATCAAAATTATGCTTATTAAGATTGACAGCATAGAAATATTTTTGACTTGCATCTATCTGTTCCATTTTCCCAGATAATTCAACTTTAGGATATTTTGGACAGAATCTATATGCATTACGTCCGTCAATAACAAATTTACCCAGTCCAACACCAATTTCCGTAATACCATCCTCCGGTTTTATATATGAAACAGGATAGTAATTGTATGATTGTGCAACACCTGAAAAATGAGGATAATACTTTCCATCCCTATCCACACCTACAACCTCTTGAATAATCACTGCCATACGTTCTTCCTCAATTCTATAATTTATGGCTTTGAAATACTGCCGTGCAGATGAAGAAAATACAGAAGCATATATAAGTTTTACAGCATCAGTAAGCTGTTTTAATCTTATATATTTATCATCAGCATTATTGGATAACAAATATGTTTCATACACTCCGGAAAATGACTGCGAAATAGAGTCCTCAAATATACTTGATGACCTTACAGCTAGCGGTTTTTTCATATGACCAAGATATTTTTTCAATGTATTAATCAATGTTTGTGATAATTTCAATGTGATGAATTTCCTCTTTATCTCTTCATCAGACAATAACTCAAAATCCATATAGTGAATCTCATTCAATTCCAGAAATTCCTCAAACTCCTCAGTACCGATAATTGATGTCCTCGGAATAGATATGCGCACATTATCAAACATACTGTTCATTTCGCTGTTTTGAATTATAGAATTCACAAATGCAAGACCTCTTCCCTTGCCTCCCAATGAGCCTTCTCTTAAACGTGTAATATTGGGCTCTTCCTCAAGATATGCTTCAGAAAAATGTATTATTTTACCCTTTGATTTCCTCATATGGATATCTTTCACTGAAGAAATAAGCAATTCTCTCATTGATTCAATATTATCAAAATCCTCTAATTGCATATTCTGAAGATTCTTCGCAATGGAGATCTCACCCCTTGCCATAAACCACGTTGAAAAGTGATTTCTCTTGCCATGGTAAATGAGTGATTCAACAGGGATATCTTTAAGATGATCGCCAAATTCGTCAATAGATTCAATACGCATTATTTCTACACCATGTTTATCCTTAAAAACAAATTTGCCGAAACCGAGATATTTATATACAAAATCTCTGAGTTCAGAAATTAGTGTTTCTGAATTTTTATCAATATAGAAAGCATTTTTTCCCAAAGCCTTTTCTTTATTCTTCGGATTGGATGATTGCAGCAGAACAGGCAAACCCTTTTTCTGTTTTTTTGCATAATCCATGAGTGTGAATCCAGCCATATCATCCATTTCAGTGTCCCTTGGAAATCGTATATCAGATATAAGGCATAGCAGATTGTCTTCATATTTGTCAATAATTTCAACTGCCTGCTCATAATCACTTGCAAGTAAAACCTTTGGTCTTACTCTCATTTTCAGTAATTTATTTATCTCATTAATTTGCTCATCCTGAATTAGACGCTGGGATTGTTTCATCAATTCCGTATATAGTATGGGTAAATATTGTGAATAGTATTTACATGAATCTTCTATTAAGAGAATGACTCTCACCAATCCATGCTTTGTATCATATTCAACATTCTTATTATCTTCAACATATTTAATCATAGCAAGAAATATCTTCGCATCTCCATTCCAGACAAAGATTCTGTCTAAATCATTGAAATTGCATACATTGCCCATCATACGGCTCAGTGCAGGCACTTCAGCATCATCATTGATAAGCATAAGCACCGGGAGAGAAGGATCAATCTCTTTAATTTTATTTCTTAATTCAAATGGCGATATATCAGAAATCCGCATTGTCAGAATAACCATATCAAAATGCTGATTTTGAATTGCATTCAATGCAGTATCTGCCGATGAGACATTATTTATTCTTGGTGCGCTTGACAGATTGAGCTGATGATATTCACCGAATATTTCCTCATTAAGCCGACCTTCCATTTCAAGGATAAATGCATCATACAATGATGCAACAAGCAGTATGTCCTTTACTTTATACTGCATCAAATCATGATATATCTCATTATCTGTTTTATGTTCTGAATATTGGGAAATGACATTTTTTACATTATCTTCCATTCCTATACCGCCTTGCTTTTTTTCTATTATACATTTAATTCAGTAATATGCAAGTTTTTGAGTTGAAATATATGCTATTTTGAATATTATATTATGCTATGAACAGTAATTCTCTTGAACAATACATGGATAAGGCATTGGAACAAGCTCATATTGCATTCAAAAAAGGGGAAATACCAATTGGAGCTGTTATCGTGCTTAATGACCAAATTATTGCATCCTCACATAATTGCACAGTTGAAAACAAATGCAGCAATGACCATGCTGAGATGCTTGCCATAAAAGAAGCACAGCATTTTATAAATGATTTTCGGTTAAATGGCGCCTTACTCTTCTCTACAGTGGAACCATGCATAATGTGCACATTTGCTGCTATCTTGGCAAGGATTGATACTATAATATATGGTACTGCTGACCCCAAATTCGGCGGTTTGGAATCACTTGTTAATGTAAATGATATTAAGGGCTTGAATCATAGAATTAATGTGATAAAATCCATCAGAGAAAAGGAATCAGCAGCATTGATGAAAAGTTTTTTCAAGGATATTCGTTCTACACGGAGAGGTGGCTGAGTCCGGTCTAAGGCACCGCACTCGAAATGCGGCGTACCCTTACAGGTACCGGGGGTTCGAATCCCTCCCTCTCCGTATAAACCTGTGAACAGGTTTAATACGGGAGGTGGATTCGAATATGAGCGGAGCGAATAATAATCCATAGGATTATACCATAGGGGTTCACAATGGGCAGCACTTACTGCTTCACAATGGAGGTGCGGTCAAGACCTCAATCCCTCCCTCTCCGTATAAACCTGTAAACAGGTTTAATACGGGAGGTGGATTCGAATATGAGCGGAGCGAATAATAATCCA
>CAZJAT010000054.1:0-4802 GCA_964544145.1 uncultured Bacteroidales bacterium | reverse complement strand
ACAGTGGGTTTATCGGACAATCCTGCAGATTCCAGTGACACATATGTGCTTATAAGTGAATTGGCTATATCTGATACAACAGATGCACATGGTTATTATGAATTTTTAAACACAGTAGAGGGAACATATACATGCATATTCACCCATGCAGGTTATATACCTGACACAGTATATGTAACATTGGATTCCAATAGAGTGATTGATATTGATCTGGTTTCTGCAGTCAATTACTATGATATAACAGGCACAGTGGGTTTATCGGACAATCCTGCGGATTCCAGCAACACATATGTATTGATACCGCAGTTATCGCTGACAGATACAACAGATGTACATGGATATTATGAGTTCTTGGGTATAGAGGAAGACATATATACATTGATATATACACATAGCACCTATGAAGCAGATACAATAGTGGACACACTTGACGGTGATCATGTATTGAGTCTTACACTGAACAAATTGGCAGGTATAACAGATGGTATGAATCAATTACCTGTGATATCCGGTATAAAGACAATGGGGAGCATATCATTCATATATAATAAACAGACAGCAGATAATTCAGAGATAAGCATATATGATGTAACAGGCAGGGAATTATATAAGAACAGAATATTGGAGAAAGGTATATACAGCATAGAGACAGGAGAGATGAGCAGAGGCATATACTTCCTGAGAATAGAGGAAGGAAAAGAACTGCATAAACGCAAACTCCTGATAGTAGAATAACAAAAATACACAGACAGCGGTCACGGTATTTTACCGGAACCGCTGTCTGTATCCTTATTCACATTTCAATTCCTTTTATTCGTTCAATTCCCTCTTTAAGCAATGAGAGGGGACATGCAAAATTAAGCCTTTGATAACCCTTTCCTCCATGGCCGAATATACTGCCCGGATCCAATGCAACCTTTGCTTTGGTCAACAGTAATTCCCCTATCTTTTCATCAGTCAAATTCAGTTTGGAAAAATCCATCCACATCAGATATGTTCCCTGAGGTCTTATAATATCAATAATAGAATCCTTAAATGAATTTTCGATGAAATCAATATTATTTGATAAATAAACAAGTAACTCATCAAGCCATTCATATCCGTAATTATATGCTGCTTCAAGAGCCTCAATACCAAAGAGATTGCCAACAACAAATCCCATACCATTTTTTCTGTTATTAAATCTTTTCAATTTATTACTGTCATTTATTATTACATTTGAAGCAGATAATCCTGCAATATTGAATGTCTTACTCGGTGCAGTGAATGTCAATGTGTTATTGTCAATATCACTATTGATTGATGCAATAGGTATATGTTTGTTGTCTTTATATACAATATCCATATGAATTTCATCTGAGAGAATTAATATATTATTCTCAACACAGATATTACCCAATTCTTCTAATTCCTTTCTTTTCCACACTCTTCCAATGGGATTATGCGGCGAACATAGAATAAGAATTTTTGTTTTTTTATCAATCTGTTTTTTCAGTAAGTCAAAATCCATGTAATAATCATTACCTTCTCTCTTCAATTCACTCACAATCAGTTTTCTTCCATTGTTTTGAATTATTGACTGAAAGGGATAATAAACAGGTGTCTGAATGATAATCTTATCCCCTGGCTCGGAAAATTCCAATATTGCAAAGGTTAGTGCAGGGACAACCCCCGGAGTATTTGTAATGCATTCTCTTTTTATTGACCAATGATGTTTTTTGTACATCCAGTTTTTAACTGCTTCATAAAGGGAATCAGTAACACCGGTATAACCATATGCTGGATGAGAGGCACGTTTTATAAGTGCTTCAGTCACAGAAGGAGGTGATGCAAAATCCATATCAGCAACCCACATGGGTAATACATCATCTGTGTTAAAGTACAATTTAGTAAAATCCCACTTAATAGATTTCGTATTTTTCCTGTTTATAATTGTATTAAAATCAAACATCTTGCCTCCATAAATTTAGAATATATTATCACTTTTATCATTTATATTCAATATAAACCAGCATTTCAATATCATAATCTGAGTTATTTAATAATATACAATTATGATAATATTTGACTTGTTCTAGATTAAATATTTTTGTATAATAAATCAAAATATTAAACGGAGGTATTATGAATAAAAAGATTCTAATCTTAATTACAATGTTGTTTCTCATTACTATTTTAATATCAGCAGGCAATGATTTGAATGAGAGTAATTTTGAATGGGATAACTATAATGGTATAAATGAATCAGGAGATTCATTAAACTGCACATTGATTGGAGGGTGGTTTGGAGGACCGTGTTTTGATATTCTTGTTAGTGATACAATAGCATTTGTGGGTAATGGCGGTACAATTGCTATTGTTAATATTAAAGATAAATCCAATCCTTTATTAATTAATCAGTTAAAAGTACCTGGTGTTGTAACGGATATAGAATCTGTTCCGGGAAAATTATATTTATCAATGGGTTCGGAGGGTGTTTGTGTGGTTGATGTATCTGATTTGAATAATCCCCAGATATTATCCCGATACCCGGTAACAGGATTCACATATGGATTGTGCATTGATGATACGATTCTTTTTGTTGCTCAGGGCACCCTTGGAATAATAGTTCTCAATTATGCAAATGATTATTTGCCTGTTGAGATTTCAACATACAGTACAGGGGGATATTGCAGAGATTTTGATGTTGATGATACACTGGGTTTTGCTGTAAGCAGCGGTGATGGTGTGAATATACTCAATATATCAGATTTATCAAATATTTCCCAGATATCAGTTATTGATTCAGTTGATTATGTAAATGGTATATTTGTTCAGGATTCAATGATATATTTAGCTGATGATGATGATGGCATGCGCATATGGAATATTGCAGATCCAGCCAATCCTCTCAGCATAGGTACATATGATATAGGCAGCAATATACAGAAAGTTGTTGTGAGGGATACTATAGCTTTCATTTCATATTTAACAGATGGTATGCGCTTGGTTAGCGTAGCAGTACCATCCAGTCCATATGAAATTGGCAGTAATCCTTCACATGACAGAACATTGAATGTGTGCGTATCAGGCCTTTATGCTTATGTGGCAGAGGATAATGAAGGAATGTTCATTGTAAATATATCAGACCTATCTTCACCGGTGGAAACAGGACAATATGAAACGGGATATCCGACAGATAAAATAGCAATTCAGGATTCTATTGTTTTTACTGTTAACAATATGGGAGGATTAAGCATATATAATGCAATTGATTATGAAAATCCCATTCTACTTACATGTATAGACACTGTGGGCTATACCAGACATTTATGCATACAGGGAAATTATTTATATTTTGCTGCAAGTAATTTTATTGCAATATTTGACATTTCAGATCCTGAAATGCCTTTTGAAACAGATAAATACGTAATAGGTACTCCATTTTTCACTGTTATCAAAGACACATTACTTTATGTTGCTTATGATGATGGCATGAGGATATTTGATGTATCTGACCCATCAGATGTTTCACTAATTGGTTCATATGTCGGATTTCCAAATACTCGAAGTGTGTTTGTGAATGATACATTTGCATATACAGCAGATACTGATAGCGGATTTACCGTATTCAGTGTTGCAGATCCTACCAATCCATATAAAATTATAGGTTTTGATCCGGGCGGATATACAATTTACGCAGCAATTCAGGATACATTCGCCTTTGTGTCAGAAGGGAATGATGATTTGAGTATATTAAATATTGCTAATCTGGATAGTATAGAAATTATACATACTATATCTACATATTATGCAGATTACTCATATATCAAAGATACAATACTATATATAGCCAACTCAGCAGCAGGTTTACTCATTGAGAGTATATCTGATCCGGCGAATCCTGTTGAAATAGGATATTATGAAACAGGTTCCTCATGTCATTATTTGACTGTAAATTATGAAAAGGTTTACTGCGCTGATGCTGATGATGGTTTTTATATCATTAAGTTTCCCATGAATGCACCAGCTCAATATGACATCACAGGCACAGTGGGTTTATCGGACAATCCTGCGGATTCCAGTGACACATATGTGCTTATAAGTGAATTGGCTGTATCTGATACAACGGATACACATGGTTATTATGAGTTTCCGGGAATAGAGGAAGGTTCATATACCCTGATATTCACTCATGCAGACTATATTCCGGATACAGTAAATGTTTTATTGGACAAAAATTCAATAATAAACACATCATTGGTTTCTGCAGTCAATTACTATGATATAACAGGCACAGTGGGTTTATCGGACAATCCTGCGGATTCCAGCAACACATATGTATTGATACCGCAGTTATCGCTGACAGATACAACAGATGTACATGGATATTATGAGTTCTTGGGTATAGAGGAAGACATATATACATTGATATATACACATAGCACCTATGAAGCAGATACAATAGTGGACACACTTGACGGTGATCATGTATTGAGTCTTACACTGAACAAATTGGCAGGTATAACAGATGGTATGAATCAATTACCTGTGATATCCGGTATAAAGACAATGGGGAGCATATCATTCATATATAATAAACAGACAGCAGATAATTCAGAGATAAGCATATATGATGTAACAGGCAGGGAATTATATAAGAACAGAATATTGGAGAAAGGTATATACAGCATAGAGACAGGAGAGATGAGCAGAGGCATATACTTCCTGAGAATAGAGGAAGGAAAAGAACTGCATAAACGCAAACTCCTGATAGTAGAATAACACATATACCGTCCCCGGCATCTTACCGGGGACGGATT
>CAZJAT010000053.1:0-5051 GCA_964544145.1 uncultured Bacteroidales bacterium | reverse complement strand
GCAGGTCAGAACACAATCAATCTGGACATAACCCCCGGAGTGTACTTTTTAAAGCTCAACACCCCATACGGCAATGCAGAACAGAAGATAGTTAACATAAAATAATTAGAACGAGTAGAACGGATAGAGCGAGTAGAGCGAATAGTAATATAAAAAAGGGAAGAAATAAGGGAGGCGAATATGTATAGAGGATTTAAGGATTTGGATGTAACACAAAAGGGAAGGGAGTTAGTCAAGGAAATATATTTAATTACAAATGAGGGAAATTTTAAAAGAGATTATGCCTTCAAAGATCAAATAAGACGAGCAAGCATATCAATTATATCGAACATAGCTGAAGGCAAAGGCAGAGGTAGTAAAAAAGATTTTGCTAAATTTTTATTTATAGCCAGAGGCTCCTGTACAGAAGTTCAGGCACAATTACTTATAGCAGGCGATTTAGAATATATTCAGAGGACAAAATACATAGAGTTAGCAGATAAATGTGAGGAAATTGAAAAGATGCTCACCGGCTTAACAAAACACCTGATAAATTATTAGATTATATCTGTTATTGTTATTATATTCTTAATGCTACCTGTTCTGCTTGCTCTAATATTAATTTATTTTCTTGCTATCCGCTCTAATCGCTTCCGCCTTAGGCGGATCTGTACCAAGCGTGTAGAAATATGTCCGACTCCCTTATTTATTTTCTTTTCTTTTTCTTGCTATCCGTTCTATTCGTTCTATACGCTCGAACTCGCACGAATCGCACGAATCGCACGAATCCGCACGGCATCCCTTTTTTCTTGCTATCCGCTCTAATCGCTTCCGCCTTAGGCGGATCTGTACCAAGCGTGTAGAAATATGTCCGACTCCCTTATTTATTTTCTTTTCTTTTTCTTGTAACTGATTATTGCTTGACAATAATACAAAATATTGTATAATAACATACAAGTAATTGTAATTATGAATACAAAAAGAATAAACAAAGAAAATCTATTCAATGTACTTACCGACTGGAATGTCTTCTTGAATAGAAATGTCCACCTGATTGCTTGCGGTGGTACTGCAATGACGCTGCTCAATGTAAAACCCTCAACAAAAGATATAGATTTACTTGTGCCGGAGCATGAAGAGTACAGTTATCTTGTAAAGCAATTAATATCCCTCGGATATGAACCGGGCAGAGGAAATGCCCTTGTATCATCAGAGGGCTTTGAATTTGATTTATTCCCGGGTAAATCGGTCTTTTCAACAGAGTTATTGGAAAGTCCTCTAAAAGAAGGGAACAATATTTTCATAAGGCAATGGAGTCATGTATATCTCGGGTGTCTGAACTATTATGATCTGATAATAACAAAATTATTCAGGGGCACACAGACGGATTTCCGTGATGTCTATTTACTCTGGCAGAATGTATTCAGTGATGTTAATACTGAAAAATTCATAAATAGATATAATAAACATGCAAGATATGAGACCAATTGGGAGAAAGCAGAAAGAAATCTGAATGAATTTCTAGATACAATAAAAAAAGAAGGATATTATGAAAAATGATAAATTGACTGACAGGATGAATAAATACGGCTATACGCTTATGGAAAGTGAGGATGTTGACGAGAACATGAAACTGCTTAATGACATAGCAAATTCGCATGAATACAGAGTGCTGGAAGGATTCCCTGTTGTTTTCTACAATATGATAAATACAGGTGGTATTTCCTGTAAAGATATATCAAAGCTGTCTGAAGATCTTAAGGATCTAATTCATATTGCATTCGGGTGTTTCTATGCAGAGGGTAAGTCATATATGCTCAGCAGATTCAAAAGAGGGGACAAGTGTTTTGTTGATGAGGAAAGAATTAAGCAATTGAGCGTTCAATTACAGAATAAAGATACAGTAAGAATCAATAAGCTGAATATCAGCTCAGAGAGGATACTTAATACATTCCGCCTGTATGTTAATGAGAAGGAATCTCGGCAGATAATAGAGCATCTTGATTCGCGAGAAAAAATGGAACTCCATCAGGCATTGAATCAATTATTCCCCAGGAAACAGAAAGAGATAATATTAAAGAAATTCAAAGGAGAAAAACTGACTAAAACAGAAAAGGAATACTATTCAAGAGTCATTAAGAAAAAACTCAAAGCCATCCTCAATAAAGACCTCCGCCGCATAGCAGAAAAATTATAAATCCCATCACAACTTGAAACTGTATTTCTTTCTTCGTTTTCCGTTTTCCGTTATCCGTTTTCCGGATGTTTCTCCCACTCTACTCCCTCCACCTGTTATTATATTGATTTATTTTCTTGCCATGCATATCAGTTTAATGTATTATTATTCAAAAAGGAGCTTTGATGAAGCATTACAGGGATATATCCATATACATTCTCTTAATGACTCTATGCGGGGCAGCCCTATCATGCTCACAGAATGTGAGTTCCTCAGGGGAATTGTATTATGATTATGAGGTGATTGAGGATGAGACAGATGGTGATTTGCTGGGATTTGGAGAGGTGACGGTAGAAGCAGATACCATTTCAGATGATTCCCCCAGGGCAAAATTGATAAGAAGGGGTGATTATATATGGAACAGGATGACACGCACAAAATATGTTCATTACCATGACTTGATTATTGATGATATGTTCGGCATATATGAATATGATTGCTCAGGGTTTGTTTATTCAATTATACTGTATGAAGCATTGCCCGAACATGCTGATGACCTGCTTAAATGGAAACAGGAACTCCATCCATCTGATTTTGGTATAAGGGCTCAGACATTCTATGATTATTTCAGACACAATATATTGACGGATTCCCTGCAGAGTGCAAGCAATGACTATTGGAAGGTGTTCATGTCCATTGATTCATTAAAAAAGGGGGATCTCATAATAGTCAGGTATGATGATGACTGGCGCGAGGAGATGATAAGTGACGGGGAAAAAGCCTCAACAGGCCATGTAATGATTGCCTGGGATATAGGCGAAGTCAATGGTGATGAAGTGGAAATCACGGTCTATGATTGTGCATCATCAGGACACACAAAATCAATAGATACACGTTATTGTAATGCTATTCCTGTTGCTGAAATCAATGAGGATTCAGAGAAGCCCAGCGGTATTGGTTTTGGTAAGATGAAATACAAGATAAGTGACAGCCACAGAAGACCCCATGCATATAAATGGAGTATAAACAGCACATACTGGTATAATCTCTGGAATGGAGATGATATCAATGAGCCGGGCATCAAATATGACAGAATAGAAGGTATCATATTCGCCCGCCCCATATAGGAAAATTTATGCTCAGCGTTTTTTATTGATTAAATTTATAAAATTGGAGAAAAAATGAAATATATTAATTTGATATTACTAATGCTGCTCTCAATCATAATTTCTGCTGTAAATATAAATGATATTTACTTCAAGAAATCAGATTTAACAATTAATAATAATGTATCCCTCACAGAGTTGATCTCTGACATAGACAATATATCATTCCCCAAATTAAAAACAGGATTAATCATATATAAAAAAATGTGCATTGATGGTGTGACAAGACCATTTGCAGTATATGTGCCAGAGGATTATAACAGAAAGGATGCCCACACATTATTGGTGTATCTCCATGGCGGAGTAAACAGGGAACTCATGACAATTGATGAATTGAAGGAATATGATGATGATTGGGAAATCAAGAAACTGGCTGATGATAATAACTATATTGTACTCTATCCCACAGGTGAAATGAATGCACTGTGGTGGGATTCCATTGGCACAGACAATATCCTATCCCAGATATACTTTGTGAAAAATATATATAATATCAATGACAATAAGGTGTTCATGACCGGTTTCTCAGACGGTGCCTCTGCAGCATTCTATTTTGCCATGTGCTATCCCACACTATTTGCCGGCTTTCTGCCCCTCAACGGCCATGCAGGTGTGGCCAATATAGATGGCAAGGTGCAGACATATTTCCAGAATCTCTCCAACAGGCCCCTCCATGTCATCAACACAGATGAGGATGGCTTGTATCCGGATAAGATAATGAGAGAGATGATGGCCGTAGCACTCAAGGCAGGGGCCAATCTCACATACAGGATATACACAGGCATAGGCCATGACTTTGATTACGGATATGATGAATTACCCATTCTCGCTGCATTTATCAATAACACAAACAGGCCTGATTTCCCCAATCATGTGCGCTGGTACACAGATAATGAGAACACAAGAAACCGTATTGACTGGCTGGAGATTAATAAGATTGCAGACAAGGACATTGTATCCATGGAGGACATGGGTGACTACAATATGACATTATCCGATGAACGCATCATGCTGGGATTCTACCCTGATTATGAATTCCAGGGCCCCGGCATTAAGGTCAGCGGCATTGCAGGCGACAGCACACTCTGCGGCATTTTGGGCATAGAGGCAGGGGATATATTCATTCAGATGGATGAATTTATAATCAATACATTTGATGATATGGATAAATACAAACAAACCAAACAGAGGGGCGACTCCACATCTGTTAAGGTGATAAGGAATGGCGACACATTATTCCTTAAGGGTGCCTATCCCCCCATACAGTATTATCCGCTCTTTACAAGGGATAACCCCACTGCCTTTGCAGAGGGATACTTCATAGGCAATGAATACCATATAAACACAATAAATGCGGACAAGATAACCATTTACATCAATGCCCGCTATATCAATCTCAATCAGCCCATTAAGGTTTTCATCAATGATAAAGAGGTCTTCAATGAAACCCTCACCCCCGACCTGAACTTCATGCTCAATCAACTCACCCAAACCAATGACCGAAGACGACTATATATAAGGAAATTGGAATTTGAAATATAACGCAATGTAAAGTTATTAATAATACTTTACAAGGGGGGTGTTTTCTTGACTAATTGCATTTATTGTTCTATCATTAATAACATATTTATGGGATAAAGGTTTACTGGAGGCTGATTATTATTATCTATGCAGTATAAAATCTTAGAAGAATTATGGAATATCAAGGGTTTTAACCCCAATCCAAATCA
>CAZJAT010000052.1:0-5428 GCA_964544145.1 uncultured Bacteroidales bacterium | reverse complement strand
TATCATTACGTTGGAAATATTCAGATGTTTTATTCTTATTGAAGAATATTTCAATTATTTCAATCTCCGATACCATTACTGTCATGTTTGTTTCATTTTCAATATATTCCCTCTGCTCTGCAAGAAAGGGCAATTCAGTATCAATTGTAGGAATAAGTACAGTAATATTATGCTCATTCCCGATATTAATTATTTTATCAATATATGATTGCTCATTACATGGCGGTACAATATAATAAGAATCACAGAAATGAAGAGCAGGAGCAGTCCTGTCAATATCCATTCCTATTATTGTCCCATTTATCTTCATCTCATTCATCGTCTTTTTCAGCAATTGAACAAGTTCAACACGTCTCCCAACTGAAGAGATGAGGAAGTTGAGTGCTTTATTGGTCTCCATAAACACCTTCTTTTGAAATTATTGCAATAACAGATTTAATCAGTATATACATATCCATCCAGAATGAGTATGAATTAACATATATAGTATCAAATCCGAATCTCTCATCCCAGTCCAGATTCTTTCTACCGCTTATCTGCGCATAGCCGGTTATTCCGGGTTTGAACTCAAATCTCTGTTTAACTGCTGATGTGTATTCTTCATATGTTTTAGGATAATCGGGTAGAGGAGGTCTTGGACCTACTATACTCATATCACCCTTTAAAACATTTATCAATTGAGGCAATTCATCCATAGAGGTTTTTCTTAAAATATTCCCTACTCGTGTAATCCTCATGTCATTTTCTTCAACAAATATACCCTTGCCGGTTTTTACAGCATTAACAATCATTGTTCTGAATTTTATTATGCCAAAGACAATACCTTTCTGCCCCAGTCGCTCCTGAATAAAGAATACAGGTTTACCCGATGTCATGTACACAAGAACATAAATAATTAAAAAAAATGGCCAAAATACAGAGAAAAAAAGCAATGTCGCATTTACGTCAAAAATCCTCTTGCAAAGCAATGCATCATTCATCAGATTAGACTCCTTCTTATAACAATATCCCTGATTCTCAGT
Organism: uncultured Bacteroidales bacterium; assembly: GCA_964544145.1. Lineage (GTDB taxonomy): Bacteria > Hydrothermota > 32-111 > 32-111 > 32-111 > CAZJAT01. The sequence continues at coordinate 4,406 of CAZJAT010000052.1, read as the reverse complement.
AAATAAACCTTCATTAAGTTCATATTACCCTGTACTTTATAATAGGATTTCATATATGATACATCCGGGAAAAGCAGTTTTAAAATATCACCAAATGAATCATACAGCATCACCTGAAAATATATGAATGTCCATTTAGTAAATTTTCTGGCATGAGGATGCATCAATCCTGTCTGTTTCAGAATTCTTCTAATTGCCCTGTACCTGATAGAATTAGGTTTAAGTGCTGATAAAACATAATGAGGGATACCCAGATTAAACAACTCATCAGCAATATTTAATGAAAAATATACAGGTGTTTTCACTTTCAGTTTAACTGTATTTTCTGTAAACAACTGCCAGTCAATTCTGCTGTTTCTTACAATCCTTTCAACATCAAGATGCAGCCGCAAACCGGGAGCTCGATTATATGAGTGTTTTGCAGTATGGAGACATACCTGCAGCAGATTGTCTTCAGGTGAAAGTATCTTTATATTTTTCAATATGGATTCAGCCCGCTTAAAGAGCATATCTGTCGGAGGTTCCTGATCAGGTCTTATCCACCTTCCGGATATACTCCTATTAGAAATTTCAAGCCACATATTACCTGACTCAATATGTTTTAAATATTCAGCTGAACCATGCTGAAGAATATATTCTTCATTTGCCTGCTCATTAGGGGACCTGAATTTGAGTGAGAATCCGCATTTTTCAATTATTCTGTGTAATTGCATAAAATCAGAATCTTTTACTAAAACATCAATATCTCCCATAGGGCATATACCATAATCATCCATATATTGCATTGAGATACCGCTGTTTTTAAGCAATATGAATTCAATGCTCTCTTTTTCCGCATATAATGCTATTGATTTAATTTCCTCAAGATATTCTGTTATTCTCTTTTGAGTTTTAATGTACATTTCTTCCCATTTTCCTGATTTACTGATAATACCCATCTGCTTCATTCTGAAGAATATAATACCTGCAACATCATGCTCAATAGCAGAATTCAACAGTTTATATTCATCACATACCATGAAACACTCTCTTATGAATTTCTCATCTTCAGCTGATAATTTGCTATTCATAGCTGTAATAATGAATTTATATGTGTTATTATTGAGAATTTCTCTATTCATAATTTATATTTTCAGTATTTCAGTATAACGTTTGAATACAATATCAATATTGAAAAAGGTATCAACAGCTTTTCTGCTGTTATTTGACATTAAAATGCGTATTCCTAAATCACTCTTTAATTTCACAATACATTCCAGCAGATTTTTTGAGTCACCGCTGTTTACATTGTACCCACATTCATATTTTGATATGGTCTTCCTTAAATCATTTTGTCCTGAGCTAATTCCTATTAATGGTAACCCTGCTGCCATCATATCATATGTTTTACTTGGCATAAAATACTTTTCCAAGCCCTTCAACTGGGATACAATGCCCACATCACCGGATGCCATTGAATATTTGAACATCTCCGAGTCCTGAAGAGGGAGATATCTCACATTGGATTTTTTACTCAAAGTCATATGCTTTCTTACAATATCAGCACCGGGACCGGAACCGATGAAAAGGAAAACAACATCATTGTCCCGGCAATCTTCAGATGCTTTTAATATGGTTTTAATTTCATGGCCTAAACCCATCTTACCGGAATATAATACAATAAATTTATTTGATAAATTGTGTTTTTCTATAAATACATTATCAGATTTTTTAACCGGTTTCATATATCCGGGACTTGACCAATTCTCAATTATATGAGCTGTATTGTCACTCATATCATCATTTACAATGCATGCCATCTCATCACCCAATGTGATGACAGATTGTGCACAATCATATATCTTCTTATTAAATATATGCCATAAACTTAATATGGGTTTGAAGAATAATGAAAGTGACATCTTTTCAATAAGATTGGGATATATATCCCATACCATTACAGAGTATCTGATTCTGCGTTTCCTGCATAAATAACCTATATATAAAGGAGCTATTGGAGGATTGCTGTATACAAGAACATAATCAATATTTTTTAAATTAACAATCAGCCAGCGTCTTATATGATAGATAAAACTGATCCAGCTTAATATTCTCGTAAAATAATTTTTTGCATTGTGAGCAGAAGTTATAACATATTCCAGATGGCTTTTATTTCCCTCTATTTGAGTACCCGTCAACACTATGCCCTTACCATAGTAATATGACAATCTATTGAATAGCTCTATCGTATTATGGTTGATTGCCTGATTGACAAATAGTATCTTTTTCATATTATTCTTCGTATAGATTCCTGTATATGCTTTTGTTTAAGAACATTTAAACCTATGGGTTCATATCCGTTCATAACAGACATTTCATCAATCATCCATTTGATGTCTTCTAATATAAATATCCTGACTGAGTTTTTACCCGCTCTTCCTATACTATTAATATTATATATGTTTTCTGTTATTCGTGTCAATGCATTGACATAATCATAAGCATTTCTTGTATTATAATAGAAAACCGCATCATCATAGAGAGATGACCTTATCTCACAGGATTCCCAATCCAAAATGTATATATTCTCCCTATCATCCACCCACATATTGCCTTCCTGCAAATCACCATGAGACAGCCGCTTTTCAATAATACCCGGTTCAACCGCATTACACACATCACTGCATAATATTTTCAGTTCTTTATACCTAACATCTGAAAGTGATTTCTCAATATGCTCATTTAGGCTTTCTGCATATACCTTAATATCTTCATTGTTTTTAGACTCATTTCCAAACCTATCAAGCATATTCACTGCCATTTCTCTGTATCTATTTCTTTTATCTCTATCAGCAATTCTTATCACACTCTGACCACTCAATATTGATTCTGTGTAATATCGCTCATCTGATTCCAGAATTTTAAGAATAAATGGTTGATTTTCATACTTTTTGCGGAATTCTATTTCCTTCTGAATCATCATATTGTTGTATCCGTGTTTCATACAGACTCGGGAATTTCCTGAACAGAAGTCCATGAACCGTATCTTCCTGTTTGATGGAAATATAAGCATTGAATCATCATAATCCCTGCTTGGGGACCAAGAAAATGCTTTTTGTGAGATTAATTCAGGCATATTGAATGCAGCATTGACATATATTTGCGCCATTGTGTTTTTCAGTATATTATTATATGTAAATTCCCTTTTAATATAATTCCTGATAGCGGATTTACATTTACTCACTGATATAGTATTCAGAGTTGGGTGCATATAGAAAGTGCTTCCAGAGCCATTATAAAATGAGAATATCCTTTCGGGATAGAATTCATTGACTGTATTAATAAGTATGCTTTCAAATGATTCTCTCTTTATCATCTCAGCAATTTTCATTGAGCGCCCTTATAATTTGATATCTTACTTTATCAATACTCTCTGTGCCATCAATATAATAATCCCATCTCAACTCTTTTTTCATTTTCATATAGGCCTTATATCTCAATACCCTTCTCTCTCTGTTTTCACTAAATGGCTCTTTTTTCCTGATAGAACGTTCTAAAGACACTGAAAGCGGTATTTCAAACATAAATGAAAGACTGGGTTTCACAGACGTCTTAAGCAGAATTCTCCATAATATCCATGTTTTGAAATCTATTTGAGGGAATTTCAAATGAAAATCAATCTCAGTGTCATGCAGATACCTATCACATATAACAGTTTTCCCTCTCATCTGCAATATCCTGATACTAACAGAATACAGCCGTATTAGATCCAGCATTGCCAAGAAAAGCCATATGCGTGATTTAATGCCGGATGAATAAAGTATCTCATGTTCTTCTTCATCACCCGCTTTAGGCATGATCTTAGGATTTAATTTTCGTAATATATCCTTTATCCATTGAAGCAGAGAGGTATATCCCCCTCGGCTCCAAATAATTATAGGATTTATGCCCTTCTTAGTAAGCATATTTCTCAATAAATTTATCTGAGTGCTCTTACCCGATGAATCAATTCCGGAAAATGTTATCATAATTGAATGATTCATAACAGATTCCTGTAAATTGAAAGCATTTCTTCATTAATATCCTTTTCATTGAATCTCAGAGAAAATTTATATGCATGTTCAGAAAGTTCCATATATTGATTATCCGAGATTTTCCGCGATTCATCAATAGCCGAACAAAGAGATTCCTCATCCGGATTAGCTAAAAATCCCCGATTCCTGTCTATCAATTCCTTCCTTGACCCTATATTTGTGCCAATTACCGGAACCCCCATACTCATAGCTTCTATAATCGTGAGCCCGAATGTCTCATTCATCAATGACGGCATTATCAGATAATCAGTTTGTTCAAGCATACTGTAAATTTCATCACGCCCCATATTGCCGTGAAAAATGATATCATTTGAATTAAAGTGTTTGTATTTA
>CAZJAT010000051.1:0-5891 GCA_964544145.1 uncultured Bacteroidales bacterium | reverse complement strand
GCTGAGCCTGAACATTTTAAACCGGACAAATGGGGCTATGAGCTAATAATTAAAGAGTATTCATTAAGCAGTAATGAGATATTGTGCATAGGGGATAATCCTAATAAAGATTTCTATTATCCATTGAGTGCAGGAATGAATTGCGTAAAGACAAATAGGTTTGTTAATAAAATAATACCGCATGGGCATCCTCATATCATTGAAATATCTGAATATAATAACATTGAAAATATCATTAACACATTCAAATCTTGACATGTAAGGAGTGGCTATTATAATCTATTTATGAATGAAATTATTCTTGTCACAAATATTGCATCACCCTACAGGATTTATCTATTCAATGAATTAAACAGAGAATTGAACAGGTATGGATATAATATGCATGTTGTATTCTATGAGCATATGAATAAAATAAGGTCATGGGAAGTAGATACAGATTCAATGAAATTTAAATTTACATTCTTTAAATCTAAGGGCATTGTGTATAAGTTCCGCGTATGGTATTTTAATCCGGCTATATATAATTATGTAATGAGAAGAAAACCGCATATGATAATCCTTAGTGCTACATGGAATTATCCGGATTATATAAGATATTATATGAATAAGAATCTAAGAAAAAAATTAATAATGTGGACAGAGATAAATGAGTTTAAACGCAGTGACCCATTATTCATTAAGAAACTCAGAAATTTTGTATATGATAGATTTAATGCCTATATTGTACCCGGTATATCCTCAATAAACTATTTAAAAGAGCATAGGATTAATGGCAAATTTATACGTATGCCCAATCTGATAAATGAGAATTATTTTAAATACCCGGAATCAATTAATGGAGATTTAAAAAAGATCCTCATTGTATCCAGAATAATTCCGATTAAGCAGGTTCTTAAAACTATTTCATATCTAATTGACATAATTGATAAGCATCAACTGAATGTTGAGATTACTATCATCGGGGAAGGTACTGAGGAAAATGATTTACGGGAAATTGTTAAGGAGAAAAAGTATATATCATATATAAGAAAAGTAAATTATGAAGAAATGTATAAATACTATGATGATAGTGATTTATTTATTCTGAATTCCAATTATGACCCATCCCCCCTTTCCATTATTGAAGGTATCAGGACAGGCAATGTAATGCTTGTAACGAATATTGCAGGAAATGCTGTTGAGGTTGTTAATGAGGGAATGAATGGATACACAATTGACCCATATTCAGAGAAGGATTTAGAAGAAAAGTTATTGAAGATAATGAGATGGGATAAAGAAAAGGTAATCCATGCTAAAGAAGAGTCTGTAAGAATATACAGGAAAAACTTTGATTCAGAAAACTCAATTAAATCAGTTGCTGAAGCATTGAATTTTATTCTAAATAAAATTGACTGAACAATGAAATATTTTGATAGGATAATAATATGATATCAGCTGTCTTACTATCCATTATTCTTGCATTTACTGAGGGTATATTATCCAATGCTGATAATATTGAATCATTCACCTATAATAATCAGCATAGTATTGAAAACAGTTTGTCGGATGATGCTGTTAAGGATTATTTGATATCATATATCAATTTATACAATCACAAGCCGTCTGACAGAACTGTATTGGACTCTCTCAATACCTATCTCAGCAGAGGTCTGTATAATCGTGTTCTTGCTCATAATCCTGCAAATTTTCTTGAAGAATATATACAGCTCATTGCATATTTCAGAAAAGGTGATTTAGAGAACGCATCTGAGATATCAGAGAAAATGAAGAAATACGGGAATATGTCTCTTGATTCAATACTCAATATAGTTGATGCGGCTATTGATGTTAAAAACAGCAGAAAAGACAGCGCATATATAAAGATTATGGATTATAATGATTATTACAGCAATTATATTAAAGCTCTTTATTTCCTTGAATTGGATAAACCTGATTCAGCTTTAAGCATTCTCAAAGGAATAAATAATCACAAGATTAATCATTCATCATTTGTATTGATAACAGATATATTCATAAATATGGAAAATTACAATGAAGCCCTGAATTATATTGAGAATTTTGAAGAGGAATTCAAACAATCCGGTAAAATGCCCTATATGCTCTATGCAAAGGGATATATATACTATCAGAGGGGTTATTTCCAGCGCTCAATAGATGTATTGCATGAAATGATAAATATTGCAAAGAACAGTACACTCATGGGCAATGCTCTTTATCTGATAGGGAAAAATTACTTTATGCTCGGGGATTACAGTAATATGGAGAAATATCTGCAATATGTAAAGAATGATTTTATACAATCTGATTTTAAGAAGAATGCATTATTCCTTGACGGAAAGGGCATGTTTTTTAATCATGAATATAAGAAAGCTGTAGAAAAATTAGAAGAATTCAATGAATTATACCCGGATGATTTCTTGACCCCATATGCCTATCAGATATTAGCTCAATCCTATTTTTATCTTGAGGATTACAATAAATCATTGAATTATATTGAATCTATAGACAACCCTGGTTTCGTGGTAGATAAGCTTGTCATGATGAGGTATTTTATTGATTACAGGAATGGCATATATGCTGACAGTATATCTGCATATTCGTCATTTCTGGACAATGAGCAGTATAATCCAATGAGAAAGGATGTATATGAATATATTATTACTCACACAGATATTCACGAAACAGAATTAAGATATTTAAAGGAATATTTAATTGAATTCCCGGATAATGAAGAGTTCTCATTATATTTCAAACCTGTGATTGATTATCTCGTTTTCTATGAGCGAATGGAGGATATATACTGGTTTGCTGAACAGCTAAGTTCAAATCAGAACCCTGGACGGGATGGTATCTTCACAGCGATAATTATGAAGATGGAAGAATTGGAAATGGATTCAAAAATCATTGAGTTTTATTCGCGTTTTGCTGAACAGTATATAATTGAAAACAAGGATATGGTTTATTGTGTTGCAAATATTCTGATGAAAGACAGGAACTATGATGAAGCTGAATTGCTGTTTACTCATATCACAGAATCAGAAAGTATATATGCTGATTCATCCATTATTCAGTTGGGAATAATATTTACACAGAATCATGAATTAGTTAAGTTGGATGAAATATTGTCTGAATTAAGCCCGGAGAATGGTGTTTATCCGTATCTATTGAGAAACAGGGGTGAGATTTATCATTATAACAGGGATTTTGAGAGAGCAGTGAATGAGTTCCTGCAATCAGCGGAATTATTCGGAGAAAACAGGAATGAAGCCGCATTATCTCTTATAATGGCGGCTGAATCAGCTCTTGAACATAAGGATATTGAATATTGCTCAATCTTGCTGCAGCGTGCTTCTGTCTTGGCAACAGATACTGAGATTGTAAATAAGATAAAGGTAATGGATGACAAAATCAAATAATATATATTTTTTCCCCATATCACTGGGATGCGTAAAGAATCAGGTGGATTTGGAATACCTGACACATGAACTCTATTCATTTAATTGGATTCCTGTACATGATCCCGAAGATTGTGATGTCATTATTATCAATACATGTGCATTTATCAATGATGCAAAAGAAGAATCCATTAATATGATTTTTGAAATGATTCCTCATAGACCTGTCATAGTCACGGGATGTCTCAGTCAATTATTCAAGGATAAATTGAAGACATTAATACCTGAAGTAAATATATTTGCAGGAACAGAATCTGCAATATTTGCAGAAGAAATTAATGATGCATTCAGGGCTAATAAACGAATTGTAATGATAAATCCCAATCATCATATATACAGGGAATTCAAATGTAGAACTCCTTACAACAGGTATCATGCATATATCAAGATATCAGAAGGATGCGACAGACAATGTTCATACTGTATTATACCCGATATAAGGGGGCAATTCAGGTCCAGAAATGAAGAGGATATTATCCGGGAGATTGAAGAATTGTATAAAATGGGTATAAGGGAATTTGAAATTGTCTCAGAAGACACGTCTCTATATGGTGTGGATATGGGAGGCAGGAATCTACAATCATTATTATCAAGTCTGGATAATTTAAATTTGAATAATATAAATTTCAGATTATTATATCTGTATCCTGATGAACATATAAGAGGTATAGCAGACTTTATTGCCGATTCAAAGCATTTTATCAGATATTTGGATGTGCCTTTTCAACATACAAGCAGTACGGTTCTGAAGAACATGCAGAGGGTGAATATAAATGTAAGGGAGATATCAGCCTATATAAGAGAAAGGGGTATCATATTACGTACATCATTGATGTGCGGTTTCCCCGGTGAAACAAAGAATGATTATCTGGACATGAAGAATTATATTGAAAATGATTATGCAGATAGATTGGGATTATTTGCTTATTCGGGCGAGGATGGTGCGCATTCATCACAAATGAAGGAACAGATAAGCAATAATTCAAAATCAGCAAGATTGAGGGAATTGCAGAAAACCGTTGATTTGAGCATGCAGAGAAAGATGCAATTAAATCTAAATGCCGTGAAAACAGCTGTTTTCTATTATCAGGATAAAGGGTTATATGTAGGCCGATTAACAGAGGACATGCCTGATATTGATTTTGAATGTGTAAGTGACAATATTATGCCTTTATATGAATGTGTTAATGTAAAGATAATAGGTTGCATGGATTATATTTACACAGTGGAGCGTATTTGAGTAATCTTATAGATATCAGAAAACATTTGCATCAATATCCTGAATTATCCGGTAATGAAAGGAATACATCAGAGTATATTACTGGTATATTAAAAGCATTGAATCCTGATGTACTGCTTGAGAAAGTAGGCGGATATGGTGTTATTGCGGGATTTAAGGGCAGTGGAGATAAAAGCATATTATTCAGATGTGATATGGATGCAGTTCCCATTCAGGAATTGAATAATTATAATTATATTTCTAAAAATAATGGAATCTCACATACATGCGGACATGATGGTCATATGGCAATAATGGTGGGACTTGCCCGTAGATTAATGGAATGCAAACATGAAAAATATGCATATATTCTCTTCCAACCTGCTGAGGAAACTGGACTTGGAGCTGAAAAGGTTTTGAAGGATATGCAGAGAATGGATATAAAACCTGATTCTGTCATAGCTTTGCATAATCTTCCCGGATTCATTGAAGGCACAATCATACTTAAAGAGCATGAGTTTGCATATGCTTCAAAGGGGATGCGTATCCAATTAACAGGCAAATCATCACATGCATCATCACCTGAGCTGGGCATTAGTCCGGTGAATGCATTAGCCAAAATAATTGACAAGGTCAATAATATAAATAATACATTATTTAAAGAGCATGCATTTGCTACTGTTATTCATATAAATGCCGGTGAAGAGGCATATGGGACATTACCGTCAATTGGCAGCATTATGTTAACATTGCGCGCTGAAGAAGATTACATATTGTCAGAATTGACTGATAGGATTGTTAATGATGCAAAACATATTGCCAATATGGAGCAGCTGTGTATTTCATTTGAATATGTAGAAGAATTTCCTGCATGCATCAATGACAGCAATATTATTGACATTGTTAAAGGTGCGGCAGAGGGACTTAATATGAATATAGAACATGCAGCAGAAGCATTTAAATGGTCAGAGGATATCTCACATCTGATAAATGCATTCAGCGGTGCGCTTATAGGTATTGGGAATGGACATTCATCACCACTGCATTCAAATACATATGATTTCAATGACAATATTATTGAACCTGCAGTGGAACTGCTTTTCAGGTTGGTTTAAATTATTTTAATGTTATTTAGTTAGGGCGGTTCAGCAACGCGACCCTCCGTGCATTTGATTTTATTATTTATTTATTTATTACTAGCCACAAGCCACCAG
>CAZJAT010000050.1:0-6107 GCA_964544145.1 uncultured Bacteroidales bacterium | reverse complement strand
ATGTCAATGAATAAATATAGTGATCCGTTAAGTTACCTGCTCCAATCAGAACAACCTGCTATCATATATCAGACATTGAAATATCTGACAGAAGAGCCAATTGAGGCACGAGAGTATGGAGAACAGATATTAAAAAAAGGCTGGGGATTACAATTAATGAATAAAAGGGGAGATGACGGATTATGGGCAAAGGGATTATATTCTCCAAAATGGATTTCAACTGCATATACCATGTTGCTGCTGCGAAGGTTTGAAGCTCCTGTCACAATGCCTTTAATTGAATCAGCCGGGATTCTTATGACAAAAGGATTATATTCGGATAATGGCATTAATTATTTCAAAAATCTGCATGTAAGTGAAACATGTGTGACAGGGATGATATTATATATTACATCATTCTATCTGACTGAAGATAGAAGAAATGAACAATTAGTCAATTATCTCTTAACAGAACAGATGTCTGACGGGGGATGGAATTGTCAGAGGTATAAGGGGGCATCACACAGCTCATTCCATACAACAATTAATGTATTAGAAGGTCTTTTATCATATAGAATTAATATTAAAAAAAGCAAATGTGTTTTAGATGCAGAGAAAAGGGGAGTGGAATTTCTGCTGAATCACAGTTTATATAAATCACACAGAACAGGTGAAATTGTAGACAGAAAAATGACCATGTTTTCCTTTCCCCCAAGATGGAGATATGATGTTATGAGGTTCTTTGATTATGCGCAATTAAGAAAATTGGGATATGATTCAAGAATGAATGATGGAGTGGAATTGTTGAAAAAGAAGAAAATAGGAGATGGATTTTTCAAAATGCAGAATAAAAATCCCGGGAAAATATATTTTGAAATGGACAAGCCGGGTAAAATAGGGTTGTGGAACACATTGCGGGGCATGAGAATCATTAAATGGCTCAATAGAGAACATATTCCTGTATAGGATTTGAAGTTGCCCATAAACAGAGGGTTTGGAGAGGGAAAAGAGCTGCTTAAAATATAAAAAAAATCTTGTTTTTATATATTGACAAAAATCCATTTAAGCATATAAGGAAAGTATGAGACAGTATAATACTGTTTGAAGGAGGCTCAGTGAAAGAGGAAAAGAAATCGGTCAAAAAGCCTGTTAAAAAGGCAAGTGTAAAAAAGACCGAAAAGAAGACAGTTAAAAAGTCTTCAAAAAAAAGTTGTAAGTAATTTTAAGTCCCCGTAAGGGGACTTTTTTATGAGGGGTTTGAGATAGTTTCTTGTCCAATGAATAAAGGAGTTTAAATGAAGTCATACATTGAGATTATTATGATGATTATAATTTCCATTATAGTCTGTAATTGCACAACAGCGCTCAATATAGATGCATACAGAAAAGCAGGGCTTGATAGTATGGGCAGTACGGATAAATGGGAAGACACCGATTTTATTGGATACAGCAATTCTTCTATCTTTGCTGCTTCTTATTACAGCAGAGAAAAGGTATATATATGTCTAAAAATGACAGATAAAAGTGATATTATGAAGATTATGATGAATGGAGCAGAATTGTCATATACATATAATGAAGTGAAGAACACAATAATACTGAAAAGAAAGGATTTAAGTGAATTGGATGGATATGATTTTAAGCCTGAAAGGGTGAAGGAACCCAATAGCGGAGAGGGTATATCTATTGAATTTGAGGTTTTCTCTACACAGGGCGGCGGTGATAAAGGAATTGATGTCTTTTATAAGCAGCAAGGGGGTATTGGCACTTTGGATTTAACAATGGATATGGATAACCCGGAAGAGATGAAATTAATGAAAATGGATTTAATTATAAGGGGAATGAAGGAATTAAGGCCGAAACAAAATATGAATATGGAACAAACAGGACCTCCGGGTGATCAAAATCAGGGCGGGCACAGACCTCCTCCATCGGATAAGGAAAATATGAACAGAAATGATTCAATGGATCAAGATTCTGAATATTCAATTAATATAAATTTTAAAAAACAATCTGAAAAATGATTTATTAAGTAAATTATATTTAAATTGACAGTTTCCCAGGTCTTCATATAATATAATAATGAAAATCTTTATGATTGCCATCGGTTCAACAGGTGATGTACTGCCATTCATCTCATTATCCTCATATTTGGGCAAAAGAGGGTATGAAACAGTTATGGCAACCCATAAACCATTTCAAGATATGGTCCAATCCAATGGAACAAAATTTATTGAAATAGCGGGAAATCCTGTTGACATTATAGGCGGCGATGTAGGAAGGAAATGGCTTCAGAGCGGTGAATCACCTTATGGTTTTACAAAATACCTCAAGGTATTCATCAATGAGTTTGTTGATGAGATATTTGATGATGTATTCACAGAAGCTGCTAATGCCGATATGATTCTCTATTCAACTCTTTTTCCCATGGGAAAGGAGATTGCAAATTACTATCATATACCATATCTGTGTGTATTTCTGCAGCCATTAATGCCTACTACTGAATATCCGGCTATGATGATGCCGAGACTTACAGGCAAGATACCTGTCTATAATAAGCTAACACATAAAATAACAGAATTTTTATTTTACAATGTCTTCAGCGGGGCTGTCAACAAATGGAGAGGAAATGTGCTTGGGCTCAGGCCATTCAGTTATTTTAGGGCATTTGGAATGCATTCAGAGGGAGATACCAATTATATGATGCCTATATCTGATATTATTTTCCGCAGGCCGCATGATTGGGGTGGGAATATAATCAAGACAGACAATTGGTTTTATGAGGATGAGACAGAGGATAATGAATTGGATGATTTCCTTGATTCGGATCAGAAGACCGTATATATCGGATTTGGCAGTATGAATATAGATAATAAAGAGATAATACTTGAAACATTACATAAACTCACAGAATCACTCAATGTAAAGGTAATACTATGCAGCGGATGGACACAGTTTGAGCATATCAAATCTAAGCAAATACTTGTTATTAAACAGATGAACCATTTCAAGTATCTGGAGCAAATGGATATGATTATTCATCACGGCGGTTCAGGTACGACATCATCAGCTTTCAGAGCAGGCAAACCACAACTGGTTATGCCATTTTTTGCAGACCAATTCTTCTGGGCAGATACTGTTGTAAGCAAGGAATGCGGCTTGAAAATTCCCTTTCACAGTGCATCCAGCAACAGTATTCTTTCTGCTTCAAATGCTATATTGAAAAATACTAAAATGAAACATAATGCACAGATAATATCAAGAAAGCTTAAAATGAGAAATGGTTCAAATCAGGCGGTATCAATTATTGAGCAGTATTTATCATAAGCAAACCTGCAAGTATGAATCGAGCAGTTTCAGCTATAAGGTCATAATTAAGTGAATCAGCAATATCATGGGAAGTGAAATTATTGGGGGAGAAGAAATATTCCTCAAATAGAATGGAGGCAATATTATTATTCCAAAAATAAAACACATCTGAATAATTAATATGATCACCGGTCAGTACAGGTCTTATATCTGTATATGTGGTGCAGGCATCAATCATTAGAGAAGATAATCGTTGGGAACGGGGACAAATCTGAAAATCTAACTGGAGCAGCATATTATCCGGATTATATCCGATTTGATTGCAGTCAATCATATAAACGATATTTCTATCTGTTTCTGATACAAAATGTTCTGCTCCTGATTTACCTTGAGTGAACATTGTCATGAATTCCTCCGAACCGAAGAAAGCGAACAGCAGATTATGACTGACTTTAATGTCTTCTGATTTCAAGACACGTAATATCTCCAGCAGACATGCTGTTCCTGATGCATTATTATCTGCACCGGGTGAAAAAACGAGAGGATCAGTATCAGCATTGTATGAATCATAATGGGCACCGATGACGCCTGTTTCACCATGTTCTGTTTCTGATGCTATCATCAATCCATACACATTGTAATGTGTGTCTGTCACGAAAATACCGCTCTTTAGAGGAAATTCCACCGTATTTGTAAATGAATCAATTATCACTGAATCCATACCTGATGATTTTAATATGTCAGCAAGATACATGGCAATCTCATGCTCATTATCTGCTAAGAAAAACCGTGTCTCAAATGCGCACATTTCATTAATCCTGTTTTTTATACTGTCAGGGTCAATAACTGCTATTGTATTTTTTATGTCATTTCTTTCCCTGCACGAAGACAACAATAGAATAATAATTAATGCGAATAAGAATTTTTTCACTAAGATCTCCAATTTGTAATAATATTTTCTCTGTCAAATACGTTAATGGCAATCTTTATTGCAAGCATATTGAATAATAGTAAAATTATACTCAGTATTGTTAATGTAAATATAGACATACTTATAATACCCAGAAACTGAGCTGCTGTAAGACCCATAACGGGTAAAATAAAGAGCAGAGATATATTCTGAGCTGACTTTGCATTCTTAGCCCATGATGATGCAGAAATGCCCATAAGAAATGACAGTGAAGCAGATAGAGGAATAAGAACAAAAAGAGAAATTATCCAATAATAAAGTGGAATAATGGTGACAATTCTGAACCAGTCAAACAGATATGCAAATAATAGGAAAAGACCAAATGAGATGTATGATGATATCAGTGTTGGCAGCAGATGAGCAATTGCTTTTCCAATGATAATCTCGTTTGTTCTTACAGGTGTAGCCAAAAGCGGCTCAATGGTACCGGACATTTTTTCCTCTACAACACTCATTGAAGCTAATGAAACTGCTGATACTCCAGGAATTATATTAAAGTAAATCGGAAGCAGAGACACAAAGAGCAGAATGAACCTGTCATTCAATGCAAGTCCTCTGCCGGCAGGGATAGCATTAATGAGGCGTTCAATGCTCTGAAGGACATAGGGGTTCTGCAATATATCAGCATCTGCAGTTTTAATAATAAGAAAAACAACAAAGAATGCTTGAGTGACAATAACCAGAGGCATGAGACAGAGTAGAAGAATTGAATTGATATCCCTGAAAATACCTTTCCATTCATGCCTGATAATGTTTATATGTCTGAAATTCATCTGTCATTCCTCTCAATGAATTTGAAATAAATATCCTCCATTGTAGTTTTTTTCTCATATATTTCCTGCATGTCTATATTTGCTTTATTAAGTGTAGAAATTAAATCAGACATTATCAAATTGTCTTCGGGTACAATGATTATTGAATCTTTTTCTGCTGAACAGTCAATAATGCCTCTTATATGTCTTATTCTATCAATGTATTCAGCCGGGGATTTACATTTAAGTATGATTTGTCTTTTGAAATATGTATTTCTGAGATTGTCGGCAGAATCCATAACAATAAGCTCTCTATTGAATATAGCTATTCTGTCAGATAGCATATCGGCTTCTTCCAAATTGTGAGTGCATATAAATATAGTGATATTTCTGCATTTTAATTCCTTCAAAAAATCCCTGATATCTGCCGCTGATGAAGGGTCCAGCCCGGATGTGGGTTCATCGAGGAATAATATTTCAGGGTCATTGATAAGTGCCCTTGCAATGGCAAGTCTCTGTTTCATACCCTTTGAAAAAGTAGATACACGGGAATCCCTGCGGTCAGACAGATTCATAAGACTCAGATATCTGTCTGATTGCTCCTGAGGGTTTATATTCTCATAAAAAGAAGCAAAATACATCAAATTTTCTTCAGCTGTCATTCTCTCATATAGGCCGAATGATTCTGTAAGCACACCAATAATGGAATGGATATGATATATATTTTTCATTATATCCAAATCATTGATAAATGCTTTGCCTGATGTTGGTGTAATAAGACCGCTCAGCATACGGACAGTGGTTGTTTTGCCTGCACCATTTGGTCCAAGCAGACACACTGTTTCGCCTCTCTTAATATCCAGATTAAGATCCTTAACGGCATTTATACGATTACTGAATGTCTTATTGATATCAGTGGTTTTTATTATTGAATCCATGAAACAATTATATGAAACATCAATTAAAATGCAATAACAATAAATTTTACTTTACATTTATGTTCACTTTTCGTATAATAAAAAAAAGGAGTGAAAATGACTGAAGGAAAAAAATTCTGTACAAATTGCGGAGAACAGATTGATGTAAAGGCAGAAATA
>CAZJAT010000049.1:0-6366 GCA_964544145.1 uncultured Bacteroidales bacterium | reverse complement strand
AATTGTTTATAAATATGATGAACATTTTAATAAGAGAGGGCATGATATCATCTCTCACATAATTCTCAGAATGCTTACCTATAAAGATTCCAGCTATTTGAATAGATACTGATTAAACAACTATTATTTAACCGAATACAATTTCATTACTTTACAATGTCTTTTCCTTAATATATAATTTCTGTGTAATATTCATTTTTCAAAGGATAATGAATGGAAAAAAGAGTCAGAATAAAATTGCCCAATGCAAACACAGAAGACAAGTATAAATTACTTTATATCAAGGCATTATTTGAATGTACAGAAATTCTTTTCAAAAGTGCTAAAACAGAAAAATCAATTGCAATGAACAAAAAAGTTCTTGAATTTACGGAGAGGGAATTGGGACGCAGATCTGAACAATGGATAGAGCAGAAAATGCAGCAAACAAAGATATTGATGAATCGCGGTGTTGTGTACTCAACCATTGAGCCTATGCTTGACAGTGTCAAAAAAGTAATTAAAGACACTAAATCTATACTTTTTGCCAAACTGATGAGTTCTTACGGTTCTCTTTACTGGTATAAGGGAGATTTTGATAAAACAAAGCAGTATTACAGGAAAGCAATGGATATATTCAAGGAGCTCGGAGAGAAGAAGAGATACAATTATCATATGACCGATTATGCCCTGGCATGTACATATATGGACGAATATGATAAGGCAATGGGATATTACAGAAAGGCAATAGAATTTGCAAAAGATGATAATAACAGACAGGAAACAGCTGTCATACTGGAAAATATGGCTACTATATACAACAGACAGGGTAAACTGAAAGAAGGTCTTAAATGTCTTCAGAAGGCAGGACAACTACTTGAGGAGATAGGGAATAGGAACAGGCTTACAAATATTACAATAAATACAGGCATAACATATGCGCGTATGGGAAATCTGGAAAAAGCTTTGGAATACTTTACAGAGAGTTTTGAATTGGGTAGGCAGATTGCGGACAGAAGAGCTATTGGACAGGCTGCCAATAATATAGGTCTTGTCCATTATAATCAGGGAGATCTGAATTCTGCCTTGGAGTATTTCAAAATCAAACTTGATATAGCCCAAAAAACAGATGAAAAATATGGTATTATGCTGGTTAGCGGCAATCTGGGCATTATATACTATTATAAAAGAAAATACGGCAAATCCTTAAACTATTTCAGAACGGCATTGAAACTGAGTAGAAAGTCCAATAGTCCATATGATGAAGCACATGCACAGATGGGAATAGCCAATATTTATATATTGAAAAAAGATTACAAACAGGCAGAACAACTTCTCAATAAAGCAGGCAAGATATTCAGCAGGATTAATGCAGTATCAGAACAAGCTGAAGTATTGATCATTAAGGCATTTATGTACACGAAAAAGAATGAACTCAATAAAGCTGAAAATATTATTGAGAAGGCTGAAGAGATATGTAAAAAATATCAACTCGTTAAACAGGGTCTTCAGTTGTTAAAAACAAAGGGAATATTTCTGGCAGCACAAAAGAGGTATACAGATGCTGTCAAATGTCTGAAGAGTGCAGGGGCAAATGCAAGGAAAAGCGGATTCAAACTGGAAGAGGGCTTTGCATGCAGAGAAGCAGCAATAATTATGAAACATATGAAGAGAAACAAAGAATCAGAAAAATATATGAAAAGAGCTGAAAAAATATTCAAAAAAGCCGGTGCAGCTCTTGAACCAGGTTGACAGTTTGACAGTTTCATTTTTTTCCAATATTTAAGTTAAGTAATAGAGTGATTTAGAATAGTTTTTAAATCTTATATACCCTCATTTCTGTCACATTATGTATAACAATGCAAGCATTATTTAAGTGTTTTTATTTTTAAACTTACATGCGAATCAAAAGGAGTTTCATTGATGAAACTGTCAAACTGTCAACCTGGCATGAATTCAATTACCTGTATCTATGAGCATGAAAAGAAGTAATAATGTAAAAACAGGAATCTCGGTATCGGGTGATGATATAAGTTTGTCTCGTGCTAATTTTAAAGGTTCATATCGAATGTTCAGTCTTCTATCCATCCTCATTATGGAACGTATGAATGCATTGATGTCTGTTTTGATTTCAGTAATGTAAATAAATTTGTTTAAACCATCATTCAAGGGTTTTCCAGCTAATTGATTATATCTGATATTGCTTATAATACGAAGCATAATATTGTCTTCTGAATTGAACACCTTTCTATATAATGTTTTGCAATGTTTTTTATTTCCCATACGCATATAAATTTCAGCCTGTATTATTTTTTTAAGGCATCTCCTGGTTTTTGTTTGTTCGGAACTGCGCGGTAAAGACATGTGTTTTAAATGTGATAGCGCATCTTCATTTTTTCCCGACAATACCAGTAATACTGAATTGACAAGGATTGCGTTATCAAATTGGTGTGCAAATGTTTTGTTTTGACTTAATACTATATTCATTTGTTCTTTAGTTTTCTTTAAATTACCTGTTAATAGATACAATTGTGATAATACTGTACGGACACTCATTTCAAATGGTTTATTCTTTGTATTTATTGAATGTTGTAGTGATTTATTAATACAGTTCAATGCTTCTTCTATATTGCCTGTCTGAATATATAGTAATGAGTATTTCATGATTCCAATTGCCATATTGCTTTCAGATCCAAGTTCACTCATTTTATCATATGCTTCACTGAACAGAGCGGCAGATAATTTAAATTTGTTATTAAGAGCGTATAATTGTGCTTTATCAAATAGTGTTTTCGCCAATTCCATCTTATCATTAATTTCTATCATTATTTTCATTTTGTAATTAATGAGTTTTATTGCTTTTTTTATTTTTCCCCGAGATTTATTAATAGTGGAAATATTACCTTTTACAATTGCCATGTGTTTAAAGTCATTTGTTTTTTTCATGTATTCAATACCGATTTTATAGGATATCAAAGCATCTGAGTATTGTTCCATAAAATAATAAATATTGCCAATATCAACATTAACTAAATTTGCATAACCATGATTAGCCTTTTGAAGATATTTTTTAGCTTTCTTTAAATGCTTGAGAGCGGAACTATATTCTGTAATATAAGTGAGTGATTCTCCATACTGAAATAATGTGATACCTTTCAATACAAGATTGTCAGTCTGATTTGCCTCTGATACATTTTGTCTGAAATATTCTATTGCTTTCCCAGCATAGCCCTCATATTTGTACATTGTTGCGATATTCCCCCTTGCCCTTAAAGTGTTTGAGGGGTTATCATCATTATCCAAAACCTTTTGATAAAAATCTTTTGAATCATCAAAGAAATATTTGTATCTTGTCCAGTCGCCTGCTTTGAGATAATATTCTATCATATTCTTCTTATTGCCTGCTTGCTCAAAATGATATGCAATGGTACCAAAATATTGTCCTTCTTTGGAATGAAAACCAATAAAGGATTGTGCGGCTTTTTCATGCAATGCTTTCCTATCCTGTTTTAGCATGGTTGAATATGCGGTTTCCATAAATGTACTGTGTGAAAACTCAACCATGTCTCCGGTTGTCTGCCAGATTTCATAAGCTACTGCTTCTTTAATAATGTCTACAGCATTTGGCAGATTGAGCATGTGCTTGAGTATATTTATTGAAAAGGATAAACCTAAAACAGAAGCTGTTTTAATTGCATTAAATGTATTATTGGTCATTTTACTTATTCTGGAAAGAACCAAATTATGCAGATTTGCGGGAAGTGGTATATCATTATTGACAATATAGTATTCATTGTTTCTTATATTGAATAATTTATTTTCACTTAAATATTTTACTATCTGTTTTACATAAAATGGGTTTCCTTCGGATTTTGAATAAATAAGGCTGGAGAGTTCTTCGGAAGGTTTACCGGAAAGAAGATAACCTATTTGTAAGGATGTCTCATCATTGTTAAGAAAATTAAGTTTTATGCGTTGTAGATATTTATTGTTTATGCGTACATTTGATTCATTACCCTTTTCGTCAAGTCTTGATGTTGCTGCTATTAATAAAGATGATTGTGATAATAAATGTATTAATACTGCAATTGAATCAGAATCCATCCATTGAATATCATCAATAAATAACAAATGAATATCAATAGTGTTCAGAAATTCTGCCAAAGCTGTAATTATAGTATTCTTTCTTTCTGTGATGGGAATATTGTCTATTGTATAAAGTGTGGGATCAATGTTTAGAATAAATCCGAGTATATTCTTAACATTATTGTCAATGTTGAAATGCTTTATTTCATTTATAAAAGCCGTATTGTCAGGAGAACCCGTCAATCCAAGAAATATGCGGATAGCATTGATAAAGGCAGAAAATGAGCCATGTTGAACAGCATTGTTATTGACCCTTAAAACATTGTTCGTGGAAATATTGTTCATAGATATGTATCTCTCAATGAGAAATGATTTACCTATGCCGGGATAACCATCTATCAATAACATTTTTTGTTTACCATTTTTTCTCTCAATTGACCATTTTTTTATTAATTCCAATTCGTTTTTTCTACCGATAATTGCATCCGATGATATTTTGACGCCTTCAGTCATTTTATCAACATAATATGCATTGACATTATCAGCAATTCCTTTCAATTTTAAATTGTGTTTCTTTACAGCTAATTGGATATTTTTACTATTATCCATTACTGCTTTATCAATGTATAATCCATATGAATTACTAATATTTGCCAACCTTGCAGATAGATTGACGATATTTCCCAGAACCGTATATTCACATTGTTTTTCTCCTCCAATAAATCCTGCAAATACCTTTCCATATGTTATCCCTATTCCTATATCTTTGTATGTCTTGAGTATTTCATCGGCAAATGCCAATGCACTGTCAGGAGGGTTTTCCATATAATCAGGGGCTCCAAATATACAGAGAGCCATCCAGCCTTTATCCCCATATTCCACCTTATTGAAATAACCTCTGAAATGAGCGGCAGTATCAATAATTGAAATAATGAATTTTTCTCTGTCATTACATGCTGAAAATTGTATAAATACAGGACAGAGATATCTGAAATCTCCCGATGAATCACTATTGAGTATTGATTTACTAAAGAATTGACTCATTATTGACTCATTTATGTGTTTACTTGTATCTGCATCATGTGAGCCTGCAATATTAAATGTCTTTGAATATAGTTTTTGATTAGATGCAGCATTGATTATTGGTTCACCATGAAAATAATAACAAAGTTTGCTATCCCCCGTTATAGACCAATGAACATCTCCATATGAATCACCGATTTTAATAAATATTTCACGTTTTCCCAAAGGTGTTTCAAATACATTATTATTCAATATATGATTTATTATGGATTTTTTACATGAATTAAATTCGCTATATGTAATATCTGGAAAAACAGCCGTGAATGCATCACCTGCAAAAACAGTTATAAATCCTCCATATGAATAAATTAAATCAACAGCAACACTGAAAAGTATATTGATGATTACAGAAATCTTTTCAGAACCCTCGCTATCAAGGGATTTCAGATCTTCAGTGAGGGATGTAAATCCCTTAATATCTGCTGACAGCACATGCGCTTTGATTGTGCCATTATATTCATTATCTATGAATTTTGCAGTTATGTAATCAGGAAGAAGTTTTCTCATTAGAAAAATTATATTATGATTTGAAAGATTTGCAAGAAGAAAAAATGATTTTCATTCTTTGCTTGACTGTTGAAGCGCTCTGATGTAACATTTAAGTATGGACAAGATGATAATGACTCTTATGTCTGTGGCATTAATTTTGGGGATATTGGGTATCTCAGTGCTCATATATGCGATTAGGGGATTATTCAAGAAGAGGATAAAAATCTGGAAATTTCCATCTTATCTCATTTCATTTTTAATATTCGCTGCATTGGGCACTGCGTTATTCTTCATGGGACTCTTTTTGCAGACATTCTCGCGATATATTGATGAGGAGAGAATTGGATGGGTATATGCACAGCAGCATGAAGATAAAATCAATATAGATTTTTATAATATAAAAGAAGATTCGCTGCATTCCTTTACAATATATGGTGATCAGTGGATGATTGAAGGAAAGATAATACGCTGGAATCTGTTGCTTAGATTTTTAGGCAAGAGTTCACTATATAAAATTGTGAGATTCTCCGGCAGATGGGATAGGGGCGGTGATTATTCATTCTATGATTTGGAGGATGACCCCGGGATGTGGAGATATGTATTAAAACACTATAAGGATATTCCTTTTATTGATGCAGCATACGGCATAGGCGCATTCCAATATGCTATGGATGATACATTTGATGTATATATCAATGACACTGGTTTCATTATTAGAATGAGATAACA
>CAZJAT010000048.1:0-6530 GCA_964544145.1 uncultured Bacteroidales bacterium | reverse complement strand
TGCACAATTTGACTATCTGTTCTTGAGACAGCTCAATTGAGCTGTCTCTATTATCAATAATAATAAAATCATTTCCACTGCCGCTTATTTTGTGAAATTTAATTTTCTTCAATAATAACCTCCAGCTCTATCAGCATTCCCTTTGGCAGACTAACATGTCCCACTACTGCTCTTGCAGGAAATCTACTATTGAAATAACTGCTGTATATCTCATCAAAATCAGAAAAATCACTCATATCATCCAGGAATACATTGACTTTAATAATATCATCAAATGTCAATCCTCTTTCAATAAGGAAATTACTGATATTATTCATTATACATTTGGTCTGGAGATTGATATCCTTTCCCAGTAATTTCTTTTCATTACAGTCATATGCAATCTGTCCTGAGATAAAAATAGTGTTCCCTGCTTTTACAGCCTGACTGTATGAGCCCACAGGAGGCGGGAGTGTTTCAGTTTTGATGATTTCCATTATGCCTTCTTCATCAGTCGTAATATTACTGCCTTCTGAGCATGTAGACGGTTTTCCGCTTCATCAAATACTACCGAGTTTTTCGAATCAATAACATCATCTGTCACCTCGTCACCCCTATGTGCAGGAAGACAATGCATGAACAATGCATCATTCTTTGCATGCTTGAATAATTCTGCATTTACTTGATAAGGACCAAAGGCCTTGGCTCTTGCTTCCCTTTCGGATTCTTCCCCCATAGATGCCCATACATCAGTATATACGATATCTGCATCCTTGATAGCTTCAATCGGGTCATTTGTCACTTCAATAAGTGCACCGCTTTTGTCTGCCATTTCCCTTGAACGTTTATTATAGGTATCCAGAGGTTCATAACCGGGAGCACATCCAACAGTCATGTTCATACCCATCAATCCTGCCATAAGCATGAGTGAATGTGACATATTATTACCCGCACCCAAAAAGGCAAATTTCATTTTATCTATTCTGCCCTTATGCTCATAAATTGTCAAATAATCTGCCATCACCTGACATGGGTGTTCATAATCAGAAAGTGCATTGATGACTGGCACCCTGCTGTATGCAGAGAGGGCTTCAATTGATTTATGTGAAAATGTTCTAGCCATAATTATATCTGTCATTCTGTCAAGATTACGTGCAATATCAGGCACACTTTCCCTCTTGCCCAGAGAGATGTCATTGGGTCCTAAATATATGGCATGACCGCCCAATTGCGTCATCCCTGTTTCAAAACTAACCCTTGTTCTGAGTGATGGTTTTTCAAAAACCATAGCCATTGTCCTCTGTTCCAGATCATTCCTGAAAATACCCTCTTTCACTTCTTTTTTAACCCTTACCGCTAAATCAAACAGGTCTAAAACCTCTTCCCTTGTTACATCTTCAATAGATAAAAAATCCTTTTTCACGGATCCTCCTTTTATTGATTGTCATCTAATTCAAATATCTTTGCTTTAAATTCCTCTGATAAACTCTTTGTTGTTTTCTCGCCGATTTCCGCCATATATGCTATAATAAATTTGCATTCCTCAAGATTGGTCAAATCAATGCGCCTCTGTGCCACAATCAGTATCATATTTTCTTCAACAGCAAAACCAATATCATGCAGATAGAGATTCTGTTCCAGCAGGGTTCTGTAGAAAGGAAGTATGTTTTCCGAAGGCAGCATCAGTACGGGTGAGACTATCCTCACATATAGGAAATCATCATCACCTTTAAATAGGTATATATAAATAATAATATTATTAACACTTATTGCCCACCCAAGCATACTCTCACTATCCGTTTCTATACGGGCATCTTCTTCCTTTGCTCCAAAATTATTAAGCATTTCCTTTATAATACTCTCTGCTTTTTCAAGAGTATCAATCTTTTCTGATTTGAACATTGATTTAATTCTATCTGTAATAATACTCATAATCAGCCTTCCTTTAATAGTGTTCCGCAATTAATACAATATTTGGCATTTTCTTCATTCTCAAATTTGCATACAGGGCACACTGAGCTGCCGGATTTCACTGTTTCTTTATCTGTTTTATTCAGAATTGCCCCACAATGCTTGCAGTATTTTCTCCTTGATGATGATAATTGACCGCATATATTGCAGTATATCCTATTCTTCATTTTATCGAGATTTAATTTTATATCATCAATGATTGTGATTATATCTATAATCGGTATGGCAAATCCAATTCCTGCAGCATCAATCATTTTGAGTGTATTAATCCCAATCACTCTGCCCTTTATATCAACAAGAGGACCGCCGCTGTTTCCCGGGTTTATCGCAACATCTGTCTGAATATATATTCCACCGCTTATTTCCCTCTCCATTGCCGATATTATACCCTTTGTAACTGTATTCTCCAGTCCCATAGGATTACCAAAAGCCATCACACTGTCACCTACAGCATAATTTTTCTTTTTCATAATCTCTAATATCTTGAATTTTTTCTTCTTATTTATCATAAGAAATGCTATATCACGAATTTGATCGGCATATATAACCTTTGCTGAATATTCCTTCTTATCATTAAAAACAATTTTTGCATTAATATATTTGCCTATTACATGTGCATTGCTGATAACAAGACCTCTGGTGTCAATAACAAAACCAGCGCCCAATGAATCAGGTGTGACTATATTCACAACCGATAATCCCGTTCTCTTGATAACTGTTGATAATTTTTCCAATATATCCGCCTTTATTTATGATAACTATTCTATATAATGAATAAAAAAAGTAAAGCCCTATATATGATTTTAATATTACGTATCTTGAAATAACTCAGAAATGTATATTTAAAGAAATTATTGACAGAATTATTCTTTATGATATCATTTAATTAAATTAACAGGAGAAAATATGAGATTTAGTGTTAATTTAATTGAAACTATCAAAATAATTTTTTCATTATTTTGTTTTTTGATTACTTTAAATTATGTTTATTCTGAAGAGATTGGAAACAGTTATTATTCAACAGAAACCAGCTTATCTATAATAAATAAAGGAAATTTTGTTTTCCCAGAGTTAGAGAATAGTCATATACTTTCAGAACCAGATTTTGTAGGGAAACCAGTTGTATATTCTAAACAATTCAAATTGTTGATCCCCGCTGATGCGGGCAATATTACTGTTAGTAGTAGAATCATTATTTCTGATACAATAAAACTTAATGGAATCCCTTATCCGGCACAACCAATAATACCCATTTCTATTGATATGGTTGATTCAATTATTATGGATAGCAGTTTTTATCAATCGTCATTAATATATCCTGAATCATCCAGCGAAATAGTTGGAGTTGGCACAAAGAATGGTTGGAAAATTGCAGTAATTGATCTTTATCCTATTCAGTATATTCCTGCTGAATCCATAATAATCTTTAATGAACAAATCCATTATTCAATAGAATTTGATAATTCAGATACTCAGTCACTGCTTCCAGATAATATTGTAAATTCATCCAGAAAAGAAGTAATGCGGCTTATTGATAATACTAGTGATATTGATTTATATGAACCTTCTTCAACAGAATTAGCAGAAGGTATTGATTATTGCGTTATAATACCTAATAAATGGGAAAAACACATCAATCCATTGATACAATGGAAACACAAAAAGGGATTAAACTGTAAAATTGTATCTTTTGAACATATTCATGATACTATTGTAAACGCATTAGATCAAGAGGAAAAAATGCGTGCTTATATTGACTGGATGATTACAGTATCCATTGACAGATTAAAGGGTAATCCCAATAGAGAAGCCAACATAAGGATATTTGAGTATGAGGTATTTGAAGAAGAGACCTGGACATCAGGCAATTCATATTATGCATTCAACACAGTAAATAAGTTAGAGAATATCCATTATGACTACTCCCTGAGGATTAATTCTTTATCAAACAGCAAAGAAATCTATTACACTGTACCTTCATCAGAACATGTTTCAATTGCCCTCTTTGACATAACAGGCAGGCAGATAATGCAAATTTTCAATGGATATGCAAATAAGGGCAAGAATACTCTGCATATTGAAGACAAACTCAGTTAGGGCATTTACTTTATAAGGATGACAACAGAGGGAGAGACATTGACAGCTAAATTTCTATATATGAGGTGATATGCTTAAAAAAACATGTATTGCATTAATGCTACTTACAGCAATCACTATAACTATATTAGGTGATGAGTATGTCATCACCTACTCAATCAATTACGGTAACAGCGGAATGTATAGAGAGATAGGACCCCATATATTTGATTGTGATAATGATAGCAATTATGAGTTCACCTGTTATCATCGTTTCAATAATGGTTCATATACAGAGAGGCATATATTCATATTTGAGCATGCAATGCCCGGTGATTCATTCATAATCAGGAGGGATTATAAGGATGTGGGTTTTCCTGCAGGATACGGTGATTTTGACAATGACGGGCTGGGTGAACTGCTCGTTCTAAAAAAAGACAGTACAGACAGTATATATGTATCCACAATGGAGCAGGCAGATAGTGTCTCATATCCTGATTCAATCACATGGATATGTGACAGTGTATATGACGGCATATCAACTGTTGGAGTCAGCACTATGATGAAGAGTGATTCCATTGACCGTATATATGGTTCAGGTATACCATGGCTCTCATCCAATACCACAAAGCATGGCTGGTATTATTACTCCCCTATTGGTGACAATGACTACAGGATAAACAACACATTCTTGGAGGATAGTTTTACAAGCAGGATGACAGTAGGTGATTTTGATAGTGACAATTACTGTGACATAATCATTGCTGTCCACGGTTCAACCTATTGGCTTGAATCAGTTGACAGTATGCAGGACTCATTTACAGTTATCAATAAGGAGAGTTACAACATCAATCAACCGGATAATTACCTGATACTGCCTGATATAGACAGGGACGGCAGGAATGAAATAATAACAAATAAGGGAGAGATATACCCTACCTCCTATACATTCAGGATAATAGAGTATGATAGTGTACATTACTGGGATACAATATGGGTTAGGACATTTGAGGTCCCCTCAGACAATAGTTTTGTTGAAGGCAGTGATATGTGCTGGGGAGATACAGATGGCGATGGTGAGTATGAGCTGGTTATCAGTGCAGGCATTGACCTCTATGTATTTGACATACCCTCAGACAATACATTTGAGCAGAAGTTTTATTACAGGCATGACAACTACGGGCTCATACAATCTCATGTGAGATGCCATGACTTCAATGACAATGGTTATGATGAAATAGTATTCTCGGGGGGAGGAGATGAAGTTCCTGAATGGAATACCCTCATATTTGAGGATTCATCAGTTGTTCTTCATTTGGATTCAGCAGTGGCTTATGAAGGCGACAGCATACCGGAGACAGGCATAGACAATGATGACTATGTTGTGCTATATTTTAGTAATAGGAGTAATTCACCTTTGATAAACAGTATTAATATAGACAGCACGTTTATGCTGAACAGTGGTCACACATGGAAAGATTCGTCCGGGAACATAAAAAACTGCAGTTGGAGTGCAGACAGCACACAGTGCATATTGGAACTCAGCGACTCACTAGGTATTCCCACAATTGAAATAGGTGATACAATAGTCCCGTCAAGAGAACATATCAAGATATACACAGAAGATACTCCTGTAAAGGGTATGGCAATGCTTGGGGGTTCATTCTCCCCAAGCGGTATTTGCATAAATCCAATATTTAATAAACAGGATATTCATTTCAATCTTGAAACAAATACAATAGATTTTGCTCTGGATATGCCTTGTGAGTTAACAGTAACTATGTTTGACATAACAGGTAGACAGATAATGCAAATTTTCAATGGATATATTGATTACGGTAAGCATAGCATAATAATTCCAGATAATTTATGTACTGGTATATATTATATAATCTTCAAAACAAATAAATCAAATCAGACAATAAAAATAATCAATATGAATTGATTGAGAATATTTCACTCCTCTATATGACTTAGCCCTGGGGTTAAAAATATGACATTTTTCCTCTAATTGTCTATATATATTGATTTACCCGATTGCACCTTTGGGCATTTTTTATGTTTCGCAAAGAACTCTGCACTGTTTTACAGGGAGATTTATTATGACTCAATACTGTACATATCCATATAAAATGCTCAAAATAATCTATATCACTGCCTTTACGCATAATTATGATAACAGTGTCATCCTGTTATTATATATGTAATGATCAGAAAAATGTGCTGTTTTTTTTATGAAACATAAGAGTTATTTTTTTCACAAAGTCGTAAGCTATTCTATTTATTAAATTATAGGCATTTTTTCATATTTTTAACCCCAGGGCTATTAAAAATTCGATTTACATATTTATGTGTACTATTTATATATTATATTTTTATGCTATTGACAAACAGTTATGCTTTATTATAATAAACTGCTACAAAAAGGCAACGTAAGGTTATTTAATTTTATACAGGAGGCTTGATGGTTAATATTCACTTACGCAGAATGGGCAAGAAAAAAG
>CAZJAT010000047.1:4946-6668 GCA_964544145.1 uncultured Bacteroidales bacterium | reverse complement strand
GTTATTGGTGATGAAGAAATTTGTGTAGGGGCAGTAACAGATCTTCCTCAACCGCCTTATTAAAATAGGAGCCAATTTATGGAGAAAATCGGTAAAAAATATGAATATTCTGTAAATCAGGTACCCCCTGTAGGACATTTGTTTGTACTATCATTTCAACATGTGCTTCTTATGGTAATGTCACTCGGACTTCCCATACTCTTTGCTAGTCAGATGAATGGTTCACATGACTTTACTAATTCACTGATTGCATTCTCTATGCTGGCAGCAGGATTAGGTTCTATTGTACAATCTGTTGGGTTGCCATTTATAGGTTCCGGTTATCTGTGCCCTAATTTATGCGGCCCATCATATTTTAGTCTATCCTTGTCTGCCGCTTGGGTAGGCGGTCTTCCTTTGATGAGAGGAATGATAATAATTGCAGGATTGGTTGAAATGGCTATGGCTCCTGTAATACAAAAAATGAAAAAAGTATTTCCTACATTTATTGTAGGTCTAGTTGTAACCATGGTTGGTATAAGTGTAATCAAATCATCAGTCACGTCTTTTTTCGGGCTCACCTTTCAGGGTGATGCAATCAGAAATTTAGATATTATTGTAGGTCTGTTTTCATTATTAGTAATGGTTTTAACTAATCTATGGGGGAAAGGACTTATTAAGATGTATTGCTTACTTATTGGCATGCTCTCAGGTTGGATACTTGCACTTATACTGATCCCTGAATACTGGCAGAATATTTTAGCAGTGAAAGATTTTTCACTTTTTTCATTACCTGTTATAGGACCTGAATTCAGAGGAATCAAATTTGATTTAAAGATGATAATCCCATTTGTTGTAATAGCCATAAGCGGTTCATTAAAATCATTTGGTAATCTCTTAGCAGCTCAGAAAATATCTGAACCTGATCTAAAAGAACCCAATTTCACACCTATTCGCAAAGGATTATTAGCTGACGGTTTTTCTACAGCTTTGGCTGGTTTACTTGGCGGAATGGCTGTAGATACATCTTCCAGTAATATTGGATTAGCAGGAGCTACAAAAGTAGTCAGCAGATGGATAAGTGTAGGTGCAGGAGTTATTTTTGTCATACTTGCATTTTGTCCAAAGATTATTTCAATATTATCCGTTATGCCAAAGCCAGTGTTAGGTGCTTCCATCATATTCTCCGGATGTTTCATGATATGTACTGGTCTTATTGAAATGTTCAGCGAGAAGTGGGATTCCCGCAAGACATTTGTTGTAGGAATATCACTGTTTTTCGGTTTAAGTACAGGATTCTTACCAAGCTTATATTCAAGGGCTCCTGAATTTATTCAAGTATTCTTCACAGACCCATTGCCTACAACAACAATATTGGCTGTGTTATTAAATCAATTATTCAATATTGATAAATTATTTAAAAACAATGATAGAGTAACTGAGACTGTCTCCCAATAGATATAAAGAGGATTCAGTATCTATAATCCCAATATGTTTTTTAATTATTAATTTTTTATATACTGGACCTTGTTTACCTTTACCATAGACACATTCAACCAGGATTCATTCTCTGTACATTGTACCTATGTATTTCTAATCCCCAATTCGTAATTCTGATTCTTAATTCGCAATGTAGTGTACCCACACCTCTCCCCTCTCTTTCTCTCTGTTCTCCGTTGTCCGTTTTTCATGTTTTGCTGAATTTGATTTACTGCCCGTTTTATTCGTCTATTCATCCCGCCT
>CAZJAT010000047.1:0-4846 GCA_964544145.1 uncultured Bacteroidales bacterium | reverse complement strand
CTTGAATCTTGAATCTTGAATCTTGAATCTTGAATCTTGTAACTTGAATCTTGTAACTTGAATCTTGAATCTTGTAACTTGAATCTTGTAACTTGAATCTTGAATCTTGAATCTTGAATCTTGAATCTTGAATCTTGAATCTTGTAACTTGAATCTTGTAACTTGAATCTTGTAACTTGTAACTTTCCTTACCCCCACTCCCCTCTCTCAATATGCTTGAATGGAATGTTGATATCCAGCATCTCTGTTATAATACCTTTCATAACCGATTCAAATGCATTGTCGATTACGGATCCCTTAGTATAAACAATCGGATCGCCATTCATATCAGTGAGATAAAATACTTCAGAAGGATTCCTCAATGAATATATGCCCATATTTAACTTCCTGTTTTCCCAGCCCTCCTGACGGCATGCCACATAACCGTAGAACAACAACTGGAATTTCTTGTCCTGATTCAATTTGTCCTTCCATTCTGCAATATCAATTATGGGTTTCTGTTCAAAGTCTTCATCCATGTCTATCCTCAATTCTCTCTTTTCAACAGTCCCTGTTTTGTAGTCCATTATCATCACCCTATCATCAACTTCTTCTATTCTGTCAAATCTTCCGAATAGGTTCAGTTTATCATTTGCCAATTCATAGGACGCTGTCATTTTATTTTCAAGCTCCAGCAGTGTTGTTTTACCTTTACTGCGTTCAATATCTTTCTCAAGAAAATTCTTGACCATTTCCCTTATAGCCCTTTTCATGATAAAGGGTTTACCCTTGCTGCTGTCCATAATGTTCATTTTTTTAAAATCCGCATCTATGAGCTCATCTATGTGAAGCTCATTCAGCCGTATCGAACTGCCATCATATATATTGCCTATTTGGGTTTTCAGCAGTTCTTCAAGTACATCATGCGCGGCAGTGCCTATCTCTTTATATCCTATCTCGTCTATCTCATTTTCCTCTCTTATGCCCAGTACATAATTCATATAATAATCTATTGGATTTCTGATGTATGACGATATACCGGAATAGGAAAAGCTGCCGCCCTTTAATATATCTATCATCTCTTCAGTTTTCTTTATCTCATTTATCCCTTTTATATTACCGGCGCTTGTTATATCAAATACAGGGCTGAAATTATAGGTCTTGAAAATTCCGTCTTCTCTGCTTTCCCATTCCAGCTGCTCAATAAATCTACTCCGTTCGGTATAATTCTCATCACCGGAGTTTGCATACGTTATATATGTTTCCTTGCTGCTCAATATAAGATTGTAGAAATAATATGAAAACAGTTTATCATTATCACGATATGTCGGCAGACGCCATGTTTCTCTTGCTTCAAACGGAATAAAGGAATTTGTGTTTTTCCCTTTCGGTATTATGCCCTCATTCACTGACATTATAACCACTCTGTCAAAATTAAGGCATCTTGTTTCCAGCAAGCCCATTATTTGGAAATCCTGCAGCGGGTCGCCGGAAAACGGGATATTCATATCTGTCAATATGCCTGTTATAAGTGAATCCAGATTGCCAACAGAATTATGCCTTATTATATCCTTCTCCTCACTGAAGACTGTAATCAATCTGTTAAATACAGTCACCATTTTTATCAAAATACTTTCTTTCAACTGGTCATTGTCTTTCTTATCATTTGTGTATGTTTCACCCGATTCCTGATATATTGAAATCAGTTTGTCAATAATTTCCGTGGGCGGCAGCAGATTCCCAGTATCATCATACCAGTTGAATAGATTACCGATTTCCTGCACATTGATAATTTCCGAGAATAAGGATTCAGAATCAATATATATGTCCTTAATATTATTAAGCCTGCCCCTAACCGCCTGTTTTTTCCCTCTGAGCAAATCAATCATATATCTGTTTTCAATCAAATCAATAATGTCCTTTCTGTGAAAGCCACTGTTGGTTTTATTAATATGAAGCCGCATTATTGATTTGTAGAATCTGAATGCAGGGGTTAATTGTATCGGGTATCCCATTGTAATGTTGATTTTTTTAATATGCGCAGGAATGCCGTTCACAGCAGGTATCATAAGTGATTCATCACACAAGACCACTGCCCCGTTCTCTGATTCAAAAACCTCCTCAAGTATTTTCACCTGATCTGTAGGCATTGAATATTCATATATGTTTATTTTCTCATTCGTACTGCATTCTATATTGGCAGCATTTTTACGCCATTTTGTCATATATTCATTTATGAAAAAAGCCGCCTCATGCTTATTTTTTAGAAGTATTTCCGGTATGCTGAATAAAATATCCACATGTGATTTTTTAATCAATATGTCTACTATTTCCCTCTCCACGGGAGTGAGAATATTGAACCCCGCAAAGATGATGTTTCCGGGCACTTCTATTTCATTGATTCTATTCAGGGCAGCCTTGTATATTATACCCCTGTATCCTGTTCCCCTTGATTTCAGTTCTTCATTCAATTCTCTGTAAATATGCCTGAACACCCCCATGACATTAAAATACCTTTCAGCATATATACCCTTCTTATATTCAAGACCTGCTATATCCTCAAGGCTATTCAGGGAATCAAATTCAACTCCATACATGTCTATGTCATTGAAATCATTCTGCATCATTGAGAAGACAGGGATAAATGCGTTAAAATCCTTTATATCTTCAAGGTGCCTGCAGTATATCTTGTATGCATATAGTGCTGTATTGATAGGATCTTCAGTCTGTAAACCGCTCATTTTCTGCACAAACCTGTCCATTGTAATAATATCAGGAAGAAATCCTGTCTTTCCGCTCTTTTTGAATTCCTCAATCATATATACACATGCCCTTTGTGACGGCAATATTATTGTCGTATCTTTGGTTTTGTATGTTATTGCTTTTTCATAGACATGCTTTAAAAATCTCATAATTTCACCTCAATAAGCTTCTTGTCAGCAGTGTATGCAATATACCCTTTGGGATTATACCCCATTTCCATATATGCCTTCATATATTTTTTCACCTGATCTTCATATTTCCCGTCATGCACGCCTGTCTTATAATCAAATATCATAACATCCTTGTCATTTATCATTACTCTGTCCGGTCTTATGACTTCATTTTTATAGACAATATTTCTCTCATTGAGAATTTCGTATCCGCTGTCAAACATTATCCTGAACTCGTCACTTTCTACGATCTCGCTTAATATGGAGATATACATTCCCTGCTCTGCTGAATTTATCAATCCCTCTTTCAGCATTTCAATGACAGCAGGTTCAATATGATCCGCATGATTTATCAGGGATAATGCAAAGTGAAGTATGTTTCCCTCTGATATTTGATCTGTTTCCTTGGTTTTCATTATCAGATTACGCATTTTTCTCTCAATGAACATATGCTTTTTATGATTATTTATTGTGAGTTTATTCTTAAGGAGGGTAACCTTCTCCTCTGCAACATTCTCAAAAACCGGCTTTGCGCCTCCTGAGTAAATAGTCAGCTGATACGACTTGTCATCGCTGATAATTATATTGTCAGATTTCAAATTGTCCAGAAACGCTGATAAAATCTTTTTTATTGAGTCAGCATGTTTATTATTATCCTTCTTACTATACCGGGTATATAAATATAACTCTTTCCTTGCCCTGGTCATTGCAACATATAGCAGATTAATATCATCAAACAGCATTTCTTTCTCTTTTGTAAGTATTGCATTAATCATCTCTTTAACGTCAGGGTCAGCAATAAGATTCTCGCTTCCGGAATATTTTTCTAAGTCTGAATACTTCACTGCCATTTCAGGTTCATTATATATTGTTAATCCTTTCCTGGTATCCTTCCAGTTTGCAAAAGGTATAATAACAACATCATAAGCCAGACCCTTTGATTTATGTATGGTTGATATTGTAATGGCATTCCCACCTGCAGGGGGAGGAATTTTCATTTCGCGTTTGTATTCATCATAATAATTAATGAAGGACAGCATATTATCATCTTTCATTCTACTGTATGCCGCATCCCTCAATTTGCTGATATACGGTATGGACTGCGTATATTCATCACACAACGGATTGATTACTTGCTCCAACACAAGATTGACACTCTCGAAAACACTCACATTGTTAACAGTTGCAAGGATTTTATCCTTGTAGCAATCATAAATTGCCTTACCCCATAGAGTTTCCAGTGTTTCACTCATCTGTTTGAAACTGATAATCGGGATTTTCTCATCTTTCTTCTTACCTCTGTTCTTAATCCTGTTTTCGGATATCCGGTCAAGGGCATACCTTTCGGCGCTCCTGAATGCGGCACTATCTCCGTTGATCTCTTTCCATAGATATACTATTCTGAAAAATGCACTTAGATCACTGCTGTTCATAGAGAATCTCAATAAACTTATAATGAAATCCACATACGGATTATCCTCAATATATAATGTGTCAGCAGACAGAATATTTATTGACTGGCCGGCTATCTCTTTCCCGGAGAGGGTTTCTGCTATCATGCTGCCCTCGGGGTTGTTTCTCACAAGAATGGCTATAGATGACTGACTGTACCCCCTGGTCAGCAGATCCTCTATGATATCATGAAGTTTGCCTCTACCATTCTCATCACCCAGCATTATGCCCGGAAGCACCTTACTTCTGCTTTTCACCTTTGCTATTCCTATCTCAAAATACCCCTTTCCGTTTTCATTGCTGAAAGAGTGCTTATCCTTATTCTGAAATTTCTGACAAACATTGATGTTTGAGTATATCTTATCATCTTTTATGATTCCGGGGAATAGGTGATTATTAAGCGCTATGATATTCGGTTTACTCCTCCAATTTGATTCAAGGTATTCTATATCAGTCCCGGATTTCATCTGTGTTCCCATAAC
>CAZJAT010000046.1:0-6738 GCA_964544145.1 uncultured Bacteroidales bacterium | reverse complement strand
TGCTTGATGTTGCCTTGGGATAAAATCAAATATTATTTTATCATCAATAGCTGATAAATATTTGGGATATTAAAAAAAAGGCAAAAAAAACGAGGGGCAAGGATGCCCCTCTTGAGAAAAGAAGAGAGAGTGTTTATAAATTCTTATGATTTTTTATTCTGATTTCTCTGTTGCGGTTGTGATTCTCCATTATTCTTTTTCTGATTCTTATTCTGATTCTTTCTTTGATTCTTATTTTGATTCTTGTTTTGCTGTCCATCACCATCTCCGTCACATATACCATCTCCATCAGCATCCCTGTATTGATTCCTGTACTGTTTATTCTCCATATTTCCTTTCATTTCACCATTATCATTATTGCGGTTCTGTTCGCGGTTTTGTAATGTGCCTTTGTTTTCATTCTTATATTGATTATTATTCTCTTCAGCAGTAAGAATGAGTGAAACAATCATGAGTGAAGCAATCAGCAGTGCAGTAATAAGTTTTTTCATTGTAACCTCCAGTTTCTCATTAAATAAGCAATGTGTGTGCCATGCATAAGCCATTAAAAACAATAGCTTACAAAAGCATATATTTAAATATCCTAACAAACATGTAATTATAATGACAAAATTGTCAAAGGGTATTGATTTTTATGAATAATTTGATATTATACGCCACACTATGGAGATATATTTATGATAAATCTTATAATTAGCATATTGATGTCTGTCATTATAGCCAATATGCTGAAATACTATCAGAAAAATTACAAGGAATCCATTCTATATGTATTTCTGTCAAACTATTTTATTGCCGCTATTCTAAGCTATCTCTTATATCCGTTTTCATTTGCAGGGGTTGAGGTCTTTGACTATACAATGGGATCCATTGTCGGAGTCATGTATCTTATCAATTTTCTCATATTGAACAGGAATATTCAGGAAAATGGCATGTCATTATCTATTGCAGTGATGCGGATATCATTGATAATACCTATCATCATTTCACTCATCTTATTCAAGGAATCCGTTCATACAGTCAATTTTATAGGTATTGCTGTTATTATTATAACATTCTTTATGCTTGGTCAGATGAAAAACAGATTAAGTATAATATTACTGCTTCTGCTCTTTCTATTAACAGGGATATCAGATTTTGGTATGAAATTCTATGAATATTATGGGAATAATTCTATTAATACATATCTGTTTTTTCTCTTTGCAGCTGCATTTGTATTTAATGCATTGATCATTCTCATTAAAAGGGAGAGATTCAGCCCCAATGCCATTATATTTGGTTTGATATTGGGTTTCCCTAATCAGCTGACAAGTTATTTCTTCATGAAATCCCTAATCAGCATACCCGCTGCTATAGCATATCCCATGCTGGGTGCAGGCGTTGCCTTAATCTCTGTTCTGTCTGATAAATTCATATGGAAATCCAAACTTTCTATTAAACAGATAATAATTCTCATACTGCTTATGTGCGGAATTATTCTGATAAATATCAGATAAGCAATATTGTTATTATAGATAAATATGATATAATAAAATCATGAATAATATTTTCCATTGGGCACAGGATGTATTGGGAATCAATACAATAGTATTTGTAAAAATCATTGTAACCATATTATTATTTATTTTTTCATGGCTTTTGAAACGCCTCTTAACGGCAATACTGATGAGCAGAACAGAGGATGCATACAAGCGCTATGCAGGACGAAAGGTTGTTGCATATACCATTTCCATTATCTCATTCATTATACTTGCATGGATGTGGATTGCAGGCATTAGTTCTATTGCTACATTTCTCGGATTATTGTCAGCCGGTATTGCTCTTGCGTTGAAGGATTATCTGGCAAATCTTGCGGGCTGGTTTTTTATTGTCTGGAGAAAACCCTTTGAGGTTGGTGATAGGATAGAGGTGGGCAACACAATGGGTGATGTGATTGATATACGTATATTTGAATTCTCTATTTTAGAAATAGGACACAGGATTAATGCAGAGCAGAGCACGGGAAGGGTTATTCATGTACCCAATGGAAAGGTGATGGTTGAGACACTTGCTAATTATACAAAGGAATTTAATTATATATGGCATGAAATACCTGTTGTAATAACATTTGAGAGTGATTGGAAAAAAATGAAGACTATATTATTGGAAATAGGCAATAATCATGCATTGCATCTCAATGAAACAGCACAGAAGAGCATAAAAGCGGCATCAAGGAAATTCCTCATATATTATACAAAACTGACACCAGTTGTATATGTCAATACAAAGGAATTCGGAGTTCAACTGACATTGAGATATCTTATTGAACCAAAGAATATTCGCTCATCAGAATCATACATTTGGGAATCTCTGCTTGAAACGGTTAATGAAGAGAGTGATGTCAGCTTCGCATATCAGACATACAGAATCTATGATAGAACTAGGGAATAATCCTGTATACCCCATTAAATGACTTGACAAAGATAATTTCATGAAATACAATAGTATTTGTGGGGTGTTATGGAAGACGGCATATATAAGATAATTTCAATGTGCAGATCGCTGGATGAGGGTGCATTCCTCATCTATGACGGCTTTTCTGCCTTTTTCAAGAATAATAAATCAAGGGAATTTTGGGAAGATATGGCATCATATAAATACAGACATATTAAAAGCTGGAAAACACTGGAAGAATTAGCAAAGCAGAAAATAATTCCCCAAATTTATGAAGACCCCAATGAGATAATAGGCAATTTAAACATGATTAACAAAAAGATTGATGCGCTCCTGGAAAACAGTATAGATATTGATGAAGACCAGGCATTTATTATTGCATGCAGATTGGAGTTTTATCTGATTCACCCTGCCCTGGAGGCATTAATGCAGTTTATACGCAATATGCCGTTTGAGGGACTGGAGATGCTGGATTATGAATCACATATAGATAATTTTCTCAAAGGCATAAGAGGATATGAACACAAATCCCCAGGATTAGACCTGCTGACTGAAATTATTCAGGTATTATGGTTTAAAAACAAACATCTTGCCAAACAGAGTACAATTGACTCATTAACAGGCATATTGAACAGGCGCGGATTTGTATATTCTGTCATTCCTTTGATGCTGTCATGTTATTCAAATAAATTACAGTCAGGCATAATGATGATTGATATAGATGATTTTAAGGTGCTCAATGATTCATATGGCCATCAATATGGGGATAAGGTGCTTAAGACAACCGCAAATATAATCAGAAACTCTATCAGGACATTTGATGTTGTAGGCAGATATGGAGGGGATGAATTTGTAGTATTTGTATCTCCCTGTGACAATGTGCTTATTAAGGATATGGCTGAGAATATCAGACGGACTGTTGAGTATGAGGGACAGGACAGCCATAATGCTACATTAAGCATAGGAACCGAATGCAGGTTGTGCAATGGAGAAGCAAAAAAGGATATAGAAATAATTATAAAGAGTGCAGACAAAAAACTGTATATTGCAAAGAGATCCGGTAAAAACAGGGTT
The DNA here is from genome assembly GCA_964544145.1 of uncultured Bacteroidales bacterium. Classification (GTDB taxonomy): domain Bacteria; phylum Hydrothermota; class 32-111; order 32-111; family 32-111; genus CAZJAT01. The sequence goes on along the minus strand of CAZJAT010000046.1, from coordinate 3,231 downwards.
ATTTCAATACAATCCGATGCTTGAATATTAGCCAATTTATGTTAAAATGCCCAAAAGGAGTTATATGAAAAGGGTATGTATATTATTATTTTTGATTATTCTTCTTACTGGATGTGCTAAACAATCAATCAATGAAGCATATGTTTTTACTGATGATTTTCTAAAACTGGGTGATTGGATGACTGGAAGGTTTTCATCATATAAACAATCAGCTCAAGACACCAATTATTATCATATTGACCTGATAATGTATCCCATATGGAGTGAAAGGCATGATGGTATATGGATATATGTTGAACAGGCATTACACGAAAATAATGACAAACCCTACAGACAGAGGATCTATAATCTCAAGGAATTGAGAGACGGTTTATATGAGAGCAATGTATATACTATCAAATCAGAAGAACAATTTATCAATTGTTATAATAATAGCCAATTACTCAGCTGTCTGACAGAAGATTCATTAATACTCAAACATGGATGTTCCATTGTGATATCAAGAAAATGCCAATTGATTTTTGAGGGGAATACCGTGGGTAGTGCATGCAAATCAGAACTCTATGATGCCAGTTATGCACAGTCACAGGTAATAATCACAAAGCAGATGCTCAAATCATGGGATAGGGGTTTTGACAGAAACCACAAGCATGTTTGGGGACCCGAGTCAGGGCCCTATATATTTGATAAAGAGGAGAATTTCAGTATATATGAGTAAATATATTCAATATTATAAATCTTGTGAAAATAAGATTGCCTCAAAATTAATCTATATCATTTACCAATACAAATGTGAAGACAATATATTAAATATGCACACTCAATAAAAGGCAAATAAATGCGGAAAAATAGTGTTTTATATCATGGACACAATAGAAGGAATTTCTTTGAAGGATGGTATTATAAGATTGAAGACAGAAATGGTGAACATGTATTTGCATTGATACCGGGTATTGTTAAAGGCAGCAGCAGGAACAGCCATTCTTTCATACAATTCCTACAAAAAAACAGCACAGCATATTATTTCCCGTATGCCTCGTCAGCATTTACTGCATCGGATAATCCGTTTGCTGTAAGTATAGATAAAAATATTTTTACACTAAATCATATTCATCTTTCAATAGAAAAGGATATCAGATTGACAGGGCATATTGACATAGACAATATGCATAGATGGCCCAGAAGTGTATTTGCACCTGGTGTGATGGGGCCATTTTCATATATACCATTTATGCAATGTAATCATGGCATAGTATCTATGCATCATGAGATTAATGGTTATTTAGAATTGAATGGCAAGAGAATAGATATGAATGGAGGCAGGGGCTATATTGAAAAGGACTGGGGTTCTGCATTCCCATTATCATGGATTTGGATGCAATGCAATCGGTTTGATAATGAAAATATGTCCCTATTTATGTCTATAGCTCATATACCTGTGGGGGAATTCTCCTTTGAGGGTCTTATAGCGGGATTGATGTATAATAATAAGATAATTCCATTTGCAACATATTATGGGTCCCATTATTCTTTAAAAACAGTAAAAAGCGATTTTGCCCATATTATATTAAAAAACAGGCAATATGAAATGGACATAAAGATGCATAAAGGTATTGGAGGTGATTTACCTGCCCCAAAACCCGGACAAATGACATCAAAGGTCAATGAATCTATCAATGGTATTGTAGAATTAAGCCTAAAAAAGGGTAATATTCTACAGTTGACCGCAAAGGGATATAATGCCGGAGTGGAGATACACATGCCTCAAGTGAAGCAATAGATATTATTAAGCGATTGAGTTGACAATAGGTTGACAATATATATAATGATATTATGTCAGTTAAAGATAAAATCTATGATTTCATAGTAAATGCCGGTCAGGCAGACACCAAGATGCTGCAATCACTATTTGATATATCAAGACAGATGATAAACAGATATCTGCAATTGCTGGTCAAAGAGGGAAAGATTATCAAAACAGGCAGAACAAAAGGTGCATTCTACAGGGTAAAGAATGATGATGATAATCATATTGAGCAATTCTCCAAGATATATGAAACCCATATGCCGACAGATATTATTACAGGTGATTTCCTGTCTAAGGCAAATATCAGAAAACAGTGTAATAAGAATTGTTTTGAGATTATCCAATTTGTACTGTATCAATTGATTGATAATGTACAAAGACACACCAAATCGCCATTTGTCCAGATAGAGCTGGAATCGGACCCATTGGATATGGAATTAACGGTCATTGACTCAGGTATGGGTCTGCTGCAGTCCATTAAGGATAAGTATCAGATGAAGAATGAGGTTGAGGCCTTATTCCAGATAAATCTGCCATTCTCGGGTTTTGATTTCTCAGATAATGAGATAATTGCTGAACACCTGATGACAATGATAATGATATCAGACCAATTTACATTGCAGACACATAATTCATTAATGGAAAAATGGGATGAACAGGGCAATAATGTATTTGAATGCGAGTTCTATAAGGGAACCCGCATTCGGTTTTTACTGCCCAAAAATACCAAAAAGAAATTAAAGAAATTTACTATTGAACAATATTAAAATCCGCACTTTTCACTGATTTCCATAATAATCTTATGATTGGCTTCAATTCTCTCTACATCTGCTGATTCCAGTTTTTCCTCTAATTGTTTTAATTCTTCTTTCAGTTTTTCCAATTGAGCCTTATATTCCTTTTTCTGTTCAGCAGTCAATTCCTGCTTATCCATCTCATCAAGGGATCTCTCATAACCATTTTCCATCTGATTATATATGTCTCTTGACATAATGACACCCTGATATTCCGATTCAGCAAATATTATATCCTTACTGATTCTGCCATATTCCTCAAGTGTCATTCCTGTTTCATCAACAAAGACCTTTTCCAGATCCAATCCCTTTCCCTGAGCCTGGACAGCTGCGATTATCGGTGACATAAAATCTATTCCCTCATGATTGTCATTCATTGTCTTTACTGCCTTATAGAATGATTCAACATCAGCGGCATTGACCACTATGGGTTCAGTGTTTTCTTCAGCAATCTTATCTTCCAGTGATTCAGCGGCTTTGTCCTTCGCTGATTCAGCTGCTGATTCCACCGCTTTTGTGACGGCTTTAACAGGAGCATTGCAGAATGTAAGAAACAATACAGGGATGACCAGTAATAGTGTGAATTTTTTCATTTTCCTCTCCTTTTTCTAAGTTATTATTAGATTATCA
>CAZJAT010000045.1:3284-7646 GCA_964544145.1 uncultured Bacteroidales bacterium | reverse complement strand
ACCAGCCACCAGTTTACCAGCCACCAATTTGTATTGACAAAGGACGTATTTTGAAAGAAAATATCAGTAAAGCAAAACAATAAAAGGTGATTAATATGAATAAACATATGAACAGCATTCTAAATATATTGAAAAAAAATTATATGGAATTCAAAGAACCCATCGTATCGCGCATGATTGCAGAGAATGCTTCACCATATATGGTGCTGGTCTCTACTATGATATCATTGAGGACTAAGGATGATGTTACTGAAGCTGCATCAAGACGGTTATTCAAGAAAGCCGACACACCTAAGAAAATGATTGAATTATCACCGAAGGATATTGAAAAGCTCATATATCCGGCCGGTTTTTACAGAAATAAAGCAAAAGCCATTATAAATACATCACAAATTCTTATAGATAATTATAGGGGGCATGTACCTGACAATATTGAACAATTGCTTGAATTGCCGGGTGTTGGAAGGAAAACAGCCAATTTGGTATTAGCACTCAGTTTCAAAATACCGGCTATATGTGTGGATACGCATGTGCACAGGATATCAAACAGGCTTGATATTGTAAAAACAAAGAATCCTTTTGAAACTGAATTTGCATTGATGCAGATATTGCCGAAAAAATGGTGGCTTATTTATAATGATATGCTTGTTACATGGGGACAGCATATCTGCAAACCGATAAATCCCATGTGTTCTTCATGTGCAATTGAAGAATACTGTCCAAAAATAAATGTGAAAAAACACACATAAGTATTAACAAAAACTGATTTTTGCAGTATTATGTAAATAAATGGAGGAAAATTATGAAGACAAGAGTATTGAGCGGTTTCTTTTGGGGTATAATGTTGATTATAATTGGAACCGTGCTTATACTAAATCACTATGTAAGCATAGAGCTTCCTCTATTGAGAATCCTATTCGGATTTTTACTCATTTATTGGGGTATGAATATGGTTTTCGGAAAATTCTCCAAAAAGGATAAATGCACATATATTTTATCACCAAATGCCAATATGAGCATCAATGAGCATGACAGGGAATATAGTATTGTCTTAGGAAATGGTACTATTGACCTTACGGATAGTATGATACTAAGGCACAAGAAAAAAGTCATTGTCAACTCTGTTTTCGCAGATGTCATTGTATTGCTCCCAGACGATGTCTCTGTTAACATACTTGCCAACACTGCATTTGGTGAGATAAGAACACCGGGCCGTGTATCATCATTTATGTCCAAGCATACGGATTATGTTAATCCCGGTTTGGAGGATGAGCATGTCTCATTAATATCAACCGCAGTTTTCGGTAATATGACAATCAAAAAAAATAATAGAAATAAGGAGGCAGAATGAAATTTCAACTTTTTGGCGGTGCATTCTGGGGTATATTACTTATTATAGGAGGTATATTATTTATTCTCCGTAATTATGTAAATATCAATATTCCAATATTCAGGATACTCTTCGGATTTCTTTTGATATATTGGGGCTTGTCCGTAATATTCGGCGGATTTGTGCACAGGGATTCCAGCACAATTGTTTTTTCAAATGCAACCAATATGGAGATTAATGACACTGAAAATGAATATAATATTATTTTTGGTTCGGGGAATATTGATCTCTCAGACTTCAATAAATTAAAGGAGAAAGAATCTGTTGAGATTAATGCCATATTCGGCTCAGCTAATGTCCTTATTCCTGATAATATACCTATTCATATCAATTCCAATGCAGTATTCGGTGAGACAAAAATACCCGAAAAAAAGACATCATTCATTGGTGAAATAAATTCTACACTAAATGATAAACAGGGTATTAAACCTGTAAATATTGAAGTTAATGCCATATTCGGATCCATAACAGTTGAAACTGTTCATATTGAAATACCTCGTCCGGAAACAGCGGATGTGGATGCTGAAGAAAATAATGTAAATCCTGATAATTAACAGGGGAGTCATAATGAAAAGACTAATTCCTATTATTTTTATTCTTGTGATCTTAATTTCATCATGTGGTCTTGCTCCAAACTATACAGCAGATGACCTTGTACATATACGGGGAACATTGCTTAATCCGGATGGTACTCCATATGCAGAAAAAGAAATGGGTATGTGGATTGTATCATTGCAGGGTTTATCGCTCAGCAATTACTGGTATTTGGATCCTGATGACTGGGAAGTTACCGATGAAAATGGTGAATTTGAATTTATCAGAAAAGGCGATGCATTTATTACAGGTAATTCAACAAATTATGTTGTTATAGCAAATCTTGATTCAATTAACGGACCTGTTGTTTCAGTGGGATTTTATCCATATGAGATTGATAATGAAATTCCGGAGATAACACTTTGGGAAGGAGGGACTACAGCTCAACAGGATAATGAAACAGTAACCTTCAGCTGGGACAGTGATGACATAGGTGATATGGGTGCTCCCGAATATTATACATTGGCTGTCAGGAAATTCTATTATGATTTATGGAGAGTGCAGACAGAAACCGCTTCTCATGACATTGAAGCTTATGTATTCCAGGGATTTGACGCTGGATGGAGAGTTGAAGCAGTATATCCTCCAGCAGATAAACAGACGGATATTGCATATAATTTTTATTCTTCCGTAAATACAGGAACATACAATTCATCAGTGCCGGTACTTCTTTCTGCAGCCAAACCCTGTTATATAGAGGGTAAAGGTGATTCAGTGTTTACAAAAATTACCAATCAAATATTCCACGAATGGGAATGGCTTTTTAATGATATGGTAAGATATTTTATTATTGATCTTGAAGCAGAGAAGACAGTCAATGCATTGGCAGTTTACGGAATGGATGGTTCAAATGATGATAATGCAAGCGGTTTTGAGGTATATATCACTTCAGATACATTGGATTGGGGAACTGCAGCAGCCGAAACAGAAGAATTTGAAGGATATTACCTTATTGACGGGATGAATAAAACCGGAAGATATGTTAAACTGCAATTGAAAGAAAATTCCGATTATAATATTAATCTTGTTAAAGAAATAGGAGTTTTCGGAGAATAATGCTTAATATACGAAAAGCCCGCGCAGCAGATAAAAATGATATAAAGAAACTTTCCACCCAGATATGGGAAGATGATTATATATTCAGGGTATTTGATGAATGGCTTATAGACGGTGGATTCTACGTAGCTGTTCTCAATAAGCAGGTTATCGGCACAGTCAAAATGACTATACTCCAAGATGTCCTCTGGCTGGAAGGGTTGCGGCTTATGCCCTCATATCAGGGTAAAGGATATGGTGAATTGCTGAGTGAGTATGTATTTTCAAAGGCAGGAAAGCTGAAGGCAAAAGGGGCAATCAAAGATATTGAATTTTCAACATATTATCATAATAAGGCATCACTGCATATGGGAAAAAAGGCAGGTTTCAAGATCATTGAGAAATATACCATTCTTCATATAAAAAATAAGAACACATCCAAACTGAAATTGAAGAAAGCATATTTATCAGCAAATGACTTTGCGTGGAACAGGAAACATATATCAGCAGGGTGGAAATTTGTCCAAAACTCTCATAATGCGATAGAATGGCTCAACCGCAACTGCAATGTATATCAGGCAAAGGGATTCAAAATTTATGCAAAACATAATGATTCAGCAGTCAATATTACAAGATACAAAATAGATGATGTTAAATATCTGAAAAAGTGCATAATGAGTCTCTCTAATGAGGAATATGCTGAAATAATTATACCTTCAAGACACAGACAGTTAAGGGATATGCTTTTGAAGGAGGGTTTTAGTTATTGGGATAAGCCCTATAAGCCCAACCTATTTCTGCTTCAGCTTATAGGTTGACAAAGGAGTATATATAACTATGATATTGTTTTTTATAAAGGAGGCTTAATGCTTATTAAAACAATGCTTTTTACACAGGCACCGGCACAGCAGGGAAATCCGCTTTTAACCTTTTTACCCATTATTGTGATGTTTATTGCACTATATCTGTTGTTCATATTACCTCAGCAGAGAGCAGCAAAGAAACACAAGAAAATGTTAGATGAGATGAAAAAGGGCGACAAAGTCCTTACACAGGCGGGATTCTTGGGTGAAGTTACTCAGATTAAGGATGATTTAGTTACACTTGAGGTTGCACCAAAGATTGAAATGAAAATTATTAAGTCAACTATTACAAAAATTATCCAGGATACTGACGATCTGAAAGTAAATGAATAAATATGCATATTTTGGTAATGATGATGTAAGTGCAGCCTTCCTTGATTTGCTCCCTGCTGACAGGCTGCCTTCATTGATCATAACCGGGATGGATAGAAAATCCGGAAGGGGGAGAAAGATTATTGAATCTCCCCCTTCTCTTTTTGC
>CAZJAT010000045.1:0-3184 GCA_964544145.1 uncultured Bacteroidales bacterium | reverse complement strand
ATAGAAAATCCGGAAGGGGGAGAAAGATTATTGAATCTCCCCCTTCTCTTTTTGCAGCAAAGCATGGCATAGAAACTGTTAAATTAGATTGCAAATCATTCAAAGATATTATTGAAACATTAAAAAATCATGAATTTGACTATTTCCTGATATTTTCATTCGGCTGCTATATACCAACATATATTCTCAATATTCCGAAGATAATGTCTGTTAATATACATCCTTCCCTATTACCTGAACTAAGGGGTGCAGCACCCATAAATAGAGCAATTATTAATGGAATAAATGAAACAGGCATAACGTTTTTCAAGATGATATCCAAGATGGATGCCGGACCGATTATTATGCAGAAATCATTAAACATAGAAAAAAATATAATATCATGTGATTTAAAGGATAAATTAATATCACTGGCAGCGGAGATGTTTATATCATTTAAATGGGATGATGAAATATCCCTTTATGAACAGAATGATGATGAATTAAGCTATGCGGATAAGATAAGCAAGGAAGATTTAATAATAAACTGTAATGATGAGGCTCAGCGAATAAATAATACAATCAACGGATTATCGGAATTTGGAATAAAAGCTAAATTAGATAAATGGAATGTGAAATTAAGACAGAGTAAAATCCTGGAAACAGAAACAAATAGTGATTTATGCAATATAATTATTGAAGACAGAAAAATGATAATGAACTGCAGACGAGGGTCATTGGAAATCATAAGAATTCAGGAAACAGGAAAAAATATTGTTACAGGCAGAGAGTTTGTAAATGGACATCAATTAAAAAACGGAGATAAAATATGTGTGGAATATTCGGATTAACAGGTTCAAAAAGTGCTTTTGTTGATGTTTACAGAGCATTGAAGATGATTCAGCATAGGGGTCAGGATAGCTGCGGAATTGCTACATATGATAATCATCTGAATATAAAACACGCAGAAGGACTTGTTGTAAATGCTTTCAATGATAATGATGTGCTTAAGATGAAGGGAGAAGTGGGTCTGGGACATGTTCGTTATCCTACAATCGGCAAAGGCGGAGTGGAGAATGCGCAGCCGGTATTCACGAATACTCCATATGGTATTATTATGGCACACAATGGGAATGTAGTAAATTACTTTTTCCTGAAAAACAAATTGCAGAATGAATATAACAGATATATTAATTCAGATGTGGATGTAGAAATAATCCTGAACATCTTTGCTTATCACCTGGAACAGGAAAAGAAAGCTGATTTTGACAGTATCTGTAGGGCTGTACAGGGTGTATTTGATGAAGTCGTTGGTTCGTATTCAGTGATTGCATATATTGCCGATAAAGGATTTCTCGCATTCAGAGATCCTCATGGAATAAGACCAATTGTATATGGTAAAAAAGGCGATAAGCATGTGTTTGCATCTGAATCAGTTTGTCTGGATATACTGGATATGGATGAGTATGAGGATTTAAAACCGGGAGAAGTCATCTTTATTTCAGATAAAAAAGACGTGCAGAGAAGGGTTGTCCAGAAAAAACAGCAGCATGCCTGCATATTTGAATGGGTATATTTTGCAAGACCGGATTCTACTATAGATAATATAAATGTATATAAAGCACGCCTTCGTCTTGGTGAAAAATTAGCCGAAGAGCTGATTGAAAGTAAGGAGCATTTTGATGTATGTATGCCTGTTCCGGATACATCCAGAACAGCTGCGCTTTCATGCGCCAGCAAACTGAATATTCCTTATAGGGAAGGGCTGATTAAAAACAGATATGCAGGGCGCACATTCATAATGCCCGGCAATATGAACAGAATGGATGCAGTGAGGGAGAAATTAAATCCCATTAAAGAAGAAATAGACGGCAAATCAATATTATTAATAGATGATTCCATTGTTAGAGGCAACACATCAAGATCAATTGTTAATATTATGAAACATGCCGGTGCAAAAGAAGTTCATTTTGCTGTTTATTCTCCTCCCCTGAAATACCCCTGTTATTTAGGTATTGATATGCAGAGAAAGGATGAGTTTATTGCGAATAAAACATCAATGGAAAACATAAAAAACAGTATTGGTGCAGATTCTGTACATTATCTGTCGCTGGAAGGCCTTATAAACGGTGTTGGAATGAATAGCAATGTTTTCTGCGATGCATGTTTCAGCGGGAAGTATCCGGTTAAAATTGATGATAATCATATTAAGGATATTCAAACAGACAGGAATCTGGCTGGCAATTAGTTCATTGTTCTTTTCGTTTTCAATGAAAACGGATACATTGTATTATGCCGAACTTATTCCTATAAATGATAATTTTATTCTTTTAGAGAATAATTATCTATCAATGTATGACAATAACTTTCAATGGAGAATACAGCTTTCCTATTATGCATCAGATATAAATGTGTATTCAAATATAATGTATCTGTTATCTGATAATGCAATTCATATAATCAGCAAGGATGGCAGGGAAAAGGGATTGATTCCGCTTATAACCAATTATAGATATTTTGTAAGAATTTCTGATGGTTATTATCTATATAATGAAGAAAATGGTATTATAGACTTTTTAAAGAACAATAAGACAGAAGGTGACTTTGCAATAAGATTAACAGGCAATGTGAACCAGCTTGAAAGGGATTTAAATGATAATCTCTTTGTTCTTACTGATCAATTCCTTATACGCTATGACCGAAATCTGACACCCGATACCATATATTCATCATCCTGCAATAGGTTTTTTGTATCATCCAGCAGAATTTATATAATGAAACATGACAGTATCTTTATTCTTAATAACGGCGGCCTTTGGTTTAAAGGTGTTTATCAGGCAGGGGTGCCGATAGCAGTCAAAGGCGATGTTTTTTATCAATTTAATGAAAAATCAGTTAAACCTATTCCAGCAAAATGAAACAGATATTATATATCCTTTTTTCCCTTATCTACTTTATGACTTTTGCGGAAGATATAACCGGTAATCCGGAATCAGTTTCAAATGCTGATGAAAAACAGGATATTCATTTTTTTGAACAAATTAATAATGATACGCTATATTTTGACCAGGTAATATATGACAATTCACTACTTATATTAAGCAGGGAAAAGATTCTCAGTGACAGTAATGATTTTACATTTATAGACGGCAGAATCATCTTTAACGGAATCTATGATTCTGTGACAATATACTTTAAACATATA
>CAZJAT010000044.1:0-8530 GCA_964544145.1 uncultured Bacteroidales bacterium | reverse complement strand
ATTTACTACTCAATTGGATTAATGCCTATGGGTATGACAACACTTTTTTCAAGAGCATTTTATGCATTATTGGACACTAAAACACCACTAAAAGTAGCCTTGTTCAGCGCTATTATCAATGTCATATTAAACATAATTCTCATGCCCCGCATGGGTCTCTCCGGCCTTGCTCTTGGCACATCCATTTCTGTATGGTTCAATGCAGTTTATCTGTATATACTACTTGAAAGACGTATAAGGAGAATTCAATGAATTTTGAAATCGGAACAGACATAATTGAAATAAAAAGAATAATTGAAAAATTCAAAGATAACCCATCACTGGAAAAACTGATATTCACTAACACAGAGATAAATCAGGTAAAAGAAAAAACAATTAAATATCAGACACTAGCAGGCAAATGGGCAGCAAAGGAAGCATTCTCAAAAGCATTGGGAACAGGTATAGGCAAGGAATTACATTGGCAGGATATGGAAATCAGCAATGACATTACAGGCAAACCAATTATTGAGGTTTCACAGAATATTATGAATAAATTCCATATTACTCATATATCCCTATCCATATCCCACACGACACAATACGCCACCGCCACCATCCTCCTTCTAAAACAATAATACCCCATTACCACAAAAAGGGGATTTAAAGGGTCGGAGTGTAGAAAAGTAGATTTCTTTTTTTCAACTACCCCAAGAGTGATTACTTAGTATGATAATATATTAAATTGTATATTTTGTCAAGCATTTCTTTTAGATTGACATTAAATAAAACTAGTTATTTTATGATTTATTTATGATAAATCTAGCAATCTACACTCCGACCCTTTGTATTTATTTCATAAATGGTTTTATTTCGGATGATGAGAGGATTGTGCCTGAGCAGATGAGTTTGTCATCAATAACAAGTGCGGGGGTTATCATAACACCGTAATCTGCATACTTTGTGAAATCTGTGATCTTTTCTATGCTGTAATCAAGACCTAATTCTTCTGCAGCTATTTGAGCATTTTGCGTTAACTTGTTACACTTTGGACATCCGCCTCCCAAGATTTTAATAATCATTTAAAACTCCTTTTATTTAACTATATAACCGAATATCATTCCACCAAAGGTTGATAATATTATCACATATGTTACAAATACAATCGTTTTTTTATTTCCCAAAACACTGCGTATTACAAGCATATTGGGAAGAGACAATGCCGGTCCTGCCAGCAGCAACGCAAGTGCTGGCCCCTTACCCATACCTGCATTCAGAAGTCCCTGTAATATCGGTATCTCTGTCAGAGTAGCAAAATACATAAATGCACCGACAATTGATGCAAAAAGATTTGCCCATAATGAATTGCCTCCTACAAGCGATGCCACCCATTCCTGTGGAATAATACCATTTCCGCTTCCTGGCATACCCAACAGAAATCCTGCAATCATTATTCCTCCAAGCAGCAAAGGCAATATCTGAAATGCGAATGAACGCGTCTCATTCAGCCATGTCTTTGCCCTGTTATCGGCAGTCATCAGCCCTATCACTACTCCCACAATTGCTGCCGAAAATGCAAGAATGGGGTATTGATATAATATCAGTCCCAATAATACAGTCGCAATACCTGTGATTAGCATTATGTACCATTTTACATTGAACCATTTCACCAGCATGCCTGAAAATATTAGTCCCATGAATCCCGTTATATACCATTTCAATGAATATATAATATAAAAGAAACCAGATGTTTCTGATGGCTTTGCCCAATTAGCAAACACAAGTATTGCTACCAATATAAAGAAAAAGACGGCATTCTGCCTGCTGCTCATCGAGCCTTCTGTTTCGGGAATCACCAAGTCATTATCAATATGCTTTTCATGCCTGAATGTTACTGCCATAAGCAGGCCTATGACAATAGCGAATACAATTGCACCGACAGCTCTGGCAATTCCTATTTCCAGACCAAGCACCTTTGCTGTTAGCACAATGGCCATTATATTGATTGCTGGCCCTGAATATAAAAATGCCGTTGCAGGCCCTATACCTGCTCCCATCCTGTATATACCGGAAAATAGCGGCAATACCGTACATGAGCATACAGCTAATATGGAACCGGATACGGATGCAACAGAGTAGGATACAATTTTATTAGCCTTTGCCCCTAGGTATTTCATCACAGATCCCTGTGATAAAAATACCCCAATTGCTCCTGCAATAAAAAATGCAGGCACAAGACAAAGTATAATATGCTTTTGTGCATAATCCTGCAGCATTAGAAATGCTCCTGAAATTGCTTTTTGTATAATGACATTACTGAATGGTATAAAATAGGCTGCAAAAAATGTTAGTATGATAATTATAAGTTTATTTCTATTACTCATTACTACTCCTTAAATAGATTTAATAAACCAGTAAATACCTGCCAATATAATTATTACTCCTATGGACTTTTTCAATATAAATGCTGTCTTTGATTTGGCATTGAAATTAATCGTTTTCTGCACAAATCCAGTTGCAGTGCCGCTTATGACAATAAGCAGGCAATGCCCGACTGCATAAGCAAGTATAAGCATTATGGATATGAAAGTATTATTATATGCATTGCTCAGCACAAGCCCCATAACGGGAGCCATGAAAGCAAATGTGCATGGACCCAAGCCTATGCCGAATATAAGACCCAAAATGAATGCACCACCCTTTCCCGCCTTGTCTGATATGTGTTTTTGTGAAATACCTATGAAGTCCAGAGAGATAATATCAAGAAAATACAGTCCCACTATGATAAATATAATTGAAACAATAATATTGCCCACTAAACCCACATCACCAATGAGATGACCTGTGAAATAGGTGATGATACCGACAATTATAATTGACAGCAAAATGCCAATGCCAAACAGTATAGACATAACAAATGCTGTGTATGTATTCTTCGTCTCATTGCGGGATACATATCCAATTATCAGAGGTATGCTTGCAAGATGACACGGGCTTAGCAAAATACTCAATATGCCCCATATGAATGATCCCGCTATTGCCAGGGCAACACTCTTATAAAGTATCTGTGTCAAAGAAGTAAAAATTCCTTCCATTATTTATTCTCGCTTATGAAACTGTCAATAAATATTGCCATATCCTCATATGCATAGAATCCTTCATGTCTTGAAACTACATTATCCTCATTATCCAGAAACACCTGTGTTGGTATGAGGCGGACCTTGTACGTCTGTGCAGCAACCCTACCTGTATCTGAATATACTTCATAAAACAGTACCCGCACATTAGAATACTTTTCTTCAACTTTCTCCATAACAGGCCTCATCATCTTGCAAGGCACACAGCCATCAGACCCAATTTCCAAAAATCTCAGCACAATATCTTCATCTTCAGAACTTCCATTGCTCTTTTCCGATGATTGGTCTAAAATGGCTTTTTCCTTAGCTGTATTGTCTATTGTATTCTGCTCCTTATTAATATTATCCGATGGTTTACATCCACTTATTGTCATAACAATCAATATGAGTATGATTATATTTAAAGTCCTAATAAACATTTATTCCTCCAATATTTCATTCTGTATTTTTTTCTTTATAAGATCTCTCAGCACTCTTATTTTTTCAATGGAGTCATTTTTTATATCAGGTAAATCCCATGACAAGTGTTTCTTTGCGGTAACAAATGGACATATCTCTCCGCAGCCCATTGTTACTAAACAATCAAAATCTTTCTCTTGTAATTCATCAAAACCCTTAGAATAATGACGCCTGCCATCAACTCCGATTTCTTCAAGTACATTAAGGGCATTGGGGTGGACCTTGCCCGATGGTTGTGAACCTGCTGAATAAGCACTAATTCTGTCATTAAAATATTTTTTTGCTACCCCTTCAGCAATCTGACTTCTGAATGAATTTTCAACGCATGCAAATAATACTGTAATTTTTTTCATTCTATTGACCTCTGCATAATGGAATTTTTATACCTATTTTCCTCTCTTTTCTAAACAATTTATCATTCTTCATATTTTCATTAAGCGCATCTAATATTACTTTATCACTCTTCATGACTATGGAGTAAAATGTCATTTGTGCTTCTTTTCTTGATTTCAGCAATCCTGCTTCTTTTAGAATCCTTATATGGCGTGATATCCTTGGTTGAGACATGTTCAAAACAGCCTGAATCTGACAAATACACAACTCATCCTCCATCAGCAAATTCACTATACGCAGACGCGTCTTATCCGACAATGCTTTGAGCGTAGTTAGCAGCACTTTCATACGCACTCCTTTATATAACAATTTCTTTATATAAAGTTATCATTATATTTTATTTTGTCAAGGGATATTATTTAATATGTGAATTAATATTGTTCTTCAAAAATTTTATTCTTGGAGAATCAGATCCATTTACATCGATAAGCTCATTTATAATAGTATTATTATGACTATTAATTGTATATAGATATAGTATCAGATAATCATTAAAATCCTTATCCACCTTTTTCACAACCAACTCAACAGCTTCATCAAATGAAGAAAGATAGCCGGCGAGTGCATAATTAAGCTGCTCATTATCATTGAATTCATTGATAAAGAGTTCATAATAATTCTCATTTTGATTCTTCAAGGCAGTTAAAATCTCAATCTTTAATCTATAATTATCAGTTTTCATGAAAATATCCGTAAGATAAACAAGAGCATCGGCAATTTCCATCAAACCGATTGTATGAACAGCATTAAGTACAATGGATTCATCATTACTATTTGTAAGTTTCTTCACATTGTTATAAGCATCATTATAAGTTATTTTACCTATCACATAGAGTGTATTCTTTACTATCTGTTCATCTCTTGAATCAAGCAATTCGAGCAATTTATAACCATATTTATCTTCATCTGATTCAAAGAATGAAACAATTGCTCTAAGCTCCAAACCACTCTGCGTATCCATTTTTTCATTGACAATATAATCAAATGCATCATCCCTTTTGTTCAAGGTATTCCTTGCTTTCTGCACCAATGGAATCACCTCTCTTACCTGCCACATAGAAGCTAATTCAAAGAGTTTCTCAATTTCCATATTTTTATCAACACTAAACGTATCAGGATAGGATTCGTTGACAGACACTGTATCATCGTATCTGATTCCATAGATATGTTTAATCTTAATTATGCTGCTATCTGTTTTGTGCGAGAAAAAATCCTTCTCCTCAAGATCAATAAATAAACCATACCCATAGAATTCTCGTGCCTTCGTTACATCGCCACTATGTATATTCTCTGATGTGTAATAATTGTCCCTACCCTTCTTATCTATAAGAATTCCAACCCCATTGGTAAGTCCCACACCCTGCCCGCCTGAGACAGTATAATTATCATCGCCTTCATCATCTATTAATATACCAACTCCGAAATCATGACCCTCACCCTGTGATGGACCGAATCTGGAGAAATACATATCATCTCCCCTATTGTCAAAGAGTCCCCCAACTGAAAGATGAATACCTGCACCCTGCAGATACTCGGCACCATAATAATAATCATTGCCACTTTGATCAACAAGCATACCTATTGAATGCCAATATGAAGCTCCCTGACCAAACACAGACGCATAATAGGAATCACTGCCTTCATTGTCAAATAATATCCCTAAACCACCTGCATAATCAGGTCTCATACCCATACCGAATCCCTGCCCCATTGACAGATAGTCATCCTTAAGCAGTGGTTTGTGTCTCATAAAGGTACCGCTTCTATATGTATCGTTTCCAATTGAGTCAATCAGCATTCCTATGCCCCTCACAAAGCCCAAACCCTGATTATATGCAGCACCCGTATAGACATCATTACCTGATATATCAATCAATATACCCTTGCCGAATGCACCAGCTCCCTGTGAAAATATCCCGGATGAATAATAATCATTACCATATTTATCAATCAACATGGATAAACCTATAAAAGCTGCACCTTGCGAGAAATTATATGTTCTATATACATCATCCCCTTGATAATCATATACAATTGAGACTCCATTGACAGCACCTAAAGATACAGAGAATGAATCTGTGGACATATATGTGTCATTACCGGAAAAATCAGCAATAAACTTAATACGTTTTGTATATGGATAAACAACGCCTCCCTGATTAATATAATAATCATTTCCTCCCGGATCAATCAAAAAATCGCAGTCCATTGAATATACATCATCTTGAGATGAACCTATTATAACATGACCTGCCTCAATAAATGTATCAATACTTGAAAGTAAACCTGACGAATATATCTTCTGCAATTGCTCTACAAATTCATTAACAAGCTTTTCCATTCTTGATGTATTTAGCTCTATATGCCTAAGGAATACGAATATTGATTCAGCATCAAGAGAACATATCGGGGCGGTTGCATTAAGGTTACGTTCTATAGCACCTCTGTATAAATAATCCAGCGAATCATCAAAAAACAGAATAGGAATCAATGATACAATTGAAACTGATTTATTAAAATCAAGCGGTATTTCACTATGCAATATATCAATCATATCTTCATTGAAAATTCCAATCAAATCAAATATATTATTTATATCACTGTAATAACCATCAATCATTGGTTTTTCTAAGCATTTCAATACGCTGTCTCTGTAATCAAAAAAGTAAAGAGGATTATTGAGTATCTTATCTGCATATAAATTCGTGTATTCCTCATTCACTCCGAAATCTTTCTTGTATTCCAAAGCATTCACCGGGAATCCCGCATTTTCCAATGCATACTCAACAATTTCTTTGTCATTTGCAAAGATGATAATAGAAAAGGAAAGAAAAATTATTATAATACTCAGTTTTCCAGACAACATAGCAAAAGCCCCTTTTCATAGTACAGGTAAGCATCCGTTTTTGTTATTTTGTTTGACACCCCTATTGGTGTATGTACCTTTAATGTCAATCCACTGAGATTATATAAAAAACCGTGTGATTCAATTATTTGCGTTTTGTTTTTTATTGAAAAGAATGAAACTGCCTTGCTTGTCATATGTGAAAAACTGTATTCTATATATGGTTTTATGAGGAAAATATCATAATTATCGGTTAGCAGCATTATATTATACTTTCTGTATTTCTCTAGCAGAAAAACACTCGCAAGAAAATGGTCCGGTCTTGAACCATATATTCCTGTAATGTATATATGTGTATATCCATTTTTGATTGCCCATTTTATACATAATTCAGTATCTGTGTAATCCTTATCTTTAGGGTAAACAATAGCATTTTTAGGTTTTGTTTTGCCGATTGAATCCATATCACCAATAACAAGGACATCACTCTTGATATTTTTTACATGTCTATACCCACCGTCAGCACATATAATATCAGAAAATGCTCTTATCTTTTCCGGCTCTATGATGTTTTCTCCATTACCAACTATTAGTATCTCTTTCATATAATAATTATATCAAATTACGGTTAAAATTAAAAGAGTCAAATTGACAATGTCTCTTATTTTATTGATTTAAATATTAAAAATGATATAATTTATTTCATGAGAAATAATGGCATTTGGCAAAATAATAAAAATACACCAGAATTTATTTAAACATTCTAATAAAATATATGTACCTCCGGAGGGAAGAATGTATATAAACACAAAATCTATTTCAATACTTGTTCTGAGCATTAGTATAATGACAACACTGTTTTTTCCCGGTTGTAGAGATGAGTATGAATCATTGGACATCTCAATGTATCAATATCGCGATACCAAGCAATTAGTAAAATTTGTTTATAATGCTGCTAAGATATTAGAAAATGATGGGATGAGCAGTATTGATTATTTCAAATCAAATCGTGATATTTACCATACAAAAGATTTTTATTTATACATATATGATATTAATGGAAACAACATTTATAATGCAGGAATGAAATATTTAGAAGGTCAGGATCTAAGTTGTATAACCGATCATAATGGTAAAAAAATTACTCAGCTTGTATTAAATGCATTAGAAGACAAGAATAATCCGCATGCTTGGGTTCATTACTCATGGTGGGAACCGGGAAATTTCTATCCTATTCCAAAATCATCTTGCCATTTTAAGGTAACAACACCTGAAGGTAATGAATTATTTGTCGGAGGGGGTATAGATTACCCGCATGAAGAAAAAGAATTCATAAGAATTATAGTTGATAATGCAGTAGAATTGATAGAACGTGAGGGAAGAAATGCATTCACCGAGATATCAGATCAAACTTCACAATATAATTATAGGGATGTGCGCGTTTTTGTATTCAAAACAGATGGGAATACGCTTATTTCACCTGTTTTAAATGATAATTTACTGCAGATTCAATTACTGAACTGCACAGATGAAGTGGGCCATAAGCCATTTGAAAAAGCTCTGCAGGAAATTGAAAACAAGGATATTATCTGGCAAATTTTCATGGCGAAAAATAGATACCAAAGAGAATTGGTGAAAAAGTGTATGTATATTCGTAAATCTGTTATTGGTGATGAAGAAATTTGTGTAGGGGCAGTAACAGATCTTCCTCAACCGC
>CAZJAT010000043.1:0-8874 GCA_964544145.1 uncultured Bacteroidales bacterium | reverse complement strand
CACCAGCCTACCAGCCACTAATTCACCAGCCACCAGTCGCTTCCAATCCCATCTCAGGTCAATTTATGGTATGTTGACAATCATAATTAATAATAATATAATATAAAGTCAAATAAAAAGAGGAGTTTATGGAAAAAAATTCAAAGATATTCATAACAGGTCACAAGGGCTTAGTCGGTTCGGCTGTAAAGAGGGCTCTTGATGAACAACATTATACAAATGCGATTTATGCTGATAAGGAAAAAATGGATTTAAGGAATCAAGAGCAGGTCAAGACCTTTTTCAGGAAAGAGAAGCCGCAATATGTAATTCATGCGGCAGGCAAGGTGGGCGGTATATGGGTTAATGACAATTATCCTGCTGAATTCATATATGATAATCTGATTATGGCTGCAAATGTCATACATTCAGCATATGAGAATAATGTAAAAAAATTGCTTTTTCTCGGTTCATCCTGCATTTATCCGAGAATGTCTCCTCAGCCCATAAAAGAGGATTATTTCATGACAGGGCCTCTTGAACCCACAAATGAGGCATATGCTGTTGCAAAGATAAGCGGTATTGAATTATGCAAATTCTACAGGAAGCAGTATAAAGTGGATTTTATATCTGCAATGCCCACTAATCTGTTTGGAATAAATGATAATTTTGATTTGAAGACATCCCATGTGCTGCCTGCACTTATCAGACGTTTTCATGATGCAAAGATGAGGAATGATAAAGAGGTCATAATATGGGGAACGGGAAAACCGCGCAGAGAGTTTATGTATGTTGATGATCTGGCGGATTCACTCCTGTTTATAATGAAGAATTATTCTGATGAAGAGCATATAAATGTCGGTACAGGTGAGGATGTGGAAATAGGTGAACTTGCACGGATAATTAAGGATGTTGTCGGCTATAATGGCGAGATTAAACATGATTTAACCAAACCGGACGGTATGCCGAGAAAATTGCTTGATGTAACAAAACTCCATAAATTAGGATGGTCACACAAAACTGACCTTAGAGAAGGTATTGCCAATGTATATAAATGGTACATTGAACAAATATGATTTATATGAAGAACTTCTTTAAGCCGGTATGGCGTTTCTTCAGACGATTTCAGTTAAGAAGAAAAAAAATATTTATTGCTTCCAATGTTAGATTCAACAGGCATACAGGGTTTGAAGGATATAATGCAGTATATGAAGGAGCAGATATAAGCTCATCCATTATCGGCAGGGGTACATATATCAGCAGAGGATGCATAATGAAATCAACCATTATTGGCAGATTTTGTTCAGTAGCACCAGATGTAAAGATACTGATTGGGGCTCATCCAATTGATTATGTATCAACCCATCCGGCATTTTTTTCAAACAGGAAACAGGCAGGTTTCTCATTTACTGGCAAAAACCTATTTGATGAAATTAAATATGCTGAAAAAGACAGCATTGTAAAAATTGGAAATGATGTCTGGATAGGCCAGGGTGTAATGATTGCACAGGGTGTTACAATTGGTGATGGCGCAGTCATTGGAGCCGGTTCACTGGTGCTCAGGGATATTGAACCTTATGCAGTATACGCAGGTTTGCCTGCTAGGAAGATACGCATGAGATTCAGTGATGATGTGATAGATTCCCTCTGTGATATCAGATGGTGGGATAAGGACATAAAATGGCTTCAGCAGAATCATGCCCTATTTTCAGATATAGAAAAGTTTATAAAACATTGGCAATAAAGATGAATTACAGATTTCTTAAAATATCCAGGTATTATAAAAACTATATTGATTATATGCATACAAAACATAGTATGAGTGGTTTATCATATGCGGACAGAATGGCTCTCTATATGAATGATCACTATGTATACGGTGATTCATTTTCTTATTATTTGAATCTGCTTGGCAATGATGCACATGAGATTATATACAATGAACAGGATATGCAGTTGCAGTGGGCAAGAGAGAATGGTATTAAATCTTCAAATATATTTGATATTCTTAAAGTCCAGATTCATGAAATAAAACCTGATGTAATATTCTGGGATGGAATGGAAGATTACCAATTTGTACATCATATTAAGGAATTGTATCCAAGTATAAAGGTGCATTTCAGCCAGATTGGGGTGCTTATAAATAATATAACCCGTTTCTTACCATATGATTTTGTGATAACCTGTCTTAACCCGCATGTAGATGAATTGAAAAACAATGGTATAGATGCGTATTTTGTAAAACATGGGTTTGATGCGCGTATCATAAGTAAACTCAAGTCAGCAGATAATAGGGAGAAATTCACATTTGCAGGTTCCATATACAGCGGTGCAGATGCTCATATGAAAAGGGCATTATACATTGAGTATCTGATGAAGCATACGGACCTGCATGTATATACAGCATTCAGAAATCCCTCATTTAGCGATATACAAAAACATATAATTAAGAAGACGCTGTCATCAATGATACCTGCATTTATGTTCAAAGGAAAGACAACGATAGAGGAGAGAATATCATCGTGGAGGAATGCACCCCATCCCATATCAATCAGCAGTGAATTAGCAGGGAATCTCAGGGAACCTGTTTTCGGAATTGATATGTTTAATGTGCTGATGAATTCAGAAGTGACATTAAATGTGCATATTGATATTGCCCAATCTTATGCTGCAAGCATAAGATTGTATGAAGCAACCGGTGTGGGAACATGTTTACTTACGGATTATAAGGATGATATTGAGGAGTATTTCAAACCGGATTATGAAATATTGACATTTAAGAATAATGAAGAAGCTGCAGAGAAATTCAACTATATAATGGAACATGAAAATGAAAGGCAAAATATTGCGGATAGAGGCATGAAGAGAACGCTCAGTGAACATAATATGAATAATCGTATTAATGATATCAATGCTATTATAGCGGAATATCTTTAATTATGCATGAAAAATCAAGATTACTTATCCAAGGAACATCAGTATATACACTGACGAGCATATTGACACAGGCCGGAGCAATGCTGCTTTTACCGGTGTATACAAGGATTCTTTCCCCTGCGGAATACGGTATAGTGGGACTTCTAACCCCTATTATAAATTTTATACCCCTGTTCTTTATATTCGGTATATATGTGGCACAGATGCGTTTGTATGCTGATTATCATAAAACAGGTGAGATGAAAGAGTATATATTCTCTGTCAACATATTTCTAGTCATTGTAAATATATTAGTATTTATACTGCTAATCAGTCCTGCCGGTTCTTACATACTCAATCTGCTCCTGGATTTTGACAAGGTTCCATATGCAGTGGTTATGCTTGCTCTGATAATTGGATTCCTTAAATTATTCACTCAGATGGGAAACAATTATTACAGGACAATATATGCACTCAAACGCATTGCATATGCAAATATAATCGGTTTTATTCTATCAAATGCATCAGCAGTATTAATGATACTATTTATGAAAAACGGTGTAATAGGCAAATATTCAGGAATGCTTATTGGAACCTTATTTATGTTCATTGTTCTATATATACCATATATAAGCAAAACAGGGCGTGTATTCAAAAAGAAGTATATTACTGCCAGCCTCTTGATAGGTCTGCCTGTTATGATTAATTCCATAACCTCTGTAATTATTAACTATTCAGATAGAATTGTTATTGCAAAATTCCTGCCCATTGAAGTAGTCGGGGTATATTCCATTGCTTACACTGGTGGACTTTTACTTACTATATTTATTGCCTCTTTCAATTCTGCATGGGTTCCCATGTTCAATGAATTGATGAATTCCTCACAGAACAACAAATTTGAGATTGTCCGCACAAGGATGACCGATTTTATCCTTATTCTTGTATCTCTATGTGTTGCGGGACAATTGTTCGGTGTTGATGTAATCAGGATGATTCTCCCTGCTGAATATACAAATGCAGCACTCTTTTTCCCTTATATTCTCTTTGGTATTGTTTTTATGGGAATCAATCATTTCCTTACTGATATAATTATCTATCATAAAAGGACATATTATTTACCGATTTTGACTATTGTGTCAGCTGCAGTGAATCTTGGGCTTAATATTATATTCATTCCCATATATGGGCCT
Source organism: uncultured Bacteroidales bacterium (assembly GCA_964544145.1). Classification (GTDB taxonomy): domain Bacteria; phylum Hydrothermota; class 32-111; order 32-111; family 32-111; genus CAZJAT01. The sequence continues at coordinate 4,789 of CAZJAT010000043.1, read as the reverse complement.
ATGACTGCCGCCATAACAACAATATTGGCATATGTAATTATTTCTGTATCCTTATTCATCATTATAGGTGTGAAGTTTAAATCATACTCATTTGACTATTTCAGAATGATAGTAATACTTGTCTTTTCATTAAATCCTCTTATTTTACATCTTGCTACAAACAGCTCTTTACTGTATATTATTTTTAAAATACTTTATTTAGCATTTTTTACACTGATTTTCGGCAAATACTTCATACGAATTATGAAATTATGGAGAAGAGATGCACATTAATATTTTTGGTGTAGGCAGGTCCGGAACAAAAGCAGTGCAATTGTATCTTGCCTATCTTTTAGCAGAAAAATACGATTATGTAAAAATCAATTATGAGCCATTTTACTGGAAAAACAGATTCCTTGATATATCATATAGGGGTATAAAGGAACATATGAATATGCCCCTAATAGCTATCAATAAAAAATTACCGCATTCAAGTGCAGGTTATTTGGAATCACTGTGCTATGGCCATGAACACTCAGTTACCAAATTTATCCGGGGCAATGGCCGCATTCAGACAATCAATTCAATTATGACACCGGATGTGAGTATTGTTATTATACGGGATTTATACAGCGTTTTATCCTCAGTTGCAGGCAAATCATGGGATTTACTGGGTAATGGTCTTATCAATACATTTGATTACAAACGTTTACTGCAGTATATAAATGTCCATTTACCAGAGATCAGGAAACAGCTTAAATATATTAATGACAGAATGGATATGAATGCATTGTATTGGTTTGTCATGAATCATATTGCTCTCAAAGAATGTGACAAAGACACACATGTTATTTATTATGATAATATTACAGCAATTGAACAACTTGCATTATCATTAGGTTTCCAGGAAGGTTACAATATACGCGACAATCTTTTTGAGGGAGATAATATTCACACTCAATATCCATTAATGAGTGAAAAAACAGGTAAAAACCCAATGGAAAGATGGAATAGGGGAGTGATGAATTCAGCTATTGCGAGAAAGATGCATGTATTCCCTGTAATTGAAAATTCGAAAACAGGAACAATTGATTGCATAGCGCAATCACATACAGAATCTCCAATGAGATATGGAGAAAAAACTGTAATAAATATAGGAAGAAAACATATTTATGATGATTTCAATGAACAAATTAAAAGCAAATACGGACAATTCATCCATGATAAGCATTAAACCTGAGAATCTTCATCATTCACATTGTCCTATTTGCGGGCATGACATGGAGAATAAAAGGATATATTTTACAGGTATGAGAGTACTTATTTCAGTAGTATGCAGTGCGTGTGAAAAAACCTTTTTCACTGATATGCCGACAGGTCATGGTTTATATTATGAGATATTTTATTCTTTAGAGACAAAGGAACTGTTCAGCAAATCAAAGAAAGGGAAATGGTTTGCATCAGCACTTAAAAATAGTGTTGAACAGAGGATATCAAGACCATTTACAATTACAGGTTCAAAGAGAAGGGAACAGTTATTGATTATACCGGCAATTGATTCTTACTATGGTCACTCATTGCTCCGTACACTGACTTATCAATATTACAGGGACAATTATCCTGAAATGGATATATTGCTGATAGTGCAGGATAATTTAAAGTGGTTGCTGAAGGATTCAGATGCAATGATTATGTCTGTTGAAACAAGAGGCCGTCATAGTGACAGATGGATAGAAAACATTGATGAAAAAATTTGGGAAATTGCAGAACAATACAATGAAGTTTTTTTATCAACTGAATATGAACATATATATAAAAGTATTAATATGGAAGAAATGACAGGCATACCGGTATTTGACATGAAGAACATTGATGAGCGAAAGGAAATTATTGTCGGTTTTATTTGGAGAGAGGATCGATTATGGATTAAAAATGACAATATGCATACAAAGCTGAAAGCAGCAGATAGGATCATGAACACTTCATTATCTGATATATTTCTGCTGGAGCAGAGAAATAAAATTATAGAATTATTCAAAAATATAAGAAAACATATTAAATGTAAATGTTATATAACAGGTATGGGAAATAAGCTGCGATTCCCTGATTTTATTGAGGATAGAAGATTTAATACATTAGATGACGGCATTGAGAGGGAATTACTCAGGATATACAGCAATTCAGACATTATAATTGGTTTGCATGGTTCAAGCATGCTGCTGCCATCAGCTTATTCTGCAATGACAATTGATTTAATGCCTTCATATAAATGGTCCAATTTTAATGAAGATCTGATTGTCAGGAGCAGTAATATAAGGGACGCAATGTTCAGGTATAGATTATTATCTGCGAATACGCCTATCAGAGATTTAAGCGAATGTGTAATATCAATGGTGCTTGATTATAAGCATCACAGAATGAATAAGATAAGGATATAAAAAGGGATTAATATGAAAAAGCTGAAATTCGGAATTGTCGGATGCGGACGCATATTCAAGAAGCATTATGAGGCAGTCAGGGATATTGAAAATGCAGAACTTATTGCTGTCTGTGATATTAATGAGAATAAGGCAAGAGATGCAGGTAAGATGTCAGGAGTTCCTTATTATTACAATTATGATGAGATGCTTTCAAAGGAAATTATTGATGTGGTAAATATATTGACACCAAGCGGAATGCATCCCATGCATACGATTGATATTGTTAAGAAATATAAAAAGCATATTGTTTGTGAAAAACCTATGGCCTTGAAATTAGAGGATGCTGATGAAATGATAAAGGTCTGTGACCATTATGGCAAAAAACTCTTTATTGTTAAACAGAATAGGTTCAATAAACCGGTTATAAAACTTCGTGAGGCACTGGAAGCCGGGCGATTCGGCAAATTAACTTTAGGTACAGTGCGTGTCAGATGGTGCAGGACACAAGATTACTATAATCAGGATGCATGGAGAGGAACATGGGCTCTGGATGGAGGTGTTATAACTAATCAGGCATCGCATCATATTGATTTACTTGAATGGATGATGGGTGAGCCGGTTTCTGTTATGGCAAAGAATAACACATATCTTGCTGACATTGAGGTTGATGACACTTCATTGGCAATTGTTACATTCAAGAACGGGGCAATGGGTGTCATAGAGGCAACAACGGCTGTCAGACCCAGGAATATAGAAGGTTCTCTATCAGTGATGGGCGAAAAGGGTTCTGTTGTGATAGGAGGATTTGCAGTAAATAAAATGGAAACATGGCAATTCTCAGATGAAACAGAGGAAGAAAGCCAGACTATTCTTAAAGAATATGCCGAAATGCCGCCTAATGTCTATGGTTTCGGACACAAGAGATATTTGGAGAATGTAATTGATTCATTGAATAGCAATGGAGCAGCACTTGTTGATGGCTTAGAGGGCAGAAAATCCATTGAACTTATCAATGCAATATATGAATCAGCAGAAACAGGACGGGAGGTGTTTCTCCGTTTTCAGCCCAATAAATCAAAATTGGGGAGGATTGATGTCTGAGTGTAAATTATTCAAGAATGTTATAATAGGCAAGAATGCAATAATTGAAGATTTCTGTATAATCGGTAATCCGCCAAGGGGAAAAAAAGACGGGGAATTAACCACAATAATAGGAGATAATGCTGTAATAAGAAGTCATAGCATTATATATGCAGGAAATAAGATCGGTGATAATTTCCAAACAGGCCATTCAGTAATTATCAGAGAAGAAAATAAAATAAGGGATAATGTGAGTATAGGTACGATGTCTTGTATTGAACATCATTCTCTGATTGAAGATGATGTAAGGATTCATTCTCAGGTATTTATACCTGAATATTCAATATTGAGACGTCATTGCTGGATTGGGCCGAATGTTGTACTGACAAATGCGAAATACCCGCGCAGCAGGGATGTTAAAGATGCATTAAAAGGACCTCAAATTGGCAAATACGCAAAGCTCGGAGCCAATGTGACGGTTTTACCGGGTATTATTATAGATGATTATGCATTGATAGGGGCGGGTTCTGTTTTGACCCATAATGTAGAAAAATACAAGATTGCTGTCGGTAATCCTGCACGTGTAATTGCAGATATAAGAGACAATGATCAATATGAACTGGAGGCTGAAGGATGAATATTCCGTTTATGGATTTAAAGGGACCTTTTAAGGATATACGCAATGAGATTATCGGAAAGATAACGGAATTAATTGATAATACTCAATTTATCGGGGGCGAGGAAATTGAAAGATTTGAAAAGGAATTTGCCGCATTCCAGAATGTGAAGCATGCTTCAGCATGTTCAAACGGAACAGATGCACTTATACTTGCATTGAAAGCATTAAATATCGGTCCTGGAGACAAGGTTCTTATCCCTGCAAATACATTCATAGCTACTGCAGAGGCAGTGATGGCATGCGGTGCTGATATTGATTTTATAGATGTTGAACCAGATTATTATACATTATCCCCTGAGCTTCTTGAAGTGTACATGAAATCAGAAAAAGCCCATAATGTTAAATGTGTCATACCTGTTCATCTGTACGGTCAAATGGCTGATATGAATGCAATTTGCAGTATTGCTGAAAGATATAATTTATATGTTATTGAAGATGCAGCTCAGGCTCATGGTGCAGATATTGAAGGCAAGAGAGCAGGCAGTTTTGGTGATATAGCTACATTCTCATTCTATCCCGGTAAAAACCTCGGAGCATTTGGAGATGCAGGTGCACTGATAACCAATAATTCTGATTTGCACAGTTATATTTCAATGCTTATTGACCATGGAAGAAATGGCCAGAAATATGT
>CAZJAT010000042.1:5787-9060 GCA_964544145.1 uncultured Bacteroidales bacterium | reverse complement strand
CAGTTTGGCAGTTTTGATATTTACATAATATATACTGTGCTAAATGTCAATAATAAATCACTTATACATTTCAAACCAATCTATATTAGATATAATAACAAAAAAAGAGGCACGCTTTTAACGGCTGCCTCTTTTACTTAATATGTTTGCACATATTAGCTGTGCAAAACTGTCAAACTATTAAACTGTCAAACTGGTTCCAATATTACTGACAGCTGAATTTACAGAATTAAGTGAATTCACTGTATTAACTGTAAATAATGTTAATAACACAACGGTTATTCCGAGTATTACTATGTTCTTAACTGTATTCAGCATTTTGTTATTCTTTCTCATTGATTTCATTTTCCCACTCCTTATTGAATTATTTGCTTTTTCTTCACTATTTATTGAGTAATCTTCATTCATTACTATTTCCATGTTCGTGTCTGTTAATATTATTGAGTTCATTTTATCCTCCAGTTTTTTTCTTTTCGATTTTAAGAACCTTCCCCCTACATAATAGCAACCAGCGTGCCAAACGATAAAGCATTATTTAACCATAACTTAAGATATAGTAACAGTGAGACAATTCATTACATATTTCTTCAGCATTTGACAAATTCATGTTTCAGACGTATAATTTAGTTAGAGGGACACCTCGGAACTGCTCCTGTAAACTCTAACAGGAGGCAACTATGAAAAACAGATTTCCCATTCCCACATTCAAACTGTCTATATTCATCACATTGATTCTATTTATCGGTTTATTTTTAGCCGCACCCGATTATACCCCTTCAATGATGAATATGAGTGCTAAGGCAAGCACATTGACGGAATTGCAGAATATTCCTCAAATGCACACACCGCCTCCACCTGACATCAAGAAACCCAATCTTCCGAAAAGAGTCGTTGAATCCAGTGATGGCAATGTTGATGATATTGATGACTTTGTAACCGATTTTGATAATGACATTGTTATTAATGACAATGGGGACACAGAGATATACAGAATATATGACAGTGCTCCTCAACTATTGACAGAACTGGCTCCTATATATCCGGAGGCAGCCGCTCAACTTGGAATTGAGGGTACAGTGATACTGCAATTAATAGTTGAAAAAGACGGAACAGTGTCATCTGTTGATATTATTAAGAGCATTCATCCCCTATTGGATAGAGCTGCTCAGGAAGCCGGGTTCAATCTTGTATTCAGTCCTGCAATGTCAAGGGATATTCCTGTAAGGGCTTATGTGACAATCCCGGTTAGATTCGTTATTCAATAATCAGGGTTCTATGGAAAAGATTATGTCTTGTTGCGGGCTTATCTGTAGTGATTGTCCTGCATTTATTGCATATAAAACTGATGATAGTGAGCTTATGACAAAGACAGCTGAGATGTGGTCAAAATTCTATAATGCAGATATCACGCCTGATATGATAAAATGCGAAGGTTGTCATGGCACCAATATATTATTTCATCATTGCTATGAATGTAAAATACGTTCGTGCTGCCATGAAAAGAAATTTGAAAATTGTTCTCAATGCAGTGAATATATATGTGAAGATAAGTTGAAACCATTATTGGATGCAGTCCCTGAAGCAAAAGAGGCATTAGAAAAAAAACGCTGATATTATCTGCTCTTCTTATCAATTAATCTCCGGTCAAGATATGTTTATCTACTTCATCAATTCCTCTATAGCTCTAATAAGCTGTGAATCAGAGTCATCTCTATAATCTTCGGGCGCATTATCAATAAAGATGTCCGGTTCTGTCGGATTATTCTCAAGATTAACTCCCTCATATGAATAAACGCCTAATGCAGGTATTCGGTAAAATGTACCATCAAATAATCTAGTATTATATGTTCCTATAACGCCGCCTGCTGTCGGCATTCCAACCACCTTACCTATTCCCATACTCTTAAATACATGCGGGAACATCTCAGCATTACTGAATGATGCTTCATTTATCAGCATGATTACAGGTTTATTCCATCTAAGCAAAGGCGTTGTCTGTTTAACATCATCATATCTGCCATATTTATAGAGATGTGCTTGTCTTGAAAATAGGGTTATATAATAATCGTAAGAAAATCCTCCCCCATTGTTTCTGATATCAAGCACTAATGCATCCTTGTCTGCATTCTCATACAATATCTTATCTTGGAATTTCCAGAAATCTCTATTACCCATTGATTGAATATGAATATATCCGATTGTACCATTACTGACAGAATCCGTTATAAAAGCTCTTCTTTCAACCCATCTGTCATACATTCTATAATATGAGTCCCACATATCTGCTGGAATGACGGTTACAAGTGTTTCTTTAATCCCCGGCTTATCTGACAAACCGATACTGACTTTCTTTCCCGTTTTATTTAAAAGAAACTCAGCCATATCCCTGTTTTTCAGGTCATTCCCATCAATACTGATTATGTAATCACCTGTTTTAACATTGATATCTGATTTGTCCATTGCACCGCCACTGAATATATAAGTAATTCTCGGGTATCCATTATCTTCTTCATACTCAATTCCCAGATCACCGTATGACAGTTTTGAACCATTGTTTTCTCTAAAACCTAAATGGGATGCATTGAGTTCGCCGAACATACGGTAAACAATATCAGATAAATCTCCAAAATTCTCAGCATCATCTACATAAGGAGAGTACTTTTCTTTTATTTCATTCCAATCACTGCCGTGAAAGTCCTTGTCATAGAAATAATCATTCAGTACAAGCCATGCCTCATCAAAGAGTTCTCTATAACGTTCTTTGTTGTCAACTTTGATTTCTGCAGAGAAATTAACCGGCACTGGGGGTGAGCCCAATGATGCACTGTATAATTTGTCAGAGACAATATAAAACAATTGCTTGCCTGATGGACTTATATCTGCACTGCTGATCTTTTCTGTTTCAAACAAAAATTCCGGTTCATAATTGAAAACACCTTTTTCCTGTAATGTATTAATCTTATAAAATTTATTCTTATTATTATAGTTCTGAATAAGAATAATATAATCTCTATTGGGTGAACCTAAAGCTATTGATATATTATTCTCTTCTCCTATTTTTTTAATTCTCTTGTGAATATCATTATAATCAATTTCAATATCATCCTTTTTCTGTTCCGATTTCACACTCAATTGTTTGTATTCAGTATTGGGTTTCACAAGTTCCATACAGTATAAATCCGTATAATACTCCATGCGCTCAATATTGGTTGAATATGTAAAATAGAGTTTTGTGCAATCCTCTGAAAACATAATCGGCTTCATTGAAAATCC
>CAZJAT010000042.1:2102-5687 GCA_964544145.1 uncultured Bacteroidales bacterium | reverse complement strand
TCCCATGAAGGTATATTGGTAAGGTTTTCACTGTATATTTCAGGATAATAGCAGAATAATTCTCCATAGGAATTGATTATCATCAATGAATCATTACTCAATGAAATTGCAAAATTACTTACCTTATTTACTGTAGTCGGGAATTCTGCAGGATTCACCCTGTCTGGTAAAATATTAATATCAAGCATTTCTGTTTTTTGCATGCTTCTGTTCAACTTATAGAGAGAAAAACCCTTTTCATAAACAATAATATCTTCATTTGCAGATATAAAAAATGAATTAATGTTTTCATTTTCATCAGTTATCCAATCTTCATCCTGTGTTACAATATTTTTTACTTTTATATTGTAAATACCTTTTTCTGCTGAAAGGAAATATATATTGTCACCTATAATGGTCGGGAATATCTCCTGATAATCATTGTCTGTTAATTTTTCAGCAGGTTTGTCTGAATTTAAGTTCTTTAAATACAAATCATAATCAGCCGAACCTTTGTATTTGAATCTGTATGAGCTTATTTTTCCATACATATACACTGCCATACTGTCCGATTTTGACATTGCAACACTGGGACCATAATAATAAAGTTTAGGTATACCACCCATGATATCTACGGAAAACATATATGTTCCAAATATTCTATATGCTGACTGAAATATTAGTTCATTACCATCAAAAAACATAGGATAATCATAAGACCTTCCAAATGTCAGTTGATTAACAGTATTATCCTGTAAATCTATTATGAATATCTTTCTTTCAATACCATTTCTATCACTGGTGAATGCCATATATCTGCCATCATCACTTAGTATCGGATGACCATCATATCCGGGATTTACCGTGAGCTGATATGCATTCCCTCCATTAATATCAACTTTATATATATCATCATTGAAATTGAATAATATATATGTTCCATCCGGAGAGATTTTAGGTGATGTGAGCATATTTGCATTTAATGCAAAAGAAATTGCGATTGCGGCAATAATAATATAATACCTTTTCACTCTTCCTCCTATTGTGATAAAAATAATATATCAGATAAATCAGCATCATACAAGAACCGAAAATTGATTGCATTTTATGTTCTCTTTCACTTGACATATCATAGATTCAATATAATAATAGTTCATATAAAAATACAGGATAAAAAAGGAGCAAATATGACAATTATTCTTGATGGAAAGAGTCTCACTATAGAGGATGTTGTAAAGGTAGCAAGACATAATGAAAAGGTTGAGATTCATTCAGATGCATTGGAAAGAGTAAAAAAATGCAGAAAAATGGTTGAAGACAAAATAAATAATAATGAGATTATGTATGGAATAAATACAGGTATAGGTGAATTTTCTGAAGTTATTCTCAATGATGAGCAGGTGAAAGAATTTCAGAAATACCTTATTTACAATCATGCTGCAGGCATCGGAGACCCGGCACCCCTTGAGCATATAAGAGGTGCAATGCTTGGAAGAATCAATGTGCTCATTAAGGGACATTCCGGATGCCGCCCTGAAATTCCAATGACATATGTCAAAATGCTCAATAAGGGCGTTACCCCATTTGTATGCCAAAAGGGTTCTGTAGGCGCTTCCGGCGATCTTGCTCCAATGTCACAGATTGCATTGCTTCTTATGGGAGAGGGCTTTGCATATTATAATGGCGAAAAAATGACTGGAAGAGAGGCATTAAAGAAAGCAGACATTGAAATTCCCGGGCTTAGCGCGAGGGATGGATTAGCCGCTATCAATGGTTCCAATCTAATGACAGCAACCAGTGCAATACATTTATATGACATGAACAGATGGCTGAAACAGGCTGAAATTGCAGCTGCTATGTCACTTGAAGGACTCAATGCCAATATGGGACCATATGACATACGCATTCACAGAGCCAGGGGATTTAAAGGCGCTCAGCGTTCTTCACAGGCAATACTGAAATGTGTAAAGGGCAGCGATCTGCTTACCGGGAAGATAAAGACAAAGGTTCAAGATGCATATTCCATGAGATCAACCCCTCAAATTATTGGAGCTGCTCATGATGCGCTTATTTATGCACGCTCACAGGTTGAGATAGAATTAAACGGAGTTGGTGATAATCCTGTATTCTTCCCTGACGAAAATCTTGCATTATCGGGAGCCAATTTCCAGGGTATTCCCATTTCAGTGCCAATGGATATGGCAGGATATACAATAACAATGGTTAGCGTACTATCTGAAAGGCGTCTCAACCGCCTGCTTAATCCCGCATTAAGTACCGGTCTCCCCCCATTTTTGACAAAAGGAGCCGGTATGTTCTCTGGCATGATGCTCTCTCAATATACGGCTGACACATTAATCGTTGAACAGAGAATACTCTCAACACCTGCTTCTGTAATGTCCATTCCCGCAGCAGCTGACCAAGAGGATTTTGTTTCAATGGGTATGAATACTGTTATTAAAAATGGACAAATTCTTGACAATGCATATGGAATATTAGGTATAGAATTTATGGCCGCTGCTCAGGCACTTGATATACGTGAACACAGAACAGGTGATGGAGTAAAAACAGCACATGATATTGTGAGAAAACATGTTGAATTTCTTGATGTTGATAGACCACTATATATTGACCATACAAAGATGAAGGCATTGGTTCAATCATGCGAAATTCTTGAAGCAGTGGAAAAAACCGTTGGAGAACTCGGATAATAATGAATAGAATAATCTTAATTATCTTGATAATCAGTCTTGCTGTATTTGTCTCAGCAGAAAGTATTATTACCATTGCCGCGGTTGGCGATATTATGATGGCAAATACATATAATAATAATATCCTGCCCGAACATGATGGCCAATTTTTATTTGCGGATGCAATGGAGGTATTGCAGAATGCTGACATCACAATGGGAAACCTTGAATCTACGCTCCTTGATAGTGGTGAAACAGTTAAAGAAACAAATGGCAGTACGGTTTATGCATTCAGAACACCTGAGAAATATGCGCTGAATCTCAAGAATGCGGGATTTGATGTTATGAATCTAGCCAATAATCATATACGCGATTTCGGTGTTATGGGAGTCAATAGAACAAAAGAAACATTGGATGAAGTGAATATTCAGTATACCGGATTTACAGGAGAGATTGCATCTATGTCTGTAAATGGCAGTAATGTGGCTATTGTCGGATTTTCTATTTATCATGGAATGTATAATATGCTTGATTTGGATAAAAGCAGACAGGTCATTATGGAATTGGACAGCCTATATGATATTATTATTGTTACTTTTCATGGTGGAATGGAAAGCAAGGATACATTGCATACAGCAGACAAAACTGAGTATTATTACAATGAAAACCGTGGAAATATAGTGAAATTTTCTCATGCAGTCATTGATGCAGGAGCTGATTTGGTCATTGGACATGGACCGCATGTACCTCGCGCAATGGAGATATACAATAATCGTCTCATTGCTTATTCACTGGGTAATTTTATCACATATACAAATATCAATACACAGAAAATAGCCGGGTATGCTCCTGTTCTTATTGCTAATTTAAACAGCGATGGTTCATTGAACAAAGGTTTCATCAAATCATTCTACCA
>CAZJAT010000042.1:0-2002 GCA_964544145.1 uncultured Bacteroidales bacterium | reverse complement strand
TAAACTTCGTTTATTGAATGCTTCGCATTCTTCGATTCCCTGTGTCATAAAAAAGCAGGACTATTGTCCTGCTTAATTTTATACACCTCCAGGGAATCGAACCCTGAACCTACTGATTAAGAGTCAGTTGCTCTGCCAATTGAGCTAGAGGTGCATGATTATTTAAATACGCCTGACAGGATTCGAACCTGTGACCTACGGATTAGAAATCCGTTGCTCTATCCAGCTGAGCTACAGGCGCTTCTAATTTCAAATGGGGTGAGTGATGGGACTTGAACCCACGACCACTGGAACCACAATCCAGTGCTCTACCGACTGAGCTACACTCACCATGTCGGGGCGGCAGGATTTGAACCTGCGGCTTCCTGCTCCCAAAGCAGGCGCGCTAACCGGGCTGCGCTACGCCCCGTTATAATTATTCAGAAAATCAATAAATCCGGACACTGCAGCTGCTCTATGCGAAATACTGTTTTTGATTTCTGATTCCAATTCTGCAAATGTTTTCCTGTATCCTTCAGGAATAAATACGGGGTCATATCCAAAACCCATATCACCGGAAGCTTTCATCGCAATGTAGCCATTACAGATACCCTCAAATTGTTTAAAATCATTATTATTAAATGAGATTGTCACAATCGTTCTAAATCGAGCTGTTCGTTCTTTGCAATTCTTTTCTTCCATCATAGTCAGAAGTTTTTTATAATTATCCTCATATGAAGCATTCTCACCTGCATATCTTGCTGTAAAAACACCAGGGTCTCCATTAAGACAATCCACTTCAAGAGCAGTATCATCCGCAAAACTCATTAAACCTGTGAAATTAAATCCGGCACGCGCTTTTAGAAGTGAATTTTCCTCTAATGTTAGTCCTGTTTCCTCAATCTCAGGATAATTTTTATAATCATCTATATAAAGAACTGAAAATTTACTTTTTATTATATACTCTATTTCCTTCTTCTTGTCAAGGTTGTGCGTTGAAAAAAACAGCTTCATGGGAGCACTATAAATGCATCAGCATAACCCTTTTCTCGTGCAATATTCCTAGCCATCTCTGCTTGTTCTTTTGTAGCGAAATGTCCTACCCTAACCTTATAATAAGGTGCAATATATTCTACATATACCTCATCAGTAAATTTGGGTTTCAATTCATCCGCAACCTTATTGGCTTTCATCTCATCATAGGTAGCGAACAGCTGAACTTTATATTCAGCTTCACTCATGTTTATTACCGGTTCTTCTTCCATTATTATTTCATCTTCAATAATGGGTTCTTCAATAATCTCAAGCTCATTATCCGGTTCTTCCTCGATAATCATCATCTCATTTTCCGGTTTTATAACTTCTTCAGCTTTCTTTTTTGTACATCCGACCAGAGCCAGAACAAGTACAAGCATAAGAATTACTATAATACTTTTTTTCATGACACCTCCCGTTAGAGATATTTTTTTAATTCTTTATTTTCATTTATCTTTTCTATGAGCTTCTTCATCTGAGCAGTATCCCTTTTATTGCATACTAATGTAGCATCATCTGTACGAACTATAACAAGGTCTTCCACGCCTAATGTTGCAATAATTCCCTGTTCTGAATATACAATATTATTGCTTGAATTGACATTAATAACTTCACCTGAACATATATTATTATTTTTATCCGCTTCTCTGCTTCGCTCAAGCGCATTCCAGTTCCCGACATCATCCCAGGAAAAATGTGCTTTTACAATAACAATATTATCTGCCTGCTCCATAACTCCAAAATCAATTGATATTGCTTTGCATCTATTGTACAGTTTAAAAAGTGCGTCCCTTTCCGATGATGTGTTAATATGATTTTCAAATTCCTGTAGATTCTTGTACATTTCAGGAAGATATTTACTCAAAGCAATCAGAATATCCTTTGTTCTCCATAAAAATATACCGCTATTCCATAATGTATTTCCGCTTTTTAAGTAGGAATTTGCAACTTTAAGATTGGGTTTTTCCTTGAATGATTTAATATTATA
>CAZJAT010000041.1:0-9711 GCA_964544145.1 uncultured Bacteroidales bacterium | reverse complement strand
AAGATTCAGGTTTCAAGTGACATGTTACAAGTACATTTGATTTTATTATTTATTTATTACCAGCCACTATTTTACCAGCCACCAATTTACCAGCCACCAATTTACCAGCCACCAGTTCACCAGCCACCAATTTCCCCCTTATTAACAGTTGACAAATATGTATGACACACATAATATTATATTATGAAGAAATATATTATATTTATACTTCTCATACTTATTATGACTCAATGCGCCAAATATTCCCGTATTACAATGAGGGAGAATATAGCAGATGAAGCAATAAAATACAAAGGTACCCCATATGTGTATGGGGGCAACAATCCTTCGGGTTTTGATTGTTCAGGATTTGTTCAGTATGTATATAGAAAGAATGGGTATGAATTACCGCGCACTGTCAGTAATATGGAGAAAGTGCTCAAGAAAACAAAATCACCGCTTAAGGGGGATATTGTAATATTTGAAAATCCCAAACACACAGGTATTTATATGGGCAATGGTATGTTTATTCATGCATCATCAAGCAGGGGTGTTGTTATAGATAATTTGAATCAGTCATGGTATAAAAAGAGATTAAAGGGAATATATTCATATTTTTGAAACCTTTTGGGAATTTATGCATCTAAATAATAAAGAACACAAAAACACACTGCATTATCAGCTCTCTGAAATAGTTGAAACATATTCAGACCGGATATATTCCATTATTGTCCGCATGATAGATAATCATGATGACATATTGGATATAATGCAGAATACATTTCTTAAAACATATGATAATCTGAAAAATTTCAGGCAGGAATCATCACTCTACACCTATATGGTGCGCATAGCAATCAATGAAACAAGACAGCATATAAGGAAAAACAGAAAGAGCAATTTATTCTTAGAGGTGAAAGAGGACTTGCTGATGGATTATTCACATCCTTCGGTTGAGGAGCAGACCATACGGGCAGAGAATGTTAATAATCTCCACATTGCATTATCAGAATTACCGGATAAATACAGAGAAATTGTTATTCTGAAAGATATAGAGGGCTTATCAATGAAAGAGATATCGGATGTGTTAAACATTACCATTCAATCAGTGAAAACACGTTTGCACAGAGGGCGTTTACTGCTGAAGGAATTAATGGAGAATAAAATTGAAAGATTGTAAGGAATTAAAACATCTGCTATGTGATTATCTCAATAATGATCTTGATAAGAAAGCATGTGAAATGGTTGAAAAACACATATCACAATGTGCAGAATGCAGGGAATTTATTGAGGACATCAATTTAATGATAACAAGATGCAGGAAAGAAGAGCATATTATTATGCCGGATGATATGAAGAATGAATTGAAGAGGTGTTTAAATAATAAAATGAATAAAGGAGAGAATAATGCCAATACTATCAAATGAAGACAGGGATTATTTGAAAAATGAATTCAAAAAAATGACACATAAGGTAAATATTGCTTTTTTTTCAACAGAGGAAGAAGCAATGTGTGAACATTGTGATAATATTAGAGCTATTATTGATGAGATAAAGGAATTGAGCAATCATCTGAATTTCACAGAGTATAATATTGAAAAGAATGATGAGCTTGCAAAGAAATATAATGTTGAAATGGCTCCTGCACTTGTGTTTACAAAACATGATAATGGGAACATCAAATACTATGGTGTACCATCGGGTTATGAATTTTCATCATTTATTGAAGATATAATGGATTTGGGTACAGACAACAATGAATTGGATGAGGGGATAGAGGAAACAATAAAGAAGATAGACAAAGCAGTTAATATATTGGTATTTGTAACACCCACATGTCCCTATTGTCCGGGAGCGGTGAGAACGGCTCATAAATTTGCCATGCTGAATGATCACATCAATGCAGCTATGGTTGAGGCATATGAATTCAGCGCAATGGCAGATAAACACGGGGTTCAGGGTGTCCCCCGGGTGGTTATCAATGAAAAAATTTCATTTGAAGGATCTCTGCCGCAATCAGAATTTGCTGAAAAAATAATGCTGGCATTGGAGGATTAAATTATATGTTATTAAATATCAATAAGAATAAGGAAAAGAATCAAAAGCAGGCAATATATGATACAATCATACTGGGAGGAGGTCCTGCAGGGCTTACGGCAGGTCTCTATACATCAAGGGCAAGACAGAGCACTCTAATAATTGAAAATATGATACCCGGCGGACAGGCAGCCACAACAGTAATGCTTGAAAATTACCCCGGATTTCCTGATGGTATAGGCGGACCGCAATTGGGCGCACTTATGGAATCTCAGGCAATGAAATATGGAACCGAGGTTGTTTATGAAAACATAGTAGATGTGAATTTGGATGGAGATGTTAAGGAAATAACAACAGATAATAATAAATATAAAGCAAGAACCATTATCCTTGCAACCGGTGCAAAACCAAGAAAACTCAATATTCCCGGTGCAGTGAAATTTGACGGCAAGGGCATTTCATATTGTGCAACATGTGATGGCGCTCTCTTTGCAGATAAGGATGTTATTATTGTAGGAGGAGGCAATTCTGCAGTTGAAGAGGGAATTTTTCTCACACGATTTGTCAAGTCCATTACATTTGTTCAGGACCTGCCTCAATTAACAGCAGAAAAAATTCTTCAAGAGCGATTATTTACGCATAAAAATATTTCTGTTATTTATAATAATAAACTCATCTCTGTTGATGGTGAGGACAGAATATCATCCCTGACAGTGGAGAAAACAGATACCAAAAAGACAGAAATAGTTCCTGCAGATGGTATATTTGTATATATAGGATATATTCCCAATACAGAGTATCTGAAGGGGAGCATAGAATTAAATAAAATGGGATATATAAAGGCGGACAAGGATCTTCACACCTCAATTAGTGGAGTTTTTGCTGCTGGCGATATAATAGAAAAAACATTAAGACAAGTTGCAACAGCAGTAGGTGATGGCGCGCTGGCAGCTTTCAGTGCAATTAAATACTTAGAAAAATAGGAGGTCTCAATGGCTAAAATTACAGTTTATTCAACCCCCACATGTCCGTGGTGCACAAGAGCAAAGAACTATCTGCGCAGTAAAAATATTACCTTTGCAGATATAGATGTATCAGTGGATAGAGAAAAAGCAATGGAAATGGTAAAAAAATCCGGACAGCAGGGTGTTCCCGTGCTTGATATTGATGGAAACATTATTGTCGGATTTGACCAGGCACGAATAGATTCACTTCTGGGACTCTGATTATGAAGCGCATATTATCCATTTTAATTGTAATGCTTCTCATAATGGCATCCTGTACTCCAACAGAGGATAATAACGGTGGACCGGAAGCAGCAGGCTCAGAGAATGCAAATGCAATAGAAAACATTAAGCTGGAAATCCTTGACAATGACAGTATGTCATTGAGTTCGCTCAATGGAAAAACCGTTATATTGGATTTCTGGGCATCATGGTGCGGTCCATGCCGCAATTCAATTCCTTTTTACAATAAAATGCAGGAGAAGTATGGGGAAAAAGGATTGGTTGTCATCGGAATCAATGTGAATGAGAATGAATCTACAGTGAGAAAAGCCATAGAGGATTTGGGCATTACATATTATGTGGCAATGCCGAATAATACATTCAATACCCATTTCCAGGTTCAGGGCATTCCTTCCATGTATTTATTTGATACAGAGGGAAATCTCATTGATAATTTTGTTGGATATGCTCCACAGCTGGATAACAAGATAGAATCACTGATTATGGAGAATATTAAATAAATTTAACAGGAATACAATAAAAAATCTCCCTTAATTAAGGGAGATTTTTTTTGGTAAAAAGAAGAAGGTTATTATTTAATAAACAGAACCTTTTCGGTTCTGTTTGTTCCCATAACATTATGCGCAAGGAAATATTCACCAGAGGCACATCCAAGTGTATTAAAATCTACAGTTCTGCTATTATTTTTGCTGTCAAGATGAATGGATGAAACAATGCTGCCCAATTTGTTCACAACATACACATCAGTGCCGGCATCATTATTCAATGCATAATTGATAATTATATCACTATTGGTTATGTTCTTGTTCAGGTGAAAGAAACTCACAAAGTCTTTCGTTTTTGTAATGGTTTTTAAATCCTTCAGGGAAGAAAGCAAATGCACATCGACAAAAGATGTGTTGCCTCTGTCTATCATTGTTTTCTGCAGCGTAATGGATGGATCACTTTTAAATGCATTGCTGATATATGTTAATTTATGTATATTACCTGTCAGGGTTTTAACCAGGAGTGAAATACCATTATCATTGTTAAGCAGAATAGGGGTTGATGTTATTTCATCATTAATATGAAACACATTCTCAATCAGATTACATTGAAAATCAACAATATGAATATTGCCGCTTCTTGTTGAGAGGATAATCTCATCTGACCCATCAGAATTAATATCTGCAATCAGGGGTTCATTATATGTATTATTCCCTGTTTCGCTGATAGAATAATCCGCCAATTTATTTCCATTCACATCTATTAATGTTAATACTCCGCTCAGGTCAAAGACGCTGATTTCAAACAGCAAATCATTATTATAGTCAGTAATTCTGGGGGATTGATATATGGGGTTGATACCGGTATAAGGGAAATTGGGACGCAGATTACCATTTTGATCAACAATATAAAGTGAACCCATTGCTGTTCCGACAACAATGTCAACCACACTGTTATTATCAATATCTCCCATTATAAATGGAGCAAGAATGACCTCGCCCGTATTGTAAGGGAAATTGGTCTGCATTGTTCCATATACATCCATTGCATATATCTTTCCATAATAATCGGTAAATACAATTAAATTATCATCAGGAGAGACGGCAATTGCCGTAATGTTTCTGTAAACCTTTCTGAGTGATGTAATTTCTTCAAGATTGCTGTTGAAAACATAAAAACCGGTTTTTGTTCCCAGCAATATCTCCTGATTATTATCAAAATCAATATCAGAGATAACGGGGGATGTATTTAATATGCCCTTTCCTGTAATATATTCACAATAGCATTCAGCAGAGAGAGGGTTAAAAACAATCATAGCAGTAGTATCCGCATCAGCACCACAGCCGATGATTATATCAAGATAGCCATTATTATCTATATCACCCAATGCAGGTGTGGTTTCATGCAATATGCCTGTTGATATAGAGTGGGCAAGTATGTTTTCCATATTATTGTCCAATATTGATATTTTGCCGTCATCTCCTACAACAATAATTTCATCATTGCCGTCATTGTTCATATCAGCAATATTCATTGATGATTTTGCATAATATCTTATATCATTGAGTTTTCCGTAATAAGAACCGGAAACAACAGTATTAAATATTTCAGGCATAAAATTGCAGTCAACAATAATGGTATCTGATGTACTCACCGTTCTGCCTGCAATATCATAAAAAACAGCATAATAATACTGTTTGGAATATTTTATAACATTATCTGTGAATGAACATATATTATTGCTCAAACGAGCTGTTTCAATAAAATGCATATCATCTTCATTGGATTTATATATTACAGTACTTACATCAGGATAATCATAATTAATCATAATGCCATTAACATCATATGAATATGAGATATCAATATTTTTCTCATAATTATATTCCAATACCTGTGTATATATGCGGTTATTATCTGTAATTTCAATAATGAAATTAAGAGAATCAATGCTGAGTATATTTGAGCAGGAAATAGATGTAAGCAATATCGTGTCAAATGGTGCAAAATCATATACATTATTACCATTATTGATTGTACCAAAATCAGATGTAACAGATATGTTAACATTTGAATGATAATCCGGCATATTATTAGATATCAATATGGAATCAATGATAACCCCATTATCACTATGAGCTGCAAAATGAAGAATATCATAATCAGATGCGCGGACGAGAACGGGAATGGAATCATTGTATGATATATCATTTATTGTGTATGAAAATAAAACATTACTGTTACAATTATTTATTGGCCTATTGAGAATGCTTATGGGAAGAGACAGTGCCGCTGTTTCTCCGGAATTCAATATGGCAATATCGGATGATGAGGCAATGTGAATTAGTGAATCATAAGCATCTGCCGAACAGGAGATATTGTCTATATTATACTGTGATATGTTTGTCAGCATATATATGATATTATTTCCCATATCATCAATGTATGAAGTGTCAACTGTGAGGGGAGAGTTGTTGCGTACAAATATGGTGTCAATGATGGGCATTGAAGATGACCTTGTAATGCCGACAAGTATTATTGAATCTGTAAAAACATAATCAAATGAAGCATTTCCGGCAAGGTCTGTATTCTTTCTATAATAATGATCACTATCCATAAGAACAATTGTTGCATCCTCCAGATTGTATGTGCCATTATTGATATTTATTGTTATTGATTCTCCGCAATCAACTGAATCAGTGATCTGCGCATACATGGGTTTAATGCTTTTGTGAAATATAGGAAGAGAAGGAATGCCCAGATTGTTTATTGATAAACGGAAATAGAGATAATAATTATCCATAGCGCTTATATATGATTCATAGAAGAATTTTGTTGAATTATCACCCATTGTATTCCAGAATGTATTCATCCAAGTCCTGCTGCTTGTCCATCCTGTTCTCGAAAATCCGGTATATGAGACAATGGGACTGTTTGCTGCATTTACAAGAGCTTCTGCAACAGATTCCCTGTCAATGGGACTTGATGTACAGCCCATTGAAAACATAATGGAATATGTATTTGAATTGTTATTCAAATATGATGTGTCTGTGCTGAAGAATTCAGTATCTGTTTCATACATACCCATTCCGAGCCATGTTTCATGCGAATGGTCTATATGATTTATAAAATAATAGCCATTATTGATCTCATTGATAAATGATGTTGTGTTGAGCTGTATATCAGACATCTGCCAGGCAGGAGTCAATCTGAATGTATCCTCAACAGGGGAATATGCTGTTGTGAAATCATATGAATATGTATATGGCATTGTCTTCATATAATCGCTGTAAACCTGTCCCGAACCGTCACTTAAACCCTCTGTCAAGGAAGAACCTGCAAGCAGGAAATTATCCATTGAGGACTCATTGTTAGAAAATATATATGAATAGACCTTATTCATGTATACATTCAATTCATTCATATTGCCAAAGGGAATCCTGCTGACTGCCAGTTCAGGATATCCATCTATATCATCTGATGAGGTCTCGCCGATTATGGCATCATTATCGCCATTCCAGTCGCCATCCATATCAGCATAATATGCATCTGTCGGCACATATCCGTAAAACATATAATTATCATTATATGCTTTCCTTATGGGAACAATACAGTCATCCCCGCCAATAGTTATCATTCTGATGCCTTTTGATGAATATTGTTCAATGATGAAATTCCTTATCTGTTCCTGTCTGTCTGTGCCGCTATACTCTGCATATATATCCTCTATTGTCTTGATATCAGTTCTTATGCCCATTAGATTGTTGAGCAAAATGAAATTATCAAAACATGACTCATATGCAGCAGATGTAATAATAATCATATCCAGTGATGATGTTATTTCATTGAATTTTACATAATCTGTATATACCTGCTGATTATCAGTAGGTTCGAATTTCATATCAAATGGTGATGAGGGTGATATAACCGATGCTGTTTCATAGTCCATTGATATTGAGAAATTTGAAGCAAATGTCAAGGAATCAGCATCAATTACAGGGAATAACACAAAGGAAATAATTGTATTATTGCCCATATATCCAATGTGAATGTCAGAACAATGTGTATTCGGTGTATCCATATAATGTCTGTCATTATCCATCGAAATATCCGGATTATTACCTGCAAATGCTATATCAATACTGTTTCCATGGACAGGCATTATGGATATATTGTCCACATTTATCCTGTTTTCAAAGACAATACTGTAATCAATAGCAGGTGTTCCCTTGATGTCATTGAAATAATAATAAGATTTCTTACTGATTTGATCATCTATATTGATCCGTCCTTCAAAATGTCCGGCACTTATTGCAAGAGTGAGAAGAACGATCATTATTGAAAGGGTTTGTTTCATTGAGAGCCTCCTTTTTACCGATGTATTGATGAGCAGGTTCAATGCCATTGCTAAGCAATGGAATAAATCAGCTTACGGATAAAAGAAAGCCTAAAAATGTAATGTTATTATGACATGGACATTGCAGATTATCATAAATAAGTGATAGAGAGGATATAAAGGCTATTATTTTCCCATGTGTTTGTCATATAAAATGAAATGGAATCATTATTGATTAAAAAGGATTTTGAATGTACAATAAATATACTATTCTTTTCATAGGAGGAAGATATGGCAAAAAACGAAATACCTGTAAACAGCATAAAACAGAATACATTCCATCTTATTGCCCATGATTGGGCATTGATAGGGGCTGGCAATGAGGGAGATTTCAATATAATGACAGCAAGCTGGCTCAATATGGGTCATATGTGGAATAAGCATATTATATCGATATTTATCAGACCTCAGCGCTATACATATGAATTTACTGAAAAACATGAATATTTCTCTGTTTCCTTTTTTAAATCACATATGAAGCATATGCTCAAAACAATGGGTAGCAAATCCGGAAGGGATATAGATAAGATGCATTTTGACGGTTTGACACCAAAATTTAATGAAACAGTTTATTTTGAAGAGGCGAAATTGACCTTTATATGTAAAAAAATATATTATCAGGATCTCAAAGCAGAATGTTTTATAGACCAATCCATTGCCCATCATTATCCTGACAGGGATTATCACCGTATGTATATGGGAGAGATTGTCAGGGTATTATCTGATGATTAGGTATTTTTCAAGCCTAAATCCTATATTGCAGGCATTATATGCAGGTATATTCACATGGTTTATTACTGCCTTGGGTGCAAGCATAGTAATATTCACTAGGGGTGTGAACAAGCGTTTCCTGGATACAATGCTCGGTTTTTCAGCAGGCGTGATGATTGCTGCCAGTTTCTGGTCTCTTCTGTCGCCCTCCATTGCCATGTCAGAGGAAATGGGGCTTATTCCATGGGTGCCTCCGGTTATAGGTTTCCTGTTGGGAGCCGGATTTTTGCGATTAATAGATTTAATTGTTCCGCATCTTCATCTGTTCACGGATATTGAACATGCAGAGGGTATAAAAACGCATTGGAAGAAAACAATATTATTGGTAATGGCAATAACCATTCACAATATACCCGAGGGACTTGCCGTTGGGGTGGCATTTGGCAGCATTGGTATTATAGGCGGATCAACCCTGACAGCTGCCATTGCATTGGCAATAGGTATTGGTATTCAGAATTTTCCTGAAGGTATGGCAGTATCCTTACCCATAAGAAGAGAGGGGATAAGTAGAGCCAAGTCATTGTTTTGGGGGCAATTATCTGCAATTGTGGAACCTATTGCCGCTGTTATTGGGGCATCTATTGTTTATCATATCAGGCCGCTGCTGCCATATGCTCTTGCCTTTGCAGCCGGTGCCATGATATTTGTTGTTGTTGAAGAGGTTATACCTGAATCACAGCATAGCGGAAACAGTGATATTGCGACAACAGGGGCAATTATAGGATTTACAGTCATGATGCTGCTTGATGTTGCCTTGGGATAAAATCAAATATTATTTTATCATCAATAGCTGAT
>CAZJAT010000040.1:4999-10226 GCA_964544145.1 uncultured Bacteroidales bacterium | reverse complement strand
GAACTGACTGAGACCGTTTTTGTTTTCGGCATTACAGTGATTTCCATAATAGCCATTATTCACTCCTCTTTAAAGATTATCTTTTCTCCCCTCTTTATCATACCCAATTCCTCCCTTATAACAGCTTCAATATAATCATTGTCCTTTCTGAGCCGTTCCACTTTATTCTGCATAATAATTATTTTTGCTTTCATTTCCATTATATTTTTTTCATACTGCTGTTTCTGATTATAGAGTCTTATTAGTGAAATAAGCCCCATTCTGGGCTGAAAAATAAGAATAGATGCAAGAATAATGATAATAATCAGATATTTATATTTATTGATTTTTCTTAAAAAATTCATCTGATATTATAAAAGTTATTCATTCCTCCATAATATGATAATGGCAATTCCTCTTCAATTCTCATCAGCTGATTATATTTAGCAATTCTCTCACTTCGTGAAAGAGACCCTGTTTTGATAAACCCTGTATTAAGCGCAACGGCGAGATCAGCAATTGTACTGTCCGCAGTTTCACCCGATCTATGCGAAATCACAGCTGTCCAATTATGCTGTTTGGCAAGCATTACCGCATCAATGGTTTCTGACAATGTACCAATTTGATTGAGTTTTATCAATATGGAATTAGCAACATCTTTCTCAATTCCCTTTCTCAGTAATTTTACATTTGTTACAAAAATATCATCACCAACGATTTGAATGTTTTTTCCCAGTTCCCGGTTCATCTTTTCCCACCCTTCCCAGTCATTCTCAGCCAATCCGTCTTCTATGCTGATAATGGGATATTTTTGTGTCCATTTTTTATATGTCTCAATAAGATATGATGAGTCAACAGTATTACCCTCAAATGTATATTTACCATTATTGAAGAATGAGCTGGCTGCAACATCCAATGCGATTTTCATATCTTCTCCGGCTTTGTATCCCGCTTTTTCAATTGCTTCCATTAATAGATTCAATGCTTCTTCATTGCTTTTAAGCATTGGTGCAAATCCGCCTTCATCGCCAACACCTGTAGCAAGGCCTTTTTCATTTAATATCTTTTTCAAGATATGAAAGGTCTCTGAAAGCATCCTTATTGCTTCACGAAAACTGGATGTGCCTGTGGGCATAAGCATATATTCCTGTACATCAAGATTATTGTCTGCATGCTCCCCTCCATTAATCACATTAGACATTGGTATTGGCATCATATATGTATTACATCCGCCTATATACCTGTACAGGGGAATTCCCAATTCACTGCTCATGGCCTTTGCGCATGCAACAGAAACACCCAGCATTGCATTTGCGCCCAATTTACTCTTATTCTCTGTTCCATCCTCGCCTATCAACAGGTCATCAATCTCTCTCTGTTCATACGCATCCATTCCTATAAGTATTTTATTAATATGTGTATTTACATTATTCACCGCATTGAGAACACCCTTACCTAAATACCGTTTTTTGTCATTATCCCTTAATTCCAATGCTTCTCTTATCCCTGTTGATGCCCCGGATGGTACACCAAATCTTCCCATTACACCGGATTCCAGGTATACATCCACTTCAACTGTCGGATTTCCCCTTGAATCAATAATTTCTCTTCCTTTAATATCAATAATAGCTGACATATGCCCTCCTTATAATAATTCCTTTAATATTTTGTTTACCTTCTGAGGGTCAGCTTTTCCCTTGCTCATCTTCATTACCTGACCCACAAAGAATCCCATTAATTTTTTTTCACCATTTTTATATCTATCATGTTCTTCACCATTATCCATTATCACTCTCTCTACTATTGCTTTTATCTCACTTTCATTATCCGTTTTTTCCAGTCCCTCTTCTTTAATAATCTGTCCGGGATTTTTTCCTGTTTGACTCATTTTTGACAGTACAGAAGATGCAATGTTTAAATTTATTGTTCCCTCTTCAATGATTTTTAGCAATTCATTCATCTGTTTTTCCGAAAACTTTAACTCATTTATTTTCAAATTCTCTTTATGCAGCAAAGCAAGTAATTCCTTTGTAAAAAAATTGGTTGCCTTTTGTTTGTCATTTATATTGTTCATTGCTGCTTCATAATAATCTGCCAATTGAACAGAAGAAATGATTGTTTCGGCATCCTGTTCCCTTATTTCATATTCCTTAATCAGTCTTTTTTTCTTAGCTTCAGGTAATTCAGGAATCTGTGCCCTTATTTTTTCTATATACACATCTTCAATATTCAAATCAGGTAAGTCCGGTTCAGGGAAATATCTGTAATCCCCTGCACTCTCTTTCTTTCTCATCGGAATCACACTCTGGTTCTTTTCATTGTAAAGCATTGTTTCAGCCTCAATGCTCCCGCCTTTTTCCAATTCATTCTGCTGTCTGTTAATTTCATAAAGAATTCCCTTCTGTACAGCCCTGAATGAATTCAAATTCTTTATTTCCGTTTTTTGCCCCAAAGGGTCACCTTTATGTTTCCTTACAGAAATATTGGGTTCTGCCCTCAGTTGTCCCTTCTCCATATCTGCGTCTGATACATCACAGTATCGTATAATAAGCCGCAATTTCTGTAGGTATTCATATGCCTCATTCTCATCATCAATATCAGGTTCAGTGACAATTTCAATCAGAGGTACCCCGCTTCTATTGTAGTCAATTAATGAATTTTCGTCCTGATCATGTATCAATTTTCCGGTATCTTCTTCAATATGCAGTCTGTTTATACGGATTTTTTTTCCGCTGTCCAGTTCTATATAACCATGTTCTGCAATGGGATATTGAAATTGAGTAATCTGATATCCCTTTGGTAGATCCGGATAGAAATAATTCTTTCTTGCAAATCCTGAAATATTATTTATTGTGCAATTAAGTGCCAACCCTGCCTTAACTGCAAGATTGATTGCTTTACTGTTAATTGAAGGCATTGTGCCCGGCATTCCCATACAAATCGGACAAATACTGGTATTGGGTTCATTCCCAAATTGTGTTGAGCATCTGCAAAAGAGCTTTGATACTGTTTTAATCTGCACATGAACTTCCAAACCTATTGTTGGTATATACTTATCCATTATTCACCCCAAATCTTTTCTATGTATTCTGCTGTTTCCATTAAATTTATATCATTGAATGAGTCAGCAATCACCTGAATGCCTACAGGCAGATTGTCAGAATAGCCCGCCGGAAGACTTATAGCCGGAAGATTGGCCAGATTACAGAATGCCGTTAATGAATCCGACATATGCATCTTAAGCGGGTCATCGATTCGCTCGCCAATCTTGAATGGCAATTTCATTGTTGTAGGTATAACAATATATGATACAGAATTAAATATGCCTTTCATAACAGTATATAGTTTCTTTCTCATTTCAAGGCTCATCAAATAATATTTTGCATTATCATAACTAAGGAAATATGTTCCTGTCATTATTCTTCTCTTTACTTCCTTTCCGAATCCCTTCCCTCTCACTTTTGAATAGATTTCAAACATAGACCTTGCCTCTTCTGTCTGTAAACCATATTTAATTCCGTCATATCGCGCAAGATTACTTGAAGCTTCGCACATAGATATAATCTGATAGATTGCAATTGATTCCATAAGATATGGTATCTCTATTGGTATACATTTATAATCTGATGATTGTAATTGCTCTATTTTCTTCCTGTAAATTGCTGCAATATTGGGGCATAGTCCTTCAATGTTTTCAATATATCCTATTATCTTATTATCCATATTCTTTTTTTCTATATCTATAACAGTTGAATCATATTTATCCGTTCCTCTTATGATATCAAACAGTGTATTTGTATCATGCACATTATTACCCATAATACCTACTGTATCCAAAGATGATGAAAATGATGTCAATCCGTATCTGGATACTACACCATAACTGGGTTTAAATCCTACCACTGAGCAGCATGCGGCCGGCTGTCTCACAGAACCCCCTGTATCCGACCCAACAGATAGTGCCGCATGTTGTGCTTTAACCGATACAGCACTTCCCCCACTGGACCCTCCCGGCACTATTGATGCGTCAATTGGATTAACAGAGTGACCGAAATAGGAGGTTTCGGTAGAAGAACCCATTGCAAATTCATCAAGATTGGTTTTCCCTACAATGAGACCGCCCTTATTGATGATTCTCTCCGCTACAGTAGAATTATATGGTGCTATATAATCTTCAAGTATCCTTGAACCACAGGTCATTCGTGAGTTTATAAGTGAAAAATTATCTTTAAGCGACACGGGGATTCCGTCTATTAAGGATAAATCTGCATTTTTACTGATTCTCTTCTGGGAATTTTCCGCAGATTGATATGCATGGTTTTTTGTAAGCGTGATATAATCATTCAAATTGTCATCATTGATTCTATTGTAAATAATATCCAGAATTTCCTCTGCTTTATTTACTCTATTATTTATATCTGATTTTATTTTTTTTATATTCACTCTTCCCCCTTAATGATCTTCGGGACGAGAATATATCCATTTTTCTCCCTTTTTGCATTAAATATAATATCTTCTCTTAGAAATAATTTCTCCTCTTCATCATCATGTATAAGGGTAAGATATCGGTTATGCTCATCATCATTGTCAATATTGCGATATTCAGCATTGTTGATTACATGCTCTATGTGATTGAAGAGTTCTTTGAGCTGAGCAAGGAATTCATCCTTCTCATTATCCGTTAAATCAATGTAGGACAGCTCTGCCAAGCGCTTAATACGGTTAATATCCATTATATTTTCCTTTTTAGATTTGCATATTTAACATAAACTTTTTTTACTCCAACAGAATAGAACTGTATTATTGCAATTGTATTATCACCAGACCCCTTCATTCCCTTTATTATACCATCGCCCCACATAGGGTGAAAAACCCTTTCCCCAATTTTGATAATCAAAGATGTTTCCTTATTCTCAAAAAACTCTTTGGGGGATTCTTCCTTTTCTTTAATCATTCCTGATGCGAATCTCTCACTAATTCCTTTAACAGGCAGTTCCTTCAAAAACATGGAAACTCCATTTATTGTCCTGCTGCCGTAAAAATCCCTTGCATTTGCATAGGATATATAGAGATGCTGTTTGGCTCTTGTCATTGCAACATAGAATAATCGTCTTTCTTCCTCAATGCCATTTGCCGTGTCCAAAGAATTTATATGCGGGAAAAGACCCTCTTCCATTCCTGTTACAAATACATTTGTAAATTCAAGTCCCTTTGCATTATGCACTGTCATGATAAAAACCCTGTCTTC
>CAZJAT010000040.1:0-4899 GCA_964544145.1 uncultured Bacteroidales bacterium | reverse complement strand
GCTTTGCATATAATGTTATTTATTTCTTTCAATCCATTTACAGTCTGCATGGATAATGATTCGGCAAATTCATCAGGATTTGATATAATATTACTGTATATCTCTCCGCTTTTTTCCAAATTTTTCAGCGTCTCTATTCCCTTTAATCCAATTCCCCTTCTCGGAACATTTATAATCCTCATCAATGACAAACTATCTTCCGGATTCATGATAATATTCATATATGCAAGAATATCCTTTATTTCTTTTCTTTCAAAAAACTTAACCCCTCCAATCAATGTGTATGGAATTGAATGCTTTCTGAACATTTCCTCAAATGGTCTTGATTGTGCATTTGTTCTGTATAAAACAGCAGATTCTGCATATTTATATTCTTTTCCTTTAAGGTAATTTATTTTTCTTGCAATAAAATCCGCTTCCTGTTTCTCATCAATACACTCTATCAGCTCAATATTATCGCCTTCATCCAGATCCGACCATATTGTTTTCTTTTTCCTTTTTGAATTATGAGATATAACAGCTGATGCTGTTTGCAGTATTTTCTTTGTTGACCTGTAATTTTGTTCAAGCTTTACAGTAAATGTATTATTAAAATCCTTATCAAAATTGAGTATATTCTTTATCTGTGCACCTCTGAATGCATATATTGACTGATCATCATCACCCACAACGGATATGTGATTGTGCCCATTATACAGCAGTTTCAGCAATTCATACTGGACATCATTTGTATCCTGATATTCGTCAACAAGTATATATTTGAACATATCCACCATTTTTTTCCTGAAGGTTTTGTCATTTTTCAATATACGTACTGTTTCAAGCAATAATGAGTCAAAATCAAATGCATTATTTTTTTTGAGGAAATTTTCATACATTTCATATACTTCACCTATGCGTTCCTGCATTTTATTTTCGGCATTGTGCCTGTATGCTGAAGGAGATATCATCTTATTTTTCAGATTGCTTATTGTCTTGGTACATATCTTGTAATTAAGTTCTTCATCATCCATTTCCTTTAACAGCTTCTTTACGAGTGATCGGCTGTCCTGAGCATCATAAATGGTGAAATCATATGACAATCCCTCTATTCTTCTATGCATCTTAATCATTTTAACACACATTGAGTGAAAGGTGCCAATCCACATACCGCGAACTGATGTGCGCAAAAGAGATTCTACCCTCTCTTTCATTTCATTGGCTGCTTTATTTGTAAATGTTACTGCAAAAATTGAATATGGACTTTCTTTGAGAACCTTAATTATATATACTATCTTGTGTGTTAATACACGCGTTTTTCCAGAACCGGCTCCCGCTAGAATCAGAAGAGGTGAATCAAAGTATGAAACTGCTAAGTCCTGATTTTCATTTAATATGCTTCCCTGTTCATTCATTATAAAACTCATTGAACCATTCATTGAATTTTTTTATTCCATCCTTGAATTCAGTTGAGGCATTGTAATGAAGGATGTTTTCTGCTTTTTTAGTACTGCTCAATGTTCTATCAAGATCACCTGGTTTCTTGCCTACTATTATATACGGAAATTCTATGTATTTTTCAATCTCTGAAATCATATCCCTCATAATAATTCTATGCTGTGAACCTATATTGAATATCTCTGTTCCTTCCATATTCTCAATATACTCAGCAGCCAGCATAATTCCATGAACAGTATCATCAATATATGTATAATCGCGGAATGAATCCAATGAACCGTAAATTTCTGATTTTCTCTTATTCTTTGCATTTATAAAGAACTTGTGAATAGCTAAATCCGGCCTCTGTGCAGGCCCATATACAGTAAAAAGTCTGAGGATTACCAAATCAATATTATATGTCATTGAATACATATGAAGCAGCTCCTCGCAGGCATTTTTACTCTCGGCATAGACAGATTGCGGTCTTGTATTCATATCCTCAGTAAATGGAACATCATTATCACCATAAACAGATGAAGACGACAGGAATATTATTTTGCTTATATTGTTTTTTCGCGCTATTTCAATCAAATTCAATGTTGTAAGTATATTTTCTCTGAAATATTTATGCGGTTCTTCCATTGAAGCCCTTATGCCGGGTAATGCTGCGGCATGAATAATTATTGAAGGAGATATTTGAGTTACAACCGTGTTCAGATAATCTCTGTCAAGCATATCCATATTAAATATATTTCCGATGTTAGAGTTTAATTCAGGTATTGCGCGTAAATTCAAATTCTGCATTTTTATCTTCAAATCATAATTATTGCTGAAATTATCAATAACATATGGTATATAATTATCATTAGCCTTTTTGTATATGTGGGACCCGATAAAACCGGCTCCACCTGTTATTAGAATTGATTTATTCATACAATGATATTCTATTGATATATAATTAACAGTCAATAAAAAACTATTCTTTTTCTTGACAGTATTTGATATTAGAGTAAAATAATTGATATATTTTTATTAATGGAGAGTAATATGCTGATAACATTCTGGGGAGTTAGGGGTTCTGTTCCGTCACCAGGACCAAACACTATATATTACGGAGGAAACACAACCTGTCTGACACTTGAAACCGAGAAGACGTTTATTATCATTGACGCAGGAACCGGTATTATCAATGTGGGACCATATGTTGTAAAAAAGAAAATCAAGTCAATGCACATGCTTTTCACACATTATCACTGGGACCATCTTCAGGGACTTCCATTCTTTAATCCGATTTTTGATTCTGACATTCACATTGATATGTATGGCAAGAAGAATTTGGGAGAGACACTGGCTTTACAGATGAAACAACCTTTTTTCCCTGCTGATTATCGCACGCTGCCTTCACAGATAAGCCATAAAAAATTCAGTCGCTCATTTTCCATTGATGATATAACAATAGAAACAATTGAAAACAATCATCCCAATGGATGTACGGGCTTAAAATTCATAAGAAAGAATAAATCATTTGTATTTATGACTGATAATGAATTATTCTCACCCACTGACAATATAACAAGCATTGATGAATTTACTTCTTTCATTAAAGATACTGATTTTTTAATTCATGATGCACAATATGACAATGAGGATATCAAAACAAAAGCCGGATGGGGACATTCGACATTTGACCAGGCAATTAAGCTCGGATTGGACGGAAATGCAAGAAATATTATTCTCACCCATCATGACCCAATGAGAAAGGATAAAGAATTAAAGAGTATAATAAGAAATCTAAGGGAGCAGTATAATTCAACACACATTAGTGCAGCACGTGAGTTTCTGTCTTTTGAGTTATAAATGAAATATTACAGATTGGCATTTTTTTCTATAATTATTATTGCAATAATACTGATTATATTCGGCTTATTGGATATTTCAACCACCCCTGAATCGGATATTGATTTCAATGAAAGCACTTGGGCTGACAGAAGTATTGTTTATGTCAATTTCATTCCCGTTACTTCACAGGCATATAATTCAGGTCTCTCCATAGGCGACACGATTATTGCTGCCGACAACATAGATATCACCAGCATATATCAGATGAAGAGAGATGTTTTTTATAAAAAGAATGTAAATGATGTTATTATTATTACAGTGCGTAATTTTGATACTATTAAGCATATCCCATTGATTCTCATTCCCCGCAAGAACTCAAAGGAAGTAGCTTTTATAATTTATATTGCATTATTGAATATTATTGTACTTGTTTTCTTCATATTGACATTTCCCGGGAAAAAGAAAATCATTTTTGATATTTTTGTGTTTTATATTATCGTTACTATTGCATATGTATATTCTTATGTTTCATTTGAAAGGCCCCTCTTATATTCCATATTGATTTTTACTGCATCCATGGCATCGTCAATCCCATTTTACATGTCTTTGAAAATGCTTCTCAAAAGAACCCATGCATTTATGCGTCTTATTCCTCTATTTATAGCATTTTCCATCTTTTTGTTCTGGTTCTTTTTTTATATAAGATGGGCAACAACATTCAATCCCTACTATCTTGCAGACCTTCATAATGTGGTTAAATTATCACAATTGCTTATCAGTCTTCTGACACTGTCATCTATCATTTCAACATCATTTGCCATATTCAAACGCATACAGGGAAAACATGAAACATATTTTCCAATAGCTCTTATGGTAATTTTCTCCGGATTCATACCCTATCTGATGCTTTTTGCATTACCTGTTGCATTGGGAAAACATGAAATTCTTTCTGTTGATATCACTTTGATATTCACCATTCTTCCGCTTCTTGGATTAATTATTTACAATAATTTTATTTATGAACAATAATCTTAGTCTGAGAAAAACATTGTTAATTATTATCTGGGCAATATTTTTAGTAATTACAGTCATTGCGGCTTATCACATTGAAAACCTTTCACATGATGGCATTCAGTATAAGAATCAAGGGATTTATACGTATGTCAGTTTTATGAAGCCGTCTTCAGCAGCATTATCATCCGGCATTGAAATTGGTGACACATTATACCTGATTGACAATCAGAGGGTACTGAATAAACACTATCTCTATAATAGAATATTTGAACACCATAAACCCGGAGACATTCTTCAATATACTATGTACAAAAACAATGAGATTAAAATAATTAACATGCAATTAGAAAATTATTTCTCTTTTGACAGAAGAATCTTCATGTATGTTGCTTCGGGATTGTATTTCATAATAACACTCATCTTCATACTTATGTGCAAAAAATACAGCAAAGGTTTATATATTTTCACTTTTTTGTTCCTTGAAATTGCGTCTCTCATTATCTTTATCAATGTGCCATTCAGCAATCAATGGCTTTACACATTATTTATTCTGCTGAGTGCTTCTCTCATTATAAATCTATATTTAGTCACATCATCTCTGCTGTATGGAACATTCAAAAAATGGGA
>CAZJAT010000039.1:0-10921 GCA_964544145.1 uncultured Bacteroidales bacterium | reverse complement strand
AATGATATTGCCCGCGCCTGCGGTAAAACAAAAACCTTTATTTACCATTATTTTCCCAATAAAGAAATGCTGCTCAATGAAGTGATTGAAAGGCAGATTGACTCATTGATTAAGCAATTGACAGACATAGTCAATGCTGAGGAAGATCCAAAGGAAAAAATACGCATATATGTGCTGACACGTATTTCCCTTATAAAACAGATTGCATCATTCTATATCTCTTTCAGGGAGGATTACATTGTCAGTCACAGTATTGTTGAAAGGGTGAGGAGAAAATACGATATCAGAGAAACGGAGATTATATCTGACATTCTTGAACAGGGTGCCGAATCAGGCATCTTTCACATAGATGATGCACATACAGTAGCATGGGCATTTGTTATTGCATTAAAGGGATTTGAGTATCTCTGGGCAATTGGCAACAATGATGACTCAAATGAAAAAATTGATGATTTACTCAATGTATTTTTCTACGGTATTATAAATAAATAATTTTTTTGCTCTTTTTTTGAACATTTCTATATTTAGGTCAAATATTCAAGGAGAAGATTATGCCTTTTGCCCGCTTTATCATCCGGTTTCGCATTGCAGTCATTATAATCATTACACTGATAACCATTATTATGAGTGTTTGTTCCTTCCAATTGCGTATTGAGTCCGATATATTGAATTCATTGCCCCCTGATGACAGATATGTGAAATTGTTTAATTACATTGGTGAACAATATAATGGAAATCACATTGCACTGGTAATCATTGAAGATGATATATTTTCCAATAATGTAATAGATAAAATGATTATGCTCACAGATTCACTGGAGATATTGGATTTCGGTTCAATTATATCTCTTATGACTTTAACGGATATTCGGGATAATAATGGCATAATAGAAATCAGTCCTCTTATAGACCGGGAATTGCTGCCTTTTTCTGATTCTGCACTGGACTCCTTGGCAGAATACATAGACAGCAGCAGTGATTTTAAGGGTATAGTTATTTCAGATGATATGCAGAGTGCAATGATAATTGTCAAGATTCATCCTTCTCTTGATAAGAATACTGCTGCATCAAAAATTGAGTTGATAAGCAATCATTTCTTTCCTTCCCAAACACGTTTCGGCGGACAGCCTTTTATAATAAAGGATATAAATACCGCAATATTGAAGGATTTGAAACTGCTCATACCTCTACTTTGTATTATAATGGTTATTGTTCTGGGCATCAGTTTCCGCTCATGGAGAGGCATATTCCTGCCCCTGCTTTCTGTCTGCATCTCCATTGTGTGGACAATGGGTATAATGGCAATATTCAATAGACCATTTACCCTTATTTCCAATATCATTCCTGTCATTCTGCTTGCTGTCGGTTCTGCATACAGCATACATATACTCAATCGGTATAATGAGGATTCAAAAACATCCCAAAATGGTAAACAATGCACTGAAAAAGCCTTATCGCATGTTATTATCCCTGTAATATTGGCCGGATTAACTACAATGGTCGGTTTCATATCATTCATATTCGGTTCATATCTCACACTTATCAAGGATTTTGGTATATTCACATCAATAGGTGTATTGATATCACTCCTAATATCAGTCACTTTTATGCCGGCTTTACTTTCTTATCTCCCAATGAGAAAGATACATGGTGATATCATATTCACTCCATTAAGACATATTAATCGTTTCATCATCAGGCATCCAGCATCAATACTGATTATATGCATAGCCATATTTACAATCATGACCACAGGTCTTTTTCTAATAGAACGCAGTGTTGATATTATTGATTATTTTGATGATGATACATATATAAAACAGAGTGAATCTGTAATAAAAGAAAAGTTTGGCGGTTCCAATTACATTCAAATACTGGCAAACGGAAATATTCGCGATTCAGTTAATCTTGAGACAATTGATTATCTTGCTTCAAGACTGGCAGCTGAGCAGGATATTTATAATGTAAATAGCATATCATTTATCATTAAAAAAATGAATTCAATTGTTGAGGGAAAAAAAGCAATACCATCTAATAATAAAATAAACAATCTCTATTTCCTTATTGAAGGTGATAAAACAATATCAAACTTAATAAACAGCAATATGAAAGAAACATTGATACAGGCATCATATAAAAATGGTCTGGACATTGGGTCTGTCAGACATTTCATTTCCAAATATGTACCATTGCTTGATTCCATAAGCAGCGACAGTCTCACATTCAGTATGTCCGGTATGCCTATGCTCTATGTTGAGATAGACAGCAGTATTATACATTCACAAATCATGTCCCTAATCATTGCATCTGCTCTTATTCTTATTATTTTATCCATTTTACTTAGGAATGTCATTGCCGGAATAGTGGGAATTATACCCATTTTATTCACTCTAATAGTCATATTCGGATTCATGGGAATTTTCAATCTGCCGCTTGATATAGCCACAGCACTTGTAGGCAGCATAACAATAGGTATAGGTATAGATTATACAATACATTTTCTAGATAGACTTAAAAAGGAAAAAAACAGCAATATCAATAAGCGGATATTGGCTACACTCAATTCATCCGGTGTTGCTATTTTTATAAACATGATAACCGTTGTGTCAGGATTCATTATTCTTGTATTTGCTGAGCTTGTACCGCTGCGCAGATTTGGTATGCTGACTGCTATTACAATGATATCATCAGCATTTTCAGCAACAACATTATTACCTGCAATAATTCTGCTTGTTCCGGGTTTATCAAAATATTTCACAGGAGGAAATAAATGAAAAAATTATTCATTTCCATATTGATGAGCATTGCTCTGCTTGTCAGCAGCGGAAATTTACTTGAAAAAATAGATCAGAATAATAAATGTATTGAAGATCAGAAGATGACTGTTTCAATGATAATAAAGGATAATGCGGGCAGTCAAACACAGAAGAAACTCATGCTCTTTCAGAAAGGAGACAATAAACGTTTAGTGTTTTTTGTACAACCCTCTAATGATAATGGTATCGGTTTTTTATCATTACCGAATAATGAGATGTATATGTATCTGCCTGCTTATTCAACAATAAAAAAAATTGCATCTCATGTACGCAACTCTTCATTCGCAGGCACAGATTTTTCTTATGAAGATATGGAAATTGTTAATTATTCAGATATGTATAATTATACAATAAAATCAGAAACAGACAGCACCTTTGAGCTTGAGCTGCTGCTTAAAGAGGGACAAATATCACAATATAAATCTATAATAATGGAGATTGGAAAATCACTCTATTACCCAATCAAGATTGGGTATTATAATAAAGCAGGTAAACACATAAAAACACTTATAAATAGCGAAATAACAGTAATAAACAATTATGTATACGCCAAACAGGCAAAAATGACAAATGAATCATCAGGTTCCATGTCTATTATGAATATTTCAGATGTGCAGATAAATACGGGATTATCAGATGATTTCTTTACAACAAGAACATTGGAAAGGGGCCTGTGATGAAGAAACATTTATTGCTCTGTATTTTATTATTAATCCCGTTTATTGTGTTTCCCTCTGTCATATTCAATGGACATATATCATCAGATATACGCATTAAAGCAATGAAAAATACATATATTATGTACAATGAATATGTTTTGAACATTGGAATGAAATACAGTGACCCCAGCATCAAGATTATTACAGATATTGATGCATTCACTTTAGGGAATAATATTCCTTCATCATTAGATGCCCTTTCAATGCCGGATTCTTTCTATAATATATATGTAAAAATCAATCAAGCTTATGCATATATATTCAGCCTTCCTTTCTCCTTCACTGACATGAAAATTGGTTTACAGCGCACAAATACAGGTGCAGGTGAAATCATGAGTACACTGGATATTCTCAATGCATATGATCAAAGAGACAGATGGACATATGAAAAACGCCTTTCTTCATTTATTATTTCAATATTGGGCTATAATGGCAGATTGTCATGGCAGGCAGACATCTTACCATTCTATGAACCCAATATTCTACCTTCTGACATTTCAATGCCTTCATTTTCTATGCCATCATATGTAAGTATTGAGCATATGACTAACCAAATCACAAACAGCAATGCAATAAAGGATAATGCTCAGATACATATTGCTTTGTCCTATCAGAGTTTTATCGGGGATATCTCCCTGCACTATTTTTACTGGAAAGAGAAAACCCCATGGGTTGATTCTGTATTTGTCAGTACCGGTTCTCTGCCATGGTATGTGAATATTCATAATATTCTGCATTATCCTCGCATTCAAGTAGGCGGGATATCCGCATCATCCTCTATTGGCAGCATAGGTATATGCGGTAATATAGGTTTATTCTATCCACAGGATAATGATATGACAATAGATCTAACAGCAGCAGGAGGAAATGTCTATGATTCAACAAATATTGGAGGTCCCTTTTATGTCAAAGGGGATATATGTGTTGATTATACATTCATAAATGGATTCTATGCAAATGCACATTATGTTCATGGCATGTATTATGAATACAGCAATATACATGATTATATTTTTATAGGAACACGATTTCCATTTTTCAATGACAGAATTATTATCAGTCCATTGAATAGTGCTTTTGAGATTGCTTCTTATAATAATTTTCCCAAACATACTGCTATAACAATAATGCCCTGTTTGGAATACTCTAACGGGAATTTCACTGCAGGCATAAGAATAATGCATATATGGGCAAATGAATTATGTTCTTTTAATGATAATATGGATTACTCGGGCATAGGATTATATTTCAAGGCAGGTTTCTGATATGCATGTATTTCTAATCGCTCTTTCAATTATATCCGCTATTGCAGATGCCGACTTATATGAGAGTAATGGAGATTATTATTTCTCTATAAGAGAATCTGACAGTACTGCAATTGAAAACGCTATATTGAATTATACACTCGCAGCTAATGAAGATATTAACATAATATATAAATTAGCAGATGCAATTGATTATAAAATAGTGTCAGTAAATAGTGAATTAAATATTAAGCCATTTATTGATTCCCTTGAAGGATTATATGAAAATGACATGCCGTTATCATTGGCATACACATTAATGCTGCTGTGGGGCAGATATGGTGAGTCATGCGGTATTACTGCGGCAATTAGATACAATATACCCAATAAGATCCGTAATCATGCTTTATATATATATGAAAACGAAAAGAATTATCATGATTATGCCGCATTACTTGCATTGGGAAGATTGCATTATATGACGCCTAATATTCCATTTCTGCTTACATGGCCATCACTGGATAAATCACTGTATTTTCTTGAAATGTTTATGGATAGTGCTGCTGACACAACACCTGCAATTGAATACATCAGTGATACAAAGGAAAAATTGGAACATTAGAATAGTTCAAAGAGTTTTTCAATAATATCATCTTTGGTCACATTGAGATTTTTGTGTTTGAATTTTCTGTTTACCCTTCTGGCCATTCTATCAATATGTTTTTCAATATTTGTTATATTGAAACTCCTCTTTTGAAGATTGTGAATAATCTTCCATTTTTCTGATTCAAGCAATTCAATGATTATACCCTCAAAATCATTATACAGCACAGATGTCTCCCAATTCTCAATTTCCTTCTCAAATATCTTAATATACATACTGTCCTCTTCAGACAACACCTGATCCTTAAAGTAAATATATCCTTTGAATAGAAAAAATCTGAATATATCATCTGAATAAAACTCAAACTCCGAATTGAGTATATACAGCGTTATAAAATAATACATCTCAGGACTGAAATAATTATCACCTGAAAAATCCAGACTCTCCGTCAGTATTGTCTTGATGATGTTTATAAAATTGTCCTGTGTTTCTTTCATATTATCCTTTGTGTATATTCATTTCAAATGCAGTATATCTGGATATGGAATTATCAAATAATCCATCCTGCAATGCTCCAATATAATCATTGTTGAACAGATTGTCAATACTGCCAGTTAGCATCATTTGAGGCATTTTTCCCTCAATTTTCCCATTTTTCACGAGAAATGCCAATTGAACCGGTAATGAGATATCACCATTATCCTGGAAATCACCTCCTGACGATATCATTACAATAATTGCTTCATCAAAATCCTTTAATGATTTATCAATAGAATCTGTATATAATGCATTTGGAGAAATAGCAGCACTTTGATTATATGGTCTGTATGATGTGCCTGTCGGCTCTTCATTGAATAATATGGCCCTCTTTAAGTCATACAGAGGTTTCTTGAAAATACCGTTTTCAAATATGGGAAGTTTGACTTCATCCCTTCTGAATCCATCACCGTCAAATGCTGAACATATGCCATTATTGCTGTCATAATTGAGATCGGATAATGTGAATTTATCAGAAAAGAGTTTCTCATTCACTTTACCGCTCAAAGCAGATGCCCCCTGTTTGATAAGCTCGCCATTTATATGCTTTGTTAAAAATCGAAATGGCATTGCACCGGTAAATTCAGGAAAAACAATAACTGCTTTATCCTTGTTATATTGCAATTGATTCTCATGCATATAGAGAAAAGGTTCAGCCTTTTTTATATATGTTTCAATATCAGGCATTTCATAATATGAATTTACCCAGAATCCGTCCATAATAGAACTACTATTCTTATGTTTATACAATAACACAATATCCAATTGATTACTTTTTGTTGAATAATCAATACCCCTGGAATTCTTTAATTCAACGCTATTTTCAGAATATGTTATTTTATTTGAAAAAATGAAATCAGGATATGCCGATTTCATACCATTCAATGTTTTTTCTGCAATATCTGATACTTCTTCATTACTGAATGTCTTTTTCACAATATCCCAATCTCTCTTATCGCCTTTGGGAAAAATAAATCCTTCAGGTATATCTATATCACACAGATCATTTGCATTTTTTTCCAGTATACTGAAATCAATGTCCGATTTACTGCCCGAAATACCCATTTTCCCGTTTTTTATGATACGTATGGATTTTCTCACAGTTTCTTTACTGCGCATTGAATCTATATTTGAATTTGTTATATTCAATGTAAAACTGTTTGTTATGCTTTTGAATGATTCCTTATCCATTATTGCTCCTAACTGATATTCATTTTACTGATTCTAACCTCAGGACCACCGAAACTGACTCTCAGCGGAAATTGTTCCATTTTACCGCATCCTCCTGTAATAGAGGATTTCAATGTCAGCTGATCCGATAA
Source organism: uncultured Bacteroidales bacterium (assembly GCA_964544145.1). GTDB lineage: Bacteria > Hydrothermota > 32-111 > 32-111 > 32-111 > CAZJAT01. Next base: position 3,679 of record CAZJAT010000039.1, on the reverse strand, counting down.
ACCGTCAATAAGATTCAATGTCTCAAACACTGTGCCTGTGATAACATTTATTTTGACCGGATCTGTTATCTTACCCTTTTTAATTTTGTATGATTTGTGCGGTGCAATGGTGAATGTGGACATTCCGGAACCATGCTTTATTGATTTAATATAATAGCCGTTATCAATACTTTTAACTAAATCATTGAATGAGGAATCTCCCTTTTCAATATATGTTGAGGTCATTCTCACAATTGGTTCATACTCTGTATTCATTGCTCTTCCGTTTCCGGTTGGCTTCTCATTAAGGTCAAATGCTGTTGAAAGCGAATGTAGTCTGTCGGAGAGAATCCCATTCTTAATGAGATATGTTTTATGTGCAGGTGTCCCCTCATCATCAAAGGGAGTATAACCGCTTGCATGCTCGACTCCTCCATCATCAATGATGGATAGAATATTACTGCCAACATGTTTTCCAATAACCCATTCTTCCTTCATCTTCCGGTCTCCAATCATAAAATCTGCTTCACTCTTATGCCCAAAGGATTCGTGAGCAAACACACCCGCTGCTGAAGGCGACAAAATAACGGGTACAATATCCTGTTTTGCCGTATCAGCATGTATAAATGTTTCGGTTTCTTTTATTTCTTCCAATATGAATTGATCCAGTTCTGTTAATGCATTGAAATCATCTGAATACTGTTTGTATGAACCCATAAACCTCTCATCATTTTCTGACATCATGAATGATGCCCGCACTTCAGCTCCGGTAAAATCATATTGTGTAAAACGCCCGGCAGAATCCCCATAATAAATCATTGAATAAACATCAACATACATTGATGAAGAAAATTTTATTTTATCATTGTTTTTCATTAATGAATCATAGTGATAAATCAATTTTTTCTTTTCATCAACAGATATATCTGTGGGATTATTTTCATATATAATCTTTGAGAATTCACCTGCTTTCAAATGAGAATAAAAATCAGAGTTTCTGCTGTTTTTCCTATCTGCCAATGATACCAATTCCTTTAATGAATTTGCAATTCTATCCTTATCAATGCTGTTTAATGATGTATAATACCATTTCCGGCCTTTGTAAACACGTATGAATATTCCGTTGAATTCCTCTTTTATTGCGTTATTTATGGAATGATTTTCCAATGCTATAGCTGTGCTTTTCCGCGTCTCAATCCTTGCATCAATAAAATCAGCATCATAGGTTTCCAGCATGAGTGATTTGATAAATTCTATATAATTCATAATACTCCTAAAAATCTATATTGAGATTTGCTCCCATTCCATTGTGTATTGTGGGATAAAATCCGAAATTAATATTACTGGGTATACTAACCTGCAGATTATCACCGATGGAATTTTTTCTGAGATAATAAACAGCTAATTCCCCTGTTATCATACCTATTGCACTCAGAGCAGGATGATATTTGTCAAAGAATATGTTGATTCCTCCGCCCACAGCTGCACCCAACCCTCCGCCTACTATTGTAAGGATGGCATTGGCATCATCAAAATGAGTATCCCTCAGAAGATATCCTGTCAATCCTGTTGTAAGCATGCTCATTCCGGAAATAAGAAGCATGCTCTCCGCATCCATATCCCACTGTTCAAGTATCTCGCCTGCTAACAACATACCCGGGATGGTGTTGACAGCCATAAGCCACGAATCAAATGATCTCCATTTATAATTATCATTATTGCCCATGTAAAAACCCAAAGCCCTGAATCCCAGTGAATAAGTGAGAGCAATCCCGGATGCAATACGCATATTATTTGAGTAATTTGTATATGTTGAATCATTTTCTTGAGGATAAATCTTATCAGCAATATATATACCCTGCAGACCTCCCCATAGATATCCGAGAAATGCACCTGCATTATAAAAATGACCTGCAGCACGATTAAAGTCACCCAGATGCTGCAGTAGGAAATAACCGCCCCATGATTCAGCATAACCGGATAGGGCTGCAAGACCTAATTCATAATTTTCCATTTGAGAATCACCTGCTGCAAGCAAACGTATTGCCACATAATCCATGGGCCCAAGGAAATATCCCATATCAATAATGGGAATAGAAATAGGTGAAATACTGTCATTAAGCAGTAATGGCGGTGCTAAAAACATAATCAAGGGCATTGTTGCAGCAGAGAAGTAAACAAGTCTGCTTTTAAGTTCAGATATGGTCGCAAATGAGTCTTCAGGGGCTATACCACCCAATTTATCGGGAAGAAAACCCTGTGCAAGACAAAAGCCATAAAATGGCCCCCTGTAAATACCGTATAATCCAACCTGCCATCTGTAGGGGATAATACTCTTCAACCACTGAGGGTCATATTCCACCGGAATGGTCTTGTTTATGGTAGGTTCTTCTACTAATGGTCCGGCATCATCTATCTTATCCATAACATTTATCTTTTCAAAGATCAGAGTGTCGCCATTTTCATCAATAACTAGACGGAAGATGTCCCCGCCTCTTTTAATAAAACTCTCTTCAGCTGTCAATAAAATAGAAAATACAATTATGATAATGATCAATATCTTCTTCATGAACTCCCCCTTTTATATTTGTCTGATATTATAAACCATTTTTTCTTTCTTGGAAAGATACTTTTAATAATAAGCATTAATGCTCTCATATGAATCAAGGCTGCAGCAATTGTGATTCCATACAAGATTGTCTTGCCGACATAATAACCTTTGTGCCAAAATATCCTGTTTATTATATCTTGCATATTGGGTGTTATATAGTATGCGGCGGCAAAGGATGCAATAGATGCGACAAAGAAATAGACACCTGCATAATATAGAATAACCATTCTTTTTTTCAGCATGCGGCCTTTTATATTAGATGACCACATATATGGGAAAAACATTATTAATGCAGGAACTACAGAATAAACCGTTAATGTAGGGAATAGTGTCAATATCTTACCCGATAGGGTTGCCGGAAATATGCTATTGGTGACACTTACAAGGAAGTGTCCCCATTTTGCATATGACAACCCCAGCATGGGAATGAGATATAGAATATAATAACTGCCCAGAAATACACCTTCTGCATATTCCCTTGATATTGGAAAACCCTCAAATAATTTTCTGTAATCCTCATTCTTTGCTGCAAACAGCTTATCTAAAGTGATCAATGTATATACAAAGAAACCGGCACTGATTGGAATATTAAGTATCTCAATATTTGTCAATGAACCGAATATAACAGATAATATCCATATTATCATGAAAATCGCATTTGGCATTGTAAACCATCTGTTCATCATAACATTCCATAATGGTGATACAATATTGAAACCGATACTGCCCTTAAAATTAAATCTGAAGGAAATATCCTTTGAACCTATATGCGTAATATAACTCAAAATAGCAATAATGAATAATTCAAACATCACAAATACAAAACCGCTAATCAATGCATTAACATCAATAACACCATCAACAAGATTACTTACACTGAGTGCCCAGTTTACCGGAGAAAATCTGAATAGAGCATCTGAAAAGGCATTGGATGCTATGTGCGACCATATTGAAGAAAAATATGGTTTGAGAATTATTAATAGTAATAAAAAATATAAAACAGTAATAAATTTTCTTAAGGATTCAGATACATTATCTACAATTTTTCTCCCGATTATACCCAATACTGATCCGCTAACTACAGCACTG
>CAZJAT010000038.1:0-11408 GCA_964544145.1 uncultured Bacteroidales bacterium | reverse complement strand
GCTTACCAGTAACTATTTTACCAGCCACCAGCTTACCAGTAACTATTTTACCAGCTCACCAGTTTACCAGCCACTATCTTCCCCCAGGCAGTAAAGATAACCATCCCTACAGCCAACATATATAAATCCATCATAAACAACAGGTGTTCCTTCAATGGAACCGGGTAGATATATATATGCTGACTGAGTAATCTGCATTGAATCATAATCAATCTTAAATATCCTCAATGCCGAATCATAACCCGCAGTAATAAGATAATCATCAATAAGAAGCGGTGTTGATATGGAACCCCCGATATAATATTTGAAAACCATTTCAGGGGTGTGAAATAATGACAGGGAATCATATCCAAGCACCATGCTGTCAGATAGAATTTGATTAAGCCGGACAACATACATATATCCGTCAATAGCATTGAATGCCGCTAATTGATTATACTCGTTTTCTATGTAATCACTGATAGCAACACTGCCTATAACTCCGCCTTTCCATGATGTCAGCTCCCTATCAGCTGTCGGGAAATACCAGGCAACACTATTATCAGGATTGATCTTCAATACACCGCCCAATCCTTTAATATATTCCTTTTCTATTGTGCACAATATACTGCCATCTCTGCATATAACCGGGGAACCATCCATATCAGACCCCGTTTTGATATCCATTACAATATCCCATGTATGCACATCTAAAGCATAAATATGCCCCGCTCCTGATGTTATAAAAACTCTGTCTCCAAAATATGATGGTGATGATTCTATAACCAGATTCCATTTATGCGCTTCAATATCATTATAATCATATAATTTAATGCTCTTTTCAATAACAGGATAGGTAAATCCATTCTTATTATATGTCTTAAAGGGATTGATAATATAAACATATCCATTCTCTGCACCCAATATTATCCTGTCATTGAGTATCAAAGCACTGCCATCAATATCCCTTGAATATGAATCTGTCAGCGGAATATTGAATCTCCACAGTTCCTCTCCTGATTTACCAGATATAGCCCGGAAACTATGCACAAGAGGATCTGTGAATGCCTTATTTACACCTCTTCTGCTGCCCTGCAATATTATAATTGAATCAAAATCCCTTAACAGTGTTGCTGTTCCTTTAATAATATCATCAAATTCATATGTCCACACATCCCTGCCGGTTTCGGCATTTATTTTATGAACTTTATGGTCAAAACCACCTATAATAAGGTATAATGAATCATTTTCCCTGTACATTGTCGGTTGTCCTGTCCACCCTATACCATACCACACGGTTGTATCCTTATATACTACCGTTTCTCCCCCTCCTATATAATATCTCCACTTTATGTTCAGTTCTTCAGGAACTGGTCCTTTTCCATACATTGAACGCGTCTCATTGCCGAGGAATGTACCGGAAATGATCTCAATATTTTCATTTCCTGCATCATTCCTATATGGTCCCATAGATGTAGACATTATTATAAAAGCAGATAATATTATCAGAAAAAAATTAAAAATCTTCATTTCATGATTGCCCTTTTAATTCTATAAGCAATTTCATATAATCCTCTCAATGCAAAATGAATATAATTCATCATACATTCAAATACACTGGGAATCTTCTTTTCAGCATACATAAGTGAATGAGCCCTCCCTTTCACTGAGAACATAAAACTCTTCAATATAAGCTCATAAAATGCTCTCTTTGGTCCATCCCAGTCAATCATATCATGTACTGCAATAACACCATTTTCTTCAAGTTTTTCTGACCATAACATAATATCCTGTTTTATATCAGCATATTCGTGAGAACCATCAATGAAAATAAGGGCAAAAGGCCCCTTCAGTAATTCAGCTGCCTTAACTGATTCCATTTTCATTATTGAAATATTATCTATTACATTCAATCGCTTCATATTGCCGGTAAACGTATCATATGTATCAATACTGCCGTGTTTTCTATGTTCAGCTGATCCCGTGAATGTATCAACAGCATATATTGCACCATTTCCTATATTTTGTTTGCCCATACAGAGATAATATGTGGATTTACCTTCATATGAACCTATCTCCACTATATCTCCATGTGCTTTCGAAGCCAGTTTAAACAGAAGCTCACCTTCATTGTGAGACAGCCATCCGGATATACTGTCTGCATTTTTATGTATATGCTTTAATGATATCATAAATTTCCTGTTATAATTAATTCTAATATTTTAGAGTATTATATATATTTATGCTAAAGTTTCAACATAAATCATAGGTCTTGACATAATTGTTTTATTATATAAAATATTAAACCTTAAATGTTTTATTAATATAATTTATGATGCCGGCCAGGAGGTACAATGAAACCGACATATAATCCAAGCAATATTAAAAGAAAAAGAAGACACGGATTCCGCAAACGCATGCAAACGAAAAATGGAAGAAAGATGCTTTCCCGTAGAAGGGCAAAGGGAAGAAAATATCTTACAGTATCTGATCCCAGATTATGAGATATGTGGGAAATTCCCCTGTTTTGAAAGGCCAGAAAATAAAAGATCTGTTTAGGAAACCCGCTAGAATGTCAGGGCAATGTATAACAGTTCTCTTTTCTGACTGTGATGAGAAATCCGCAGGATTTTCTGTTAAAAGAAAAACCGCCAAAAACAATGTGGAAAGAAATTATCTTAAACGCCTATTGCGTGAATCATACAGAAAGAATGAATCTTTTTTTAATGACAAATATTGTTATTTTTTTATTGCATTAAAAAGAGAAATTGCTTTTAACGATATCTGCAAGGATATGAAGGAAATTGCAAATAGGATCAAAAAATGAACAGAATCGCAGTTTTTTTCATTATTATTTACAGAAAATTCATTTCTCCGATTAAACCGGCAACATGCAGGTTTTATCCTACTTGCTCGGATTATTCGCTTCAAGCATTCAGAAAATATAATTTTATTCACGCATTAATACTCACTCTGAATAGGATATTCAGATGTCATCCGTTTCATCCCGGCGGATATGACCCTCTTAAATAAGGAGACTCTATGAATAATAATATGAAACTGCTCATTATGTTTGTTTTGGTTATTGGTGTATTCTATATGTATACATTTATCGGCAATAAGAATGCATCAAGTCAGATATCCGGAGATTCACTGAGCAGTGCAGAAATAACTGATTCAACTGAAATCAATACAATAAAAGAATCCCCTATTGATAAAATATCAACATTAATACCGGAAGAGAGTTTTGCTGCAATTGATACTGCAAATATTGTGTTTGAAAACAGCAGATTCAGAGGAACCATATCAAGTATTTCAGGAGGAATCAGTTCCATCATTCTAAGTGATCTTCCTGCATTAAAGGATTCATTGCTGGAATTAATACCATCAAAGAGTATATTGCTTGGCATAATTATGTCATCAAAAGAAAATATTGACTGCAGAAATCTTAATTTCACTGTTCAGTATGAAGGGGACATAAATCCACTTCGGTCAGACAGGGATTCCCTGATAATGGTTTACTCTGACAAGAATATTTACATTAAGCGTATCTATATTTTTACAAAGGATTCATATTTTATTCAACATAGGATTGAAACAAATCTCACTCCTGACAAAATAATATATACTGCTGATAATGGTATAAACTCAACTGAAATAAATGAAAAAGATGATTTGACCTTCTTTTCAGTGAATGCTTACAGCAATGAAAATCTTATAAGAACCAAGCACAAACAGGCAAAAGACGGGTACACAATGTCAGGAAATTACCAATGGATGGGCTTGCAGACCAAATATTTCTTTATTGGTCTTGAGGGCAAAGGCGATAGTTATACTGCATTTGGATTGGATGAAGGCAGAATTGGAGCTCAATTCATATTTGATGACAGTAATATAATGATATATGCAGGTCCCATTGATTATCAGATATTATCGGCTTATGACAATGGAATGGACAAGATTGTCAATTTCGGCTGGTCATGGATATCTCCTATAAGCAGGATAATATTAATATTTATATCCTGGCTTTACAATTACATACCTAATTATGGATTTGTAATTGTTATCTTTGCGACATTATTCATTCTTCTCTTCTCTCCCCTGACATTCAAGAGTTATACATCAATGAGAAAAATGCAGATGATTCAGCCTGAGCTAAAAGAATTGCAGAAAAAATATAAAAAAGACCCCGAAAAATTAAATGCCGAAACAATGAAATTGTATAAAAAATACAATGTCAACCCATTTACCGGTTGTTTGCCCATGTTCATACAGATGCCTATCTTTTTTGCTCTCTATCAGATTTTGAGAACAACTATAGCACTGAGAGGGGCTCCCTTCATTTTTTGGATTATTGATCTTTCTGCAAAAGATCCTTACTATATTCTACCCATTGTTACAGGTATAAGCATGTTTTTCTCTCAGCGTCTTACTGCTACAGATAATCAGCAGAAAATGCTCACTTACACCTTGCCCATTATTATGACTGTTTTCTTTCTTAATTTCCCATCAGGTGTCGTTCTGTACTGGCTTACTTATAACATACTATCACTGGGACAACAGTATTTAATAAAAAGGAATATTAGCAATGAAACAAAAAGAAAAGAAATTGAACAAAATGATTGAAATTGAAGGCGCTTCTGTTGAAGAAGCTGTCCGTTTGGGTTTAGAAGAGCTTCAAACAACAATAGAAAATGTTGAAATTGAAATACTTGATGAACCAAAGAGCGGTTTCCTGAAATTCGGTACAAAAAAAGCAAAGGTGCGTCTTATATGCACAAATGAATTTGAAAAAGAGGATATACCTGAAAAATATATTTCAGATAAAATTACGCATGAAGATAATGAAACAGAAAATCCGGAAGAAGAAAAAGAAATTCTCGATAAATTTATAACTCTAACTGACCTTATGGGATTTTCCGTTAATCCAAAAATCGCCTCATTAAACAGCAAATACAGAATTATAATAAAGGAAACAGATGATGCAAATCTGCTGATTGGAAAAAATGGAAAAACTATAGAAGCATTGCAGATTGTATTGAATAAAATGCTAAAAAAATCTCATATAAACAAGCAAGTGTTTATAGATATAAAAGGTTATGTAATTCAGAAACAAAAAAACAAATCAAGCAGGCATTGGAAGAAAGACAGACCATCTTCGCACAAATAACACCGCCAGGCGTATCAGCCATTGCTGTCGTCAGGATATCAGGCAGCAGAACAGCGGAAATTCTTAATCATATATGCGGAATTGAGAAACCAGAGCATCATCATATCTACATTCGTAAGTTAATTCATGATAAGCAGTATATAGATAGAGCAGTTGTTTCTTTTTTCCAAGCTCCGGATTCTTATACCGGCGAGGATGTGGCTGAGATCTCGGTTCATGGCGGCTTAGCATCTGTCAATTTGCTTAAGCAGAGTCTCATTGCACTGGGCTTAAAACAAGCTGAAAAAGGTGAATTTACAAAGAGAGGTTATCTGAACAACAAAATGGATCTGCTTCAGGCAGAATCGGTTTTATCAATAATAAATGCAAGAACAAAGGAAATGCATGCTCTCGGTCTGACAATAAATGAAGGTTCATTATCTGAGAATTTAATTGAGCTTAAAAATTTTATTATGGAACTCAAAATACATATTGACGGTTCATTAGATTTCCCTGATGATATTGAGTATGATATTAAATTTGTGGATGAAATTCTCAGTAGAATATCTGATAAAACTCATCTTATTGCAGATAATGCAAATAAGGGAGTACTCATGTCTAATGGATTGAAGGTTTTACTTACCGGACAGTCTAATTGCGGTAAATCCACAATATTCAATAAAATGATACAGGAAGACAGGGCAATAATAACAGATGAACCTGGAACAACAAGGGACATACTCACTGAGTGGATAAATATTGAGGGTCTGCCTGTACTGCTTATGGATTCTGCAGGCATAAGGGAAGCGGAACATAAAGCAGAGAAGATGGGAATAAAAAAAGCATTTGATATGTATAATGATGCTGATATTATTATTATGATATATGATTTAAGCAAGGGTTTCACAGAGAAAGACAAGCAGATAATGAATGATATCAGCGCATATAATTATATACTGATTGGAAATAAAAGAGATTTAAGTGATAATGAAAATTGTCCTGAAAACACAATATGCATCTCGGCATTAAAAGACAATGATATGGCAGACATTATCAACAGAAGTATAATAGAGCACATTGATATGGCATTTTCATCCGGAAAAGCACTTGTGATTAATGAACGTGAAGCCGATACTGTTTTACAGATAAAACATATTGCCGATTCAATAGATAAAAAAGTTATTTTGCATGAACCTGAAAAACTCAGCGAAATATGCAGTAATATGATTGACCTTATAGGCAATCTTTTCGGACATATAACTGACACAGATATATTGAACATTATATTTGATAAATTCTGTATAGGTAAATAGGAGATTTAATGAGAAAATTTTCCATAAAAACGCATTATTTGAAGAATGAAACAGCATCCTGTATGATATCAATGGGAAATACACGGGTATTGATAAGTGCGACAGTAAACAACCGAGTCCCTCCTTTTTTGAATGCAGATATTTCCGGGTGGATAACGGCAGAATATTCTATGCTGCCCCGTTCCGGAAATCAAAGGGTGCGCAGGGAAAGAGCCAGTATAAATAAAAGAAATCTAGAAATAGAACGCCTTATAGCCCGTTCATTGCGGAATGCTGTAGACCTATCCCTTATTCCAGGAAAATCAATTATCATTGATGCAGATGTAATAGAAGCAGATGGCGGGACAAGGACTGCTTCCATTAATGGCGGAATGTATGTTCTTGCAGTTCTGTTTAAGGAAATGCTTGAAAAGCATATAATTGATAAAAATCCGATTAAATATTTCATCGGTGCTGTAAGTGTTGGAATAATTGATGGAGAAATATATGATGACATTGATTATAAACTTGACTCAAATGCCGACACAGATATGAATATTGTTATGAATGAATTCGGTAAAATTGCAGAGATTCAGGCAACAGGTGAAAAAGATGTATTTTCATCGGCACAGCTGAATAAAATGATGAAAATAGCAAAAACAGATATAAATAAAATTATCAAGAAAATCAAGAGAGCCGGCAATTATGCCTGAAGTAAATCTTGACCATACAGTAAAGACAGAAACAATAAATATTCGATTAGACCTGTATTTAAGGACTATAGGTGTGCGTTTGTCAAGGAACCGTCTTAATATGCTCATTCAGGATGGAAGAGTTTCTGTCAATGGCAAACCCTCCAAACCTTCATATAAAGTCAAAACAGGAGACCATATCATTGTCACATACAATCGTCTGACTCATGACGATATTGAGGCTGAAGATATACCTCTCACCATTCTCTATGAAGATGAACATATAATAATTATTAATAAACAGAAAAATATTGTTGTTCATCCTGCAAAAGGCAATAGAGGCGGGACAATGGTCAATGCCTTGCTCTATCATACAGAAATAAGCGGTGGTGAGAAATCAAGACCAGGTGTTGTACATAGGTTGGATAAAGATACAACCGGAGCAATGGTTTTTGCCAAAACACCTGAAGCACATACAAATCTATCGATGCAGATTGAGAGAAGAGAAATAAATAGAATTTATTTCTCCGTTGTTTGGGGAGAAATTGTCAGAAAATATATTAAGATAGATGAACCTATAGGAAGAAATCTTTCCAATAGGAAACTGATGGCAGTAACACCGGTAAACAGCAAAAACGCCATTACAATAATCAATAAAATCCAAGATTATAAAATTGCCACAGCATTAAAAATCAAACTTCATACGGGCAGAACGCATCAGATAAGGGTTCATCTCTCACATCTGGGACATCCAGTCATTGGAGATGATTATTATGGTACATATGCCAAATCGGCAATAAAGGATCTGGATATTGACATAAAGAAACATTTTGATAATATAAATAGTCTGATGGAGCGACAGGCATTACATTCTGCATCATTGGGTCTGCATCATCCTGTCACAAATGAATATATGGTTTTTTATGCACCACTTCCTGATGACATGATAATATTGATGAATTATCTGAATAATCTTAAACGGGAGAATTAATGAATCTAATAATAGTGGAATCCCCGACAAAAGCAAAAACAATAAAAAATTACGCAGGAAAGGATTTTAAGGTTATTTCCTCAAAGGGTCATATCATTGATCTTCCCGAAAAAGAGCTGGGTATTGATATTGAAAATGATTTCACCCCTCAATTCAATCCAATCAAAACAAAGAAAACTGTTATAAGCACTATAAAGAAAGAATCTGAAAAAGCCGAACATATATACATCGCAACTGACCCTGACCGAGAGGGAGAGGCAATTGCATACTTCATCAATTCTATTATTAATATCACTGACAAACAGGATATACAGAGGGTTCTATTTTATGAAATCACAAAAAAGGGTATTCAAAAGGGTTTGTCTGAACCACGTTCAATTGATGCCAATTTAGTAAAATCCCAGTTTACAAGACGGATTCTGGACCGCATAGTCGGTTATCAGGTTTCTCCATTTTTATGGAGATCTATACGTACAGGTCTCTCAGCAGGCAGGGTACAGAGTGTTGCTCTCAGACTAATATGTGAAAAAGAAGATAAGATTGATAAATTCAAACCGAAAAAATTCTTCAAGATCAAGGGTGTATTTGAACATTCATCCAGTTTATTTGAAGCTGACATGATTAAATTAAATGATGTTAAGATAGAGACCGTTGAAATAGGGAAACAGGAAGAAATTGAAAAAGAATTAAAGGGATGTGAATATCATATAGATGTATTTAAAACAAATGAGAAGAAACAATCATCATTGCCGCCATTTATAACGAGCACATTACAACAGACAGCTGCTAATCTTTACAGTTTCCCGGCAAAAAAAACCATGAGAATTGCTCAACAATTATATGAGGGCCTGGAAATTGAAGGTAAATTGACTGGTTTGATAACATATATGAGGACAGATTCAGTACGTCTTGCAGATGAAATTGTAGATTCAATAAGGACATATATCGGAGAATCAATGGGCAAAGAATATCTGCCTGCAAAGAAAAAAATATTCAAATCAGGTAAACGTTCTCAGGATGCTCATGAAGCCATAAGACCATCGGATATTTCACTGATACCTGAGCATATTGAATCATCCCTCACAAAAGATCAGTATAAACTTTATTCACTTATCTGGAAAAGAGCTGTCGCCTGTCAGATGACTGATGCAAGATTTAATATTACAACTGCTGATATAAAAGCGAAAAATCATTTATTCAGAGCATCAGGTTCAACAATGTTATTTGATGGTTTTCTGCGTATATATCCTTTTTCAAGAACCGGTAAAGACAAGATTGATATTCCATTAATGAAATCCGGAGACAGAGTGAATCTCAATGAGTTGAATATCTCTGTTGAGGAAACAAAACCGCCTGCACGATTTACTGATGCCTCACTTGTTAAGACATTGGAGAAAGAAGGAATAGGCAGACCAAGCACATATGCTTCAATTATAGATATACTGCTCAAGCGCAGTTATGTGGAAAGGGATCAGAAAAAATTCATTCCAACAGAATTAGGGAGAATTGTCAATAAAGTGCTTGTTGAATATTTCCCTGGGATTGTCAATGTACAATTTACAGCTCAATTGGAAGAAAAACTTGATACAATAGAAGAAGCAAAAACTGAACATTTGGAAATATTGAAATTATTCTACAGCGATTTCAAAGCAGCACTTGATAATGCAATGAGCAATTCCAAGAGTATCAAAAAAGACCTGGAAGAAGAAACTGACATCAAATGTGAAAAATGTGGTTCTCCGATGATAGTTAAATGGGGACGTTTCGGTAAATTTTTAGCCTGTTCCAATTACCCTGCTTGTAAGAATACAAAACCCCTTGATGAAGAAAAACTGACTGGCGAACAATGTCCCGAATGCGGAAAGGAATTGATTATAAAGAGAGGACGATTTGGCAGATTTATAGCCTGCAGTGATTATCCGAAATGTAAATTTACCAAACCGCTTACAACAGGTATAAAATGTCCTGAATGCGGTGATGGGGAATTAGTTGAAAAACAAACGGGAAAGAGACGATTATTCTGGGGCTGCAGCAATTATCCAAAATGTAAATTTGCATCATGGAACAAACCTGTAAAACAGGTATGTCCGTCATGCGGAAATCATTATATGGAACAAAAGAGAGGATCCATTGTGTGTCCTAAATGTAATCACTCAGAAACTGGAAGTAATACTTAATTTTCTTATCAAATCATCGTTTTTACTGTATATGTATATATTCATAGTCAAACCCGAATCATCCGCATTGCAGAATATGCTGTCTTCATTCATGTAAAAGTATTTTTCCATAATCCACTGTTTAGGTTTCCATTCTGTATCATATGAAATCTGGAGTAAACCCGGTTCATACCACATATCAACAAGAACATCTCCATTAATCCATTTTATGCCCTTTATAATATTTATCTCTCTTCCCAATATATATTCATTTGACAAATCAATTAAATGCTCTTCATTATGTATAATATCAATGATGTGCATAATACCGTCTTTGTCTGAATAATATGCTGCTAAGCCATTGTCCCAGTCAGCACTGAGAAAGGCATTGCCGGAAGCATCACTTACTACATAATACCTTGTATCACCTGTTTTATTATTATGATATGTGAGTTTCTCTGATAGATTCTCAATCATTATGTATTCCGACTCATCCGGCGATACACTCAATCTTATTGCTTTGATTATTTCATTTCCTGCAACTTCCATTGTGTGTACTTCTGTATTGTACATAAGCACTTCACTTAGCTGTTTTGATGAAATAAAATAATGCTTATTTGTTTTACAGATTGAAGGACCGGTTATATCCACATGAGCATAGTATGAATTAAGTTCAATCTTTGATTCATAGTATTGACCCGTTTCAATATCTATCTCATAGAACACATAACCAGTTACCCAGTAAATCATATTCTCTATCTCTGATGAAACAACAGATCTGCATAATGCTAATGTATTTCCTGAAAAATCAATATCACCTGTAATAACGGACACATTCTCACTGTGAAATGGAAATATACTGCATCCGCTTATAATCAAAATCATCATTATTAGGCTAAATATTTGTCGCATATAATAATTATAGAAAATTATGTAATCAAATCAATACCTGTGTGAAGATGTTCAAGGTTCAGGTTTCAAGTGACAGATTACAAGTACATTTGATTTGATTTGATTTGATTGTTTATTTCTTTATTTCTTTCTTTATTACCAGCCACCAGCTCACCAGTAACTATTTTACCAGCCACCAGCTTACCAGCTTACTATTTTCCCCCAGGCCTCGACATTATCCCGCATACCGAATCAATG
>CAZJAT010000037.1:0-11701 GCA_964544145.1 uncultured Bacteroidales bacterium | reverse complement strand
ACCCAGATACCCTTTCCTTTTGACAGAATTACATTAAGCGGATGATAATTATTCGCTCCGAATTTCTCTTCCTTATTTATCAATTGTTTCTTAGTGAGCATAAACACTCCTTGTATTTGTTATATAGAGTCAAAATAATTTATCATATTAAAAATTGTTGTCAATAAGGATATTGAAGTTTGATGAGTGAATTTTATTTATTACCTGCGAGAGTGGTTATTCCTCAATATTGCCGTCTCTTATACGGATAATCCGATGAGAATAATTTGTTAAATTCTGTTCATGAGTGATGATTATAAATGTAGTGCTTGATTCATCATTCAATTGTTTGAAGAAATCCATTATGAACAATGTATTTTCACTATCCAGATTACCTGTGGGTTCATCAGCAAGGATTACATCAGGATTATTTATCATAGCTCTTGCTACTGCAATACGCTGCTGTTCACCGCCTGATAATTCACTGGGTTTATGTTTCTGTCTATGCAGCATACCCAGTTTTTTGAGTAATTCAGTAGTGCGTCTTCTTCCTTCTGATAATTTGCCTCCTGAAAATATATATGGCAGCATTACATTGTCAAATGCTGAAAAATCATTTAATAGGTAATGAAACTGGAATACAAAACCTATATTCTCATTTCTCCATTCAGATAATTTTTTATCTGATAAAGAGAATATATTTGTATCCTTATAAAGTACTTCCCCATGAGATGGCTTATCAAGAGAACCAATGATATGTAATAGTGTTGATTTTCCGGCTCCGGATGGTCCTAAAATGAAATTCATTTTCCCCTGTTCAATATTTAAATCAATACCTTTGAGTACAGAAACGCTATTGTTCAGTATTTTATAATCTTTTGTTACTCCATTAATCCTGAAGATATTACTCATATTTTATTGCCTCAACCGGATTCATGCGCGCGGCCTTGAAAGCCGGATATAATGTGGCTATAAATGATACGGAATTTGATATAATCACTGTTAAAAATACATCCATGGCTCTCACCTGTACAGGCAGTTCATCCAGTAAATAAACATTACCGGGAATATTGATAAATTGATATTTTGATAAGAAATAGCAAGCAATAAGCCCAACAATAACTCCCAATATTGTTCCAATGATATTGATTATAAATCCCTGATAGAGAAAAACTCTCATTATATCATTATGGGAAAGTCCTAATGCCTTTAAAATTCCTATCTCAGTGGTCTTTTCCATAACAATCATTATAAGGGTTGTGATAATATTGAATGCGGCAACAATAATTATCAGAAGAAGCAGTATAAACATCAGCTTCTTTTCAAGAGCCAATGCAGAGAACAATGATGAATTGAGGTCAATCCAATTATTGGTTCTATATGGATATCCTAACTTTTCCTCAATCCTGGTCGCAATCTTCTGGGCAGAATATATGTCTTTTATTCTCAACTCTATTCCGCTTACACCGCCTTTGAGTCCCAAAATGCTGGAAGCAGTTTTAATGGGCATATAAACAAGTTCAGCATTATATTGATACATCCCCGCATCAAATATGGCAGCTACATGAAAACTGTTAATCTGCGGGATTAAATCTGTAAGTGTTTCTGTTGATCCAAATGGAGTTGCGATGTACACAGTATCATCGGTGTGAGCTCTAATGGCTTCTGCCATATCAATTCCAATCATTATCTGGTCACTGCTCTTTGGTAATATACCGAACTTAATATGTTTGCTTAAAATAGCAGCTTCAGAGCTGTCCGAAGGGTCAAATCCTCTGATGATCATACCTGTTGTATAATTCTTTGATTTAATTAATCCCTTTGAATATATAAAGGGTGAAGCGCTGACAACCTCACTCATAGTATTTATTGAATCCAATATATAATTTATCTGTTCATCATCAATAGGATCATTAAAATATTTCAAAATAATGATATGTGCATTTACATCAACAATCCTCTCTTTCACATCTGTTTGAAATCCATTCATAACAGAAAGCACAATTATGAGTGCCGCAACACCTATAAATATACCGCCAATGGAAATAGCTGTGGTTATATAACCAAAAACATTCTTCCGCCTGCCAAAGAGATGTTTTAATGCTATGAAGAAGGTATAATTCATTTCTCCTTCTTCAGCAGAGGAAATAGAATAACATCCCTAATCGATGCTGAATCAGTCAATAACATGACAATCCTGTCAATCCCCAGACCTACTCCGCCTGTCGGAGGCATACCATGATAAATTGCTTCAATGAAATCCTCATCCATTTCAAATGCTTCCGTGTCTCCCTGTTTTCTTTCTTCAACCTGCTTTCTGAATCGCTGTTCCTGATCAATTGGATCATTAAGTTCGCTGAATGCATTACCCACTTCCATACCGGCAATAATAGGTTCGAATCGCTCCACAACACCCTCTATCTCTCTATGTACTTTTGCTAATGGTGATATCTCAATGGGCTGATTGATAATAAATGTGGGGTCTTTAATATCCTTTTGTACTGTTTCAGAAAAGATCTCATCAATAATCTTTCCATAGGTTTTTCTGTTCTCAATATCAACATTCAATTTTTCACAAATTACTTTCAATTCCTCAATGGATTTTCCTTTTATATCATGTCCTGTTTTTTCCTTAATAGATGAGTAAAAATCCAGCCTCTTCCATGGTCTTTTGAAACTGATATCTTGTCCCTGATAAACAATATTACCTTCTGGAATCAATGCTTCAAATATCTCTTCTACCAATTCCATCATATCATTGTAATCAGCATATGCCTGATAAAATTCAACCTGAGTGAACTCGGGATTATGCGTTCTGTCTATACCCTCATTTCTGAAATCCTTTGCAAACTCAAACACCCTGTTTATACCTCCGATAATCAATCTCTTCAGATAGAGTTCATCGGCAATCCGCATATACAATTTCATATCATGTGTATTATGATGGGTCACAAAGGGCTCAGCAAAAGCTCCGCCATAAACCGGTTGAAGTATGGGGGTTTCAACTTCAAGATAATCGTGCTTTTTTAATACATTCCGTACTGTATCAATAATACTTGAACGTTTAAAAAAGACCGTTTTAACATCATCATTCATAATGAGGTCAACATATCTCTTTCTGTATCTCATCTCAATATCTTTCAAACCATGGAATTTCTCCGGTAGTGGTCTGAGTGATTTGGATAATATTTCAAAGAATGTGCATTTGACAGTCAGTTCCTCTGTTTTTGTCTTAAATATCTGTCCTTTTACACCCACAATATCTCCAATATCAAGCAATTTGGCTATCTCATAATTTTCTTCACCAATTTCATCTTTCCTCACATATAATTGAATCTTGCTCAATTCATCCTTTATATCAAGGAACATCACCTTTCCATGTCTTCTCTTTGACATAACCCTGCCTGCTAATGCCACCTCTTCCTTTTCAATAAAATCAGCAGGGGTTTCAATAATATCCTTGATTGAATGACTTTTTGCATATTTATACTTATATGGATTTGTGCCTAATTCATTCATTTTCTTGAGATTTTCCAGCATCTGTTCTGCCAGCACATTTTTTTCTTCACTCACTCGAACCTCCGTGTTCCTTTGCTCTCATAATGAGATATTCTTTAATAAATCTATCCAGATTACCATCCATCACTGAATCAACATCACCTGTTTCATATTTTGTGCGTAGATCCTTAACCATTTTATATGGATACATTACATAAGACCGTATCTGATTACCCCATTCAATTTTCTTTTTCTCGGCTAATTTCTTGTTCAATTTTTCTTCTTCAATCTCTTTATAATGCTGATACACCTTTGCTTTCAATATTTTCATTGCATTCATTTTATTCTTTAATTGAGACCTTTCTGACTGAGATTTTGCAAATATACCCGTTGGTTTATGAATAATTCGAATTGCTGTAGATAATTTATTGACATTCTGCCCGCCTGGACCACTTGACCTAAATGCCTGAACCTCAAGGTCACCCTCATCGATTTCAAAATCAATATCTTTATCAATATCAGGATATACATATACAGATGCGAAGGATGTATGTCTTCTCTTATTTGAATCAAATGGTGAAACCCTGACTAATCTATGCACTCCAATCTCTGCTTTTAAATAACCATATGCATAATCACCATTCACTGCTACTGTAACACTCTTAATACCTGCTATGTCATCATCCTCTCTGTCCATTACCTCATATTTGAACTCTTTCTTCTGAAAATACTTAATATACATCCGCAGAAGCATATCAGCCCAGTCACAAGATTCTGTGCCTCCAGCACCGGGATGGATAGAAAAAATTGCACTATTTTCGTCCATCTCACCTGTTAGCAGTAATTCAGTCTGCAGATCATCAACATTTACAGTCAACTCATCTGTCATCTCATCAATTTCATTCTGATTAGACTGTTCCGCTATTTCAGCTAATTCCAAGAGTGCATTATAATCTTCATTGATTGAGTTAAATGATTCAATCCTATCCTTGAGCATCTTACTTCGTCTGCTTATTCTCGTTGCCCTTTGCTGATTATTCCAGAACTCAGTGTCCTGCATTTCATTGTCCAGTTGATTAATCTCTTCCAACCAAATAGCTGTATTAACGGTTTTTTTCAGATCATTAACATTCTTGCTTATTGAATCAATTTTCTCTTTTATTCTATTATCTATCATAGTTTTGTAGTATATAATAAATAAAATTTATAGTCAATAAGATTAAACATTACAATTCCTTTCCATTAAGATATAGGCCGGGCCTTGACATTTTGACATTTTTATGAGATTTTTTATGAAATATATATCAATGTGAGGAATTCTGCACCAATTATTATCTCAATTCCAATATTTTCACACATATTCATGTCAAAATGTCAAGGCCCGGGGTTGATTTGAAGGATTTGACTTTTATTTTGTTATGAATATATTTGTTGCATGAATAAGATTGAACATAATAAGAAAAATTTCATATTGGGTGTTATTAATGGGGTGCTATTTAATTTTGCTTTTGCAATAACAGGTTCTGAAACTATTCTGCCAGTTTATGTTAGCACACTGACTGCCTCGGGGTTAATCATAGGTCTCGCAGGTTCCATGCAGAAAGCATTATGGCCAATGCCACAGGTATTTATGGCACATTACCTTGAAGGCAGAAAATTTACAAAATTCGTTTATATTCACACATCATATATACGCACAGCATCAATGTTTCTCATGGGATTTGTAATACTCTGGTCTCCATCCTATGTACTTCCTCTATTCCTATTTTTCCTGCTTACATATCTCGTTGCAGGCGGAATGTCAGGTATATCATTTATGGAAATTATAGGTAAAACAATTTCAAAATCCCGTTTAACTTCATTCTGGGGACTCCGCCAGGCTGGCGGCGGCATACTGGCAATTCTGGGCGGGGTTTATGTGAAATTCATACTCTCATCCAGACCCTATCCTCAGAATTTTGCAATCCTTTTCATTACAGCCGGTTTTGTCGTGGCATTTGCATTGTTTTCATTTGTTATTGCAGATGAGCCTCCTTCAGACAATCAGTTGCAAACCAAAAAATTCAGACAATTCATGAAAGATGGATTCTCTATTTTATCCAGAGACCATCGATTCAAATCCCTCTTTTTCTATAAAATCCTTATGGCAATTGCTATGGGTCCAATACCTTTTTACTCATTATTTGCCCTTAAATATTTTGAAGTAAGTAAATCGGACATAGGGTTTTTTATTTCTGTTCAAATGGCAGGACTTATTCTTTCAAATATACTTTGGAACCGCTTGGGCAAAAAAAACATAAAATATATACTGGTCATAACAGCATTATGCACTGCAATACAACCTATTCTTGCATACCTTTCTCTGACTTTAAGCCCATTATTTATGTATATTGTATTCTTCCTTATTGGATTTTCCATTTCAGGTATGCAGGTTGGTTCTCTCTCTTATATATTAAATATTGCCCCGGATAATAAGAGACCTACATATATGGGATTCTACAACACATTCACTACCCCTGCTCTTTTCTATCCAATGCTTAATGGATTAATCCTTGATATATGGTCATTCCATATCACATTCATTATATCGTCTGTTATAGCATTAATAAGCATAATTGTTATTGCGCGTAAAGATTGATCGTTTTTTTGATCTCCTGAAAATCAATAAACCTGGCATTGCGCAACAATTCCCTTTTGCAGGAAAAAATAATTACTGCAGGTACCGTGAAGATAAGATACTGTGATGCAATATCCTTTTTATCTACATTAACTGAATATATATTTACTGTATTTTCATAGGAACTCAGTTTCTTCTTAATATTCACGCAAACATTACAAGTACTGCTGTAAAAATAGATTAAATTAAATTCCCCGGAAATTATTTCATTAAATTCGTCCAATGAATCAATCTCTTTCATTAGAATCTACTATCAGATTTATATATTTCACCTCTAGAATTTCCGAAAAACACATCATTCCCATTAATTGTAAATGACATTATATCACCAGCATACTGAGGAATTGGCATAGCATTCCATTTCTTTAAATCATCAGATTTCAGGAGAAGATACTCTTTGTTTCTCAAAATAAGCATAAAAAGACTTGTATTATATTTACAAATATCTACAATGAGATCAAAATCCATTTTTATCTTCACCGTCTTCTCACTATCATACATGTATAATTCTGTATTTGCATTATCAGGTAATACCCCATTATTTCTAACATAATTACCAATTCCTGTCACATAATCACCTTTTACAGCATATAGTAATAATTTCTCATTGAACAAAAACGGCTTTAATGTGACAATTTTCTCATCGGGAATGATATTTGATAATCTCCAAAAGTCATTTTCATAAACAAGTACATCCGATTGTCCCATTATATCTGACATCAAAACCAGATAATATTCAATGGTGTCCTGCACAAAGGGTTTACCGAGAAATGAATGGTATTCTTCAGGGATTTCATTCTTTGTCAGACCTGTATATCCATAGTAAAAAGCCATTAATTTATTGTCATATTCAATAAAATCCGTAATACGATAAACAAGATTCTTATCAGATGGTGAAATATAATCATAATTCCACTGTGAACCATTGATAGAAGAGAGGATTGCACCTGGTGCTAATTCATTCAATGAATCAATTGCCAGATAATTGCCCGTTGCGCAGTAAAGAATACTATCATATTTTATAATATCAAAGACATGTATGCCATGAGGAATACTCCTATTTTTTTTCCATTTTACACCATCATATATATAATAATTTCCAAAATCCCAATTATCTGTTGCATCTACACCGGGGATAATGAGATTGCTATCTATCTCCACATATCGCATTATTGCTTCATCATCAATTGTGAATTTGCTATTCCATGTTTTGTCATTGAAATCATAGTATATTATATCTGTCGGTCCTGTATTGACACCATAATCACCATGTCCAATAAATAGTTTGTTCTCAAATACATGCATTGTATTTATTGTTCTGGCTGCTTCTATCTTGTTTTCAACAGGTGTTCCAAATAATTCAAATGAAATGATATTCAACACAATGCCGCATAATGCAGTAAAAACTATTAATTGTTTCATTTTAACTCCTATTTTGTTAATCCCCAGATTACATGCCATACGATATCAGTCCATATATGAATGCCAAATGCGGCCAATATACCATACTTTTTGAGATAATATGCAGCTGCAATTGACACTATGCTGTTTAGAACAAATATTTCAACAATAAAAATAATTGGTAATTCTCTTAATGATATGTTATAGAGTATAGATACAGCAGGCAAATGAGCCGCTGAAAAGAGAATGGCAGAAACAATTGCAATAATCCAGTATATTTTTTTGAAATGATTCTCTTTAAATAACTTCTTCCACAAAATCCATAACCAAACAGAAATAAACAGATAACGGAAAATGATCTCCTCTCCGATTCCCGCCTGAATAGATGCAAGAAGAGAAGACGGAAACGAAGGATGCGGCAATGACCCCATTGTATGTAGTGTGGAAAAGAACATATCACCCAATATAAGCAATATACCGCAAATAATTCCAATTATTAATGGTGTGAGTATCTGGTCCTTTTTACTGATATTGTGATTATATATACCCGGAAGTCCCATACTCTTCCATATCTTGTGTGAGATATATCCCATACCTCCATAAAACACCATTCCAATAATAAAGTTTACTGCTGCAATTACATATTGGGATGCAGGCAAATCCGTTCCTGCCATCAATCCATCCCAGGGGAATAGCACAAGCAGTCCCATGCATGTGGACATAATCACGATTAATGACCAATAAATAATCATATCTCTTGACATTTGCATACAACTCCTTTTTAGTTATATTACATAAAAATCAAGGGATTGTAAAGAATTTTGTGTCTAAAGGGTCAATATTAGAAAGGAGTTTACATGAAGGAAAAAATCATATTAATTCTGCTCATTATCTCGCTTGTGCTTAATATAAGTATCATAGGAACACTTATAATAAAGCGTAACAATTTCAGACAATTAAGGGAACACCAACTTCCAGCCGAATTTGAAAAAATGCACTTGGATAAAAATCAGAGAATCAGTATGAAAAATATTGCTGAGGATTTCCAAATGAAAAATGATTCGCTTATCAATGAGATAGGCAAAAAAAGGAATGAATTGTCGGAATTATTAAGAGAAGATAAGATAGATACACAGCGCATAACAAATTTGATTGATGATATATCTATAATTCAGGCACAAACAGAAAAACGTATGGTGCTTAACATTGTTGAAATAAAAAGTATCCTTACTCCAGAACAATATGAAATAATGATACATTCACTTGGCAAAAAACCGGGTATGCCCGGAAAACCTTTCAATAAACCCAAATATCAAGGAGGACCTAAATGAAAAAATTCACAAACAATTTACTCTTGATTATCTTTTCACTTATATTGCTTTCCTCAGCATTATATGCAAAAGACAATGAAATGAAACCGGATAAGAAACCCATGATGCAGGAAAGACCAATGGCTGAATTCATCAATTCCCTTACAGACGAACAGAGAGATAATATTCAGAATATTAAGAATGACTATGCGAAAAAGAATATTGATATCAAGGCTGATATGGAAAAAATGGAATTGGATTTTCACGATATGATGAATAATGATAATCCCAGTGAAAAGGGATTACTCAATTTAGTAGAAAAAATCGGAGACTTAAAAACAGAAATTAAAAAGAATCAAATAAAAATGACTTTCGACATCAGAGATTTGCTCACAGAAGAACAGAGAGAGATGATGAAAAAGATGCCTATGCATCATTTCTTTGAAGACCAGAAACCCAGAATGAAAGAACATATGAATAATAAAATGGAGAAATAAGCGGGGGATTCCCCCGCTCTTCTTTTATGCAAATAAATGAACAGGATTTCCGCAGTATAGTGGAAGAATTCAAGGATTTGATATTTAATATATCATATAAGTTTACATCCAATTTTGATAGTGCTGAGGATCTTTCACAGGAAATTTTCACCAGAATGTGGAGATATATTGACAGATTCAGGGAAGAATCAAGCCTGAAGACATGGATATACAGGATTGCCTATACTACTGCAATTAATTATTCAAAAAAACATAAGAATGCTTTTGTCTCATTGGATAAGACATCATTTGATATTGCAGATAAATCAACGACTGAAACCATTATAATAAACCGTGAATTAGAAACAAATATCAAAAAAGCCCTCTCAATATTACCTGAGAGACAGAGAATTGCAATAATTTTTAAGCTATATGATAATAGAAGTTATAAGGAAATCAGCGAGATAATGAAGATCTCACCTAAAGCAGTTGAAAACCTTATATACAGAGCAAGAGAAAGCATGCAGAAATCATTGAAGGAGTATATATGAAACATATTTCTAAAGTTGATATAAACAGATATATTGATAATGAAACTGATAGTAAAGAAAATATAATTATTGAGGAACATATCAAATTGTGTTCAGATTGCCGTCAGCAAATATCAATACTTAAAAATCTCAACAATATTCTGCAGGAATCACCAGATGCAAAAGCCGATATGTATTTTACAACAAGAACAATGCAGAGAATAAAACAAATACATCAAATAAACCCTATTTTCCAGTTTGCCATAGCAGCGGCAGCTATAGTATTTACAATAATATCATTTACAACAGGCATATATGTTTCAAACAGCTATTATTCAGCTGAAAGGGAACTTTATGATAATGTTGAGAACTACTCTTTTGCAAATAGCACATTTTCAGATTATTCAGAGAACTCAATGTCTGAAATGGTTATGAGTATCGTAGAATAAGTAATCACTTCAACAATTGCACCAAAATTCCACACTAATCTTACATATTGACTAAAATTACCATTGACCTTACAATGTAAATAAACAGGAGGTACAATGAAAAAAGTGTTTTTATTAATTACAGTAATTGCATTCCTTGCAGGATGTTCTATGCTTGGATTCAATCAGATCACAATAAGCATTAACGAGGATTTCGTTGATGAGATAGATGAAATTATCGTTGCAATAGTAAATGGCGATAATGTTGACACAGAAACAATTGATGAGATTGAAGAGAGTATTACAATAACATATGAAGGTGGAGCTGACTTGGTAATGGTAAAAGCTTATAATGCAGCGGGTATTTTAATATTCACAGGTAAAGCAGAACCCGGATTCTTAGGCGCAGTTAATATCACTCTGGATTATGCAGGAACAAATGTAGCTGACCACATTATTATTTTACAGGATTATGATCCCTGGTCCTGCACAGCAATGGTTGACATGTTGGAAGAATACGGATTTGAAGAAGGAACAGGAAACAATGAATATGAATTTGTCACATCTGATGAATTTGACGATCTTGATATGAATCCTTTCTTGGATTTGGTAATCATAGCAAATGACCAGACTCAGGCTTTCTATGATGCAGTAGAGGATATTGACAATGATATTAATGACTTTGTTTATAATGGCGGTACAATATTATGGGAAGTATGTGACAGGGGCTGGAATACAGGTGAGATTACAACAGCAGGTATTGTTTTACCGGCAGATGTTCAGATAAATTATCAATTTGAATACTATAACTCAATAGAGCAACCTGACCATACATTATTCAAAGATCTCTCTGGAGACCTCTATAATAATTATGCCAGCCATGAATGGATGAGTGACCTTCCTGTTGGTACAAATGTACTAATGAGAGGAACAGATTCCGATATGCCCACTCTGGTTATTTATCCTTATGGAAGCGGTTTGGTATTTATGACAGGACAGCCATTGGAACATGCTTATACATATGGGAATACAATGGGTGCGATATTGCCGCGTCTCATTAAACTTATTCTCGGTGAAGAGATTACAGGTAATGAGGGACCTGCAGGAACCAAAAATAAATCAAGTATTGATTCACACAAATAAAAAACGGGGCTTTTGCCCCGTTTTTTTCTTGAATATTCCAGCTCAAAAATCTAATTTAATGATTTTTATTATAAAAACTATAATTCATTAATTAACATATGTAATATTTTAATATTAATCATACTGATAATATAACACTCGCTCAAATGCTTTTACATAGAGAAAAGCGTTTAAAACTGAATAAATTTATAAATAGTTTACAATACTTTCTTCCCTATTGACAATAATTAAACTTTTTATATAATACTTATTCATTACA
>CAZJAT010000036.1:0-14401 GCA_964544145.1 uncultured Bacteroidales bacterium | reverse complement strand
TTTTAATTGCTCATTCTGTAATTCATGTCCAATAGGGAAATTTAATATGGCGGGAGCGACGAGACTCGAACTCGCGACCTCTTGCGTGACAGGCAAGCGTTCTAAACCAACTGAACTACGCCCCCGTTATTGGGATATATAGTATATACTGAAAAAATTAAATTTGTCAAGACCGAATGCTAATCATTTTCAAGTTTTGCAAATGTGTGAATATTGTAATATCGATTACGTTTAAAGACAGCATCCCTCATTATGCCTTCATATCTCATTCCGAGTTTTTCCATTACTCTGCGAGATGCCTCATTACCTTCAAAATATCTTGCATATATTCTGTGGAGTTTTAGATTATTAAAACCAAAATCCATGAGTAAATTTCCAGCTTCAGTTGCTATTCCTTGATTCCAATAATCGTGTGATATGATATATCCCAGCTCAGCACTTCTATTCATTATATCTATATCATGAATACCGCATGAACCAATGAAATGTTTGTTATTCTTTAATTCTATTGCCCAAACATAATAATCTGCATTAGCATATTTTTCAATTGCCTGATTGAGGAATGTTAGAGAATCATTAATGGATTTATGTGTTTCAAATAGGACATATTCAGTTACAGTATCTTCTTTTGCATAATAATACATACTTTCCGCATCTGAAATAGATAATTCCCTTAATAATAATCTTTCACTTTCCAATATAGGTAAACTCATGCTCATATATCTATATTATCCACATATCGGGCATGTTTCTCAATGAAATTTTTTCTTGGTTCAACTTCATGTCCCATTAGAATGGTGAAGATTTTATCGGCCTCTACGGCATCTTCCAGATTAACAAGTTTAAGCAGCCTCTTTTCAGGGTCCATTGTTGTTGACCATAATTGTTCCGGATTCATCTCACCCAGACCTTTGTATCGCTGTATTTTAGGCTCTTTTTCAAATGTTTTTAGTATTTGAAGGAGTTCTTCCTCTGAATATGCATATTTGGAAGCAGATTTCTTTTTCACCTGATACAAAGGAGGTTGAGCAATATAGATATGTCCCTGTTCAATTAATTCAGGCATATATCTGAAAAAGAATGTCAGAAGCAATGTGCGAATATGGGCACCATCCACATCAGCATCAGTCATAATAATTATTTTATGATATCTTAATTTATTAATGTCAAATTCTTCCTCACCAATTCCTGTACCAATTGCCTGTATTATTGTTTTGATTGTATCCTGTGATAAAATCTTATCTATACGGGCTTTTTCTACATTGAGTATCTTTCCTCTTAATGCCAGTATTGCCTGAAAACTTCGATCTCTGCCCTGTTTTGCACTGCCTCCTGCTGAATCACCCTCAACAAGGTACATCTCTGACACAGCCGGATCTTTAACCGTACAATCTGCTAATTTACCGGGTAAAGCAGCTGAATCCAAAGCACTCTTTCTGCGTGTTAATTCCCTTGCTTTTCTTGCTGCAATCCTTGCTCTTGCTGAAACAAGTGATTTTTCAATAATTTTATTTGCTACGGAAGGGTTTTCTTCAAAGAATGATGACAATTCTTCACCCAGCACTGATTCAACAATGCCCTTCACTTCGCTATTGCCCAATTTTGTTTTTGTTTGACCCTCAAACTGAGGTTGTGGTATTTTTACTGATATAACAGCTGTTAGGCCTTCTCTAGTGTCATCTCCTGATATAGCATCCAAATTCTTAAGCATTTTACTCTTTTTAGCATAATCATTTATTGCCCTTGTTAATGCACTTTTGAATCCTATCAAGTGAGTGCCGCCTTCTTTTGTTCTTATATTATTGGCAAAAGAAAACAGATTTGATGTAAATGATGTATTGTACTGCAATGCAATATCAGCCTGAATCTTCTCTCTGCTTGTTTGAATATGAATGATTTTATGCAAAGGCACCTTATTCTCATCAAGGTATGATACAAACTCTGTTATTCCGCCTTTGAACTTGAATTTGTGCCATTTTTCTCCAGTTGTATCCCTTAAATCCTTAATCTCAATAAAAACTCCGCTATTTAGAAATGCCAATTCCCTTATTCGTTCTGATAGTATGTCAAAAGAAAAGTCTGTTTCCGGGAATATTTGATTGTCAGGCATAAATCTGATTTCGGTTCCTGTTTTTTTTGCAGTTCCAATAATCTCCATTTCACCTATAGGAAATCCTCTTTCAAACCTCTGTTTATATATATTACCATTTCGGTAAACAGTAGCTTCCAACCAAACGGAGAGCGCATTGACAACAGAAACACCTACTCCGTGAAGACCTCCGGACATTTGATAGGATTTATTGTCAAATTTTCCACCTGCATGCAATTTTGTCATGACAACTTCCAGAGCAGGTCTTTTCTCTGTCGGATGCATATCAACCGGTATTCCTCTTCCATTATCTATGACTGTAACAGATTGATCTTCATTTATAAACACATTAATCTTGTCACAATCACCCGATAACACCTCATCAATGGAATTATCAACTACTTCAAACACCATGTGATGAAGCCCCCTCTTCGCTGTATCTCCAATATACATTGCGGGTCTTTTACGAACAGCTTCAAGTCCTTCAAGAATTTTAATTTTATCTGCATTATACTTAGCTGACATTAGTCCTCCGGTTTTATCTTTAATGTTAAATCATCAATTCTGATATGAGGGTATTTCCTGCTTAGCTCTATAAGTATTCTGTCTCTCTGCATATTCAATTCAAACAGGATAACCGATGAATCACAAGTGATATACAATTTATTGTTTCTCAATGAATCCAAGCGCGAATGGGTGGAAATAATATCTCCAGCAATTAAATCCCAGTCAATATCTGTTATGTGCTGATGCTTATGATACTTATCTTCAATTCCAATTTTCAATCCATTTATATAATCGGATATATGCTTAGGTTCTTTCATATATTATATTATAATACAATATTTTTATTTATCAAGTAAAATCTATTAAAAATATTAATAAGCCTCTACAAGTACACATTTATGGTATATAACCTCAATCTTATGAGCTGTACAATAACGTATGAGCTTGTATGACTCAGCACCAGGCTGAAACCACACAGATTTGATGCCTTTACTGTATATCTGCTCCATAATGCTGTCAGCCCCTGCAGGAGGGATTATAATTGACACTGCATCAATATGCTCTTCAATGTTCTCAATTGAACTGTAAACGGTCTCGCCATCCAATTCCTTTATTTTATTATTCACCGGATAAACAGTATAACCTTTTGATTTTAACAGATGGAACACCTTATAACCATATTTAGCTTTATCCCTGCTTGCACCAACAACAGCAATGGATTTTGATTTGAAGAATTTTTTTATTTTGCTTTCCATATTAACTCCTTTAAAAAACATCAACTGTTATATCAAATGCATATTTACGGATTTTATTTTCTTCAAACATATTATTGAAATAGTCTTCTATTTCCTTTCGGACTTTTTCAGAGTACTGTTTTTCATATATGAAAATTTGAAGATGAAGCGTATCTTCAGCTATTGAACAAGATGAATCCAGTATATGTTTATCTAATTGTGAGATCTCTTTTTGCAGAGTAAAGGGAGTAATATAAAATGGTTCCCCATTTATTAATGTGAATTGATGAAGGTGTTCTTTACGATAATAAAAAATATCCTTCAGTATTTTATTTGTTTTTGAATCAAGCAGAAAATAGCGTAAATCATCATGACCTGCCGAATATAAATTGCCTTCAATATGTTTAAAATTCAGCGAATCATTGAGCCGATACTGCCCTGTCTTTGTTTTATATGCAATCTGGTTATATGAATGAAAATCAGCCATATATACTGGTGCATTGATTGTCCCTCTGAGATCATCTGCCAAATGCATATTATCACTATTAAAGAGTATTATCATATCTGTTCTGTGTGTAAAGAATGATTCCAATTGAATAATATCTTTAATTTCGTTATCAAATCCCGCTATAATACGATAATCATATGAATTAAAGTGTTTAATAATATCCTTGTTATCTGAGTCCCTGTCAAGAAAACCAATATAAAAATGGTCATCATCCAGGGAATCCCTATTGGAATCACCCAGAAAGAGCACATTTCTCTTTTTTACAAAAGATGGAATGAAAGAGTGTTTAAAAATATCAGAAAGAATATTATGAATATGATATTCTTCAATAATGTAATCTTTGTCATATTTGAAAGTCAGTTTATTTTCATTAAATAATAAATGAGGTCTTGCCATCAGAGCTCCCTGTTATAATGTTTTATCAGATTTTTTACTTGCTGATATTCTTCAGCATTATATATAAAATAAGGTCCAAAAACAGATTTTCCGGTTAATAGAGGATCTGTCAGCTGCTCCTCATACTGGCTATAAATTGGAGTTGAGGGAACAGGTGAAAATTCATTCATTAAAATCCTTAACCCTTTAGAATGAATATAATCCGCCGTATTAATAATGTCATCAATAGATTGTCCGGGAATACCGGACATCATATAGATAAAAATATTTTTCCTATCTATATGAGTATTCAATATCATATTTATTCCTCTGTCAATGGACTCTTTATCTGTTTTATGATCAAATGATGTGTGAAAATCACTGCTTACAGATTCAATGCTTAATGCGATTCGCCCAATATTGAGCTTGCTCAGTATTCTCACAACATGTTCATCAATATATGAAACATGAATACCATTGGAAAAGTGGAATCTCATTGAATAATGCTGATTGATAATATTCTCAAACAGCGGAATAAAATGTTCATTTCTCATATAGAGCAATGCATCATCGTAGAAAGCAATATCCTCAATGCCCCATTGCTCCAATGAATTGAGTAAGGAAATAATGTAATCATGGGAAAAGGGAATAAATGCGGGTGACAAATGGCCAATTGCGCAGTAAGAACATCTGAAGGGACAGCCTATTTGTGTTAAAATGGCCGCGGATTTATTATTTTTGTATAGATCATAAGCAGGCATTAAGTCAGTATAATCAAATGCATCCATTTTAATATTCAATTGTTTATGCATAAAATCAGGTAATGTGTCAATATCCCCTTTAAATAAATAATCCGGTTTCAATGATAATGCATGCTCAGGCATGAGACGGGCATATACGCCCCCTAAAACTGTTTTTGCAGATGAATAATGATTTACAGTATCAATGACTTCTTTGATGCCCATATACCAGTATGTCATCATGGATGTGATGAATACATAGTCAAAGTCATTTTTGTCCAAGAAATCAATAAATGCCTTATTTGATACACCATATCTGAAAAATGGTCTGTCAAAATCTGCTAAGATTTCAGGTGTACTGATATTTTGTTTTCGAAAATGTCCCGTATTGAACTGTTTTTCCCTATATATTCTGTCCAGATATGGGGAATGTCTATCCATGAAATCAAATAATTCTACTTCAATATTATTCTTTCTAAGGAAATCAGCAATATACAGCAGACCGAGAGGCTTTAGCCAGTAATCAAAGCATGCAAAGTCATAAACCGGTGGATTGAGAATTAATACTCGCATACTCAAACAGGTAACGTTTTTTTGAACAGTATGATGGGAATGATATGAAGGATTTTGTTGCAAACAATAAATTGTAAACAATATTTCTATAATCACTGAATGTTTTTAACTCACTATCCTGAAGTACTATTGCACTCTCAAATTCCATGCGCCGTGGATTGATATAAACACCATTGCATTTAACTGCATAATGCAGATGAGAACCTGTTGCCACACCACTTTTACCAACATATCCTATTATATCACCCTTTTCCACATATCGTCCCACTTCTGTTTTTTGGGAATAGGATTTTAAGTGCATATATTCTGTCTCATATCCATTCTCATGTTCAATAATAATAACCCTGCCGCCATATCTATCATAGAATTTAGATTTGATAATACCATCACCCGCAGCAAATATGGGAGTACCGCTTGGTGCAGCATAATCGATTGCTTTATGGGGAAGATACTTCTTTAAAACGGGGTGATATCTGCTTTCAGTGAATCCTGAGCTAATGCGGGAATAGAATGCCATTGGTGCTTTGAGCAGCCCATGACTGAGCGAATTGCCATCCATGTCGAAGTATGCTTCTTCTCCGTCTCTATTATAGTAGAATCCTTCATACAGGCGTTTATCTGTTTCCAAAGATGCATAAAGAATCTTTCCATATCCGTAGAAATTGTCATTAATATAGATTTTCTCAACAAGGAGCTCAAATGTGTTATGTTTCCTTGCATCAGCATTACAATCAATCTGCCATGAAAATATTGATGAAAATGTTTGTGCCAATTCAGGGCTTTCACCCAATGATACCATTGTTTCATATAGATTTGTTTTTATTGTACCCGAGATATAAGCTGTATTAATGTGTTTTTCAGATGGTTTTCTGTAAACACTGTATATTCCATTCTTTGCTTCAATAATGTAAACATCAATAATGTTTTTATGATACTCCATGAATCGGAAATTCATATCAGAATCTGTATAGATAAAGAATTCTTCGCCAGGCATACATTGAGATAAATCGACTTTCTGGCTGAGATAGCTGATTATTGAGTCGCGCACTGTTTGAGTGAGATTCGCTTTGCGCATAACTGCTAACAATGTGGAATTCTTTTTCAATGTATATTTAACACCAATAAGGTCTTTATATGAAGCAGTACTTTCCACTCTCA
The DNA here is from genome assembly GCA_964544145.1 of uncultured Bacteroidales bacterium. Classification (GTDB taxonomy): domain Bacteria; phylum Hydrothermota; class 32-111; order 32-111; family 32-111; genus CAZJAT01. The sequence goes on along the minus strand of CAZJAT010000036.1, from coordinate 7,717 downwards.
CAACAGAGAATGTTACTGCAATAATAATCAATGGAACCAAAAACAATAAAAGTTTTTTCAATCCTTTAATCCACTCCTTGCATAACTTGCGATAATTTGCTTTTGAGCAATGAAAAACAGCAGAATGAGAGGCAAGACAACAAATGTGGATGCAGCCATCAATAATGTGTAATCAGTTGATTGTTCCTGGATAAAATATGCAAGACCCACCTGAACGGGTCTTATCGAATCGGAGTTTGTGACAACAAGAGGCCATAAAAATGAATTCCATGAACCTATGAGGGAGAATATTGAAATGGTCACCAAAGCCGGTTTGGAAAGAGGCACAACAACCTTGAATAGGAATCCTAAATCAGAATAGCCGTCAATAACAGATGCATCATACAGATCTTTGGGAATAGTTTTAAAATGCTGTCTAAGCATGAATATGGAGAATACATTTGCAGTCCATGGAACGATAAGAGCATAATATGTATCTATCCAGCCGAATTTCATCAGTATCAGATATCCCGGAACAATATAGACAGGCATTGGAATCATCATTACAGCAAGCATGCCAATAAATAGAATCTCTCTTCCGACAAAATCCAGGCGCGCCAATGCATATGCTGCAAGTATGCTTGTTATCAGCACTCCTCCCAATGTTGCTAAACCCATGAAAATGGTATTTAGAAAATATCTGCCGAAATTCACTTTAGACCAGGCATCTGAATAGTTAGAAAAATTAAAGTCCTTTGGAATCATTGTTGGCGGGAATTGTACAGCTTCATAAGGTGATTTCAATGATGTTGATATCATCCAGAAAAATGGAAAAATCATTGAAACTGCACCTATTGCAAGCATTACATAAACCAAGATTTTCGAATGTTTACGGAGTTTACTCATAATGGACATTTTTCTCTCCATATTTTTTCTGGAATATTGTTAGACCCAATATAATAATAAACAGAATAAATGCTACTGCTGTTGCATAACCATATTTAAGGAAATTAAATGCTTTATCAAAGAGATAATAAACTATAACATTTGTTGTGCCCAAAGGTCCACCTGGTGGCGGTCCGGTCATCATCCATACAGGTGCAAAGACCTGAAAACTGACAATGGTTGTCATGATAAAGACATAGAATGTTGTCGGGGAAATGAGTGGTAATGTTATATGCCTGAATGCCTGCCATTGATTTGCTCCGTCAATTGATGCTGATTCATAATAATGGTTTGGAATATTCTGCAATCCTGCAAGGAATATGATAATATTATATCCTAATGATTTCCAAATAGTCATAATTGAAAGTGAAAAGAGTGCAAGGGAGGGTCCTTTAAAAAATAGAGGTAATTGTGTCTGAAACATCATCTCAAATATACCGCGTGATTCTTCCAGCCAGCGCATTGGGTCTAAGCCGATAAGTGATAAGAAATAATTAGCAACACCGATCCTTGGATGATATATCCATTTCCACACTATGCTGATTGCGATGATTGATGTAACTACAGGCAAAAAATATGAGGTCCTGAACAGTCCTTTGAATTTTATCTCCTGATTAAGCAGCACTGCAATTGTCATTGAAAGCACAACCACACCCGGTACAACAGTAATGACATACCAGAATGTATTATTCAATGCTATCCAGAAATCCTGATCTTTAAGCACATTGAGATAATTTGCAAAACCAACAAAACCCTTTGAACCTGCAATACCCCAATCATAGAAAGAAATGCGTAATGCATAAAGAATTGGTGTGAAGCGGAATATTATTATTATTGCCAATGCAGGCAACATAAATAACATGCCTTTAATAAAAATTTTTCTTTTGCTATTCATATCAAAATATTATATTCTCAACAATCTTTTAAGTCAATAACTACATATTAATAGATATATAAAGGATTACTTAATTGGAAAAAATATGGGTTATGAATAATCCGATAATAATCATACTGGCGGCGATATATATGCGCATTGGCGGGAATGATTGCATATAGATTGATTCTGCAAGAATGGAAAAAAGGGGTATAAGATATATAAATGAATTAACCAGATGGCTGTCTTCATCCTTCAACGCCTTGTTCCACATCACATATGCAAGTGCTGAACAGATAATACCCAGATAGAGGATTGCTAAAACCGAATTTATGTTAAACGAAAGAATAAATGCAGGTTCCTTAATAATATCATATATGACAAATGGAATGAAAAATAGTGCCCCATAGAATGTAAGTTCTCTGGTTATTTGGATGGAATTATATTTTTTATTGACTTTCTTTGCATAAAATGTATAACCCAGCCAAGCAATAACGGAAAGAAACATTACAGCATCCCCTTTCCAGTTGATATGCATATTAAGGGATAAACCGAATATAAGGATATATATTCCCAAGAAACCGAGAATTATTCCGGCAATAGTTATTGGAGGGAATTTTTTCTTTAAGAATATTGCATTGAAGATAATAGTGAAAATCGGAACAGTTGATACTATCAATGAACCATTGGCTGCAGAGGTGAATTTAAGCCCGTAATTCTCAAACAAAAAATATAATGTGACCCCCATAATACCCATCATTATAATATAAAATCTGTCTTTAGGGTCAATTTGCTGATTGCCTTTTCTAAACTTAGAAACGATTATCAGGACTGCAAATGCAATAAGAAAGCGCAGAAATGCAGCAGAAGTAGGTGGTATTTGCTCCACAACAATCTTGGTGGCAACAAAAGATACACCCCATATTATTGCAACACTCAATGCCAGAAAAACAGACAGTTTATTTTTCATAGGTTCAATATACTACAATATAGAGTAATAAACAAGACATATAATAATCAAATCTGATTAATGGAAAATCAATTAAATCTCATTATATATCCAATAAAGCAAATCACTAATTAAAAGATCAAGTGATATTATTTTTTTTGTCATTGCGAGATTGTTGACATTGTTCCTAACATTTAATATAGTGGAAAAAAAATGATGGAGGTATGATGCCTGATTATTTAAAGGAAGCTCAGGAGTTTAAGACAGATGAAAAATATACAGAGTCACTGGCAGTACTTGGGCGAGGAATCTCAGAAAATCCCTATGAATATTCTCTATACTATGCAATGGGTAAATTGTATTATTTAATGAAAGATGCCAATGCAGCTGTTAAATATTATCTCATATCATTACATCTGCATATTCTTGATATTGAAAATAGTGAGCAGAAAAAAGCAGTTGATATTTTGCTTATGGATATACCTGAAGAAGCAAGGAAAGTGCTGAAAAAATTTAATGACAGAGCAGCGTGTGTTCTTACAGACATAAATACACCAAGGCATATTGCTCATTCATTTATTGATTTGGGAAGACACCGTATTGTTGATGAACAATATATATCACAATATGAAAAAAGTATTTCTGGACTTGAGGATATAAATGATACAGATGAAAAAGAATCAAATTTCTATTATATGCTGGGTTTAGATTATTGTCTGAATATTATGAATTTTGAATTAGAAAGAGAACATGTTTTCAATTATTATCTTAATTTAAAGGAAGATATGATGGAGCAATTATTTAAGGATGTGTATGAGCAATTCCTAAACCATTTCAATGAGGAAGAAAATGACAATTGAAATAAAAGAAGTAAAAAACAAAAGTGATTTGAAAACCTTTATTAAGATACCATTCAAGATATTCAAAGGAAATAAGTATTGGGTTCCACCACTGCTAATGGATGAATACAATACCTTAGATATGAATAAAAATCCCGCATCGTCGTATTGCAAAGTGAGATATTTCATTGCATATAAGGATAATCAGCCAGTGGGCCGTATTGCCGGCATTATCAATGAACGTTTTATTGAAAAATGGAATAAAGCATATATACGATTTGACTGGATTGATTTTATTGATGATTATGAAGTCGCAGAAGCCCTGCTTAATGCAGTTGAGGAATGGGGTAGAGAAGAAGGCATGGAGGGTATCAATGGTCCAATGGGATTTTGTGATCTGGATCCGGAAGGATTGCTGATAGAGGGTTTTGAGGAGCTGGGTACTTTACCTATGATATATAATCATCCATATTATCCTGATTTTCTGGAGAAATGGGGCTTACAAAAAGATATTGACTGGTATGAATTTGAAGTGAAGGTGCCGGATAAGATTCCGGAGAAGATTGAAAGGGTTGAGAATATTGTTCTCAAAAAAACCGGTTTAAGATTTGTACAGGGAAAGAACAGAAAACAATTATTACCCTATGTGGATGGTCTATTTGATGTTATCAATGAATCTTATTCAGGACTTTATGGTACTGTGGAATTGGATGAAAAACAGATTAATGCCTTCACAAAACAGTATTTCAGTTTTATTGACCCTCAATATGTAAAGATTCTGCTGGATGAGAATGATACTGTTCAGGCATTCGGTATTGCAATGCCCTCACTGTCTGTTGCATTACAGAAATCAGGGGGGAAGATATTTCCAATCGGATGGTTTTATTTGCTCAGAGCAATGAAATACCCTAAATATATTGACCTATATCTGGTTGGCGTGAGAGATAAATACAGGAACATGGGATTAAATGCCTTGCTTATTGCGGAAATAGCAAGAGCATGTATAAAAAACGGTATAATAAGTGCAGAAACAAGCGGTGAATTGGAAACAAATAAAAGTGTGCAGTCATTCTGGAAATATTTTGAAAGAAGGCATCATAAGACCAGACGTTCTTATTTGAAATTGTTCGAAAAGGATAATAATGTTTAAAACACTGACAATGGTTAAATTATATCTTAAACAGGAACTCTATAGAGAAGCATTGAGTGTTGCAGAATCACTTATTGCAGATAATGAATCTGAGGAATTACTCTATTACAAAGCTGAGGCCTTAGAGGGTTTAAACAGAAACAGTGAAGCAGAGCAGATATTGTTTGATTTAATGGATAAGGGATATATTGAGGAGCATGTTTCAATGTTGCTTGAGAAAATATATACAAAGACAGGAAAAAAGGTTGCAAAAGAAGAACATATTCCCTCAGAGGAGATTGCAGCAGTATATGAAAAAATAGGGGATATTGATAATGCTCTTGTTTATTATGAAAAGAAAACGAGGGAACTCAAGGATAAAATGGAAGGATAGGCATAAGCCTATCCTTTATATGTATACCCAAATTCAAATGCTTTTAAATTCAATTCCACAGTTTTTTGAGGTACCTTTTCCTTTATTACATCAATGAAAATCTGTTTATCAATATCAAGGTATCCCGCAAGAACTCCGAGCAGAATAACATTCATTATTCTTATATTGCCGAGATCCCTTGCTTTCTGTTGACCGTCAATGACAACAACCTTTTTCACATACTTCTTGATTTCTTCAATCGGATTATGGGGATATTCAGCCATTCCGCATGCGACCGGTAATGGATATATCTCCAAGTCATTAACAATTATAATGCCATTCTCATTAAGAAATTCAATATTCCTCAAAGCTTCCACTTTTTCAAAAGAAAGGATAATGTCCGCATCCCCTCTCCCAATCAAAGGAGAATACACTTTTTCACCAAATACAACATGAGAGACGACATCGCCGCCCCTTTGAGACATTCCGTGCACCTCACTTTTCTTTACATCATAGCCTGCTTTCATGCAAACATCTGAAAGAATGTCACTGGCGAGCAAGATGCCCTGGCCGCCTACGCCTGATATAATTACTCTTTTAACCATAATTACCTCTCAATTTTATGAATTGCATCAAAATTACAGCTCTGCACGCAAAGTGTACATCCGACACACATCTGTTCGCTGATAGTTGCTTTTTTCTTTTCAACATTAAATGATATAGCAGGACAACCAAGCTGGACACATAGTTTGCAACCTGTACATTTATCATGATCTACAAAATATTTATCCTTTGGTTTTTTCTTCATTTCAGGCAGTAATACACAAGGATTATGAGCTATAATGACGCTTGGTTCATCTCTGTTAACTTCTCTTTTAATAAGCTCTTCCACATTTTTAAGTTCATATGAATCTATCTCATAAACATGCTTGAGACCAAGTCCCTCTACCAGTTTTTTTAGATTGATTTTAACCGTATCTCCGCCCATCAATGTCTTTCCTGTACCGGGATTATCCTGATGTCCTGTCATTGCGGTAATAGAATTATCAAGAATTATAACAGTTGTCTTTCCTTGATTATAGATTACATCTATTAGTCCGGTTATTCCTGAATGGAAAAATGTTGAATCACCAATTACTGCTACCACTTTTCTCTTGTCTTCCTTAGGAAGCATTTTCTCAATACCCATTGCATTGCCTATTGATGCTCCCATGTCAACGCATGTATCTATTGCGCTTAAAGGGGGCAGGGCTCCCAATGTGTAACAGCCGATATCACCTGTTGCTATGAGTTTCAATTTATTGATGGCGCGGAATACTGCTGTATGAGGACAACCCGGGCATAATGCCGGAGGTCTGCCTGGAGCATTTTCCTTAATATCCAAAGGAACAAAGGGTTCAATCTGCTTAAATGATTCCTTAACGATTCGAGGATTCAATTCATTGACAATAGGAATAATGTCTTTTCCGACTATATTAATTCCCATTGCCTTCACCTCTGTTTCGATGAATGGATCATTTTCTTCCACAACATATAATTCTTCCACATTATCGGCAAATTCGCGGATTTTCTTATCAGGAAGAGGCCATGACATGGATATCTTCAGAACTGATGCATCAGGTATTGCTTCCTTAACATATTGATAAGAAATGCCTGAAGTGATGATGCCGATTTTTTTGTTATTATATTCAATCCTATTGGATTCAAAATTATTTGAATATTCCTGTAATTTCTTCATTCTCTCTTCAGCTTTTTTATGAAGCACCCTTGCATGTGCAGGTAAAATAAGGTTTTTCTTTACATTTTTTTCATAACCTTTAACAGGCACCTCAACCCTGTCTTCCAATTCAACTATTGATTTTGAATGACATATCCTTGTAGTCACACGCAGCAGGACCAATGTGTCAAAATCCTCGCTAAGCTTAAGACCTATCTTCACAAAATCCTTTGCCTCCTGACTGTCTGAGGGTTCAAACATGGCAACCCTTGCTGCACGGGCATAATTCCTGTTGTCCTGTTCATTCTGAGATGAATGCATACCCGGGTCATCTGCCGTAACAATAACCATTCCGCCTTTTGCACCTATATATGCACCGGAAAAAAATGGATCTGCAGCAACATTGAGACCTACATGCTTCATTGCTACCAGTGCTCTTGCACCGACAAATGAAGCTCCAAGTGCAACCTCCATTGATGTCTTTTCATTTACAGCCCATTGGGACTGAATTTCCTTGTATTTTGATACGTTTTCAAGTATTTCGGTACTCGGTGTACCCGGATAAGCTACTGCAAAATGAAGACCCCCTTCATAGGCACCTCTTGCTATAGCCTCATTACCTGAAAGCAGTTCTTTCATAAAACCTCCAAAGTAATTATTTCTTATACATTTTAAGGATGATGGATTTATTTGCAAGGAAAAAATAGGGGAAAATAGTGGCTGGTAAGCTGGTAAAATAGTTACTGGTAAGCTGGTAAAATAGTTACTGGTAAACTGGTGACTTGTGGCTGGTAATAAAGAAATAAATAAATAAATAATCAAATCAAATAACATGCATGTGTAATGTGTCCTTACCGCAGGTTGAAGACATATATCCAGGCATGCCTCAAAGCGTTTATGCAGTACCATTGA
>CAZJAT010000035.1:3201-14992 GCA_964544145.1 uncultured Bacteroidales bacterium | reverse complement strand
GTGTCAGACTATTTCTCCATAAAGAGATTAGACCCGAATTACAGATTGTTCTTTCCCGATGCAGACCATATAGACATACCTGCAGACAGAGAGGGTATTGAAGATATCTTTGACCATTTGGAAGAGAATGGAGCACAAAAATTAAGGGATTTTCTGAACATATCCAAATATCAGTATGATGTGGCAATGAAGGATTTCATGTATAGGGATTATTCGTCCATAAAGGATATTATGGATAGACAGCTTATGCTTAAAGGTATGAAACTGCATATCTTTGAGAGTGTTGATAAATTTACCCGCAGATTCTTCACCAGTGATAAAGCAAGAAAAATCCTGGAATACACAATGGTGTTTTTGGGCGGTTCCCCTGACAATACACCGGCATTATACTCCATTATGTCACATGTTGATTTTGACCTCGGTGTATGGTATCCGCTTGGGGGTATGTACAGGCTTTCAGAGGGTTTTCATAAACTTGCGGAAGAAGAGGGTGTTAAATTCAAATTCAATACACCTGTAAGAAAAATATTGATAAAAAATAATATTGCATATGGAGTAAAAACAGATGATGGTGATTTGGAAGCTGATATCATTATTTCCAATGCCGATTATCATCACACTGAAAAGGATTTAATGGAGGAAAAATACAGGTCATATAATGATAAATACTGGGCTAAAAAGGTTATGGGCCCATCCGCATTTTTAATATATTTGGGTATTGATGGTGAATTGCCGGCTTTTCAGCATCACAATCTGTATCTCGCCGGTTCATGGGACAGACATTTTGCAGACATATTTGATCATCCCCAATGGCCTGATGACCCATCTTATTATATATCAGTGATTTCAAAAACAGACAGCAATGCTGCGCCAAAGGGAAAGGAAAATGTCTTTGTATTGGTACCTGTTGCTTCGGGATTGGAGGATAATGACAGAATAAGAGAAACATATTATAATAAAATCATTGATCATATGAGCAAGATATCAAAAACAGCATTGAGGGGTAGGATTGAGGTTTCAAGGATATTTGCACATAATGATTTCAGTAAAGAATACAATGCATTTATGGGCACTGCATTAGGCATGAGTCACACATTATTTCAGACAGCCCTATTCAGATGTGCCAATCAGTCAAAAAAGGTAAAAAACCTATATTTTTCAGGTTCATATACACATCCCGGGATTGGTGTGCCAATGGTTCTGATATCGGGCCGGATAACAGCGAATAAGGTGATAAAGAAGCATGGTTGAAAAAACGGTTTATTCCCTATTCAAACAGGGTTCAAAGACATATTTCTACAGCAGTCTGTTCTTTCCCAAATATCTCCGTAATAATGTATTTATACTCTATGCATTTGTGAGAAAAGCGGATAATTTTGTGGATTCTGTTCCACAGGATAGAGAGGGTTTTATATTGTTCAAGGAGCAGTATCACAGGGCAATATGCGGAGAAAAAACAGATGATATCGTTATAAAGCTGTTTGTTCAATTGATGAAACAAGCTAAAATCAATAAAGAGTGGGTGGATGATTTTCTTGAATCAATGTCATTGGATATGGAGAAGGGGGTTTACAGGACATTGGCGGAAACATTGCAATATATTCATGGTTCAGCAGAAGTCATAGGTCTCATGATGTCGAAATTAATGAATCTGGATGAGAGGGCATATCCCTATGCCAGAGCATTGGGACGTGCAATGCAGTATATCAATTTCATAAGGGATATTAATGAGGATTTACATTTGAAGCGATATTATCTGCCAAAGGATGTAATGAAGGAATATGGTTTAGATTCCCTTGAAGAGAAATATGTAAAGCAGCATAAAGATGCATTTGAAGCATTTATTTCAAAACAGCTTGATATATATATGTTGTGGCAAAAGCAAGCGGAAAGGGGATACACCTATATACCGCGTATATTCCTGATTCCCATAAAAACAGCAGCTGATATGTATAAATGGACAAGTGAGCATATAAAACAAAATCCCCTAATAGTATATGAGAAAAAAATGAAACCATCCATATTCTATATTATATTCAGAGTAATGCTGAATACATTGGAATCCATATGAAAAAAATAATAATTACAGGTATTTTTATCATATTTATTTCGTCATATAGCCAGGATTATATATACAGGGAAATCGTAGATATGGAAGCATTGCATGAAATAAGGTCGCGTTATTATACAGCTGTTTATGATGCTGATGAGGCCAATGAATTACTGCTTTATATTGAGGATAAATTCGGGAAAGAGTATATGGAATATAATCCGCTGATACGTGCCTATTATGCCTGTCTTGTGGGACTGAAAGGAAAATTCAATAATAATCCATATACAAAATTCAAATATGTCAATGATGGAGTAAAAAAGATTGATTCTGCTGTTGAGCAGTTCCCCAATTGCCTTGAAATCCGTTTCCTGAGATTTTCATTCTATCATTATCTGCCGGATATATTTGGTATAGATGTAAAGAGGGATAATGACTTTTCCTTTATAATAAACTCATTTGGTAAGTTTGATTATAATTTTGTTCCCATTGATATACAGATTGATATGATTAAATTTACAAGGGACTGCGGCAGGGCGGATAATGAAACGATGAATATGCTGAATAACATAATAGTGGATTTACTCAATGCCAAGCAGATATCTGATAATTAATATTATAATCATATTCTTCCCGCTTGTACTGTCATTTGACAGGAAGGTGCACTTCTACAACAAAGTAAAAAATCTTATCATGCCATATATTATTGTTTCCGGATTGTATCTCTTATGGGATGTCAATGCCTCAATACGCGGCGACTGGTTTTTCAATGCCCTGTATGTGAGCAGTATTAAATTATTTCACCTGCCTCCGGGTGAATGGATGTTCTTTTTTACAGTGCCATATGCATGTATATTTCTCTATGAGACATTCAATGCGTATTTCACACAGAAGCATATAAATATTCACAGGGCCTTATTCATTATTCTGGGCATATTACTCTTTATTGGCGGATTCTTTTTCCTGGGCAGGGATTACACATCAACTGTACTTATGGTTGGAGGAGTCACAATGATTGTTGGCGGTTTATGTTTTATCAGCACAATGAGAAACTCCAATTTCTGGCTATATCTGGGCATTTCAATGATTCTATTCTTCATATTTAATTATCTGCTGACATCCATACCTATAGTTATGTATAATCCAGATGCCATAACAGGCATAAGGGTGCTGACTATTCCGATTGAGGATTTCTTGTATAATGCTGCATTCTTAACCCTCTTTGCGCAGATATATGATATAGGGAAAAAGGGAAAACAATGCATAGAAAAACAATAAACAGAATAGTGCTGTTTCTTCTCTACTTTTTCTTTATTATGGGAGCTGTCTTTCATATGATAGATGGCACGAAACCGCTTGTGCTAATGATGACACCATTTACATTGCTATTAAGCGGTACAATAGTACTTATCATGTCTTTTAAAGCAGAGAAGAAATTCATCATATATCTTATTATCACATGGATTGTCACCTTTGCCATTGAAGCAGCAGGCGTTAAAACAGGCATGATATTCGGCCAATATTCATATGGCAGCACATTGGGCCTTAAATTGCTGGATGTGCCTGTTATTATTGGTCTCAATTGGGTGATACTTGTCATTGGTGGCGCGATTTTTGTGCGTGATGTGCTGAAGGTGGAATGTCCCTTCATTGGGGCATTCTTTGCAGGATTGGTCACCACTTATGTGGACCTCTTCATTGAGCCCATTGCCATAAGGTTTGATTATTGGACATGGCAGACATATATGCCCGGATGGCGGAATTACTTTGCATGGTGGCTTATTACTGCATTGTTTACTCTGGTATTCTATGCATTGAAGATCAAACCCAAGAGCAGGATAATCATTCATTATGTGCTTATACAGCTTGTTTTCTTTATTGTTCTTTATTTATCAATTGTATGATATACTTAACTGTCAGGAGGATGAATGATGACAGGTGAGATGCTGATAGTATTTGCCATTCTAATTGCAACAGTAATTCTATTTATTATTGACCGGATAAGGGTTGATGTTGTGGCAATGCTCGTATTACTTGCGCTTGCATGGACACGCGTGCTCTCTCCTGCTGAGGCATTTTCAGGATTATCAAGCAATGCCGTGCTCTCAATGATTGCTGTAATGATAATGGGAAACGGTATAAGCAGAACAGGAATAATGAACAAACTCAGTGATAAAATTCTGTCGCATACATCAACATCAGAAGGCAAAATACGCAGTACAATAGGTTTCTCAGTAGGATTGATGTCTGCTTTTATACAGAATATAGGCGCTGTTGCACTTTTCCTGCCTGCATTGACCGGTATTTCAAAAAAATCACATATATCCCTGTCCCGTTTAATAATGCCTCTGGGTTTTGCCGCCATTTTAGGTGGCACACTCACAATGATTGCTTCTGGACCATTAATTATATTAAATGACCTGATGCTGCAGAGTGGACTTGAGCGGTTTCCTTTATTCTATGTCACACCACTGGGTATTATTCTGCTCATAGCGGGATTGATATATTTCAATACAATAGGTAAAAGATTTCTACCGGGAAGGAAAAAAGAAACAGCAGGTAATTATCAGCAGGAATTAATTGATAAATGGTATTTACCCTCAAAGATAATTAAATGCAGAATAGGCAAAGACAGTAAATTAATTGGGCTCAACAGGGATGAGGTTAATATAGCAAGGAAATTCAATATTTATATACTTGCAATAAGCAGAGAAGATGAAATAGTATATGCACCATGGAGATATACTGTATTTGAAGAAGATATGAATCTTGCTCTTTTATGTGCAGATGACACATATAAATTATTTGCCAATGAGTTTTCATTGGAAAAGATTGATGAATTAGACAGGTTTGAACAATTGAGCAAGGAAGACAGTGCCGGATTTGCAGAGATAATAGTGCCTCCAAGATCTCACATAGATAATAAAACAATAAGAGATATATCCTTGAGAAAGAATTACAATATTGAACCGCTTATGCTTATACAGGGTAATACGGAATTCAAATCTGATTTTTCTGATACGCCGCTAAAGACGGGCAGTACTATTATTGTGCATGGAACATGGCAGAACATATCCAATCTGAGAAATTCCGGGGATTTTGTTATTCTCACGCCATTTGAAAAAAAGGAATTTAGACCAGGCCGTGCCTGGGCTGGCCTTATATGTTTTTTGGGTGCAATTATTCTGGCATTATTGGGGGTAAAACTCTCCCTGGCTCTATTCAGCGGTGCTGTTGCAATGGTGCTCTTTAAGGTTATATCAATTGATGAGGCATACAGTGCTATTGACTGGAAAACGGTGTTTCTTATTGCAGGATTAATTCCATTGGGTATTGCAATGGAAAAAACGGGTGCAGCGCAGTTTATTGCTGAAAATATTGTAAATATATTTGCCGGGGCACACACAATTATTCTGTTATTTGTTATAGGAGCACTCACAACATTATTTTCACTATTCATGAGCAATGTTGCTGCAGCAGTTTTGCTTATTCCTCTCATTATAAGCTTGGCGCCTTTAATGGGCGCAGATGCCCGCATACTATCTATGTTTGTTGCAATATGCACTGCAAATTCATTCATATTGCCTACGCATCAGGTGAATGCTTTTCTGCTTTCAGTGGGAGGGTATAAAAACAGGGATTACATAAAGACAGGCGGCCCCATGACAGTAATATTTCTCATTATAGCTGTATTTACAACCTATTATTTATATATGTAAATTATTACAGGAGGATTATATGTATGTAGAACAATTCTATGAACCCGGATTATCGCATAGTTCATATCTGCTTGGAGCCAAGAATTTCTGTGCAATTGTGGATCCTCAGAGAGATACTGATAAATATATTGAAGCTGCTAAAAAAATGGGCATGAAGATAACACATATATTGGAAACGCATTTACATGCTGATTTTGTGTCAGGTCATATGGATCTGCAGGAATCTACAGGTGCCGATATATATGCACCAAAATCAGCAAAATGCGCATTCAAACATAAAGCAGTCAAAGAAGGCAGTCAGTTCAATATTGAACATGTTCATTTGCGTGTTATAGAAACACCCGGTCATACACCTGAACATATCTCATATATTGTAACTGATACATCAAGGGGTAATAAGCCCATTGCCGTATTCTGCGGGGATACACTATTTGTGGGTGATGTAGGCCGACCCGACCTATTCCCAGGAATGGCAGAGAAATTAGCAGGGAAATTATTTCATTCTTTAAAGAAATTAAAAGCATTACCTGATTTTACAGAGATTTATCCTGCTCATGGAGCGGGCTCATTATGCGGCAGGGCAATGGGGGCAAAGAGAAGGAGTACAATAGGATATGAAAGACGATATAATGTGCCTTTTAAAATGACAAATGAAAAAGCTTTCATACGTTCACTGACTACAGATATGCCGCCCGCACCGGATCACTTTTCCAGATGCAGTGATATAAACAGAAAGGGTCCGGGCAAGATAAACAAGATGGGTCCCGTAAAGAAGATTGCAGCAGAAAAATTTCATAAATTATATAAGAACAAGAACAACATAGTGCTTGACGGCAGGGATTATGATTCATTTGCCGGGCAGCATATACCGGGAGCGTATCATATTGATTGCGGCGGGAAATTCTCAACATTTGGAGGATGGGTGCTGCCACCGGATAAGAAGATACTGCTTGTAGCAAATAATCAGTTTCATGCAGAGACAATGGCTTTGAAATTAAGGCGTGTTGGTCTGGATAATATTATTGGTTATCTGGATGGCGCTATGTTTGAATGGTCAAAAATGGGATATGAAACCAATCATATGGGTATTTTATCTGTACCGGAGGCTTATGCAATGATGAATTCCGGGGAAAAAATAATGTTTATTGATGTGCGTTCCCCTGCTGAATTCGCAGCAGAGAATATATCCGGAACAGTTAATATTCCTGCTCCTGATCTGAGAACAAGGTTTGCTGAATTAAATAAGGAAGATAAGATTCTGTTATCCTGTACAACCGGCCACAGATCATCATTGGGCGGCAGTATAATAATGCAGAAGGGCTTCAAAAAAGTATTTAATATTGCAGGCGGTTTATCTGCCTTCAATGCCTATGGGAAAAAAAAGACCTGTAAGGCGTGTAAACAATTGAAAAAAGGATAATAAAATGGAATATTTAAAGCAAGCTGTATGGTCTCCATATGTTGTAGGTGCGGCAATTGGTATTCTCAGCTGGATAACATTTGTCATTTCAAATAAACCGCTTGGCTGTTCAACTGCGTATGCACGAACCAGCGGGATGATAGGCAATATATTTGGAAAAAAACACATTGAAAATAATGCTTATTACAAGCAATTCAAACCCGAGATTGATTGGGAATGGATGCTTGTTATAGGCATGTTTATTGGAGCATTTATCTCTGCAAAGCTATCCAATACATTTGCAATTGAATGGACTCCCAATCTGTGGATTCAATCATTCGGCAATACGCCGATATTGCGTCTCATTATTGCCTTTATAGGCGGTATCTTTATGGGTATTGGTGCAAGATGGGCAGGCGGATGCACATCGGGTCATGGTATAAGCGGAACAATGCAATTATCCATAAGCAGTTGGATTACAGCCATTTGTTTCTTTATTGGCGGTATTGCTGCAGCATTACTCATATTCAGGGTTATAGGAGGTTGATTATGTTATCTACAATACACAAGAATAAACCATTGCAGATGATTATGGGACTTATTGCAGGAATTATGTTTGGTTTTCTACTGCAGAAAGGCGGTGTGACAAAATATGATATTATTGTAGGTCAATTACTCTTAACGGATTTTACTGTTGTAAAGATTATGCTGTCAGCTGTTGTTGTGGGTATGATTGGGGTTCATCTGCTAAAAGCCATGAAATTGGCGACACTGCATCCCAAAACAGGGTCATGGAACACAGCCATATGGGGCGGGTTGATATTCGGTATAGGATTCGCCGTTTTGGGATATTGCCCGGGCACTGTTGCAGGTGCTGTGGGACAGGGTTCAATGGATGCACTGATAGGCGGCGTTGCGGGTATTATAGCCGGTGCGGGCATATTCGCAGCATTATATCCGAGAATGCAGCAATGGCTGGGAAAAGGCATGTTTATGAATATTACATTTCCTGCACAATTCAAGATAAATGAATGGGTTATTATCATTCCGCTTTCAGGACTTATTATATGGCTGCTTTATATAATTGAACAGGCGGGATTTTAGGAGGATTTATGGATTTTATATTGATAAAAGCATCATATATTGTTGCAATGGTAGCCATTATTATTATTCTTTGGGGGCTTGCATTAACAACAATGAGATTCATATACTATGAATACCTGCGGATAAGATATAGAAAGCACATGCATATTTATAGGGAGATTCTTAGGCATACATTTGGCACATATTTACTGTTGGGACTTGAATTTCTCATTGCAGCAGATGTTATCAGAACAATTGTGGAATTTTCATTCAAGGATTTGGGTATATTGGGAGGCATTGTTGTGATTCGTACCATTATCTCATTCTTTCTGGACAGAGAGGTCGGGGAGACACGCGAATTCAGGGAATTGGTTGAGAAATAGAATCAGATTAAATAAGGGCGCTTTGCAAAGCGCCCTACAATAATATTGATTTTTTTCAAATTTGTAATAAAATAACTTACAATTATTGTATAAATATAAATGCGCAATCTGAAATACAGGAGGTCTTTTAATGAAAATTCAACATCTTGTTCTGACTATATTCTTCATTGCCATAATAGCAGTATCAGCGATTGCAATGGAAACAAAACTATCGCTTGAATTATGGAATAGATATACCGGCTCTATGGAAAGCGGTTCAATTACACAGAGCGCATTTTCCTTTAATCGCGGTTATGTGCGCCTGGAGCCCACATTCAATGACAATATCAAAGGCAGATTCAATCTGGATTTTTTCTCTGATGAGGATGGATTAGACGGAGCAGGGCTAAAGATTAAATATGCATATATTGATTTCAGCAATATCGTCATACCGGATGCTCAATTTACATTCGGACTTATGAAGAATTATTTTGCAACTGTATATGAATGGGATTATACAAGCATATCGGCACCCATTGAAGCAACAGAAAAGGTGATATCATCAACAGACCTGGGTGCAGGTATCTCAGGTAAACTCTTTAATGGATTTGCAGAATATGCATTGCAGGTGATGAATGGTGAGGGATATACAAAAGCAGGAAGCAGTATAGACCTAAACCCGGCATTTGGAGCCAATATGAGATTAAATGCCTCAAAATATTTTATGATAGGCGGTTCTGTTCATTATCTGCGTAATGGATTATTCAATGCCGGTGAACTGAATGATTCCCTGTTGACTGATACATCTGTATTTGCTTATGCATTAGTGACGAGAATTGATTACAATATACTCTGTTTATGGGGTGAATTTCTATCCGAATATAATGATTCTGACAATTCATATGGATATATGATAATGCCTGTTCTTCATTTGAATAACATATTGCCCATTGATATGGACATAATAGGCAGATATGATTCATGGGATGAATTTGGTGCAGACAATAATCATTACAGTATAACAGCGGGTGTCAATGTAAATATACTCAGGGATGAGAATAATGTTCCGCAGATTACCCTGCAGACAAATTATGTGAGAAGCGTGGAAGAAAATGCTGCAAATGCACCTGAAAATACATTGATGCTTCAATTAAAATGGAAATTCTCACATATCTGGTTTTGATTACAGGCAATAAATAGGCTAATGCCTCATCAAGCCGCGTATGCGTTTATTACTGATATCACGCATTGAATGAGACGGCGGGAATATACCCTGGGATACAAATCTTACATCCTCAATGGTATAGAATGCATTGGGATTATGCTGTTCAATAAGTCTTTCCACATGCATGATATTTTTTCTTCTGATAATCATATATAATACTTCAACCGGACCGGTCGAACCCTCTGCATTGATGCGGGTTATGCCGTAATTCTCCCGGTATAGCGCAGAGCAGAGTTCATCGGCACCCTTTTGTGTGATTATGCGGATAATGTAAGTGCCCATTTTAAGTTTTTTCTCCAGCAATATGCCCACATAATTGCCCAATGCAAAACCCAGTCCATATGCAGCATAACATACCCAATTGTCCAGATTCTGCATAATCTGACCTATGGCAAGCAGCCATATCAATACCTCAAAAAAACCAAGAATAGGGGCAATATATTTCATGCCCTTTGAAACATAAATAATACGCAATGTGCCTATGGATACATCAATGATGCGTGCCAGAATAATAAGTAGAGGCAGAATGATATATGAGAATGTAAATGAATCAGCAGGCAGATTCATTGTCTGGCTCAATGATCATGATGTTTTTCTTTTGGTGTATAATCCTTATCTGCTAATGTATCATTCTTCATGGCCTCAAGGATTTCTTCAACAGTGCCGTCAGCTCCCCTGACTACATCAATGCCCAGCTGTTGGAAAAAGCCGATTGCACGGCCGCCTATACCCATAACAACAATCTTATTGACCTTTTTACCGGAGAGAAATGTGGGTATATCACCGGGTCCGTGGGATTCAAGCATATTCTCTTCAACATTAACCGTATATTTACCATCACTATCCATATCAATAAAAGCAAAGTGAGGCGTGTGTCCGAAATGTTCACTAATCCTTGATTCCTTTCCAAGATTATTCAGTACCGGGATTGCTATACGCATATTGACCTCCATTGTTTAACTTACCATAACACAGTATATATGTATGTCAAGTTTTAAATTTATTGATGTGTTTAATTATTAATATTATTGTAATAATTTTCAATAGATATCCTTTTTGAATATTTGATAACATAATGACAAAAAAATGTCAATAGTGATGCATGAATCTGGAATAGAAACATTGACAAAACGCAAAAGATAACTACATTTTCATTGATTCTACTAATTCAATAGAATAAATAGAACAAGGAGTATTGATGAAATTAAATACAAGGTCACGATACGGATTGAGGACAATGGTTGTGCTTGCTGCTGAATATGATAAACCCATATTACTTAAGGACATAGCAGAGCATGAAAATCTATCCATGAAATATCTGGATAATATAATCAGGCCATTAAAGGTAGCTGGATTGATTCGGAGACGGAAGGGCGGATACATATTAGGCAGACATCCAAGTGAAATAAATGCATATGAGATTGTATCATTACTGGAAGGCATGGATTATCCGGCGCCATGTGCCGAAAACCCTCAGCATTGTAAGCATTCCCCTCAATGTTCTACTCAGCACCTGTGGGAAAAATTGAGAAACTCATATAGGAAGATACTGGAAGAAACAACATTGGATTCACTCAGAAAAGGAAATAATAATGTTAATAAAGATTGATGTGAGAAATCAAACATGTCCCGTGCCTTTGATAGAAACCAGAAAAGCTATTAGAAAGGCAGAAAAAGGAGATATTATTGAGATACAGGGGACGCATCTCTCATCAAGGGATGAAATACCACTCGCAATTGAATCATTGGGACTGAAGATATTGGATAATACAGATAAGAATGGAATATGGACAATAAGGATAGAAATATAATGAAAAAAATGACTATTATTATGCATTCAAATGATTTTGATAAGACAATGTCAGCCCTTATCCTTGCAAATGGAGCTTTAGCAATGGGTTATGAGGCAACAATATTTTTCACATTCTGGGGATTAACATTATTGAAAAAAGG
>CAZJAT010000035.1:0-3101 GCA_964544145.1 uncultured Bacteroidales bacterium | reverse complement strand
CTCATTGTATTCCGCTCTGTTATAGCTGATTCAATCAATGCAAAACCTGAGGAGATTATATTTACATCAGGATATACAGAATCAAATAATATGGCCATTCAGGGAATACTCAAGAAAACCGATAAGAAACATATTATCACATCAGCTATTGAGGATTTCTCCGTATTGAATATTATGCGGTATCTTGAAAAACAGGGATATTCAGTAACATATTTACCCGTTGATCAATATGGTATTGTGGATGCAGATGCCTTGGCTAAAGCAATAAATAATGATACAGCCCTGATCTCTATCCAAACAGCAAATCAGGAGATTGGGACAATACAGGATATTCACACATTGAGTATGATTGCAAACAAGAATGAAATTCCATTCCACACAGATGCAACACATGCATATAAACATATACCCATTGATGTTAAATCCATTGGTCTTGATGCAATGAGCATGGATTCATACACCCTGCATGGACCAAGAGGTGTTGGCGCATTATTTGTTAAAAAGGGCATAAAATTTGCACCATTGATGTTTGGAGGATATCAGGAAGCAGGGAAAAGACCTGGTCCTGAAAATATACCTTCAATTGCCGGCTTTGCAGCTGCTGTGAAATTAATGAGCAATAAAGAAAATAAGAAGCTTGAACAAATGAGAGATTATCTGATTAAAGAGATAAATGAGAATATAGAAGATGTCATATTGAATGGTCATGAGAAACAGAGATTGCCTCATAATGCCAATATAACATTTCATTTTGTTGAAGGGGAATCCATTACCCTTCACCTTGACATGAGGGGTATTGCAGTATCAACGGGGTCGGCATGTTTCAGCAAATCCCTTGAGGCCAGCCATGTGATTCTTGCTATTGGCGGCGATCATGAGAGGGCTCATGGCTCAATACGCTTTACATTGGGAAGATTCAATAGTATTGAGGAAATAGATAATGTTGTTAAAGAATTGAAAGAGATCATAAATACTCTAAGGGCTATCAGTCCTTTGAATAATGGAGGTGCAGAATGAGCATTCCCTATACAAAAAAGGTAATTGAACACTTCAAACACCCGCACAATGTAGGTACAATAGAGAATCCTGACGGAAAAGCAATGGAGGGTTCGCCTGCGTGTGGAGATATGGTTGCAGTGTATATTAATGTTAATAAGGAAACACAGACAATTGAGGATATCAAATTTCAATCATATGGATGTGCATCCAATATTGCTACAGGTTCAATAATAACTGATTTGGCAATGGGTAAGACCATTGAAGAGGCAAAACAGATATCCTGGAATGAAGCTGCAGATGAATTGGGCGGATTACCCCCTGTCAAACAGCATTGTTCAGTACTTGCAGTTGACGGACTTAAGGCGGCAATTCAGGATTATGAAGAGAAGAATGGCATATCTGTAGATAATAAACCCACTGATATACCGATTATTGAGGAACGGCTGAAGCATGTGATGAATCCAATAAGCGGTTTGGATATTGTAAAAACTGATTTAATCAAACATATTGATTTAAAGGGTAAAACAATAGATATTATTGTTGATCTCCCATTCAATCATCAATTTGCCAATGCAATAAAAGAGGATATCCTGGATAAATTGCAGGCACTCTGGGACATTGAAACAGTAAATGTGAATTTCACGGAATAAATAATGCATTATCTGCTTTTGATATTAAAGGAAATTTGGTTTCTGACAATGGAAATGGCACCATATCTGCTGTTTGGATTCTTTATTGCAGGACTGCTCCATCTTATGCTGAATAGGGCATTCATATACAGACATTTATCGGGGCATTCATTCCTCGCTGTATTAAAAGCAACACTGTTCGGTATTCCCATACCAGTATGTTCCTGCGGCGTAATACCGATTTCAGCACATTTAGAGAAAGAGGGTGCAGGCAAGGGTTCTGTTATCTCTTTCCTGATATCAACTCCAACCTCAGGCATTGATTCCATATTGGCAACATATGCCCTTATGGGACCTATATTTGCACTATTTAGGCCCATTGCTTCATTTGTAGGCGGATTGCTTGCGGGAACATTTGTTAACAGGACGGATAAATCACCTGTAAATGTGTATGAAAAGGTATGTAAATCATGCAGCATTGATGATAAACAGCCGAAAAATAGATTTATTGATGCATTGAAATATGGGTTTATTGAATTGATTGATGATACAGGGAAATGGCTTATTATAGGTATAATCGCAGGCGGATTAATCTCTGCGCTGGTGCCGGATGCCTTTATGCTGCATTATATGAGCAATGCCTGGATTGCTTATCCATTGATGATGCTTATTGCCATTCCCATGTATGTGTGTGCAACGGGTTCAATACCTATTGCTGCTTCCCTTATACTGAAAGGTATGGCACCGGGAGCAGGTCTGGTGTTTCTTATAGCAGGACCTGCAACAAATACTGCAACAATATCATTTATTTTAGGTAAATTCGGTAAGAAAACACTGGCAATATATCTACTCTCAATAATCACAGTTGCTCTGATGTTCGGATTATTATTGGATTATATATGGACACTGCCCAATATGAATACAGAATTAATGAAAGGCGGAATGAATATGCTTCCATTATGGATAAAACAATTGTCTGCCATAGTGCTTATCTTACTGATAATGAGAACATATATTGTGAAAATAATAAAGAGACCTCAGGGGGTGAAGGGAATGAATCTATTGATAGAGTGGACGGTTAATGACATGACATGTCAGCATTGTGTGAAAACCATTACAAATGCAGTAATGGCCATTGACGGCATAGATGATGTGCATATAGATCTGAATACAAAAAGCGTGAAGATATATGGGAAAGCAGATATATCAGAACTTAAAACAGCCATAGAACAAGCAGGATATTCTGTCAAGGAGGAATAATCTCTCTTCATTTCCAATTCCTAATTGTATTATCCCATACCAGCCACCAGCTTACTAGCCACTAATTTACCAGCCACCAGCTCACCAGCTACTATTTTACCAGCCACCAGCTCACCAGTTACTATTTTACCAGCTACCAGTTTACCAGCCACCAGCTTACCAGTTTACCAGCCACTAATCTCCCCCATATTATCCGGTTTTTACTTTGTGTTG
>CAZJAT010000034.1:11257-15170 GCA_964544145.1 uncultured Bacteroidales bacterium | reverse complement strand
TTATAAGCACATATGTGTCACTGGAATCTGCAGGATTGTCCGATAAACCCACTGTGCCTGTGATGTCATATTGAGCTGGTGCCGGCAATGGGAATTGGATTATATAGAATCCATCATCATCATCTGCAGCATATACATAATTATCATCAGCCCACACACCCTCAGCTACATCACCTGTATCATAAAATCCCAATCTATACGGAGCAGCGGGATTAGCAATACTGTAAATATCTATTCCCGGATTTCCTGTAGCTATGTATATAATTGTGTCAATAATATATGATTCATAAGCATAACTGCAATTAATACTTGTTATCTCATACATACTTGTAGGATCGGCAACACTTATAATTACAACATCATTGTTTCCGTCACTGACATATGCAATTGTATCCTGCACTATTACATGCTGTGTGAATCCTCCCGGATTATAAGATCCCAATACATATGGAGCAGTGGGATCCGATATACTCATCACAACCAATCCGGAATCAATATCCGCTATATAGGCAAATGTATCCTTTGGAAATGCACATCGTGTATTGGGATAACCGGTTAAGGAACCTATCTCGCTAATTGATGAAGGATCTGCAACATTGATTATATGCAGACCATTGTCACATCCTGCATATACTAAAGAATCTTGCTTGTTTATTCTATATACTGATGGAGCTACCTGATAATCCATACGGGTCGGATTAACAGGGTCACTGATATCTATTACACTCACGCCCCCCGAACCGCAGCTCTCATATATATAATTCCCGTCATTGATTACATATCGTGAATATCCTATGGGTGACAATTCACTCAAAAGCTCCGGATTCTCCGGGTCAGCGATATTGAATATTTTCATCCCATCATATGAATTGGAAATTATAGCTAATGTGTCTTTGCTTATCACATCCCATGTCTCCGCTCCAGTAACATAATTGCCAGTTTCGCTCAATGATGATGGGTCAGATATATCTATAATATATAATCCATGATACATATTAGCAACATATGCATAATTTCCCATTAACATCAAACCAACGGTATTGGGTGCCGGGTCAAATGAATCCAGAGTATAGGGATTTGTCGGGTCATTTACACTTGCAGTTCTTAATCCATTTGTATAATATGCCATATAGCAGATTGTATCACGGACAACAATCTCTGTAATATTGGAACCAAGGTCCAAAGTGCCTATACTTAATGGATTCATTATATCAGCTATATTCCAAATGCGTAATCCATCATCATCATCTGCAAGATATGCTAATGAATCAATTATGACAACATCATTAATCTGATCAACAGAATCAATATAATTTATCTCTGATATCACAGTGGGATCAGATATATTCAATATACCCAATCCTGCCCCGCCATCTGCCAAAAAAGCAATTGTATCAATAATCTGTACATCATATGCATATCCTGGAGAACTGAAAATACTCAATCTTACAAGATTACTCGGGTCAGAAGCATTGACAACACTTAATCCGACTGAACCTGAACACACATATAATAATGTATCTTCAACTGTAATTGCATTAGTATATCCGGTCTCTGTAAGTCTATCTAATATAAAAGGATTATTGACATTGCTGACATCAATAGAAACAATTCCTTCCCCAGCTAAAGCTGCAAAAACTGTATTACCTGATTTCACAACACATAAAACCTCTTGGGGTAATTTTGTCTTGCTTATCAAAACAGGTGCACTCTTTACAGATATATCCACAATGGTTAGATTGCCGCCATCGGTGATATATGCAATATTGCTGTCTTCCAGAAAAACACCCTGACATTCACCGCTGAACCATCCTCCCAAAAATTTTGTATTGAGTGAATCACCCGATACATTGATTCCATCATATACATTTTCAAATTCATCAAATATCATTGCATCTTCTTCTGCAAAAATAAATGAACAAATAAAAATCATAATTAGTCCTGTTAATAGAAACCTTTTTTTCATTCAATCTCCTTTGTTTTTATACATTATACAAAAATATTTGATTTTTACAAGAAATAAATATTGTATTTTTGCTGAGAAATACATTTATAATAAATTGTCATTTTATTTATATATTTTTATTAATAATTTATCAATATTAACCATTTTCATATCTATCTGTTTTTAAACCTGAATTTCTTTCCGGCTATCAGCATGGCGAAGAAAATAAGCAATCCGCCGACAATAATTCTGACAGTCAAGTGTTCATGATATACAAAATATGCTGTGAGTGCAGCAAACAGAGGTTCAAATGAATATATTATAGCAGCTTTTGAGTCGCTCATCCTCTTTTGAAACTTGCTCTGCACAATAAAAATAAATGATGTGGCGAATATGGCGCAGAATACAATGCCTGCCCATAATTTCCATGTTTCAGGCACACTTATTCTGCCAAATACAAATGAACTGAATAATGAGATAATAGCCACAGTTATTAATTCAATTACCGTAATATTGGCTGCAGAATATTTCTTAGTAATATCTGAGACCATGACAATCTGCAATGCAAAGAATACGGCACATAAAAGCACCCACATATCACCGCTCATAAAGGATATACCTGATGTAACTGTCATAAAATAAATACCTATTCCTGATATAATAACTGCTGTTAATGTGAAAATATCCGGCATTTTCTTCAATTTAATTGATGAGAGTACCGGAACTATAACGACAGAAATACCTGTAATAAAAGCTGTTTTCGAAGGTGTGGAATATTTCAGCCCAATTGTCTGGAATATATACCCAAGTGCAAGCACAATACCCAGTATAATACCAAAGATTATCTCGCGGGATTTGAGTTTTTTTATTCTATTGATAAAAAAGGGTATGAGGAATAATCCTGATATGAGGAATCTCCAAAATAGAAAGGAATAGAGATCTATGGATGTTATTGCATCCTTTACGATAACAAATGTTGCACCCCAAAAAAAAGTGCCTAATATTAAGAGAAATGTAGCCATGAAAAACCCGGGCTTTATCCCGGGTTAGACTTATTCTGTTTATGCAATTTTATTAAAATTGCTCTGAGCAACAGCCATTCCTATTGAACCCAGCAGTATAACAAGTATAAAAACTGTAGCTGCATTTGTCTGACCTGCTGTCACCTGTTCCACGCCCTTACCATAATTCCAGAGCCATATAAGGTTGGCAATAGGTACAATCAGAAGCCATGCTGTTGGGATATTCGCACCCTTAGCATTCATCTCATCCTTTGTTTTCACATACCATATTATTCCATAGATGCCGAATGTGATAATCGGAAGAAGAAAAACCAGAAACGGACTTCTCTTTGTCATTAAGACCTCCTAGTTATTTGCATTCATACCAATTGTGCCCTCTTGAGCTCTTTATGTCAAGAAGTTTGTCAATTGGTTCAATATCTTTCATTATTGATTCAATTTCAGCCAATTTATTTTCCTCAGTTTTCACAGGTATCTCAAACAACAATTCATCATGTATGGTTAGAATCATTTTTATTTCTGAATGTGTTTCTTTTAAATGATTATACACATTCTTGATTGCAATCTTGATTATATCAGCAGCTGTTCCCTGTATAGGGGTATTTACAGCAACTCTCTCTGCCTGTGCCTTGATTGTTTTGTTTCTTGAATTGATTTCAGGTATGTATCTGACCCTATTGAACAGGGTCTCTGAATAACCTTTTTCCGAAGCATCTTTTACTGCATCTTCAATCCACTGACTCACACCCTTATAATCCGAGAAATATTTATCTATAAACTCCGCTGCTTCATTCTTTCTAATATTTAATTCCTGAGCTAATCCAAATGGAGTTTTGCCGTAAATGACTGAAAAATTAATTATCTTTGATATAGACCTCATCTCCGGTGTAATCTCATTTTCTTTGATATCAAAGATATTCATAGCTGTTTCATTGTGAATATCTCT
>CAZJAT010000034.1:0-11157 GCA_964544145.1 uncultured Bacteroidales bacterium | reverse complement strand
AGAAGTTCTGCAATAAAATGATGCTCAGATAATTTTTTCAGAACAGAATAATCTGTGGAGAATCCTGTTTTTGTTTTTTTTAAGGGTTCTATGCCCAACTTATTATATAATATCTCTGACAGCTGTTTCGGAGAATTAAGATTAAAATCCACACCTGCAATATCTATAATTTCCCTCTCTAATCTTTCCAGCTTTTTCTTCAGCTCTTCCTTCTTAAAAACAAAAAAATCACGGTCAACCTTTATGCCGTTTTTTTCCATTTCAATAATTGCCGGTATTATCGGCAATTCAATTGTTTTATATATATCAATATTCTTATCAGACCTGCACTCTTCAATAAAACCTCTTCCTGCCTTTTGAAGATAATATGCTGTTTTAGTAAGCATTAAAGTGTTTCTGAAATAATCCCGTATAATTTTGTTAATTGAATAATCCTTTTGCATCACATCCCTTAAAATGCCGATATCAAATACATTATCATTCTTTGAAAGTAAAAATGTATTTTTCTTTATTGAATCTGTAATTATATCACCCTTAAATCTACTGCATATTTCTATTGCATCTGTAATATCAAATATACCCCAGTGAATTCCGTCTGATAACTCAATTCGTCCATCATTGCTTAAAACAGTTAAAAGTCCCTTATTCTCAAAATCGCTGATATCCTCTGATTCCAAAGCATCTTCAATGTCCATTTGTTTTTCTTCTTTCTTGTCTAATCTGTTCATTATTGAGTATAATTCCAAATCATTGAGAGTCTTCAATACATGATCATTTCCAGCTTGTTTTACAAACAAATCATCTATACCAATTTTAATATCAGCATCTTTTTTTATTGTCAGTAATTGTCTGTATAATTTTATATTCTCAATATTTTCAATGATTTTTATTCTATTCTTTTCATTACTGATATGTTTTTTTATTAATTCCTTATCCTCTAAATTGGCAACTTCACCTATAATCTTCTGAGCAGTCTTGGGCCCGATACCGGGAACTCCAGGTATTGAATCAACCTTATCGCCTGTCAGTGCATAATAATCAAGAATTCTATCCATGCTGATACCCAGTTTTTCTTCAATATCTTTTATTGCCAATTCAGGATATATACCATTCTCTTTCTTGGGATACAATATAACGGACCTCTCATCAAGCAGCTGAGCCATATCCTTATCTGCTGTAATGATGAAACACTTATTATAATCAGAATTGAATTTTTGTTTTATAGTACCTATAATATCATCTGCTTCCAAGCCCTTGATACCCAGAGTGCATATTCCCATATTCTTCAGCAGATCAATAATGATAGGTATCTGATAAATCAACTCATCAGGAGCAGCTTCTCTTCCACTTTTATATGTTTCAAATATATCATGCCTGAATGTTTTACCTTTGACATCATATGCCGCGCACAAATATTTTGCTTCATACTGCTCAATTATATCCAATATAAAACTGATAGTACCGAAAATCGCAGAAGTATTTGTTCCATTCTTTGTCCGCAGAGGATTCCTCATAAATGCGAAATGATATCTGTATATAAGATTGGTTAAATCAATGAGAAATAGATTATCATTCACTATAAAGTCCTTCCCTTTTTATTATATTATAAACACATTCATCAATATATGCTCTGTTTATATGCCCGCTGTCTGACCGTATATCTGTAGATGATATTTCCATAACTTCATTATCTGCCTTAATTGCTTCTCTGAAATAATCTTCATCAATATTATGCTCTTTCATATCTCTATTTATAAGAATAAACCTGACAATATCTCTTAATTCCATGTATCTGTGCCATTTGTGTATCATTTCAGCCTCATCATACCCAATAATAAGGTATATACTATCCGTATCATTCATCAATTCATGTATAGTATTTATTGTATATGATGGTTTTGGCAGTCTGTATTCAATATCAGAAACACGAATTGATTCACATCCATTGAACATAGCTTGTGTCATCTCGTATCGTAATTTAAATGGAGTTTTAACATGTTTTTTTAGCGGCTGTTCATAACAGGGAATTACTGTGAGATTATCAATATAATTGTTATTTATTAAATAGAGTGCAGCTCTTTTGTGACCTAAATGCGGAGGGTCAAAGACACCTCCCATCACTCCAATTTTCATTTAATCTTTATGTTTGTAATTATTTTTTTGGCTTTTGAGTAATATGTACTGCTTTCAGGAATAAGCGTCAGCAACTGTTCCGCTTGTTCGTATTTCTTTAGATTATTCAATGTTATTCCGTATTTGTATAGATAAAAATCCCTGTATTCGGGTAGCAAATTCTCAGGAATAATATCCTCAAGATATATCTCTGCTGCAGTAGAATTCTTTTTTTTCAAATAAAAATTCGCAGTATGCAGTTTTTTCTCTTCTAAACGGGACAACAATATTCTGTGAAGTGAATCTACCTTCTGTATCATTTCAGTTTCAGGGAATTCCAGCTTAAAATCTTCAATCACGCTGATAGCGTTAACCGTAAGGGTCTGGTCATGCTGATAAGTCGGAGTCAGTTTAAAATACGAATCCGCCAATTTGAAAAAACTCTGTTCTCTTAATGAGTATGCCTTATAATTTTTTATAAAATAATTAAATTCAATAATTGCCTGAGTGTAATTATTATCCATATAATAAGCATCCGCAAGATAATACTGTGCTTTTTCCGTTTTTGAGCTGGCAGGGTATGAAAATATGTAGGATTGGAAACCCTCTATGGCTTTTCCCCATCTGCCGTCTTCATAGTTTTTTATAGATTCCTCATAAATGGTTGTTTCACTTATTTCCATATCCCTTAACACCGTTTTTTTTGCACATCCGGAAAGAATTATTAAAACTAATATCAGAATTAAATACTTTTTCATTGAACCGTCCTTTCAGCTATTTTCTTCAATTTTTCATTTGCTTTAATATATGTATCCTGAGAGCCGTATAATTTTACATTGTTCAATTCCTTAACCTTATTATAAGCCGGAATCGCTTTATGATATTCTTTAAGTTCAAAATATGTATCACCAAGAAGTAGGTATGCATCATCAAGCAATGATTTGGGTTTTCCTACTGCAATAAATTCATTGATTAAATTTATTGCTTCATTATAGTCGTTTTTCATGAATTTTTCTTCTGCTATACTGAAAATGATATTACCCATATCAACCGAAAAATCCTGATCATTGTCTTCTGATGCGCCGAATTCATTTCTTGCCTGTTTCACATAAATATATGCTGTATCATATTTCAACTCTTTTCTGTATATTTCAATAATCATTTTAAATGTGCCGATTCTTGCAGATGAAGGCAGAGAAACATTGACTGCATTAAGAAGGAGATTCTTTGCTTCAAAGAAATTCTCCTGTTCATAATAATGTTTACCCAGATAATAATAGCCAATATTAATGTCATAATCAGGATCTAACTCAAGAATTTTCTGCCAGTATCTGATTGCATTGTAATTAAATCCCTTCATAAAATCTGTCAGAGCTGTTGATGAATAGGCCTTTATCACATCATTTCTGAACTGCGGCTTCATTTCCATAGCAACAGAATAAAATGAGTCAGACATTGAGAATTTTCTCAATCCTCTGTATGCTTCTCCTAAAAGAAAATAAGCATCCGCATTCTTATCATTTCCCTCAATCAGACTAATCGCTTCTAAGTATTTTTTTTCATTAATATACTTTTTTGCTTTTTTAAGATTATTGATTGGAGCACATGAAATAATTAATAGCATAATAATTGCAATAAAAATATTTTTTTTCAAAGTATTACCTCTTCAATAAATTTATCAAGAATTGTTCTCAGATTATTTCCCGCTTTCTGTGCGTTTTCAATAACATTGTCATGCGTTGTATCATCTCTGGAATTTCGGTTATTGATATTCGTGATAATGCTGAATCCCAATACATTTGTGTTCATATGTCTTGCGGCAATAACTTCAGGAACAGTTGACATACCAACAGCATCAGCACCCACAATTCTTGCCATATTATATTCAGCATCAGTTTCAAGACTGGGACCGGGCCAGGCAAGATACACTCCGGTTTTTATATCAATCCTCAAATTCGCTGCTATACTGCATATCTGTTCACGGTATTTGGATGAATATGCATCCTTCATAAGCGGGAACCTTTCTCCTACCTCAATACTGGATGCTCCCCTTAATGGATTATCGGGCATCATATTAATATGGTCTTTTATGAGCATTATATCGCCGGCAAAATAATCATGATTTACTCCCCCGGCTGCATTTGAGACAATAAGCAGTTTAACACCCATATACATTAGAACCCTTAGCGGGAATACAACCCTCTCCATTTTATAACCCTCATAATAATGAAATCGCCCTGATAAAACAGAAACTTTCTTATTATGAAGAGTACCCTGTATCAATTTACCTTTATGGGATTTAACTGTTGAAACCGGAAACCCCGGTATGTCCTTGTAATCCACCTCACATTCAATATCTATACTCTCTGTAAGCGCAGATAATCCGGTACCGAGAATAATCAGAATATCACAGGAATCAATCCCCTGTTTTCTTAAAAATTGAGCCGAGTCCCGTATTTGCTGTATCATTATTCTCCTTTGTTTCATCAAAGTGATCATGATCCTTTTCTTCTTTCTTCCTGAACAGGGAACCAATATCGCTTACAGATTCCGGATGTTCTTTCAGAATCTTATTAATTTCATTGACATCAACCTTATGGTCAAGCGTTTCTTCTTCAAGCATTTTAGAATATCCTTCAATCATACCCTTGAATCTTGCAATAAAATTATTCTTCATCGTTATAAGTGTCTTGATCTCAGCTCTCAGGGTCTTCTCTTCATTCCGAGTCATATGCATTATGTTTTCAGCTTCCAGACGGGCATTTTTCATTATAATTGTCCCTTCTTGCTCAGCATTTTTTCTTAATTCATCGGTAGTTTTCTGAGCAGATGTTAATGTATCCTGCAGGGTTTTTTCCATACGTCTGTAATCGTCAATTTTTCTCTCTATATCCCTCAACTGATCCTTATGATTCATATTCTCCCGAATTAACTCTTCCATTTGCTGAGCAATCATCTCAAGGAAATTTTCTACTTCATGTTTATCATATCCTGAAAATGATTTCTTGAATTCCTGTTTTCTTATATCCAATGGAGTAATTTCCATCAATCCTCCTTCTTATTCTTAATCATTAATTATATATTTATTTTGAATTAAATCAATAGTGTTGTTTTTCTAAGTATATATAAAATCAGTTTTTATCGGATATTGACAATTCTCATATCTTGTTTATTATATTATGATATCAAAAAAGGGGATTATTATGGATAATAATAGTTTATGGAACCGGGTTAAAAAGAATCTTGCTCAGGCGCTTGAGAAATCAGAGGAAATTACGAAGCTTTCCAGCAAGAAAATGGAAATTGCGGGACTGGAATACAAGATTGAAAAATCACTCACCGATCTGGGTGGCTATGTATATGCTTATCTTGTTGAAGACAGCAGGAAAATGATGACAAAGGATAAAGAATTCAAGGAAAAGCTTAATCATATAAAAGAACTGCATAAATTGCTGCAGAAAAAAGAGAAGGAGGTCAAGAATATCTGATAACTCTTTTAGAACATAGGAGGTTCAAATGAAAAAACTATTTACAACCGTTTCTATTATTGTTATGGTGTTCTTACTTGGAGCCATTACCGCTACCATCGTTAAGGATGTACATGCAGAAAATAATGTCATTATCAAACAAATTGATAATTCTGAGCATGTGAATGGAATGTCATTTCGGGAATTGGCTTCCTCAGTCACACCTGCTGTTGTCCACATCAGTTCTGAGTCAACAGTTAAAGTAGATCAATATATGCCTTTTAATGATCCTTTCTTTAAATACTTTTTCAAGGATATGCCTGAAACCGAGAGAAAAAACACATCAATGGGTTCAGGATTCATTTTTAATGATCAGGGATATATTGTGACAAATAATCATGTAGTTAAGAATGCTGATGAAATAAAAGTCATTCTTCAGGATAATCGTGAATTTTCCGGCGATGAGATAGAGATTGTGGGAACAGATGAAAGAACCGATATTGCTGTTTTAAGGATTAAGAACAGCAGGGATTTACCATTTATTCCTTTTGGGAATTCTGATAACATTATGGCAGGTGATTGGGTTATGGCTGTAGGAAATCCCTATGGTTTTGACGGTACAGTGACAGTTGGTGTTGTATCCGCGATAAACCGTTCAAACTTATCAATGAGGGATGCGCCTGTCTATCAGGACTTTATTCAAACTGATGCTTCAATAAATCCGGGAAACAGCGGAGGACCGCTTGTTGATGTTAATGGCTCTGTTGTCGGAGTGAATGCGGCAATTGTGTCACCTTCAGGCGGCAATGTCGGCATTGGATTTGCAATACCATCTAATCTCGTAATGATGGTTGTAAAACAATTAATGGAAAAAGGAACTGTTACAAGAGGTTATTTGGGTATATATCCGCAAGAACTCAATAGTGAGTTGAAAGATAAATTCGGCTTGGAACAGACAAAAACAGGTATACTTGTAGCACAGGTTGAGAATGATACACCTGCAGAAAAAGCAGGATTAAAAGAGGGAGATATAATAACAAAATTTGACAGCAAGGAAATAAGGAATGTTAATGATTTCCGTATTACTGTTGCAGAAACGCCTGTCGGCCAAAAGGTCAGCATCACAGTATTGAGAGATAAAAAAGAAATTATCCTTAATGCAGTACTAACGGAGCTGAAAACCGAGACAGCAGAAAATACTCAGCCTGAAACTTCTAAGAACTGGTTAGGCATTACAACAGAAGATATTAATTCAAATAACCGGAATAATTATAATATCAGCTCGGACAAGGGTGTTGTTATTGTTGCTGTGGATAATGATTCACCTGTCATTAAGGCAGGTCTTCAAGTCGGTGATGTAATAGTGAAAATAGAAAATTTGAAGATATCAGACATAAATGATTATAATAAAGCAGCTTCAAAATACAGTAAGAATAAAAGTATTCTTCTGACAGTTAAAAGAGGCCGCATCAACCTCTGGGTTGTTGTTAATATTAAATAAAGGCAAAATAATCGCTAATAATGATTTCAGTGATAAGTCGCTGCAAATATACTTAAAAGAAATAAAAGAAATTCCTCTGCTGAAAGGCGATGAGGAACAAAAATTGGCATTAAAGATCAAGAATGGTGATAAGATTGCTCTGGATAAACTTATCCAGAGTAATCTTCGTTTTGTGGTTAATATTGCCAAGGAATATCAGGGAAAGGGATTAACTCTCTCTGAGCTGATAAATGAAGGTAATTACGGTTTAATCATAGCTGCAAGAAAATTTGACCCTGATAAAAATGTGAAATTTATATCATATGCTGTGTGGTGGATAAGACAGTCAATAATGAAAGCTGTACTTGAAAACTCAAACAATATTCGCATCCCGCTTTCTCAGATAAATAAAATAAACAGAATAAAAAGAACACAGAATGAAATAAGTGATGAAACAGGTGAAATGCCTACAATTAAAGAACTTGCTGAGAGACTCCATTTGTCTGAAAATGAAGTGAAAAATACAATTCAATTGAATAAAACAGAGATGTCTCTGGAAACACCATTATCAAATAATGACAATCTGTATTTAGGGAACACCCTCACTCAGACTAAGTTTCTCACACCTGAAGAATCCTTTATGCGAAACAGATACAGAGAAGTGCTCAAATCACAATTGGATAAATTGTCGGAACGTGAATCATATATCCTGGGAATGTATTTTGGCCTTGATGATAATAGACCGCATACATTAGAGGAAATAGGAGAGAAGCTGAATATATCCCGTGAACGGGTAAGACAGATAAAAGAAAGAGCAACAAAAAAATTAAAGGAGATGACAAAAGGCGAATTAGAGCCTTATCACCCTCTATGAAAAGAAGAAAACTAAAAATATCAATAATACCTCATGGCAGTGAAAATGTAAGAGTAACGAGATTTTTTATTATTATTCTGCCAATAGTAGCCTTGATGATTCTCATTGGGTCCATAATGATATCCGCTATTACAATAATAAATATCCGTAATATAAAGGATTTCCGCTCAATTAAGAAACTGCGTGAAGATGTGGCAATATTAACAATAAAAAACAGGGAAAGCCAGAAGACAATAAGTGAAATTGAAAAGGGAATTGATAATCTCAAAAAAAAGACACAAAACCTGCTTCCATATTATTCCTATATGTCCGGAATCAGCAGAACGGATTCCCATTCAGTTTATTTACCTGAACAAATAGATTCTCTTCTGCAGTTTACGGATTTCCTCATTTATTCATATGATTCTATATATTCCATTGTTAAGAATAAGTCCTATGCAGATAAGATTCCAAGTATCATACCGGTAAATGGCTGGGTACTTCGTGATTACGGCAATATTATAGACCCCTATACTGAAACAGAACGATTTCATCCCGGAATACTTATTGTGGCAAATGCCGGTGAAAATGTGTATTCAGCAGCTGATGGTTATGTTCTCTTTGCAGGAGAGAAAGAGAAACTGGGTAAAACAGTTATTATCAAACATTCTCAGGAATACACAACAACATATGCGCATCTATCAGGCATTGAAGTCAATTCCGGAAAAACAGTTAAAAAAGGTGATTTAATAGGTTATATCGGTAAATCAGGAAAGGTTATATCCTCTGCACTCTATTATGAAATACTGCTTAATGATAAATCAATCAATCCAAAGAACTCATTTCTTGTTCCTGTGTATGATCTCTATGACTCATTGAACCTCAGCCTGTAAAAATAATAATCTCTGAGTATATTCTTCACAAATATCCTTGTCTCCCTGAAAGGTATCATCTCAAGATAGAGTTCCCAGTCGATATTCTTTCTTTCCCACTTAACCACATTACCTGGACCTGCATTATATGACATAATCCCATAAGCCGGATTTTCTTCAAATAATCCCAGATAGTTTTTTATATGATTTGCACCTGCATCAATATTTTTTTCAATATTGAAATAATCCTCATCCTTATAATATTCATCATAAACAAAATCCATAAGCTGCATAATGCCTTTTGCTCCAACCGGAGATTGAGCTGATGGATTAAACCAACTTTCCTGTCTTGCAATTGCATAGAGTAATGCAATATCAATATTGTATTTTTCAGCTGCAGCACTGAATAAAGTCAAATACGGAGCAGGGAAAAGGAATTCAATGCATTCATTAATAGGAAAACCTGCTGCTTTCATCCTGTATCCGTAAAGAAGGCTCCTCTGATGAATACCCAATTCCCTGAACATTACTGCAAAATATTTTGCATACTTGTGATTGCTTTCATAAACCATATCTGTGAATCTGTAAAACAACTCCCTTTTTCCACACTCATCAAACACGTCAAATAATTTCTTATAATAATTCGATTCGCTCTTGTAATAACATTGAGAAAATACATTCTTTTTGCTTATAAACAATGCCCTTACTGTATAATAATTAATATCATTAATATCAGTTAGATATTCAATAATAGAATCAGCAATTTGATTCTCTCCAAGCGAATAATAGGCCTTTGCTCTATGATACAAAACAGATAAATACTGTTTATCATTATTCAAAAGAATTGAATCTGAAATACTCCTCCCCATTCTGTTCCCAATATTCGCTATCATTCTGATATATGCCTCTTCATCATCAGCCTTATTGTAAAGTATCATAGCTTCTGAATACATATTCTTGGATTCATAATATCTTCCTCTATAATATGCCAACATTCCGTCATCAACAGAATCTGCTAAAAAGCTGCCTGCATACAGGCGGTATTCTCTGTTGAAGAGATAAAGTAATTCTGAATGATTATGAATAAATATTTCCGCAATATCATCCTTTTTATCTATAAATCCTTGTAAATAAATAAACATTGAATCATTAAGGTCAATGTATAATTTCATATTAAGCTTCTTGTCAGCTCTACCTATCGCATATTCATATAACAATGTCCGGTCAATTAAGGAAGCATTATTCAATATTATTTCCATTGTCTCTATTTCATCAGGAAAAAAATTTATCAGACCAATATAGTCATCATCTTTAATCATATTCCCCATATCGGGAATCCGGTAACCAGCCTCTATTAATCTATATTTTTCATTTTCACTCAATGTTCTTTCCCTGATTTCATCATTCAGAACTGCTGCATAGGGGAGAGCAATCGATAGAATATCAATCGAATTATCAGATAAGCTCAATATAAATTCCCTTAATGTAAGCTTGAGAAAATCATTTTCTATGGAATCAATAAGGGTAACATGGTATTTATTTAATATTTGCTTTGTATAATAATCATCATTCCCATTGGCATTTAGGCATAGGAATGAGATAATGGTGCTTATTAAAAGGATTTTATACATCAAGCATTAATTCTGCTTTATACACTGGTGTTACTCTGCCTTCGAGATACACCCTTTCGGATTTTGAATCAAAATATACTGTGAGAATTTCACCTCCCTGCGTTTTCATAAGCACAGGAGAATCTACACCCATATTCCAGGATGCTGATAATGCCGAAGCAACCGAACCTGTTCCGCATGCGAGAGTCTCTCCTTCAACACCCCTTTCATAGGTGCGTATACGTATATAACCATCCTGTTTCTTGATGAAATCCACATTTGTACCTGCAGGAGCAAATGCTTTAGAATTACGAATTTCCCTGCCCAAAGAATCTATATCTTCAGTTTCAATCTCATTTAATACAGTAACAAAATGAGGTACCCCTGTGTTCAGAAAATCCCCTTTTATTATTCCTTTACTTATTTCAATTTCTTTGTTTTTCTCTATAGAACGGGGTTGTGCTAATTGCAGTTTCACAATATTAGGGTTTTTGATTTCCGCATGGTGAACATCATCCTTTGTTGAAAAGACCGTTTCTCTGCAGTCAATAATATTATTTATATAAGCAAAGAGCACTATGCTCCTCCCTCCATTTCCGCACATTTCTGCCTCATTGCCGTCATCATTGAAATATTGCATAGCAAAATCATAATATTCCGACCTGTTCAGCAGTATCAATCCATCAGCTCCAATACCTGTGTGTCTTCTGCACAATTTGACTATCTGTTCTTGAGACAGCTCAATTGAGCTGTCTCTATTATC
>CAZJAT010000033.1:3546-15718 GCA_964544145.1 uncultured Bacteroidales bacterium | reverse complement strand
TGTTATCCCGCAATATACTGACCTCTCATTATAATAATAATGGTCCATAAATGAATCATCAAAATAATAAGGCATGGAATCATTAATAATATTTGCATATTTGTATGCAGCAAAAATACCTGCATTATCGGTTATTCCCATAGACACAAGCGGTGACAGTGAATATCTGGGAATGGTTATATGCTCATTATACATTTTTTTTATTCCGCCCTGTATATTAAAATGAAGCGATAATTTCATTGGCAGAAATAATTTTAATGACACCTTTTCATCAATAACAATTGAATTGAAAACATTTAGATTATTGAAATAATCAGTATATATATCCTGTCCTGCATCCATTGATATCCAATAATTCGGATTATATTCAGCATAAATGAAAATGCCAGGCATCTCATATATATTTTCATTGTAATCTGCAAAGAACAGTTCTCCTGTCAAGTAAATATTATAATTCATGAATAATGCTTCTTTATCAATAAAACTGCCATAGAGCCCGCATGAATAAGGAACTGAAAATAAGGTGTAATTCAAAATTGGAAGATATAATGAGGCATCAATATACATT
Organism: uncultured Bacteroidales bacterium; assembly: GCA_964544145.1. Lineage (GTDB taxonomy): Bacteria > Hydrothermota > 32-111 > 32-111 > 32-111 > CAZJAT01. The sequence continues at coordinate 15,150 of CAZJAT010000033.1, read as the reverse complement.
GTTAATGGTAAACTGTCTGTCTCTTCATACCAGTGATAATATATACCCCAATCTGCTTCCTTGCTGTAAGAATTGAAAATATTATCAGTTGCAAAGAAGGTTAAATCACTCTCTGCATTCAAATTTATTATTGTCAACAATAGACTTACGAATACACTAATTGTTATTATTTTTCTTATTTTTGCCTTTCCTGTACATATTTTTTCTATTATCACTTATACCGTCATTATCTTCATCAATAAACTTATCATGCATCTGTTTTCTATTCTGGTGCATATAATGATCATCCATATAATCACCATCTCTATCTTCATAATCCTCAATTATCCTTCCGCATTCCTCCACAACATATCCATATCTATATCCCCCGTAATCCCCTTTTTTGAATTTGTATCCTGTTATGTCATTGCATCCATCGCCATTGATGTCAAGGACCGGAAGTTTATTTGATACAATATAGAGATCATTGACCCCATCACCGTCCATATCTGCAAAATCGTCATTCATACCGTCTTCATCTAAATCTGTAAACAGTATGTCTTCCTGCATTAATTCACCATTAATATCATTTCTGCCATCCCCATTGATATCTGTATAGAGATCATTAATGCCATCTCTATTTTCATCTGCATAAAATGGGTTAATGGCATCCTGATTGCTGCCTGCTGCTGACAAGCTTATTGAAATAACAATCATTAGAAAAATATATACTATCTTAATCATATTAACATTATAATGTAAAAGGGTGGATTTTTCCACCCTTTTATCACTTTTTCTCATTGTATTTACGTTCATTCCGTTGATTATTCTTAAGGTTTTTTCTATTATGCTGATTATGTCTGTATGTATTGCCTTCCTCATAATGATCGCATATTCCATCATTATTCCTGTCTGTAAACTGATTCTGCGTTTGTTTGTTTGCCGTGTCATTTCTGCCATTACCAGCATATACAATAACGGCTCCCATTATTAGAGAGAGTGTTATTATCAGTGATATCATTCGTTTCATCTAAACCTCCTGTTTATTTGTCATCTAATAGAGCAATGGGGATGCCAAATGCTATGACGCATTATTCTTTGACTTATATCATTGTAATATACAGTTGATATGACATTATTGTCATAATTACTACATGCTTGTATGATTTTTTGAATTGTATTGTTTATATTTTACTTTATTCTTCAATATGCTTTAATATTGTCATATATGTGATTTCTGCTAAAATGTGTAAAAAGGAGTGCATGTGAAAAATGTTATTTTTTTATTGATTATTGTAATGATTACATTCTCATGTTCCGGCAATATTAAATCTGAATATATATACAGCCATCCGGATAATTCATTCATCAATGCAGAAACCATGCTTAATGAATTAGATGGAGAAAAAATAATTATTTTTGGTGAGATTCATGATGATTCATTTACTCATTATATGGAACATTATATATATGCCGAATTATTAAAAAACAATGATTACTTATTGGGATTGGAAATGTTTGAACGTGATGTGCAGCAGGTTGTGAATCAATACATAAACAATACAATAACAGAAGAAACATTCCTTGAACAATCAAGACCATGGGGAAATTACAATGATTATAGACCCTTAGTTGAAACTGCAAAAATCAATAAAAAAGACATAATTGCTTTGAATGTCCCGAGATATATAGCTGCTTCTATTGCAAAAAAGGGTATACATTATGTTGATTCATTTCCCTCAGAACTCGTTGAAAGATACACTGATTTTAGTGAGGATTACAGGGATGCTTTCAGCATAACAATGGCAGCTGTACAGAAAAACTCCCCAATGGGAATGATTATGAATGATTCCAATTTATTTGCTGCTCAATTACTGAAGGATGCAACAATGGCAAATTCTATTCTGAATGCAATTGAAAAGCAGGACAGAATCTTTGTTCTGTGCGGTCAATTTCACAGTAATTATGATATGGGCATTATTGATCAATTAAGATTTATGGGGTTTACAGAAAATATAATCAGTATTGCTGTGATAGATTCTGTAAAACATTTGGATATGGATATGGCTGATTATATTATTGTAAAGGAATTGTATGAATTCTGAATACATTACAATGATTGAAAAGATTGTTTCCGATGGTTCGGGAATGGGAAGAAATGAAGGCAAGGTTATTTTTATACCATATACAATCCCCGGCGAGATAATATCATATAAAGCAGTTAATGATAAAAAGGATTATACAGAAGCTGAAATAGATAGTATCATTAGTCCTTCAGATGACAGAATAAAACCTGAATGTCCCTATTTCACTCATTGCGGCGGGTGTGATTTCCAGCATATTCGCTATTCTTCACAGCAAATTGTAAAGGAAAATATTCTAAAGGAATTATTTATTAAAAATGGTAATATTGAAATCACTGAAGAAATCAACTATTTCCCGTCATCCCCATTGCATTACAGGAATCATATTGATTTCACGGGATTCAAGGAAGGATTCGGTTTCAGAAAACGGAAATCCAAACACACCATTCATATAGAGCACTGTCTGATTGCACGAAAGGAGATCAATGATATTCTAAGCAATATCCAGCCATATAGGGATATAATAAAGAGGATGTATATTATAGATTTCCGCGTTTCAACATCAGGGCAGACAATGCTTACCCTATATCCGGGCAAGAGAACAATTCCCGAAAATGATATACTTCAATTAGCTGACATCTCAGCGGATAATATTCTTTATGTAAAAAATCGAAAATTACGTATTCTAAAAGGGCACTCTGATCTAACCGATGTTTATGATAATGCAATTTTATCATACTCACGCAGCAATTTTATGCAGACAAATCACCAGATTACATTAAAGATGCTGAAATACATTGACAGTTTAACAGAAAATGGTCATAAACTCCTTGACCTGTATTCAGGTGTGGGTTTATTTTCCATGTATTTGGCATATAAATACAATGAGGTAATTTCTGTTGAGGGTTCAATGCAATCCGTAATATTTCAGAGAAATAATGCAAAAAGCAATAATATAAAAAACATCAAGATTGTGCAGAGAGATATATCTGATTCTTTTATTATTGAACCATCTTCATTTGACTGCATTATAGCTGATCCTCCAAGATGCGGAATTTCTTCTTTATTCCTTTACAATCTGCTGAAAAGCAATATTGACCGATTCATATATGTTTCCTGCAATCCTGCAACGCTTGCAAGAGACAGCTCCATACTAATGAAACACGGTTTTTCAATGAATTCAATAGCAATTTTTGACATGTTTCCTCAAACTCGCCATTTTGAAACTGTAATTGTTTTTACAAAAACAGGCTAATCTGAAATATTCTATTTATTACTATCATATTGACATTAGCATATTTTTATTTAATATAAAAAAGTATGAATGCAGCAGAATTATCCTCCCTAGCCAATAAGGGCAGAATACATATCTTAAATCAGGTTTATAATGCATCATCCGGTCATATAGGGGGAGCTTTTTCTGCTATTGACATAATGATTTATCTGTTCTTTGAGCAGATGAATTATTCAAAATCCAATTGGAATGCAGATGACAGGGATCGGTTTATTCTGTCAAAAGGTCATGCATCTGCAGCTCTCTATGCATGCTTTGCATTGAAAGGGTTAATTGATGAAGATGAGCTGCATTCTTTCAGAAAACTCAATTCAAGACTTCAGGGACATCCTTCACATAAATCACTGCCATTTGTAGAACAATCAACCGGTTCTCTGGGACAGGGTCTTTCTTTTGCAAATGGTACAGCATTGGCTCTCAAAATGGACAATATCCCGGCTCATGTTTACTGCATATTGGGAGATGGTGAAATAAATGAAGGACAGATATGGGAAGCATTAATGACAGCCAATCGGTATCACCTTAATAATCTTACTGTGATATTGGATTATAATCATCTGCAAATCGACGGTTTCATTGAGGATATAAAAAATCCCATGCCGACATTAAATAGATTTAAATCCTTCGGTTTTAATGTCATAGAAATTGATGGTCATGATTTCACAGATATCAAAAGGGGCTTTGAAGAGAGCCGCAATTCAGACAAACCCGTATTTATCATTGCAAACACAATTAAGGGAAAAGGCGTTTCATTCATGGAAAACAATGTGGCATGGCATGGCACACCGCCAAAAGAGGAAGAATATTTAAAGGCCTTAAAGGAGCTTTCAGGTGAGTGAGACATTTTCTCTGCGTAAAGAATATGGAAAACTGCTTGTAGAATATGGTGAAAGGTATAAAAACATAGTCGTATTGGATGCAGACCTTGCAAAATCAACACAAACCGAATCATTTAAAAAAGTATTTCCGGACAGATTCTTTGATATGGGTATATCAGAGGCTGATATGATGGCAACAGCTGCAGGTTTGGCATCTGCAGGGAAAATCCCCTTCTGCTCTACATTTGCCATTTTTGCCTCAGGCAGGGCATGGGATCAGGTCCGCAACTCAATTGCCTATCCGCACTGGCCTGTTAAGATTGTTGTAACACATGGCGGGATATCTCTTGGTGAGGATGGTGCCTCCCATCAGGCAAATGAGGATATCGCACTTATGCGGGTCATACCCGGAATGACTGTTATTGTACCATCAGATGTAAATCAATTAAAATCTATTTTCAGACAGATTGTAGAATATGATTCATATTTATATATGCGTCTCCCAAGGAATAATCTTGAAATGATATATGATGAGAATGAAACATTTAAAATTGGTCAGGCCAAGCAGCTGCGTAAAGGGAGTGATATAACTCTTATTACATGCGGTGCTATGGTTAATAAAGCAATGAACACAGTCAAGCGTTTTGCCTCTCTGGGTATTGAGTGCGGCATAGTGGATATGTTTACAGTGAAGCCGATTGATATTCAAATGATTAAGAGTATTGCAGATGAGACAAAAGGCATACTCATCTGCGAGGAACATCAGAAGATAGGCGGACTTGGCGAAGCTGTATGTTCAGCACTCTCTGAGATTAAACCACTGCCTGTGGAACATATCGGTCTTGAGGACACTTTCGGTGAATCGGGAAACCCTGATGAATTATTTAAAAAATACAAGCTGGATGAAGAATCCATTATTGAGAAAGGGAAAAAATTATATGATAGAATTCAGTAATGTTTCAAAATCATTCAAAAAAGAATGGCTTGCAATAAAGAATGTAAGTCTGCATATTAAAAAAGGGCAATTCACTTTTTTGATTGGTAAATCAGGGGCAGGCAAATCGACATTGATGAAAATGATTTATATGGAATTATTTCCCGAAGAGGGATATCTCTCCGTTGCCGGTTATGACAGCAGAACAATTAAGAGAAAAGAAATACCAATGTTAAGACGGAAAATAGGCGTTATATTTCAGGATTTCAAATTATTGCCTGACAGAAATGTTTATGATAATGTGGCTTTTGCATTAAAGGTAACAGGCGAACCTTACAGAAATATAAGGAAAAAAACCCTGGATACACTTGCCGCTGTGCGAATGTCACATAAGAGAAATTCTTATCCCTATCAGCTTTCAGGCGGAGAACAGCAGAAGGTTGCAATTGCCAGAGCTGTTATTAGAGAACCATTTATACTCCTTGCTGATGAACCGACAGGAAATGTTGATCCTGAGGGGTCAGCAGAAATTTTAAATCTGCTGTATGAAATCAATACACAGGGAACAGCAGTATTAATGGCAACGCATGATCATTCACTTATTAAAAGGGAATCTGCTGATGTTATTGGCATAAGAGAAGGCAAAATAGTAAAACCTGAAAATATATTCTCAAAACTTGATACTGAAGAAGTGGAGAAATAATGATATATATAATACAGGAAGCATTCAAAGGATTTTCAAAGAATAAATCCATGAATTTCATAACAATAGGCATTATTACAGTATCAATATTTATATTTGGTTTATTTATTGTGGGTACAGCCAATCTGATGAATATTATTAAATTAGCAGAAGACAAAATCGAAATGATTGCTTATATTAACAACAATGTTTCCAATGAAGATATTGATAAACTGCAGAACAATATAATGTCAATCGCAGGTGTTCAATCTGTAGAATTTATTTCTAAAGATAAAGCAAAAGAGAATTTCAGAAAGGAATTTAAGGAAGATGCCGACCTTTTGGATGTATTTGAGCAAAATCCTCTTCCTGCATCAATAAAGGTCTATGTATCAATGGCATATAAGGATCCGCAGAGTCTTAAGGAGATATCTTCAAAAATCAGCTTATTCAGAGAAATTGAGGATGTCAATTATGGTGCTGAATGGGTGGATGACTTGGACAGGGTTATAAAGATATTGTTTTTGATTGATTTTATAATTGGTATAATTATTACGCTGGCTTCCATATTTATAGTATTTAACACAATCAGACTCACCGTTCATGCACGAAGGGACCAGATTGACATAATGGATTTAGTTGGTGCAACAGAATCCTATATTGAGATTCCTTACATCATAGAAGGCATATTTCATGGTCTTACAGGCTCACTTATATCTGCCGGAATACTCTATCTCATGTTTTCATTTCTGCATGCAAGGTTTCCTGATTTCTTATTTATCGGCAATTCAATCATTTACATATTAATTATATTTGGAGTATTTTTGGGATTTACCGGCTCTTTTATGTCTGTGAAACAATGTATGTCTGAGATTAGAGGCATGAAAAGCAGAAAAATTAAATAGTAATTACAGTAATTCAAATACAGTAATGGAGTTTTTTCTCACTATAACCCTGTCATGTAATTTCTTTTCCATATCATTTTCATTTGCATAAACCCTTAATTTATAAGCATGTACACCCGGGCTGCCCGCTTTACGGAAAGCATCAAATTCCTCCAACAGTATATTATGAGCATTACTGCTGCCCCACACATGAAGCTTCTTATTGAATATTATTGCAATACCGCTTTCACCCGTTGATTTCATAAACAAGCCATAGCCCCTCTTCATCTCTTCAACCTCTGCATCATAGAAACATATACTGCTTGGATTATGTAATGATAAATAAAAATAAAAATCATTGAGTTCTTTTTTTGTCATTACACTTAATGTTTCAGAAAAATCTTCATCAATGTTTGCATAATTATGAATGATTTTGTTAAGCGTTTTTAATTCTTTTTTTGTATATGTATAATGCGTCAATATAGAGAATTGACCGCCCATTCTGTAGAAATGCACATAATGATGCAATTTGCCTTCCATGTAATATTCAGATACCTTGGTTAATTCTGCAATAACCTCTAGACCTCTTGTGATTAGCGGACATATGAGTTTTCCTCCGACCTTGAGCTGCTTTATCCAGTATTTGGTTATGTCTGCTGTTGCACATGTAACAATAATTTCATCAAATGGGGCTTGTTCCGGAAATCCCAACCCCCCATCCTTACATTCTGAATATACATTCTTGAATTGATTAGATTTTAGATTCTCTTCTGAAATCTTAAAAATATCTTCATCAATTTCCGCAGAATAAACTGCTCCATTTGCACCTACAATCTTAGACAGCAATGCGGCATTATATCCTGAGCCTGTTCCTATCTCCAATACATGGTCGCCTTTCTGCACATCTGCAAGTTCAAGCATTACTGCAATAAGTGATGGCTGAGAAATGGATGAATGATGAATATTATCAATAGCATGGAAAACAATAGATCTGTCTGAATAAATAAATTCCATTAATTCATCATTCTTTATATATTCATTTCTCCTGTATTCATCCAATTCACCATTCTTCAATTTATAAAATACCGGCAGAAAGTCATGCTTCAGCACAGATTCAAATGCCTTTAAATAATCCTTTTTCGTTAGATGATCGGTTTTTTGAATCGTCTTAATCATTCGCTTATTTAATATATTTGGATTATGCATGAAAATATTATACTATCAAATATGTAAATTGCAATAATGAAATGACACATTATTTAAAAAAGCACTCATTATATGTAAATCAATTCCATAATACAACAATATAATGTTTATTAAATAAATAAATAATATCAATATAAATGATAATAATTTTTAATAAAAATAGATATATTAAAATATATTGATTTTTCTATTGACAAAATTAAGTTTTTCGTTTATATTTGAATTAATATCAATAGGAGTGTTTATGTATAACAATAATTCATACAGGCCGAGAAGAATCAGAATCAAGGTATATGATGATGACACACACATAAACTTCTGGATACCCCTTGTGCTGATAAGGCCCATTATTGGGTTGTCACAATTCATTCTTTCACTGGACAACCGGCAAATGGAAGAACAGAAAAAAATGGGTTTGGAATTAGCAATAGAGATATTGAAGAATATCAGGGAAATAAGGATACAGGAACCATTGGATCTTGTTGATATCTCAGGAGAAGACAGTATAGTCAAGATTCAATTATCATAGGAGGAAACCATGCAGTCAAAAATTGGTCCCAAATGCCCCATTTGTTCAGGCAATATGACAGTTCAAGCGATTCACTGTGAGGAGTGCGGCATCACTATTACAGGCAATATGAAAATGCAGGAGCAAACGGGCGTGTTTAAATCAGATGAATGGGAATTCATTCGTGAATTCATTATATGCGAAGGCAATCTGAAATGCCTGGGAGAAAAATTGGGGAAATCATATCCGACAATAAAGAATAAATTACAGGAAATAAAGGATAATCTGCCCGGTTATGAACATAATGTTGAATATGTAGACAATATTTTGGACAGTATAGAGACAGGTGATATTGATATACAGAAAGCATTAAATAAATTAAAAAGGAGGAAATAGTGAGAATATCTAAATTTGGAGCACTTTTGCTTATTGTGGGATGTCTGCTGATATTATCCACATATAATATCTTCTCTCTGGATATGTCCAGAGACTGGCCATGGATCTTGGTTATTGTAGGGATATTGATAATCATTGATTCATTGAGGGGAAATGTGCGGCGTAAATCAGTGAAACATCATATTCACAGCTCAGAGAGATTGGACATACTGAAGAAACTAAAAGCTAATGAAATAGAAATTGAAGAAGCAATGAATAAGCTTCACAAATAGGAGGTTATCATGAATAATCGAATGGAAAGAATACTCAATATGGTTAAAGAGGGAAAGATAACACCCGAAGAAGCGGAAACTCTAATAAACAGCATTGATAAAAAGAACGAAAACAGTGAAAGTGACTGCTATCTGCGCGTAAGGGTTATTGAGAATAAAACAAACAAGCAAAACCCAAGTATTGTGAAGGTAAATTTACCATTAAAGGTATTGAAATTGCTGGTCAAATCAACAGGTAAAATCGGAATGGATTATGTCATGAAGAATGATAAAGTGAAGAATTCACTCTCTGATTATGGATTAAAGACAGATGATGAGGGTAATATAGCCGATATTGATGCATTCATTTCAGCACTGGATGAATTGTGTGCAAATGCGCCTCTGGAGCTTGTTAATATTGTTGATGATGACCCGGAAAACGAAGAAAATACAATAGTAAAGATAAGCATTGAATAGAAAAGGCGCATAAGCGCCTTTTTCTATTCTGTAAACATATTATTCAAGAAATTTTCAATACCGCTATTATCAACCTCAACCTTGTCAATATCAAAGATATCATCATTAATACCGCTGTTGACCTTCACTGTTTTTAACACAATAGATAATTCTTCAACATCATCAGTATAGAAGACCGTTGAAAATGGTAATTTATATCCCTTATAAACATCCTTATATTCCTTAAACAGAACATAGCCGCCATCATCATCGGAAACTGCCTTTATAAGAATATTATCTTTCTTTGAAACCCAAATCTTGCTAAATCCATTCTGTTCATCGGTTTCTTCGAATTCGATTACATAACAATCTGTTCCATTGATATTTTCTTCGCTGATAATTTCAGGGTCAGTGCCGAAATTATTCCACCAGAACATCTCCATTACTGAATTATAGTCCTCCATGTCCTCTTCATCCTCAACTTTCTGTTTGCCGACAATGGGAACCATCATCCACATCTCATTACCATCATATATGACAACTGTATTGATGCCATTCATTTGGACATCCTCTTCATCAAGGTCAATCATTATATCAAATCTGAATTTCTCACCTTTCTTGGATACAGTCATATCAATGTTTACATTCCCGTCCTCATCTTCAATACTCATTGTATTTGTCATTGTCAGATCATCCACCGATTTTTCAAAATCGGAGTAATTCTTTACCATATCATCAACAATCTTCTGCGCGTCAGCAGCATACACAACAGCGATGACCATTACAAGTATTGTCAGTGTTAATAAGATACGTTTCATTAAGCCTCCTTTTTATCTTTAATACGCTTATTTCCCTTACTTGTTACATTCTAATATATATCCTCACATTTGCAATACATTATATCTTGACAAAATAGTATAAATCGATTATTATTAGACCAACCTAACAAAGTGAGTGTCTATGAACTGTATGCTCAGTGAATCCTTGCAGGACTATCTTGAATCAATATTGATAGTATTGCAGAAAAAACCTGTATGCAGGATTACTGATATTCAAAAAATAATGAATGTCAGCAAACCGTCTATTGTTAATGCAGTATCCATATTGAAGGACAAATCTCTTGTAAACAAGGAAAAATACGGTTATATAACATTAACAGACAAAGGCAAAAAAAGAGCCGAGTATTTATATAAAAAACATGTTTCAATACGAAAATTCCTATGTACACTATTTAATCTTGAGAAAAGCAAATCGGACACAATTGCCTGTGGTATTGAACATCATCTGGATATGAAATTGATCGATCAGATGAATATTATAACAGATAATATCAAGTCGCACCCTGATATTATTCATATATTAAAAGGAGAAAAGTAAATGCTGCCGCTTACTGAATCTCTGCAGAATGATACTGTAAAGATATTGCAGATCAAGGGTGGTTTCGGTTTCAGACAGAGAATGTCGGAATTGGGTATTATGCCCGGTAATACAGTTAAAATAATTAAAAATGATCATATCGGTCCTTTGATTATCATGGTGAAAAATTCACGAATTGCATTGGGCAGAGGTATGTGTAGAAGAATATATTATGCACACTGAAAAAATCATTACAATTGTTGGTCAGCCAAATTGCGGCAAATCAACTATATTCAATGCAATAACCGGAATGAATCAGACAATCGGTAATTGGCCCGGCGTTACTGTAGAGAGAAAAGAAGGCAGGATTGTCACACCTGATAATATCACCATACGTATTGTTGATCTGCCGGGGGTTTACGGATTATCCCCCATATCAGATGATGAGAGAGTGACGCGTGATTATCTTATAAATGAACACACAGATCTCATAATCAATGTTATTGACGGCAGCAATATGGAGAGAGGCCTGTTTCTCAGTTTACAATTATTAATGCTCAATATACCTATGATACTTGTAATAAATATGACTGATATACTTGAAAAAAAACATATTGGTCTCAATATTGAACGTCTTAAATATCTTGTCGGCACAAAGGTCATAGCTGTTTCAGGAAGAACAAAATATAATATTGATTATCTGCGGGAGGAAATAGACCAATTCTTCAGCAAGGATTTTGTATTGAGAAAATCCCA
>CAZJAT010000033.1:0-3446 GCA_964544145.1 uncultured Bacteroidales bacterium | reverse complement strand
AATGTTCTTTCACTGCTGCCGTATATATTCATTATGTTTATGCTTATTCAATTACTTGAAGACAGCGGATATATGGCACGTGTGGCATTTATTATGGACCGATTCATGCATAAGATAGGTCTGCACGGCAGGTCATTTATTCCCATTATCATGGGTTTTGGATGCTCTGTGCCTGCAATAATGGCAACAAGGACAATGGAAACGGAATCAAACAAATTAAAAACAATGATGATTATTCCCTTTATTCCATGTTCTGCCCGCCTGACTGTTATTGTACTGCTCGGCAGTGCGCTGTTTTCAGATACTGCACCATTTGTTATTTTTTCTCTTTATTTGTTATCTATTATTATTGCAATAATAACAGGTCTGCTCTTAAGTAAGACAATGCTGAAGAAAGAGAGTGAAGGTATGATTATGGAATTACCCGATTACCGTGTTCCCCAAATTCGGAATCTCTTTATCCGCGCAGGTATGCAGTCAAAAGAATATCTGTCAAAAGCGGGGACATTGATATTTGCCATATCAGTAATAATCTTCATACTCTCATATTTTCCTACAGGAACAGAGGGCGGATTTATAAATATTTTAGGCAATATCATTTATCCTTTTTTCAAACCATTGGGATTTGATATTCCTATGACCATTTCATTATTGACCGGTTTCTTTGCCAAGGAATCTATTATTGCATCCCTTTCAGTATTATATAATACATCTGCTGTACCGCTTTCATATTACATCGGCAATCACTGGAGTGTTCTCAATGGAATTGTCTTTATGATATTTATGATGATATATATCCCGTGTCTTGCTACAGCTGCTGTTATATATCAGGAGAGCCGTTCATTTAAATGGGTGGCATTTAATCTGATATATTCCACCGTCATTGCCTATGTCGTGAGCTTATTATTCAAAATGCTGCTGGGACTCATTCTATGATTAAGAAATTGATTAAACTGATTGAGAGGGAACATATAACGGATTTAAATACCATTGCGCGTAAAATGCATGTTGAAAAGGAATTTGTCAGATATATTATTTCCCTTATCAACAAACAGGATAATAAACATATTCTCATTGTTGATGACAGCATATACATGTCATCAGCAAAATGTTCTCATTGCCCATTTTATAAATCTTCTTGAATTATTTCATTTTCCTTATATTATTAAGAAAAAGGAGTTCTATTGATATTACATATTGATAATTTGACAAAAAACTATGGCGATGTCACTGCTGTCAATAATATTGCTTTGCAGATCAATTCGGGTGAAATATTCGGATTCATTGGTCCCAATGGCGCCGGAAAGACAACAACAATAAAATGTATAGCAGGCCTTATTGCCTTTGATAATGGAAGCATTTCAATTGACAATCATGATATACACAAAGCTCCGGCAAAAGCCAAGGCAAATATCGGTTATATACCTGATTCGCCTTTCCTGTACGAGAAACTGACAGGCAGGGAGTTCCTCTATTTCATAGCAGGTTTATTTAAAATGAAGAATAGCGATATTGTTCATAATATTGATAAATATGCATCATTAATGGAATTTAAGGATTACATGGATTTGAAGACCGAGGAATACTCCCACGGAATGAAACAGAGAATCATTATAGCATCTGCAATGATACACGAACCCAAACTGCTTCTTATTGATGAGCCCATGGTGGGACTTGACCCAAAGATTGCACGTATAGTAAAGGATACATTAAGACAGTATGCGGACAATGGAGGCAGTGTTTTTGTATCAACGCATACATTGTCATTAGCCGAAGAAATATGTGATGAAATCGGCATTATGCATAAGGGAAATCTGGTCTATAAAGGCAATATTGATAATCTGAAGGATAAATTAAAGAAGAACAATCTGGAAGACCTCTTTCTGGAGATAACACGCAATGAATAGCCTGAGTGCAGTAAAATGGAAGATATCCATACGAACACTGTTCCAGTTTAACATTAAGTCATTTGTCCGTCTCTTAACATATTTACTCGTTATCTCGCTATTCCTCTTTGGAACATATTTCGTTTTTTTCAAGATGTTCTCTTTTCTGCTTAATTATGAGGAAATTGGATATGGTATCATATATAGAATATTCTCACTCATGTTTTCCATATTCTTTGCATTATTGCTTATGAGTTCCATCATCAGCTCTATTTCAACCTTTTTCCGCACAAGGGAATTGGAATTCCTCTTTTCAACTCCATTGAAGACATCACACCTGTTCCTTTCAAAACTCTTTGAAAACGGCATATACTCGTCATGGGCAACAGCTATAATTTCCATTCCTCTGCTTATTGCTTTGGGAAACACATTTCACCTTGGTTTCTCTTTCTATCTTTTCTCCATTATTGATTTTCTTCTGCTCGTAATAATTGCTACATCCATTGGTCTAATATTAACATTTATATTTTCCGGATTTTTTCTAAAACACTCAACAGGCAGTATTATTCTTATTATTGCATTAATAACACTATCCATTGTGCTCATGATATTCTTTAAAAAGGCACCGGATATATTCAATCTTCCCCAAACAGCCAATCTTACTGATGTCAATAATTATATCTCCTCGCTTGAGGTTGAACAATTTAAATATCTGCCTTCAGGATATGCTGCTCAATCCATATTTAACCGCATAAATGGTAAATCCTCATTGTCAGCATACAGATCCCTGTCGCTTTATATTTTATTGATACTGCCTATGCTGATTATTTCCATGTATATGTATGGACGCAAATATCTCTCTTTCGGTAATTCAGCATATAAGAAGAAACGCAATATGAAGAATCAGATGAGAATGAATATTTTTTCTAAAAAGAGTATCATTGCATTCCTCATTCAAAAGGATATCGTCCTCTTCTTCCGCAATCCCTCTCAATGGGGTCAATCTCTGATTTTTTTCACATTGCTTGCATTATATATCTTTTCATTGATACGCTCGCCAATGTATTTCAAAACACCATTCTTTACATATATCATTGCATTTGCAAATATGGGATTTTCTGCATATATATCAGCAACACTGTCTGTGAGATTTATATTTCCTCTCATATCCCTGGAAGGCAGGTCATTTGATATCATAAAGATAAATGTGGGCATTCGGGATTTCTTCATTTCAAAATTATTGTTTAATTTCTTTGTTGTACTTATATTGGGCGAGGTGCTTGTTACAGGCACAAATCTGTTCTTGAGATTAGATTCCACAGTCATTCTCCTATCCACAGCAATTATATTTCTATTATCCATTGGCATCACATTTATCAATATAGGTATTGGAGCAATATTTCCTGAATTTCATGAGAATAATCCTGCAAAGATTGCTTCCGGATTCGGCGGCATCATAGCAGCAATATTTTCATTAACATATGTGGGTCTGTCATTGGGTATATTGGCAGGTCCTATACGCACATATTTTGAGTATCAATTCAGGGGTATTCCATTCAA
>CAZJAT010000032.1:0-16786 GCA_964544145.1 uncultured Bacteroidales bacterium | reverse complement strand
TCTGTTTGCATAGGCATAATTGCCGAAATTCGCAATGATTCCGCTCAGCATGGATACTGCGCAGCAGAGAGATGTCATTATTATTGCTGCTGCCGTATCATCGGAAAATATCAGTCCACCTCCGACAATACCGCCCATTCCGAATGAAGCACTTATTATGTGTGACCATAAAGCAAAATTGGGGCGCGGAAAATTGGACCCTGACCTCTCTGACATATTTATCATATCCCTCAATGATATTGCGGCAAAACCCTGGAAAAGCGTCCAGGCGGTAAATGACATCATAGTCAAAATTCCGAATGCAGTATCATCCACAAGGAATATCAATGGTACAAAGATACCGGTACATGCCAGCATGCCCCATGAAAAATTACTCATTAGCAGGGAATTCCCAACATAACCTGCCTCATTCCTGTTTATGGTATATTCACCGCTGGTAAAATCATATGCCTGTAGCGGCATTATTAAAATAATAACCGAAATGATAAATAAAGATAATATCTTTTTCATTTTGCCTCCAATGCAAGGATTCTTTGCCTAAACATATACTTATCACTTTCCCTAATCAATGATTTGAATAAATTTAAAGCTTCCTTTCTTATAGTTTCATCTTTGCTCAACATAAATATCTGATAATTAATCTCTGCTGATTTTTCTGTATCATTGATATGATTTTTCATGTTTTCTAATTCCTTTAGTGCCTCATTATTACACATTAATCTGATAGACATAAGCCTATGCTCATACATTATTTCATCATCACCAAGTTCATTACCAATATCTCTCAGTTTGACTAATAAATTTTTTGCCTTTCTTCTTTTCCCTTTTTCAATATACATCTTTATCTGTTCCGTTAAATTTGATGCAACAAAGGGTTTTGCACCTATCTTTCCAAGTATTTTCAATGCCTTTTTGTAGAATTTATCAGCATTTTCAACATCATCCATGTCTCGTAGAATATTTGCTCTATTGCCAAGAGCAATTGCAAAATGTTGTTTATCTCCGATTTGTTTTGCCATTTCTGCTTGTTGTATTACCTTTAATAGAGCCTCACTGAATTTACCCTGTTTCCAAAGTACATTGCCGATATTTCCCAAAGCTCTTTGCATGCCCGATTTATCATTAAGTAATTCTGCACTGGAATAGTGCTTTTCATAATAATTAATTGCATTCTCGAAATCACCCATTCTCCAATAGCATATTCCTATATTACCGATAGTGATTGACTCTGCTCCCTTATATCCAAGATCTGCAAATTCAGTTAATGCTTGCTCGTAAAACATTAAGGCCTGCTTGAATTTATTTTGAAATCTGTAAATATTTCCCAATGTACCTAAAGAAATTGCAATACGCATTCTATCACCTATCTTTTCAGCAATCTTGAGTCTTTTCATATTGTATTCTGATGCTTTCCTGTATTCGCCTTTCTGAAGTGCAATATTACCTAAATTCCCATACACAATCGCTCTGTTCTGATTACTATTGCTTCCCTTCATCAATTTTAACTGATTTAAATACAACATTATAGCTCTTTCATAATTTCCCATATCATATTCAACAGCAGCCATACTTCCTGTTCCTGAGAATATGCACTGTTTACTTCCAATAGCCTTGCATAATTCTATTTGTTTTTTATGGATATTCAGTGCACGTTTATGCATTCCCTGTTTCCAATAAACATTTCCAATTTTACCGGATACATATGCCTCTTTTTCATAGCACTTATTGATTGAGTAGGTTCTTTTTGCTTTTTTAAGATAACTGAGTGCATTTACATGTTCACCTTTGATCCAATACAAAGCTCCTATACTTGTTTGAATATCGGCTTTTAAGATATCATCATAAGCAATATCAAAAGCTTTCATATAACTATTAAATGCGGAATCCCATTTGCCTGTCAATTCGTATATTTTCCCTATTCTGAAGTGAACAAATGGAGCTTTTTCATAATCTTCATCAAGACTTAATATTTTTTTGTAATGCTCAATAGCTGCATTATTAAAGTATTTTTTTTCATCATATTTTGCAGCCTTTAAATAATTCTTTATTGCGATATTAGTTTTTTCTCCATATTCGTAATGATACGCAATGATTCCGTATTTTGATTTATCTCTATTATAATGCTGCTTAATCATTAATGCTGTCTTTCTATGACGGGATCTTCTTTCACTACTTAAAAGCATTTTATATATACTATCCCTTATTATTCCATGTGAAAATTTAAACTCATTCTTATCTATTCTTTGTATAAGGTTTTCCAATATCAGCTTATTTATAATACTATTCTTGATTTTTGTATTCATTAAGGATGATAATATTTCTATACTAAATGCATAACCGACTACAGAGGCTGTTTTTAATACTTCATTGCTCACATTTGATAATTTATCTGTCTGTGAAATAATAATTGCATTGAGATCAAATTCAATATTTTTATATTCACTTCTGAGTTCAATAATATTGTTGATTTTTTCAACATATTTAGGTAAAACATTCAGCACATTTTCCAAATACAGAGGTAATGCTCCTGTTTTTTCCTTTATTAATTCAAATAAATCATGTGAGATATTACCATTTAAGCGTTCTTTACAAAAATCCATGAGTTCACTATCATTTAAAGGATTCAGCTCAAATTTTCTACTAATGTCAATATTATCTGATATCTCTGTACTGTCTGTTGAGATAAGAATGATAACGGGATTGTAATCCCTGAACTTAGATATTCTCTTGGCAACTTCCAAAGAATCTTTATCCATCAAATCCGCATCATCAAATATAATAATATCTTTCGCTCTTATTGCTATTGATTTTACAATGAAATCAATTGTATTTTCATAAATCAGTTTTGGATTATCGGGTAATGCTTTTTTATCAAAATTCATTCCGGTTACATATGCAAATGAATTATACAATTGTTTCATTCTGATTTTTTCTTTCTTGGGCAGTCCTTCTATATTACATAAATTATTTCTCCTCATAAAATCAAGCACTGGCTTAAGTGATTCAGCAGGTATATTACTGCAATCAATGTAAATAGCATCTAAATTATTTGAAGAAACAAATGATTTTATAAATTCAGATTTTCCGCTTCCTTGCTTCCCGCTTATTAAAAAAACTTTTTTTTCTCTATTCTCTTTCACTTTATTATACGCATTTAGAAACTTTTTACTTATTTTATATCTATTATATGATTTATCATTATGTTTTATTTTGAAATCTGAGTATATATCAACTGCTTTTTTATAGCCTTTCACTTTAATTTTTCTTCTAAACTTCATTTCGATAGCATCATTTTTCAATGTCTCATCGGCACACATTTCTCCCCATTTTGCCGAGCTCATTATTCGTGATGCACGATTCACAAGTTCTCCTATGACAGTATATTCACCTCTTATTCTATTACCTATAAATCCTGCATATGATGTTCCTGAACTCATTCCAATACGGATTTTTATATTATTCTTAAATTCATTCATTATATTAATCCCTGCAGTCACAGCCCTCTCTTTGTTATTTTTGTGCGCAATTGGAGCACCAAAAATTGCAAGGATTACAGAACCCTTATCTCCATTTTCCAATTTATTGAAATATCCTCCATATTCATTTATAATATCCGCGATTCTACCGGCGTTTTTTTCAAAATCATCACTTTGAAATGAAATGAACATTGATGTGATATTCCTTAATTCTCCATTCATTTTTTTATTGAGCAATTTATCTGAATAGAATTGTTTTAAAATATTTTTTTTATTATTATTTTTTTTCTCTGATTTCAATTTGGGTGTAGAGTGTAAATTTGTAATTTTTATGTTTTTCATTTCATTGTGATAGGCATTTTCTATTGCATTTCCCCATACTGTGTAAAAATATTTCTTTGCTTTGATAATTTCCCATTGAATATTTCCCTCACCCCTGTACGTCTTTGTCTGCATTTCTCTCCTTCCTGCAATAGTATCAACCGAAATTCTGTTCAGCTTCTCATTAATAATTGTATATGCCGAATCGGCTTTTTTTATATCATCAAATATTGCTGTAAATGCATCACCGGCAAAATGGCTTATCCATCCTCCATAGGAATCAATGATTTCTATAGCAGGTGAAAAGGTCTCATTTATAATATTAGTTAATGCCTCAATCCCTTTGTCACCCAATGTCATCAATTCCTCTGCAACTGCAGTAAATCCTGAAATATCAGCAACAATTACAAATCCATTGAGATTACCCCTCATTAAACCTTTTTCAAACTTTTGTTCTATAAACTTTGGAATGTACCTAGGCATTTAATTCCCTGAGAGAAGGTGAAGATTGCCGGGCAAAACAGAGATTGAATATATATATTAGAATAATATGAACAGAAAACCATTTTTTCATATATCATCTCCAATAAATTATACTGGTTAATTAATATTCTTCTTGCGCTTTATTGCTCGTATAATCCCTATCATTATATTCATTCTTGGTACTTTCTTCATATAATCAGCATAATCAGAGCCAAATCTGTTTATAAGTATTTTCTCTTCTTCAATACAACTAAAATATAATATTATAACACCGGCTGTACCGAGTATGAGAAAAAGCCAATGGGGATGCCATAATATATTAATAACAAAGATTGAAAATATCCCGCCAAGATATTGAGGATGTCTCACAATGGAATATATGCCTCTGTCAACCACTTTTCTTGTATCTACAAATGATTCACCTTTCTTTATTTCACCATATTTCGGAAACATGATAAATGGAGAAATAACAAGTAACATTCCTATTCCCCAGGATATCCATCCAATAATAAATAATAATGGATAATGAGGTACAGAAATAATATTCATAAGCACAAGAAAATTCACAGGGAAGCAGGTTATGCATAATATAGTCAATATGATCATTAATATCAGATTTTTGCCATTCCAATGATTATATTTTTTATTTGTATCCATTATTTTATTTCAATTATATCTTTCTCTCATTTCCTCATTGCAGAGAATCAAAGCTGTTCTGTTGTCCCAGTTGGGGAATCGTCTGAACTGCATCGCTCTGTGTGTATTATAATAACTTGTAGGAATTGGATGTGTGCCGTATACAACATTCATATCATATTTTTTCTGTATAAACTCTGCAAAATAATCAATATTAGGACATGGGGGATATCCTATAATCATACCCGTTGCAAAGTGAATTGTATTAACCCCGTTTTTTTTCATTTCCTCCGGAGCATATTCAATGTTTCCTCCCGGACATCCGCCGCAGGAGGTATAGGCAGCCAATTCAATTTCTTTATCTTTGTATAAACTGAATGCTCCCTCTCTATTATGCATGGACCTTAAACATTTACCTCCAGCACAACTTCTGTATCTGTCACAAATAATTATTCCCAATTTCACAGTTTCCATATATTCTCCTCATTTTTCACAATAATAAACTAAATTATAAGATAATCAATATACAAATATATGGATATTTTTAGCACAGTTTTTTTAGAATTCTGTTTATTTGTTCTTTACTCTTGATTCATACCTGAATGTATCAGTATATCCAAATAATATTAAAAAAACATTACCGCTGCTAAAAACAGAATATTAATTTTAATAAGACCTCATTCCTCGTATTTTTGTATATAATTTATTATTCTTAGATTCTATTTTATTATAATTATCTTTGTACTAATTTCTGTATCTCCCATTTTACCTTTTATAAAATATTCTCCTGCAGAATAATCGTTTTTATTTATACTGATTCTTGTATATCCGCTTTCAATAATACCATTATTAATTGCATTTAATTGTCTGCCCATCTTATCATATATATCAAGATTTAATTTTCCTCTTTCTTTAAGTCCAAAATATAAATCTACTGTGTTGGGATTATATCTAATATAATAATTATTTACTGAAATATTATTTGTAAACTTATTCTCTTCTATCCCTGTGACATCCATAGGATATTTGATTATATATAATCCATCCTCTCCATCTGCTACATATACAAGGGTGTCAATCACATATACACCTCTTGCAGAACCACCTGTATCATAATAACCAATTTCTACCGGTGAACTTGGATTACTTACATTGATTATTCGAAGCCCATCACTTAAATCTGTCACGTATGCAAATGTATCTTTTACATATACACCTCTTGCAGAACCACCTGTATCATAATAACCAATCTCTACCGGCGAACTTGGATTACTTACATTGATTATTCGAAGCCCAGTACTCCAATTCGCTACATATGCAAAGTTATCTACGACATAGACATCTCTTGCATAGCTACCCGGATCATAATAACCCGTCTCTACCGGTGAACTTGGATTACTTACATTGATTATTCGAAGCCCAGCATTCCAATCGGCTACATATGCAAATATATCTTTGACATATACACCATAAGCTTGCCCACCTGTATCATAATAACCAATCTCTACCGGCGAACTTGGATTACTTACATTGATTATTCTCAGCCCATCACCTCCATCTGCTATATATGCAAATGTGTCTACGACATATACATCTAATTCAGCAGCAACAGGATTATAATAACCCGTCTCTACCGGTGAATTTGGATTACTTACATTGATTATTCGAAGCCCATCACTCCCATCCGCTACATATGCAAATGTGTCTACGACATAAATCCCGTATGCTCGATCATCTGTATCATAAAAGCCCGTTTCTACAGGTGAACTAGGATTGCTTACATTGATTATTCGAAGCCCATCACTCCCATCCGCTACATATGCGAATGTGTCTATGACATATACATCTTCTGAAAAATCACCTGTATCATAAAAGCCCGCTTCAACCTGTGAACTAGGATTACTTACATTGATTATTCTCAGCCCATCACCCCCATCCGCTACATATGCAAATGTGTCTATGACATATACATCTTCTGCAGAACCACCTGTATCATAATAACCTATCTCTACCGGTGAACTTGGATTACTTACATTGATTATTCTGAGTCCATCACTCCAATCCGCTACATATGCGAATGTGTCTATAACGTATACACCATATGCATAACTACCCGTATCATAAAACCCAGTCTCTACCGGTAAAATAGGATTGCTTATATTGATTATTCTGAGTCCATCACTCCAATCCGCTACATATGCGAATGTGTCTATGACATATACATCTTCTGCATAATAACCTGTATTATAATAACCCGTCTCTACTGGTGACCCAGGATTACTTATATTGATTATTCGAAGCCCATCACCCCCATCCGCTACATATGCAAATGTGTCTATAATATATACACCATATGCATCCCTACCTGTATCATAGAAGCCCGTTTCTATCGGTGAACTAGGATTACTTATATTGATTATTCTGAGTCCATCACCCCCATCCGCTACATATGCAAATGTGTCTACGACATATACACCATATGCAAAATCACCTGTATCATAAAAGCCTGTCTCTATCGGTGAACTAGGATTACTTATATTGATTATTCTGAGTCCATCGCAATAATCCGCTACATATGCAAATGTGTCAACTACAAAGATATCTTCTACAAATGATGGAACTCTTATTTTGCCAAGTACTTGTGGATTTGATACATCTTTTATATTTAAGATTTTTACATACCCACCATCACCTATATATGCAATTGTGTCTTCTACAAATACTGCATTACAAGGGCCTCTAAACCATCCTCCTACAAGTTTACTGTTTAATGAATCACCTGTAGCTTTTGTATCATTTACTCTATTTATTTTATTCCAGTCATTGATTTTTAAATCACTATCAATATTATTTGAAAATAATATTATTCCAAATAATATCACTATTGCTAAAATGAAGATTTTGATTTTCATAAGATCTCCTTTTCGCTATATATTTTTCATATTTAACAAAAAATTTGTTTTTTTGACATCAATATTTTTTTCTGGTTTTCCAAAATACCTTAGAAACATCAAAATTAAGTTGCTCATAACATATCTATCTGTAAAAATATCTGAATTCAATTTCTTTATCTTTGTATAAACTGAATGCTCCCTCTCTATTATGCATGGACCTTAAACATTTACCTCCAGCACAACTTCTGTATCTGTCACAAATAATTATTCCCAATTTCACAGTTTCCATATATTCTCCTCATTTTTCACAATAATAAACTAAATTATAAGATAATCAATATACAAATATATGGATATTTTATATCTGAGTATGCTGTAATCTCTCTGCAATCATAAATGCCTTTTTTTGCGCCTCATTATTAAAGTTGCGGCCCATTCTGCATAAAACAACCCCTTCCATTACATGCATATCACGTTTTTCTGCAATATTTCTCATCATTCTCAAAGCATTCAAGCCGCCCATAAATGCAAATGGAAATGCCATGGTAACAAATGGCATCATACTCTTTCCGCTCACATCGTTTATTTGTTCTATACACTTGATGATTACCGGATTAGCTGAAAAAGCCCATACAGGTCCCCCAATTAAAATGATATCATAATCTGTACAATCAGGTAGATTGATAAATTTAAACTCAGGACAACTTGCAGCTGTTCCGCCAGTTATACGAATATCCGTTTCCAGATTTATTATATCAGCTGTATGTCCGCTCTTTTCTATTACACTTTTTATTATTTCAGCAAATGTCTTTGTAAAGCCTGTCACTGAATAAACAATTATTCCTGCATGCATATATTCCCCTTGTTTTTTTACCATTGATATGTCAATGATAATAATGAAGTAAATTTCATCATTAGACTGCTTTGTGAGAACAATGTATTTTCTTTACCCGCAAACATAAAACCGCTCAATTTAAGATCAATATTAAATGGCAGCAATATTTGATACATTGGACTTAATATAAAAGAATAATCATCAGCATTTACAATACCGGTCATTGTGAACGAAGAAAATTCATCAATAGGATAATTCATTGTAATAATACCCATGTCAAGTCTATTGTCTGTACTGTCCATCTTTAACATGCCTATTTTAAGATATAATGGTAAATCATTCACATCAATGCCTAAATATTCTGTTTGAACAATTATCTTTGTTTTATAATTCAAAAAGAATGAATAATCAATACCTAACATATATGAAAAAAATCCATTATCTATATTATCAAAATAGTATCCTGCCGCTCCATATATACCCAAATCCAGTAAATCTCCCTTGAATGTCATTGCAATACGTTGTGATGGTATAATGGATAAAAATGCCAATGCATTAATGCCATTTATCAGAGTATCCGCCTCTCTTACATAATTGAGAGTAATATCATAATTCATTATTCCCATTCTTATCCTTGCCCCTGATTTCAATCTATGCATATCAGATGTAAATCCATCGGGAAAAGATGCAATAAGTGATATCCCGGAATTCCAATTCAATGGTATATATAATTCACAGGCATCTGTATATTTGGAATTATTTTCCTCACTTAGCGCCGTAGAACCCAGCACATAATCAACTGCATTTATCATTGAGCCGAATGACCAGGATACAGGCTGTCTGCCAATTGTTAGCTTAGCATAGGGAAATTTAGACCTCAAATAGAGTTTTTTGAAAAAAATAGACATCTCTTTTCCTGCAATAAGACCCTGCAGAGGTTTATAAATAATAAACTCACATTTTATGTCATTATTCCCTATCTTTGGTATGAAAATCTCAATATCAGTATTTTCAATTATTTCATAATCAATCTCATTGCTCTCATTAAGCGAAATGTCTGCCTGCAATTCCGCACTACCCCCCATATCTACGGCATATAAAGGTAAAATGTGTATTAAAAGAAAAACTGCAGAACAAATCAGCCATTTCATAAAAGATACCTATTGCAGATGTTCAATTGTAAACATATTGGCCGGTATATCAGGATTGAATGTTATGTCATGCACAATAAATTCTGTTTTTGTGTTTTTCTTAAGTTTATCAGTCATTTCTGTTCTTACAGGATACCATCTGCCATTAATATTTTTCACCTCAGTCACATTCATCTCTTTAAGCAATCTGCCGCTCTGTGCATAGAGTTCCTCTTTGAGACCAATAAATCTCTCTTTATCCACCCAGGATATTCTCTTATAATAGGAAACCTCCATTCCTTCATTTGCAATACCTTCAAGTACATAACACATGCGTCCTTCAAATTCCTCTTCACCTGTCAGTTCAAAATGATATAGATCAGTCAATTTATCTGATTCCATCATATCCTGATAAGAAAAGTCACTGCCCATCATACCCTGTTTAAGCATATGGCCTGATATCTTTACAATATCCTCTGCTTCGGGAAAAAATATCCACAGTTCCTCTCCTCTTTTGAGGAATTTCGTACCCCTGTCATTTGCATTGGTAAAATCAGTCAACACATTGTTTTCATCAACATAGGATATCATTGTCTTTGTTACTGACCTATTGCCATTTACAATAATCATTTCTGATTCGACTTTTGCTTTTTTGATATATTCATTATCATCCCTTTTACTGATTATCTCATCAACTGTTATTGCATACAATGGAATAACAGATAAACATATCAAAATAATTATACTCATTCTATTTCTATAATTCATTTTATCCTCCTTATATTTTCATTCCTATTCATTGATAAAATGTAATAATTTTCCATAATTCTAAGCATCCCTGATAGCATCTGTAGGTTCCAGATTGGCAGCCCTGCGTGCAGGAATTATACATGCTAATGTCACCAGTACAATGCCGAGCAAGAATGCAAATATTGTATTGCCCCATGATTGAACTGTATATATATTTGCATTAAACATTATTTCTTTGCTGAACCCTGATGTTGCGGAATTCAGGTCTATACCATGTACTGAGAGATATCCATTAATAAGTGATCCAATGCCTGCCCCAATAAAACTTCCGAATACACCCATTAATCCGCCTTCAATAATAAATAATTTCAGTATATCACTGCTTTCTAGACCCATTGCAGCCATCATGCCTATTTCCTGTGTTCTCTCCTTTACTATCATTATCATTGTATTGATAACAACAATACTGGCAAGCAATACTAGGAATATATATATCTCATTGTATATAACCTTTGCCAATTCCATCCATGGCATTAATTCACTTGCTTCCCTATAACTTAATACTGCATACTTATCGGATATATTTTTATGTTCAAACAGTGTTTTCACGTGCGGCATCACCTTTGTAGACATAGACGCTGTCCCTGTCATTAACAGTAATTCCGTTGATTGTCCATTCATATCAAGCAGTCTCTGTGCTTCATTTAACGGCATATAAAAAACTACTTCATTTAACATTCTGATACCTGTTTCAAATCTTCCAACAATAGTAAATGTTGTTCCCTTTAGAGAATTGAATGATGTATTATAGAGAATCGTTATCCTGTCACCAACTTTTTTATTCAGCTTTTCCAGCAGGACTGTGCCCATTACAATTTCAAGTTTGCCATTTTCCACCATTCTGCCTTCTGCAATGAAATTGCTGACATTTGTATAAGCTAATTCTTTGTCTGGATCAATACCCCATCCCATCATGGTAAGGAGATCATCGCTTGTATTGGACATTGCTCCGAATTTTAATCTGGGGATAACCGATTCTACATGATTAATATCCGAAATCTCATTAATCATAGATTCAATTCCTTCATCATTGAATCCATTTACAGGATAATTGAGAGGCAGCATGCGTTCCTGCTGTCTATATTCAGATGCAACAATCTTGATATGACCGGAATTGTATTGAATATTATCTGCAGATATAGAATCTATCATACCCATGATATATCCTCGTGCAAAAACAACAATCATCACAGAAAATGCAATGGCAATTGCAGAAATAATTGTTCTCAATTTATGTCTAAATAGATTCCTGAAAGCTAATTTTATTAAAAACTGCATAATTATACCCCCTATCTGTGATAAATAGCTTTAATGGGATCCTTGTCTGCAGCCCAATGCGCAGGCAAAATACTTGATACGATGGATATGATAAGTCCGAAAAGAAATACCTTTATAAATGCAGCAATATTCCAAGCTCCATACATCTTTCCAATCACAGGAATACCGAAAGATGCCATATCCATACTGACCATTGCACCCCAATCAATTCCAAATGCGGTTAATAACCAAACACCGAATACTCCCATTATTAAGCCTATTAAACCACCCAACAGACCTATACCTGCGGATTCCAGTACAAATGTATATACAATTTCCTTTACTTCAAGACCTAAGGCTTTCATCATTCCTATCTCTTCCATTCGTTCCAATGCAGCCAATATTACAGTATTTATAATTGCAATAGCAGCAATAAGAAGAATTATTGACATTATCATCTGATTCCCAGCATTCTTTGCCCCTGCAATGGATATGGCATCCAGTTCATTCCAAACATAAACCTCATTACCCGTGCTTTTGTCCATTGTCTCTCTTAATTGAATGCCTGCTTTTTTTGCATTGCCTCTATTATCCAAAGTAATAATTATCTTACTCACCCTATTGTCAATGTTCAATGACTGCTGTACAACATCTATTGGTAATAATACAACATTTCTGTTGATATTGGGATTGGATGTATTGACAATACCTGAAATCTCTACATCAATGGTATTGAATGTCTCATTCCTGTCCTTAACAAGCAGAATAATGTAATCATTAATACCCACATTCATAAGGTCTGCTAATGTTTTTCCTATAACTGCTTTATATTCTCCTTCTTTAAACATTGAACCTTCTATAATCTGATCCTCATAATTGAAGACTTCAAAATATTTTTCAGGATTAATACCTTTTCCCATAACAGGTAATTCATTCATTCCATTATTCATCATTGCTGTAAAATTTATCTCAGTAGAATATGCTTTATATCCGTTAATATGTTCTATTGAATATATCATTGAACTGTCTGGAATTATAAGATTTCTCAATGGGAGATCCTCAACCTCTTCCCAATAAACCTTGTTTGCAATCTGTAGATGACCTGAGTCATAATTAATAATACTGTCATATGACATATTGGTCATACCTAATATCAAAGAATCCATGAGAAGATAGAAAAACACGGCAAATGCAATTATACTGGCAGTAATTAATGTCCTTGACCTGTGGCGGACAAGATTCTTAAAAGCCAGTTTAGTCAGAAACATTTTCACTCTCCTTTCTATTATCTTCTGTTATCTGCCCATCCCTGATCTCTAACAATCGTCTGGCATAATTCATCACCATAGGGTCATGTGTGGAAAATATAAATGTTGTCCCTAATTTTTCATTCATTTTCATCATTACTTCCAATACTTCCCTGCTGGTTTTTGAATCAAGATTTGCTGATGGTTCATCAGCAAGTACAAGTTTGGGTTCCTTCACCAATGCACGTGCTATTGCCACCCTCTGTTTCTGACCGCCTGATAATTCATTTGGCCTTCTGCCTTCAAGGCCTTTCAATCCCACATCATCCAGTATCTTCATAACCCTGTTATGCATATCTTTTTTGCTGTATTTCTTCGTTAATCTGATGGCAAATTCAACATTTTCATATGCTGTCAGGACGGGTATAAGGTTGTGGCTCTGAAATATAAAACCCACATTATTTCTTCTTATCATTGCTAAATCTTTTTTGCTTGCTTCCCCCAATGCCTGATTATCAAATTTGATTACTCCATTTGTCGGTTTATCCAGGCATCCTATCATATTAAGCAGGGTTGTCTTTCCTGAACCGGAGGGACCAAATACAGTTGTAAATTCACCTTTTTCAACAGCAAGATTGATGCCCCTTAATGCAGGTACTTCAATCTTTCCCTGATTATAGATCTTTTCAACATTCTCCAGTTTTAATAATGACATTTATACCTCCTGTATATATTTTTTATTTTACCGGTTTTAATCCATTTTCCAAAATAATATATATCTGATCAAGATAATCCATTAATTTGCCAAAATCCATTCTATCCTTTTCGGGTACAATCTTTATATAATTATTTAATATATAAGAAACAAGATTAATAATAAAATCCCTTGAATATACCTTATCTATCAAATCCAAATCCATTGCTTTATCAACAAGTTGTGCAATGAAATGTTTGCTCTGATTACCATATTTGCCAATAATTATGTTTAATATATCAATATTGGGTTCTTCAAGCATTTTTATACCTATTTGATAATATTGCGGGTTTTTTGTGGCAAATTCCATACCAATTCTTGTCAATGTTCTGAAATTCTCACTGAATAATGATATATTAGCCATTGTGATCAATTCTTCATTAACCCTATTATCAATATATGCAATCTTTTCCTTTACTACCATATCAATCAATTGAAAATAGAGATCCTCTTTATTTTTGAAATAGTGATAAAATGTACCTTTGGATGTATTTGATCGCTTTATAATACTATTTATTGATGCATTGTCAAAATAATTTTCTGCAAATTCATTGATTGCCTCATTAATGATACGCTGTTTTACTGAACCCTTAGTCATTAGACCTCCCGGTTTAGACCTCTTGGTCTAATATAGCATTTTCTTCTTTTTCTGTCAAGCCTGTAATCATTTTATCAAATTTATTTTCTCCTTGCCATCAATTTTTATATACATATACTATTAATAAATAATAGGAGGTAGAATGAAAAGAATGTTTTTATTGGTTTTTGTACTGATTATTGTATCTGTATCAATGCTATATGCAGATAATAACGGTCTTAATCCCTATTTCAATGATGGAATAACAGCATCCGGTGATTCATTAAACACCACATTACTGGGCGGCTGGTTTTCCGGCCAATGCAAAGCTCTCTGTATTTCAGATACAATATTACTGATAGGAGATGGCGGATATGTGCGTCTATTTAATATGAGTAATCCGTCTTCGCCAATTGAATTAAGTAAATATAGAGTACCGGGATTTGTTGAGGATATATTCATTGATGATACATTGGCTTATATCTCGGCCGGCAATGAAGGAGTGCTTGTTCTTGGTATTGCTGATTATTCAAATCCCTATTATATAAATTCCATATCAACAAACAGGATATCAACAAAAACAATGATAGATGATTCATTTGCCTATGTATCTGTCGGCGGCAGTGGTGTCAGTATAATCAATATTGCAAATATTGCCGCTCCTATTGATATCACTATATATAATACACCAGGCACTACAAGAGATGCCTATGTTATTGATACCCTGGCATATATTGCAGATGGTGCAGCAGGACTGCGTATCCTCAATATTGCAGATAAAGACAGTGTCTATGAATTAGGATTCTATGATACAGATGATAATGCCTTCAGTGTTATTGTTGTTGATTCCTTTGCTTATTTAGCCGATTATAGCAGCGGGATGCATATATTTAATGTGGCAGACCCTACAAATCCCATACTGATCGGCTCATGGAACGGTTCAGGCTCATGCTATGAAATAGCTGTTGATGATACAATAGCTTATACAGCCAATGGCATTTATTTATATGCAATTAATGTTAATGACCCTTCAAATCCGACAACAATAGGAACATATTCATCATCAGGCAGTAAAGAAGACATTAATATTATCGGCAATACTGCATATATGTCAGCATCTCAGTATGGATTTATCTCTATTGATATATCTAATCCCGCATCCCCGTCATTATTGGCAAATTATGAGACAACAGCATCAACTGAGAATGTGTTTGTTCAGGATTCCATTGCTTTTGTTGCAAGCGGATATGATGGTATATCAATACTCAATATAGAGAACCCCTCTGAACCGGCTCTTATAAGTACATTCAACAACTCATCATTTGTATACCAATTACGGATAGTTGATACGCTTGCCTATTTAGCCAATGCATCAGTGGGATTATCCATTGTGGATGTATCTGATTTGTCATCCCCTTCTGCTGTATCAATTTATAATACAAGCGGCAGTGTGAGTGACCTTGCAGTATCGGGCAATTATGCATATCTTGCAGACAATTCAGGCGGCTTGAGGATCATAAACATCTCTGACCCGTCAAGTCCCTCTGAAACAGGTTTTTATAATCCTTCCCCATATATTACAACTGTTGCTGTTTCTGGCTCTTATGTTTTTATGGGTGACAATCAGGATTCACTCAAAGTAATTGATGCTTCAGATCCATCTGCACCCTCTATTATCAATTCCATTCCATTATTGGATGATATATATGAATTACAGATAATTGACACATTCCTATATATTGCAAATGATGGAGAAGGCATACTCATTTATAATATTGCAGATCCGGCCAACCCCTCTTTCATGGGTTCATATGATACGGGAAATTATGTTAGAGGATTATATATATTGGATTCGCTTGCATATCTGGCTGATGCTTACAGCGGTATGACTGTTGTCAGCATTGCAGATCCATATGCTCCATATGAAAAGGGTTTTTATGATACAGGCGAGGAATGTATCGGTTCATTTGCCATTTATCCGCTGGTATATGCTGCAGATCAAACAGATGGATTATATATTTTCAGATATCCAATGAATGCAGTGGGGAAATTTGATATCACAGGCACAGTAGGATTATGGGATAATCCCGCAGATTCGAGCGGTTCTATTATTACAGTAAAAGAACTTTCCGTATCAGATACAACAGATACAAGTGGTTATTATGCATTACCCAATTTAGATGAAGGTACATACACATTGATTATTTCCCATACATCCTATATTCCTGATACAATTACGGTGATACTGAATAGCAATAAAACGGTCAATACTATGTTATTGGAACCCTCCCATGAATATGATATAATAGGTACAGTGGGTTTATCGGACAATCCTGCAGATTCCAGTGACACATATGTGCTTATAA
>CAZJAT010000031.1:0-17061 GCA_964544145.1 uncultured Bacteroidales bacterium | reverse complement strand
TAGTGGCTGGTAGGCTGGTAAGCTGGTGAGTGATAATATGGTTTTAAGGATTGAGATTGATAATGATATTATTATCACCAGGGGGCAGATCATTTACAAGATTCTCTACAAGACCACGCTGAGTAAATGCAATGATCTTTCCCTTGAGAGAGAGTTTTGAATAATCAATGATACGGAATACAGGTTCATCACCTCTGTAATGGCAGACAAATGCATCTGCAATCGTATGAATCAGTTCTTCTCTGTCTTTATCATTAACCCCGAATGACTTCAATGTTGTATTAGCAATATACATAATGCCCTGTCTGATATATGTTTCAGAATATGATGAAAAGTCCGGGAAATCTTTCAGATTAGAAATATGTATTGTTTCAATATGCGCCATATTATCCTCTATTGAAACAAAACGCACAGGGCTGGGAAATGTGACCAATGAACCTGTTTCAATATCAAAAATCGTTCGATTCCTGTATGTGAATGAAGTGATATCATTTGCGTGGAAATGCCCTGTAAATGTTAATTTAACATTATATCTTACAAGTAATTCAATAAGTTCCTTATTATTCCTTAACACATATTTCGGATAATGTGTCTTCATTCCTGTAAAATGCTCAACAATAGGATGATGAAGAATGCAGATAAATGCCTTGTCATTGTGTTTTGATAGTATCTTTTTCAACCACTCAAATGTGCTGTGCTTAAGATAACCTGATGTTTCAGGATTTTTCTTGTTTTTGTCATATACACAGCAGTCAAGTGCAATGAGAAAAAGACC
Organism: uncultured Bacteroidales bacterium; assembly: GCA_964544145.1. GTDB lineage: Bacteria > Hydrothermota > 32-111 > 32-111 > 32-111 > CAZJAT01. Next base: position 16,286 of record CAZJAT010000031.1, on the reverse strand, counting down.
TTCCACAGGTTCAGCAATATAGCTTAATGAATTGCTGTCAGCATATATTGCTTTATTATACCCGCAATTGTTATAGATTTCTTTGAATTCAGAAGCATTCACGGATTCAATATGCTCATCTCTTGAATAGGAAAAGGCATGTGGATTATTTATATCATGATTCCCCGGAATTACATACACATTATTCATAGAGGACAGTATGTCTGCAACTGCTCTATGATTTATCATTTCTCCGTCTTTGGTCAGATCACCGCAGACAATGGTGAAATCAGGTTCATGTGCTTTGATGCTGTCAGAGGCGGCACACATAATGTCCTTACTCAACAGAAGCAGTTTTCTGTCATTATTTATATATTCCTCAAATGCATAGCCTGTATTTCCCAACTCAGCTGAATAATAATGTATATCCGTAATAACTGCAAAATGAGTATTGGGATAATCAATCTGTTTCCTTTCCAGCAATGTCATTCCCGATGCACATGATAATGTAATAAGTGTTATTATTATTAATGAGTTCAAAAATATTTTCATATTGTATCCTCTAATATGTGATTATAAGATGTTAATTTGCATTCATCATTCATTATTTTCATTTCTTTAAGCAGATTTTCTGAAACCGGTATGCCCTTTTCAATCCTCTCCAGTCTTGTATAATACTCCTTTTCACCCGGTGTATAGATTCTTTCGCCATTGACCGGTTTTGAATTACGCAGATTTCTCAATATACTGCCTGCTATCATCTTGAATGTTTCAATGGCAATGAAATGAGAAGGGTCAATAATAAAAAAGAAATGACCCAGATGATAGGGAATATGTTCGCCTTTTTCATTAATCCCACTGAGCATATTCAAATAGGGACCATTCTGGAGGGCAGAACTGAGTATTTCCACTGCTGTTGAGTAACCATATCCCTTATGACCGCCGCTCTGCTCATCGATACCTCCAAGAGGTACAAATGAAGCATTGCCGTTTTTTAACAATTCCAGTGCATTTAAGGGATTGGTAATCGGATTGCCTGAACTGTCTTTAACCCAATTATCCGGTATCTCCATATGCTCCCTTGCCATAAATTCAATCTTACCTCTCTGTGAAATTGATGTTGCACAGTCAATATTGAAATCAAATTCTTCATCAGTAGGTATGCCAATTGTGAGCGGATTGGTGCCGAGCATACCTTCAACACCATGTGTAGGCGATACAGAAGGTCTTGCATTGGTTCCTGTTATACATATACAGTTATGAGCTGAAGCAAGGTCTGAATAATAACCGGCAATGCCATAATGTGATGAATCCCTAACCGCCACAGTGCAAGAACCGTTTTCTTTGGCTTTCAGTATTCCTTGCTTAACTGCAAAATGAGAAACAACATGCCCCATACCATTATTGCCATTGATAAGCATAGAGGCATTACTTTCCCTCTCAATGTCAATATTTGTTATTGGATTCACTATATGTGCCTTTATTCTGTCATAATAAATACGCTTAAGCCTGGATATGCCATGAGAATCAATGCCCTTCAAATCTGCATCTATAAGGACATCAGCAATTATTACAGCCTGCTCATCAGGCACATTTAAGTGAGTCAGTATGGAAATCATAAATGAATGCATGTCATTATGTTTAATCCTTATCATATAAACAGTATATTATATCAATCATATGTGTCAATAAAGAAGGTATATATACAGCAGGTGAAGTGTAGCATTAAAATGACAATGTATGAATTCTCTGACATAAGATTATTGGTATTGCTTTGTAAGTAGATTTATATAAGCAATTACAAAAGGCATACAAAATGCTCATATATATGGTAACAAGGAGGAGTCATGGAAAATCAGACAATCAATGACATAACAAAAACACAGAGCAATTTTCAGACATTTCTCAAGGATTGCTTTATAATGGCATTTCTGGAGATGCTTATTCATAGTGACAGGCATATTGAAGATGAATAATTACTTATAATGTTAATGTAAATCATTGTATGGGATAAACTGTATAGATTAATCCCATAAATAAAATCTCTCCTCCTCCCAAAAAAGGGTGTACTGTGCAATATAGTACACCCTTTACATTTGTTATGGGATATAATCATCTTGATTGTCAATTGAAACGAATTTTTTACTTGAAATTATCTGTAATAAACATTAAAATATAGAAAATTGGAGGAAAGATGAAAAGAGTAATGTTTTTTATTTTATTAATCGTATTCTTATCTGTTAATGCCGAGATTATTGAAATTGACCAGAATAAGTCAAATGATTTCAGCATTCAGCAGCATAATGACAGGGAGACCAATCTCAATCTAAATATTGGTTCAATCAATGCATTTAAGGGTGAACAGGATTATGATGTCCTTACAATAGAGAATGGTCAATTATACACAGAGGAGATTGGGCGTCCTCAAGTTCCTTATTATAGAAGAGTTATTGCAATACCGGATCATGGCGATGTGCGTATTGAAATAACAAATATTAAATCCAGAACATTGGATCAGACATTTAATATTCAACCTGCACAGATGCCTTTGCCTGATGTTAAGAATCCTGAAATAGAATGGATTAAAGATGAGGAATTCTACAGCAGGGACCAGTTCTTCCCCGGTAAACAGTATGAGATAAAAAATATTGGTTCAATCAGGAGCTTCCGCATTGCAACCGTATATTTCTATCCTGTGCAGTATAATGCTGCGACAGGTGAAACAGAGGTTATTTATGATTGTGATATTAATATAATATATGAGGGAATGGGCGAAAATGAAATGACAAAGACCATCCCTGTTTCAGACAGATGGATACCTATATATGAACAGATGTTATGGAACTGGGATTTTGTCAAAGACAGTAAACCCAAAACCTCCTCAGTAAAAGGTAATAACAAATCCTTTAATGATAATACATTCTTTGATGAAGGTGATTATCTTATCATTGTTGTATCAAATGAAATGACTGCAAAGATAAAGGAATTAGCTGCCTGGAAGACAAAACTCGGATACACACCTGTAATCAAGCAGGTAAATCCAGCTATTTCAGTCTCTGCACTTCATGATACGATAAATTACTGTTACAGTAATTGGGGTATTCCACCGGAGTTTGTTCTTATTGTAGGTGAAGGTGAAGAAAATGAGGTTGCCAATCATATTGAATCACATCTCTTTGCCTGTTCAGGTTATTCTTACGGTATTGAAGGGGACACAAGAAATGACCATTATTATTCATTGCAGCCCAATAACAGTGATTGGTATAGTGATTTATTTATCTCCAGATTCCCTGCCGAGGATTCAACCGAACTGGGTGTTTGGATTGATAAAGTCATTGAATATGAATCAAATCCGCCCCCGGGTGAATGGATGACATCATATTTTGCTATTGGTGATGTTGAGTCGGGCAGGATATTTGACAGAACTGCACGCCTCTTTGGTCTTAATCTCATGGCAGATGGCTATACTGTAATAGATACGCTTATTGAGAGTAATTTTGCTGATGGAGCAATGGGAGCACATGTTGTTGATTCAATTGATGACGGATATAATGTGCTTGTATTCAGGGGGCATGGTGATGAAGGTTCTTATTTCGGTTTTTATGGAGGCGGTGATAATGGTTATGATGATATGTTCATGAGAACAGATGTACCCAATATGGAAGCAACATCAATGGGCATGGGTTTCATGTTTGCTCCCACATGTTTAGCCAATAATTTCACATATCCATATTATGAGAGCATGGGTGAATTGATGGTTAATATGACGGGAAAGGGTATAACCGGTTATTTCGGTGCAACCAATGTATCACTATCATTCTATAATGATTCAATGGCATTGGGTCTATCACATGCATTGACCGGTGCTTCGGGTACACGTGAATTTCAGGTTGTTTCAGTTTATGGAAAGAATTATATGGAAACATATCCCGGAGGTTCAGGCACATATTTTGAACTTGAACATTATCTAATGAATGAAGTAGGTGACCCTGCATGCAGGATATGGACAAAGGTGCCGGATACACTTATTGCTACTCATGATGCAAGCTATATTGTAGGAACAAATAATATTGATATTACAGTGAGGGATGAGAATTCAACATTGATTGCCAATGCAACAGTGACTGTTTGGGATACAACCGGAACAGATACAGTATTGAGAATAGGCACAAGCAATGCATCAGGCCTTGTATCATTCAGTAATGTGCAATTTCTTGATTCAGGAATGGATGAGGTCTTTATTACTGCATCAAAGGAAGATTATATACCTTATGTAGGTGATGCCGATGTAATAGGTGGTGCGCCTTGTCAACCGGAGATATTTAATCTATTCAATTATGCAAGGGTGCCTGTACTGAGACCATCTTTAAGTTTTGTTTCTGAAGATTTGGAGAATGATGATATTGTGTACAGGATTCTATATGATGATGACCCGGCTTTCTCATCACCTGACAGCATAACAACTGCATCACATTCATCAGGTGATACTGTGGATTTTGTATTCCCATCAGATCTGTCAGACAACACAACATATTGGTGGAAGGTGAAAGCAGGTGATCCAGCCGGCAGCGGTTATTTTGGAGGATATTCATCAGTAAGATCATTCACTGTGTTCACACCCCTGGGCGCAGGACTCTGCTCATGGTATCAGTCATGCAGTGAGCAATTTACAAGTAATACATTTTCAAATACATTTATTGATGGTGATTCTATCCGTTTATATGCTTCAGGCGGCATTGCTGTTGACACACAATATATGGAAGATTTTGAGAGCGGTTCCATGCCTGCAGGATGGAGTGTGAATAATGGAGACGGCGATGGATTCACATGGTATGTATCAGCATCGGGAATGTCTGATTTAAGCGGTTATGAGCCGCCTTTACCGGGTGCTTATTATGCATATTACAGTGATGATGATGCCGGATCCGGCAACTCAACAGCAGAGGAATATCTCTATTCACCTGGCATCCCTGTATCACCGGCTGATACTGTATATTTCTCATTTGCATATGGCATGAGAAATTATTCAGTTGACCCTGACCAATCATTACATGGATATTACAGTATTTACTCAGGCGGTTCATGGTCATCATGGACGCAGATGCTTGCTATTGTGGGAGGCGGCGGCAGCGGTACAGTGAATCTTGACCTCACATCCCAGATGCCGTTTGATTCTATAAAGGCATATTGGGTATATGATGATAATACAGCATGGGGTTATGCTGCGGCAATTGATAATGTATGTGTGTATGATAAATCAGTCATACTCAATAATACAGGTTCATTCATATCAGAAGCAATTGATTATGATGATCTGAATAATACATATGCAAGGACACAATGGGGCAATGTGACATGGATGCAGAGCAGTGACAATGACAGCATATGTGTGCAAATGCTCTATCATAACGGTGTTGACTGGGTGCTTATTCCTGATGGCGATTTGCCGGGAAACAGCGCGGGATTCTATGGAAATGGGGAATTCTCCTATGCAGATATCAATGCTCTGAATCCCCATGTATATAATCCTATAAAAGTGAGTTTCACTCTTTACAGGGATATGACAAAATCGCCTATTGAACCGGTAATTAAAGCCATTGAGGTAGGCAATACAAATACAAGCATGCAGTATGTCAATATGCTCAGCATTTCAGCTCAATTTACAGGCAGTGCAGTGATGATAAACTGGCAAGCAAGTGTTGAAGTGAATAATGCCCTTTGGCTCATTGAGAGGAGTGATGGCAATGGTGATTTTAAGACGATAGGACAACTGGAAGCCAATCAGGGTAATTACAGTTATATTGATAAAAAGATTGTATCAAATGAACATATTTACAGGATATCAGCTGTTGACTGTAATGGCAGTATAACAAGCTTTGCGCCGGTTAAGGTTTTGACAGGCATGATTCCTTCTGTTTTTGCATTAAAACCTGTTTATCCTACATTGATACATGATAATGCAATCATCTCATATGCAGTACCTGCACTTGGCAAGGTGAATATATCTGTATTTGACATATCAGGCAGGGAGATAAAACAGTTAATTAACACAGAAAATGAACCTGGTTATTACAGGATTTCATGGAATTGTACAGATGATTACAATGCAAGGGTTGCACCCGGTACATATTTCATACGCATGAAATCAGGTGATTTCCTCAAAACGGAAAAAGCAGTAATTATTCAATAAATAGAGGGGGCATGCCCCCTCTATTATTTCATTATTTTTCATTGACTTAAATATTTACCTATTTATAATTATTTTATGAAATACACTATATTCATGCTCATACCTGTTTTGTTGATTGTTACATGCACATTATTTGATAATCCATCATTGGATGTTTTCAATATTGATAATAATGCGGGTGAGGAGTATAAGATAATTGTTATGCAGACATATCCGGGAGATTCTATTGAGCATATTATTTATGTCCTTGACGGGGATTGGAACACAACAACTGTTTATGATGAATTGCTTATATACAAAGAAAATTCACTCATCATTGGTATTGGATATCCGGATACAACGAGACGCTTGTTTGATTATACACCAACATCCATTGAAGAGTATAATTCTGGGGGCGGGGATGCTTTTATCGGGTTTATCAATAACAAGCTTATACCTTTTATTGACTCTATTTACAGTACTGCTCATATAGAACGTAAAGACCGGATTCTGTTAGGGCATTCATTGGGAGGATTATTTACCCTGTATATGATGTATGAGGCAAATGAACATTTTAAGAGTTTTGTGTCATTATCGCCTGCAATTGACTGGGACCTTCATTTGATAAACAGGGTGGAAAATGATTCATATGATGATGTATCTGATGATTCACTGAATCTCTATATTGCCATTGGCGGTTCTGAGAGCGAAACATTTATAAGGGATTTCGGCATATTAACAGAAATCATTGAGAGCAGGGATAATAATATGACTGTATTTGTAGATATTATTGGATACAGAACACACAATTCCATGGTGGAACCGGGCATCAATAATGCATTTGAATTATTCAGGGAATATCATATATTCTGACATCAGATAAGTTTCTTTAATTGCTCAATTGTTTTTCTGTAATCAGCCTCAGTATCTTTACTCAAATAATTTACTGAACCCTGTAAGCCGGCATCACCATAGAGATATGCTGAATAGGAATTGCAGTAATTACTCTTTTTTGAAAAATCATATATAATGACAGTAACCCCGAATATACCGAATAATCTTGTATAATTATGTGCAAAAGGACATATGCTCATTATAAATATATATCTGCCTCCTGTTGTTCTGTTGAAATGGAAACCTTCAATCAGCAGGTCAGCAACACTGCTGTCATCAGTAAGGAATATTCTATCATTATTAATGCTGTTCAAATCCTTGAACTTACAATGGGAGGGACATTGTGCAACATCATCAATGCATTGTATTGAAAACCTATCTGGACATTCAATAGGTTTTTCGCAGTATGAAGGCAATATAAAGAGTTTGACAGGCAGATTATTCCTTTTCATATAAGAAATCTGCTTTAATAAAAATGTGTTATTCCCATAGAGAATATTACCGGTACTATAATCCCGCAATTTCAATGAATACAATATATTCTGCACTGCTCTAAATGGATGACTGAATAACAATGATACAATCTTGTGTATTGAACGCTTGTTATTCAATGATGTTCTGACTACAGGATTAACATGGGATGTTCCAATTATCATACGGACAATATATTTATATATATATTTAAAAATTTCATACATTTTTATATTATATATATTTTTCTGAAAAATGAAATATGATTGACTAAAATAAGTTCAACAGTATAATATATATAATTAAATAGGAGGAAAATTGAAGAGATTTCTATTAATATCATTAATTATTTTACTGAGTATCGCATTATACTCTGAATGGATGCCTATCAATTCAGGCAGTATTTCTCCTATTTCAGAGGAAATACTCTCACAGACAGATGAATCGTTAATTCTGAAATTTACTGTTCCCGGTATTGAATACAACAGAAAACTCATTAGCAATGAGGAACACACTCAATTACGGATTCCCAATGCTTCGTTCATTCTGGAAAAAGGAATGCCGGAACTTCCTAAATATGCCGCATCAGTGATTATACCGGATAATGGGATTATGGATATTAATGTATTGAATATTGATTATGAATACTTAAAAACGGAAAGGATTGTTCCTTCAAAGGGTAATCTGAAGAGAAATGTAAATCCGGACAATGTTCCCTATGAGTATGGAGAAATATACACAAAGGATGAATGGTATCCTCAAGCCAATACGGAACTCTCAGCCCCATTTATCATAAGGGATTACAGAGGGGTCACAGTCACACTTTATCCTGTTCAGTACAATGCTGTGAAAGGTGAGATAAGGGTTATAAAATCAGTTACAATTGAGATTGTAAAGACAGCAGAAGGCGGAATAAATACGATACCATCCTATAAGAAGATAAGTAATGCAGGATTCAATGAAATATACAGAGATTTCTTTATAAATTACAATTTATCAGATAAGAGCAAATATACACTTTTAACAGATGCTGTGGGCAATATGCTGATAATTTCAGCATCACAGTATATGGATAATCTGGATGAATTTATTTTCTGGAAAAAGAAAATGGGTATTAATGTAGAGCTGGTCAATGTTGATGATATTGGCAATAATTCAACAAATATAAAGAATTACATTCAAAATAAATATGATACAGATGGACTGACATATGTAATATTAGTCGGCAATGCAACGGATGTTGCAACAATAAGCGGTGATTATGATGAAACATCGGATCCTGTATATGCTTATCTGGCAGGCGGAGATGACTATCAGGACTGTTATATAGGCAGATTCTCAACCAATACAGAAGCGGATCTTGATGAACAGCTTATAAAGACAGTTACATATGAACGATATCCTCAAGATGGTGCAGATTGGTATAGCAAAGCTCTGGGAACAGCAACAGAAGAAGGCAGCCCCACTGATTATGAGCGTCTTTCATGGGTAAATGATTCTCTTTTAGCATACACATATACATATGCAGATAATCTTAATGAAGCAATTAATTCAACAGATGCTGATGTGCTAAATGCAATAAATGACGGGAGAAGCATTCTCAATCATATAGGTCATGGTGATGTGGATGGTTTTGGAACAGCAAGTGCATTCTGGGTTACAAATACTGATATCGGAACATTGAGCAATACAGATAAATGGCCATTTATATTCTTTGTTGCATGTCTTGTAGGAGATTTTGATGCTGTTACAATGTGCTGTTCAGAAGCATTCATGTGGCAGGGAACAACATCAGACCTGCAGGGTGCTGTGGCTGTGTATGGTGCATCAGTGCTCCAGTCATGGATACCGCCAACGCATGCGCAGCTGCATGCTATGGGGCTTTTAAAGAGAGAGGTGACAACAACAGTGGGCGGTTTATCATACAATGGTTCAATGTATATGCAGGAGGTTGATGGTGACCTTGAGATGCTGCAGACATGGCATATATTCGGAGACCCCTCACTTGACTTATTTACGGATACTCCTGATACATTGGATGTAATACATGATGAATTTGTGCCGACAGGTCCATATTCATTTACAGTTGATGTCTATGATGATGATGGTGTGACTCCGATTAACAATGCACTGGTATGTCTATGGGGACAACAGGATACATTGATTCATGAAACAGGTTATACATCAGGCGGAACGGTGAATATACCAATTGATGCGGCAAATCCGGGTGATACTATTTATATAACAGTAACAAAACACAATTATAAACCCTATGAAAATTATATTGTAGTCGGTGTAGGTATACCAAGCAAACCTGTTCAGGTCTCATACTATGACTATGCAAGGGTGCCTGATCTGAACCCGACATTCAGGTTTTTGTCAACTGATGAAGATGGGGATGATTTAAGATATAAGATATTTATTGATACAGATAATGGATTCAGCAATCCGGATAGTTTTGTAACCGGTTTATTCACAGAAAACACAATTGCTTCATATACACTTCCTGTGTCATTGAGTGACAATACAACATATTATTGGAAGGTGAGGGTTACAGACCCTTCAGGCAGTGCATTCTGGACCGGCTGGAGTCCCATAAGAACATTTACTATAGGAACAGATCTTGGTGCAAGCAATTGCTCATGGTATCAAACCACAGCTGAGCAGTATGAGTGCTGCACAATAAACAATCTGCGGATCATTGGTGATACATTACAGTTGAACCCCTCTTATGCCGGAGCAGACACCCTTATAGGTGCAGATTTTGAGAGCGGTATGCCCTCAGGTTGGTCTGTCTCAGGTGCATCAGGTTCAGCAGTATGGGGAGTTGGAACAGGCGGCACTGCACCTCCTGCCTATGGTACTGCTTATGCACGCATTGTTTATCCATCATCTGGTCCAAATCCTTCAGGAGACACGGATATATTGACAGCACCGATAAATGCATTGACGCCAGGAACAACAATCTTAACCCTGGATTACGGATATGGCTTTGACCCCGGCACCACAGATGAAATGATTTGTGAAATGCGGTTCTTCAACGGCTCATGGGGTTCATGGACAAACATAGCAACATATACTGTCAATGGAACAGGTAGTGAGAGTATTGACCTGTCATCATATCTTCCTGCTGACAGTGTGCAGGTGAGATGGTCATTTATTTCACCGGGCGGAAAGAACGGGCAGGATGGGGCCATTGATAATGTTATGCTTATTGGAGAATATGATGTTGTTTCCAATTCCGGTTCAATTACATCACCTCCGATAATCTTTGATGATCTCAATAATACATATGGCAGAACAATGTGGGGCAATGTCAATTGGAAACAGAGTGCTCAGGCAGATTCTGTACTATTCAGTATAGAGTATATGGACAGCGGTGTATGGTCACTGGTACCTGATGGCGTATTAGCGGGAAATTCAGCGGGTATAGGCGGAACAAATGCAATAGGTTATGGCAATCATGAAATATCAGCAATGAATACATCCACTTATGATACAATAAGGATTATTTTCAATATATACAGAAAATTGGTAAAAAGCGGCACAGAACCTGCTTTAAATGAGATTGAGGTGGGTAATATGCTGAAATCCTTAACCGGTGTTCAATCCATTAATCTTACAGCTGAACTATTGAGTCAATCAGTGATAATCAGGTGGGACAATTGCAGTGATTGTTCAGGCAATTGGATTGTACAGCGAAGCAGTAATAATAGCACATATGAGGAGATAGGCAGAATAAGAGCAATTGAAAGCAATTATACATATATTGACAAATCCCCCCTTGATGGAGAGGCATATTACAGAATCGTTTCCATTGGTGATGATGGCAGTCAAACAGCATTTGGACCTGTGAAGATTATTATGAATTATATTGCCCGGAATGATATGTTTTTACAGAACAGTACTGTATTCAGCAAGGAGCTTAGTATAAGTTATTCAATTGCAGACATGAGTGATGTTGAATTCTCAGTATTTGATATTTCCGGACGAATGATTGAACATATCAATTTCAATAATGCAGCTGCCGGCCAATATGTTTTATCCATTAATACAGAGAATATGATGAAAGGTACATATTTTATACGATTCAATACTCAGGGTTTCAGCAAAATGGCAAAGTTTATTAATATTAAATAAATGAAGGAGGAACAATGAAAGGAAAAAGCAGATTTATAATTTTAATGACAGTATCATTGATAATCATTTTTGCAGGATGTTCGCTTATAAGCGGATTTCTGAGGAGTCCCAATAAGATAATGGATTGGGTGACCATACCTGATGAGGATACAGAATTCATTTTCAGCGTTGTTGATTATCTTAATGGTACTGAAGTAGATGATGGCGAATATACAATGATAGTTACAAATGTGGAAGATAGCGAGAATGATGCAATTATCACACTTGAGGATGAAACGGAAACGGAATATTACATTATTATTGATAAGAATGACGGTTTGATAGTGATGAGCTATGATGATGTGCTTGATAATGATGATATAATAATACTTTCTACACCTGTTGAAATCGGTAATGATTGGGAAGAATATGACGGCGCAGACCATGAAATGGAGATAACGCATATTGATGCCGACAAATCAGTTGATGAAGGGAATTACAGTGATGTGATCATAATAAGCACTGAATATGATGATGAATCAGGTGAATATAAGTATGATTACTGGTTCTCTCAGTCACTGGGAATGACCATATATTCACGCGATGAATTCACAGATACATTAGGTGATATATATGTCACCGAAATTGAATTAAAGAATATTGATTGATATAGGGGAATCTTCCCCTATATCCTTATATATGGAGTAAATTGATTTACAAGCTCATCATAGCAATATCAATTATACTCTCAATGTTATCATTCAGAAACAATGAGAGTGATTATATAAATTCATATAAATACATTGACCTGCAGAATGATTTTGCTCTGCATGATACATTCAATATTGATTGGCTTTATTCCAATATGATATTAAGTGATTCATTGGACAGTATTTCAATAGCAGCCAGTGTTATAATAACAAACAAGATTGAGATATTCTCATACATTTATAATATGAAATCAGAAAAATATTATATGCACTCAGATTCAGGTAAATATACAGGTGATAGTGAATCTGTTAATATTATTGCTGAAAACGGATTTGATTCCATTGTACGATTAAATAATGAAAACATAATGTATAAACATCAATGCCCTCTTTATTCATGTTCATTGAATATGCATTTAACAAGGCATCCCGTGCTTGTAGCTGATTCCGGAAAACTGATTATGTGGGATTCGCTGATGTATTATTACTCCATTCCGCGCATGTATGTTACCGGGCATATAATATCACCCGATTACACAGGGAGTGTTCAGGGGGATGCATGGATTGACCGCCAATGGGGGGATTTCTGCCTCGGCTATGAGGGTTATACATGGTTTTCGCTATATCTTGAAAATGATGTTGATGTAATGATTTATAAACTTAATAATACAAGACATTCCCGTATGTATCTATTCCCAAAGGATATATTTGCTATGGGTGATTTGGCAGATTCGCAGACAATTACATCTATTTCTCAGGTTATACCTCTTTCCTTCATTAAACAGGGTGATAAGATGATTCCCTTTGGGTGGAGGGTATTTAGTGATGATATGAATACTCAGCTTATAATTACACCGGATTATAATTATTATTCCAAATGGGATTCAATGGGACTCAACACATGCCAGGGCATATGTTCCATTGAGGGCATATACAATGGGGAATGGGTAAGTGGTAAGGGGTTTATGGAATTCAATGGAGCATCCTATGAAAATACCCAATATATGAAATTATTCTCTGACTCAATCTTTAAATCAGATATAAAACTGCTAAGGGATGCGCTCAAGAAGCGATTGGAATCGTCTCCCTAATTGACAATAATAATTCCTTAAAGACATTTAAATGATAAATACAGCTGAATAAGTGGCTAAATATAGTATGTTAATATTTAGAAGAAAATGTTCATCAATATAAAAAGTAATTACAAAAATATAATGACTTGACAAAACACAATTGCAGTAATAGTATTATTATGTGAAGAGAAGAGTGCTCATTATTAATATTGTACTGATATTATGCTTGTTTGAGATAGTATCACGTATTCATTTGATGAATAGGTATAATATCAATCCATTCCGTGTACAATACATTGTTAAAGAGGGTATATATAATAATTTACCACATAATGATGTACTTGATCCCGATGATTTAAATATCCTTATTCTTGGCGGTTCTGTCATGTACAGTGAATATGGAAATGTGGAACAATCCCTTGAGACCATATTAACAGATTCAATAAACAGAGGTGTTAATATTGTCAATCTGAGTTATCCCAGTCACACATCATTGGATTCATACAAGAAATACAATATGCTCAGTCACAAGGAATTTGATTATATACTTATATATCATGGCATTAATGATGTATTCCTCAATAATTGCCCTAAATATGTATATAGGGATAATTATACGCACTGCAAGTGGTTCAGAAGGATTGAGATATTTGATGAACATGCAGAGAAAGGATTTTATTCAACACCATTGGTTATACATCTGATCTATGAGGAGATAATGCAGCGCATGCATAAACATAAATTACTGCCATCTGACAGACCTCCGGAACATTGGGTGGAAAATGGCCGTGTGATTAAGAATAAGCAGGCTTTCAGGGATAATATTACTGCAATAATAAAGGATTCACAGCAATACGGTTCAGAGGTAATACTGGCAGAATTTGCTTATTATATCCCTGATAATTATAATGATGAATTATTTAAACAAAAAATGGCTGATTACGGAAATCATCATTCACCAGTATCTATTTGGGGTGCCCCGGAATATGTGGAAGAAGGTATAAAAAGTAATAATAAAATACTCAGGAATCTATCACTCAGATACAATTTACCATATATATATCCCAATTATTTTATCCCGAAGAGCGGGGAATATTTCAATGATATATGCCATCTGACGGCCAGTGGTTGTCAGATGCTGGCATTTGAATTTGCTGAAAAAATTATAGCAAATGAAAGAACCAAAGAAGACGTCAAATGAAGAAGAGATACCTGCTTGTAAATGTACTAATATTATTTATTTTGCTTGAAATAATATCAAGGTTATTCATCGCTCATATATTTCACATCAATATATTCCAGACAGGTGATATTGTTTCAGATGGAATGTATCAAGGCATAACAAAAATAGAACACAATGATGCGGATTTGAACATATTGATATTGGGGGCATCTGTTATGCACCGTGATTATGGAGATGTAGAGTATTTATTAGAGTCAATGCTGGAGGATTCCCTGCACATCAATGTGTGTATTGTCAATCTATCAGTGCCTGCACATACCATGCGTGACTCATATGAAAAATACAGCATAATGAAGAAAAGGGATTTTGATTATGTCATAGTGTATCATGGCATCAATGATGTAAGAATGAATAACTGCCCGCAGGATATTTATAGGGAAGATTATTCTCATTCTAAGTGGTTTAAAACTATGGATATATGCAGAGCTCACAATGAAAGCAGTATAATAACCTTACCCATGATGATTCATCTGACTTATGAAAAATTTATGCAGAAGATAGGGAAACATCAGCTGCTCCCCATTAATATCCCTGCTCAGCATTGGTTAGTGGAAGGCAATGAAATAAAGAATGAACAATCATATAAACACTATCTCAGCGGAATAATAGATATTGCTGAGCATAATAAATCAAAGATGATACTATCATCCTTTGCATATTATATTCCGGATGATTATACAGACAAAGGATTCACAGAAAAGAAACTTGATTATAATGAGCACACAAATCCAATAAGCATATGGGGATTGCCTGATAATGTGGCAAAAGGCATAGAGAGTAATAATCATATTGTATGGAATATTGCGAGTAAAAATGGACTGCCGTTTATTTCTATAAATTCCAGGATTCCCCATAACAAAGAATATTTCAATGACATATGTCATCTCACTGAGGCAGGATGCAGGGTGCTTGCACTAGAATTAGCAAATGAAATTATTGATTTAGAGATGAGTACCAAAGAGATGATGATTACATTTCATTGATTATTTTTTCAATTATGTTATAATTAAGTATGTTTAACACATTTTTGGGAAACTGTGTAGAACATCATTGTTATTTTCAATATAAAAATCATTCGTATAGTTTATTGAACAGATGGGGGTAAATATGAAGATTCTTTATCTATCTCTTTGCCTTACAATCAGTATCATGATATTAGGCGCAGATATTAATATCTGCGGCTACAGTATTAAGCAGTTTGATGCTTCGCATACATATGTATTGCCGGATACGATTATAGGTGAGGGTGATTTTATCATTGTTGCACGTGATTGTTCAAAGTCAGCTTTTGAGACATTCTGGAATACCATTTTGGGGAGTAATGTATTGTTTATAAATAGCGGCAATACATTACCAATGATAAATGGTGATGAATCATTTGCTCTGTATGACAGCATAGGCAATTTACTCGATTCTACTGCTGTTTCAATGCCTTCAGGTGAGAATAAATCCATAAACAGGGATTCGACAAATGTCAACACATGGTCCATTCTCAATTCAGCTCAGGCTAATCCCGGATATGTTGAAGGAACCAATCATAATGCAGGTCTCATAATAACAGAATTCTCTGACAGTACAGGCACAGGTAATTATGTATATGAATTTGTTGAAATATTCAATGACCCGAG
>CAZJAT010000030.1:18482-18599 GCA_964544145.1 uncultured Bacteroidales bacterium | reverse complement strand
TACCAGCTACTAATTTACCAGCCCACCAGCTTACCAGCTACCAGCCTACCAGCTACTAATCATGCCGGAGAAGGGCAGTATTCGCATACTCTCTTCGTTCGTCTGCTCATCTGTCTC
>CAZJAT010000030.1:0-18382 GCA_964544145.1 uncultured Bacteroidales bacterium | reverse complement strand
GGTTCTGTTCACTGCGTGAACTCGACTCCTCTTGAATAAAAGTGCCGGAGAAGGGCAGTATTCGCATACTCTCTTCGTTCGTCTGCTCATCTGTCTCTCTTGGATAGTGGTAAGTGCTGCCCGCCATCAAACCCTTTACGGGTATGAACCTGCGGTTCTGTTCACTGCGTGAACTCGACTCCTCTTGAATAAAAGTGCCGGAGAAGGGAGTCGAACCCTTACAGGAAATCCCACACGGCCCTCAACCGTGCGCGTCTACCAGTTCCGCCACCCCGGCATTCTATAAGTGGTGCCGGGACCCAGGATTGAACTGGGGACACACGGATTTTCAGTCCGTTGCTCTACCAGCTGAGCTATCCCGGCATATAATAGAAAATAAATATTACATATTATTTATATCCTGTCAATAGGTAATTATAATTGTAATAAAATAAATAATATATTTATCTAAATATTAAAAACATATTGACTTATTAATGTATTTATAATAGAATTATCAAAATTAGTAGGAGGTTCAATGAAAAGGAATATCATTATTGTTTCCTTATTGTCAGTTATTGTATTGAGTATTATAGCATCCTGTTCATTCATCACACCGGCACCGGAATTAACTATTCCATTCTATACACCAGTTATTGCCAATGTAAATGGTATGGACTATTTTACAATTGATACAATCTATTTGAAGAATGTATCAACAGTGGATGCACGTCTTGTGGAAATAAATTGCGAATATTATCATAATGCCGTATTGCTGCATGAATGGCCGGATAATGTTGCAGATTTTTCTGTTTTCATTCCAGGTACACCTGACACCATTCTGGATGAAGCCAATCCCTGCAATGTAGTGAAATTGTATAATATGCCTTTCCCATTTCCTACAGAGGTTCAGGATTCCATGGCATTGCATGATTGGACAGAGGTCAATTGTATTATCTATTTTACAGTTGAAGATGATTACGGATATGGCAAACGATTCACAACATCAATCAATTATCCTATAGAATACTTTATTCCATAATTATTTAAGGGGGGCTTTGCCCCTCTTAAACTTATTCCCCACTCTATTCAAATTATTTATTAATAATTCGGATTCACCTGATAATGCAATACCCCTCCTAAATATAGAATCAGCAATAAAATATGTCTCAATTGCCTCGTCAAGGAACACTGCAGACATAGGATATATGGACATGGTCATACTCAAATTAAATAAGATCTCTGCTGAAACAGCATCCCTGTAATGCATTGCACCCAGATTATTCCAGGCAAGCCCTGATGTCGGTGATATCTCAATCACCCTCTCCATCATCTCACCGGCTTCATGAAATTTCCTTTGCCTCATGTAAATGAGACCAAGATTATAAAGGGCTTTGATATTGTATGTTTCCAGTTCAGATGCACGCTTAAATAATTCCTCTGCTTTTGTTAGATCTCCTGAACTTGCATAAAGTGTGCCCATATTGATAATAGCATTAACATATTCATCATCCTCGCTGAGAGCTGCCTGATAATATTTCTTTGCATCTTGCATATCCCCATCTATATAATGAACAAGACCGAGATTGTTATTCCCCACAATTGATTTGGGATTCAATTTAACTGTATATTCCCATAATGTTCTCTCTGTTCTGAACACAGGTATATAGATAATCAATAAAACCAGATATAAGAGAGGCATTATATACAGCAATTTTCTCCATTGAACCCTGCTATAGACAGAGTAGAACATGAGAATAAAAAACAATGACGGGAAAAACATATATCTGTCTGAAAGTATATTGAGAACTGGAATAAGATTGGATACCGGTATATATGCTAATAAAAATGAAAGCATACTGAAAACAATAATTTTATTTTTCCTAAACATGTAAATGCAGTATATATAAGCCAATGATAAAAATGACATGATTAGAGTAATCAATGTGAATCCCTTCTCAACAGGCACATAATAATCAATAGAGAGATTTATGGGCAGAATCAATTTAATAATATATGTTATAAACAAATACGGCTGTATGATTATTAGATGATAATACTGAATATCCCTGAATAATCGGTTGCTCTTTAGAAATTCCGCCATATTCCCCGATGTCCAGGGAAGATAAAAACCTCCTTTATTGATATAAAGCATTATTATCCCAGTCAGGAGTATGACTGCATATACAGCATAATATTTAATGCTTCTTCTATCATCAAATACCCTGTCATATATATAAATTATAACAGGCAGTACAATAGCCGTCTCTTTTGATAAAACTGCCAGAACAAAGCAGATAACTGCCGGTATATGATGTCTCTTAATATGCATTATCATTGTTAGTAATGAAAATATAAATAGATACATCTCTTTTCTGTGAGTAACGACAAGAAGAGAGGATGTATGTATGGGATGCAGTCCGAATATCAGGATTGAAAAAAGAGCAAAATACAATGAGCCTGTAATCATTTCAATAAATATACCTGCTAATATAAGACATAAAATATAGAGTATAGTGTTTTCCATTCTGTAAAAGAAAACATTATCCTTAAAAAGAAAACGGTCAATAATAAGCGATATCTTTCTGATGGGGCGTTCTGATAACCGTATATTTGCCAAATCATCAATATTTGACATACCCTTTGCTTCAAATATGGTGGGAACATCATCATACTGGAATGGATAATTTAGTGTGAAAAAATACGGAACAGATGATATAATTGAAATTATCAGCATTAGAATCAGCTTATTATGCTTAATTCCTTTTAAAAATGAACTTAAATGATTCTTCTGAACAGTGTTCCCATGTTTGAATGTCTTGGGATTTTTTGTCATAATGCTCCATTTGTTCTGAAATATTTTTTACATTATCTTCTATACATATTGATGTATTATAATATATGGGATAATTGCTGTAAAGATGCCTATTAACCGCTATATCAGAACACACAACGGGCTTATGCAGGAACATGGATTCAGCTATAGGCAATGAGAATCCTTCATCATTTGACATATATATTATTATCAGTGCATTATTCATATAATGCTGCATCTTTTCCCTGCTCACATAACCCGCATAATTGACATTATTATCTCCTTGTGCAGTATATGCAAATTCTCTGTTGTCATTTCTTCCTGTTATAATTATTTCAGCATCATCATGTTCCATTTTCAATAATTTTGCCAATTGAAGAGCAAGCATTGTCTGCTTCCTTATTTTCAATGTACCTGGAATAAGAATATATTTCTTCTCCTGTTCAGTTACAGCATATGCATCATAACCATTATGTATGACTTTGTTATCAATATCCTTTGCAGCATTGAATCGCTTATAAAACTGCTGTTTTACATATTCATTTATAAAAATGATGCCATGCGACAATTTTGCAACACTATATAATTGAATATGCCAGTATATCCTTGTTAGCAGCGATTCACCTGAGTTCACTTTTATGGGTATAATATCATGAATTGTACTAATGGTATGCATTGTTCTTACTAGTGGTGCATAGGATTTTGGGGAAAAATATGTTTCAGCTTTATTATATAATGCAATAAATGGAAAAATCAAATGTTCATAAAACAACCTTGTCAAAATATTATACATGGGAATTTTTATTTGCAGTATCTGCTTGTTGTCAATCTCCGTATAATGCTGTACAGCGATAATTGCCCTATATTTTTCAGGCATATAATGAAGTATATGTTCAATATAAACAGCAACACCTCCGCCTCTATACAGAGATGTACAATCAATGAATACTGTTTTTGCTTTTTCCATAAAATTTCCTTAACAATTTCAATGCATCAATACGCGCATTGATAGGGCTTAGTGAATGTAAATACACTGTTTGAAAAAGCATTATCGGATATTCGAATGCATATATAATTAATAATCTGAATAATCCGAAATATCTCCAATGCTTTGTAATAAAGAGTATTCTGTTTCTCTGCAGAAAATATCTCTTAATATCAGATGTAGAAAATGAATGTGAATGAATAGCTTTTAATTTAACATTTACTTGAATATTTCCATTAAAGGGATAATGCATTGATAGATCCGTATCCTCATAATAAAGAAAATAATCCTCATCAAGCATCATTTGTTCTGCAATACATTTTTTTATAATAAAAACAGAACCTGTAAGCATGATATGCTCTGCTGCCTCTGCTTTATTGTGTCTCGCATATCCCATGAAATCAATATATGCTCCCATACTTTCAATACTGTTATTCTCAGCAAATACCAATGGCAATTGAATATCAATATCTTCATCAATATTCATTAAAAAATCCTTATCTAAGAAAATATCATCATTGCAGACAATAATAATTGCCCCGCATGCTTCTCTTATGCCGGCATTGACAGCCTCAGCATATCCTGCATTTTTTCTATGAATTTCCCTGATATTACCTTTTATATTCAAATTCTTACCTGATGTATTCACTATTATGATTTCTGTATCATTCCTTTCTGAGAGTTGATAAAAATGTTCTATATCATGTGAATGTACAGGGATAACAAATGAGTATTTCAATTTCTCACCATACCCTTCAAGCCACTTAATACTCCGCTTAAATAATCAATAGTATAATGCGTTTTTATTAAATGAAATACTGTGGATGTAATGGTGCCATATAAAATGAATAATGCATTTTGGATTATGATATGTTTCCTTTCTGTCCTGATAAGAAGAATTCTGTTCCTTCCCTCGCAGAATACCTTTAAAGCTGTATATTCAGAATTACTGATTGCTTTGGTTGCTGCTGATATATAATGATAAGCAACCGCATCAGGTTCAAGATACACTCTAATTCCAGCTCTCCTCAATCTGAGGGAGAATTCTGCATCTTCAAAATAAAGAAAAAAATCTTCTCTTAATCTGCCTGCACTTATAAAAGCTGATTTTCTGAAAAAACACGCTGACATGGAAAACCCATTGATTCTGTCAGCTTTTATATGATCATATTCCTGCATATGCATACGCTTATATGGTTTATAATCCTTTCCCATATCATCTCCGGCTGAATCAATAAAATCACCAGAGTAATTCATTACTAAAGGAGCAAAGAAATGATCATTTCCATTCATTGCCCTGTTGGCAATACTGAGAAAATCCGGATGAAGTTTTATATCATTATTCAATAAAACAATCTTGTCATTCAATGCATATTCAATACCTGAATTCACGGCTGAAGGAAAACCCCTATTTCTAATGTTTTTGATATATAATATGGGAAATGGATACTTGCAGTATGTGCTCTTTGCTTTATCATTAATACTATTATCCACAACAATAACCTCAAAATCCCTGAATGATTGTTCATTCAAAGACTCCATAAGAGGCTTGATAAATGCATTACCATTATAATTAATTATTACTATACTTATCATCTTATTACTGCAAATTTTCCCTTTCTGCTATTTATTGTAAAGAAATACACTCCATTGTTCTTAATTATATCACCTATATCTATTATGATATTACCATTATTTGTGTATCCTGTAAATTCCGCTATACTATTTCCTGATGCCGTAAATAGGCGTACAGTATAATCACCTGTAATATCACTTCTTATATGCATTGTATTATTGACCGGGTTTGGATAAACATAGGGAAACAGGGAATCCACAATAGAGAGAGGTATAATATCAGTAATAATACCGCTGTTATTAGACATGTCCTCTGCTTCAATGAAAATCCTGTAATTACCCATACTGAGCTTGTGTATTGTATAAACATTATTATATGTATCATAAACATTATAAAAATCACCTGAATAGATCACTATATCATCAAAATACGCATAATCCCCTTTACCCGAATAACAGATGTAAAAATCATTGCCTTTAAAGGGTATTACAGCATATTCCCATTGATGAGATTTCTTATGATCTATCAGTATTGTATCATTCTCTGAAATAATAAATATTGATGCCGAATCATCCATTGACCTGTAATACAATCCAAGCAGATGATTATCATATATCGATTTAAATGCCAGGAATAATGTATCACTGTACAGTGAATATGGTTTAGTTACATAATAATCTGAATTATAATTACCGGGCATTATTATTGATGTATCTGAAAATGTTTCTTCATAAGCATTCTTCTCATTAATTGCATATATATGATACCTCTGAATACCGCTAAAATCATATGGCTTGTCAAATTCAATGCGAATATTGGAATATCCGTCATCTATGATATCATAATCATCAATCTGTTCAGGCGGCACTGTATCTTCTATGCCATACAATCGGAATATATTACCAATGATATCATGATCTCTCTGTATATCCAGACTTAGATAATCACGGTAAAGTGAGATAAAATTATTATAATAAAGCGGGCAGAATACCTTTATTCCTGACAAATAATCCTTATCACTGATTGTGTGAACATAATCATTTATTATGCTCGTCTCTATGCTCAAATCCATTTCATTTATTCTACTCATTAATCCCATGGACTCATTATTCAGTTTATCAGCTATCAAGGATATACCATTCATATCAACAAGAGACATGCATAGTGAATCCACCTCATCTTCATAATGGTTAAAATACAAATCAGCTACTGCTATACCTGCTTTTCGTGTATTATCCTCATTATCAAATATCTTAATCATTTCTTCATATGGATAACCATTATACAGCATCCGCACAGGACTGCCGAGTGTATAATCTACATATTCCCTTATTTCGTAAAGCACCTCAATTGACTGCATATCACATGCATCAAATACTAACATATCCAGATTCCTTCCCAAAGAATTATTAATATCACTGAATATATTCCTGAATTCATGATGAATAATGGAAATAAAATCATCAGGGTAATTATCATAGAGAATAGATTTGAATTCATACCATCCATTACCATGGTCCCATAATACTGCAATATTCCGCTCAGCCTTGAATGAATTAAATGAATTGATGAAGAAATCCGAAACTGTATTACTGTTTCCTGCATTGACATTCTCCGTAATTGATAATGTGTCAATATTTCCATTTCTTATTAGAAAACGGTATGTACCTGCAGGTGTATCAGCCATAATAACTATGATTACATCCGTATCTTCTGAACCTATTCTTATTGATTCTATGTTTTCATTGAGAATATAATGCATTGAATTATCTGCTGCAGCAAATATACTGATATTTGTTGAAGCATAAACTGAGATAAAAAAAAGGGTGAATAATAAAGTTAGAATTTTCATAAAAAAAGAAAGGGGGAGAAAACTCCCCCTTTTGTTATTAGAATCCAACAGTTAGGGAAACCCTGTGTCCATTCATAAAATCGCTGCCTAATAATCCCATTCCTGTGTATGAGTAATCCACACCAAGTTTGAATCCGGGCATGGATGTCTTGAATCCTATTCCTGCTGTCAGACCTTCAATCTTTTCTTCCATCGTGTATGTTCCAAGTGGAGTGTCTCCAAAGACCATTTCATTGATACGGTCAAAATCAGCAATATATCCGAATCTTAATGATGCCATATTCATCAGTGTATATTCAACACCGATTCTTCCCATTTCACCGCCATCACTTGGATTCTGGAATTCAGCTGCTATTGTCAGGTAATTATCAGGACCTTCAAGAATGTCATATGCAATACCCACATTAAAATTAAGGGGTAATGAATATGGTTCTGTTACATAGGAAAATTTAATCGGCTGCTGTCCATCTTCATAATAAGTAATATTCTCCTGAAGCACTGTGCCTCCGAGGAATTGACCATCTGTACCGAAATTCCTGATTGCCATACCTATTCTAAGTGACTTGAATCCGGTGAAATATGTTGCTCCTATATCAATAGCCATCATTGATGATGAAGCATCATATATAATTTCCTGAATGAATTTACCTGTGATACCGACTGAGAGCTTATCAGTGAAATATTTTGCATAGGATAACCCTACATAATAATTTGATACACTGAAATTTTCTCCTGTACCTTCAGGATATTCAATTGTAGTAACTTCCATGGAAGGAACGGACATCAATGCAGCTTGGAAACCGAATGAGCCATTTATACCCATAGGGAATACCATGCCTACATAAGAATAACCGATCCCTGCAGGCCATTTTACATAATTGAGCAGTATTTCATTGTTGTTCAATTTGACAATGCCTGCCGGATTATAATATAAAGCAGATGCATCATCGGCAAGTGCCGTAAAAGCACCCCCCATTGAAGTTGCCCTTCCGCCAAGGAGAATCTTCATGAATTGTGCACCAGCTGTTCCTTCATTGGCTGCCATAAGCGAACCGGCAACAAATAAGAGGATTGCAATTAATGTTAATAATTTTTTCATAGATCCTCCTACTTAATGATTGCGAATTTACCGATATAGGATGCACCTGACGGAGTCATCACCTTATACAGATAAAGACCCGGTGCCGGTATCTGATCATTTTCAGTCAGAATACTCCATGCAGCAGAACCATTTGTAATATCATCAACAAGTGATGAATCAACAGTACTTTCATATCTATAGAACTCCGTACTGTGCTCAATGGTTTTAATCAGGTCACCTGATAACGTGTAAATATTAATTGTGCATTCATTCGGTAGATTTGTGAAATAGAGTTTTCTATAAGTATAATCCAGATCATATTCGCTTCTTACCACATATGGATTGGGAACAACCTTGATATTCTCCAGCATTGAATCTGCGACTGTTGTAAATTCTGATGCTGTTATATCAATAGTGAATTCCGCACCTATGGGTGACACTTCATATAATGATGAATCCGGGTAATTGATAACAATATCCCAGACATCACCTTCAACAGGTCTCTCTGGCCAGTATAATCCCGTGGAAGGTCTTCCGACTGTCGGAATTATGGAGAAATTCAATTTGATATAAGGCAGATAGAGACCGGATTTAACAGCTGTAGACGAATTAACATCACTGTAGAATTCATCAAAATCACCTGCTATTGAGGGATTGAAATGCCAGCAATCACCAAATACGGTATTACCATAGGGTATTTCCATATCTGTCTGTTTGTCCCAGACCTCAAGTGTTAATGTGGTATCTCCACTGACTACTGCTTCATGCCAAATCAATCTGTACCATTTGCCGCCTCTGAAATATTGCTTTGCATCAATTGAAAAATCGGCATCAACAGCGGTTTTTACAGTAGTATAATCATTAACATAGCCATTTGTGTTAACTGAGAGGCGTTCTTTAATTTCAGGCCATTTATTGAAATTGAGTGTGAATGATTCCACATTGAATATGATGCCATCTGATGTAATCGCATCTGAACCGGATTTGATATATCTCCATGCGACAGCACCCTGTTCTGTAACATACTGTTCCTTTGTCATTTCAAGCTTGCTTGCTCCCACCAATGTACCAGTGGAAACACCGCCAAGATGTTTATAAACAGAGAAATCATAAACAGGTGCTTCATTATCGGAAATAGAACCGCCGGTGAATTTCATTGTGAAATATGTACCTGCTGTCAATTTATCAATAAGTGTATCTACTATAGGATATGCTGTGAGAATCAATTTATCCGTGTCAACCGGATGTATGGATGTGGTCAATGTTGTTGTATCAACAGCAACAATGGTATCACCCAATACAGTCACAGTGGTTGTATAGTCAAATGTGATGAAATTCTCAGCAAGCGATATCTCTGTTTCTGAACCCTGATAATTCAATGTGGGAAGTCTCGGTTGAACAGCTATGTCTTTACCAGCGCCCTCAAGGAACATGGGGTCAGTACCTACAGTATCTGTTCCATTAACTGCATATGAATTAAAATTATAATCATAAGCAGTTATCATATAATGATATGCAATACCATTAATGAGATTTGAATCCACATAGAAATATGGAACACCGGTATTGGTGCCTAATGATTCATAGAGATATGTGATAATGGTGTCAAATACTGCACCATTTGGTACATAGACAATAGTTGAATCATATATAACAGCTGTTATATCATCTATGAGATCATATTTCTGCAACAATTCCCATGTACCGCCTGCACCTGTTGCAGAGCGATATACATTATAACCCACAACATCATACTGCAGATATGTGGGATTATAGAGCAATGAACCCGGGTCTGATGCATCTTCATAATATTTGTCAGCTATTTTTTCAACTGCATTATCCCAGTATAGCACTGCCTTCTTATTGAGACCCTTTGCAGTGAAATTAACGATCTCAGGGGCAACGGGACCCTTAAAGCCGGCATCAAACACTGACTGTGCTGTAACGGCCTTTGCAAGCAATTCATCCACATCCTTTGCCACCATCACAGCAACAACAACAGTTGCCATAGAATCATTGGGCAATGTGAATGGACCAGCTCCCATAAGGAATCTCTTGTCACCTGCTTCAGATTGTGTCTGTCCCGGATAACCTGCAGTACCCTCACCCCAAATGGGGAAAGGCCTGAAACTTGCTTCCGGATTATTGATATCAAAATTGAGATGATCATAACCGGCCAATACCTGATACCTCTCCTGTTTTGTTGAGGGATCAGTAGCCAGTGTGAAATAATTGAATGATGTCATACCAATTTCACGCGGCTTAAATGTTATATCACCTGTTAAAGCATCAATAATAGTATCAATACCGGGATTAATAACAACACTTCCATCATGATATACATCCACCCGTTCTGTGGCAATGGGTGACTGCATATACTTGAAAGCAACAATACCCGGGTCATGTGCCCAGCCTGCTTCCGGATCCAGCTGGAACTGATAACCCAGATTCATCTGAGTAAAAGTGCCCTCATATGTCATTGTGTCAATAAAGCCCAATAAATCATTGGCACTTGTACCTGATTCATTTCCTATGTCATTGTCAGTACACACGCCCATATAACATTTATTGAGATTCAGACCATCTTCACGTGCATTCTTTAAACGGAATACCATGAATATAATATCCTCTTTCAGGGGACCCACCCATGCATATGTTGACTGGAATATCTCCAGTCCCAAAGGCAGATTTTCCACTGTCAGATGCTGTGAAGCATCCTTATCGGAATATTCACAATATGTATCCTGCATGGATATAGTAGAATCAAATATGACATCACCGTCTCCATTCTTTGGAGGCCAGTCAGCTGTTGATTTATATACCTTTTCATAAACATTGGAATAAATCGGACTATCACTGCCGTCTCCAGGCACCATTTCACTGGAACCTGAATTGGGGTTATATCCTATTGAAACTAATGTATCCCTTAATGTATCACCATCAATGATTGCTGTGTCAACAAGAGCTCCGAACCATAATCCGCAGCCATATATATAGTTCTCACCGGGATAACCTGACGGCCAATAGCCGCCTGCATCACCTGTAAGCACATTATGACCGAAAATACCATAATTGGTAATGGTCATATTCATATTGCCTATATCCTGCCATGCAACATCCCATTTCCTGCCTGTATAATCGTCTGTTGCAGTTCTGGCAAACAGCGGAAGAATGATCAGAGCACAAATCACTGTGATTAAAATACTTTTAAATAATCTGTTCATACATTCCTCCAATTTAGAACGAGAAGTCGAAGCCGACAGTTATAATTCTTGGTGAAGAGTAATTTGTCGGGTCAGCCAATTGATCTGTATATGATGCAACAGCTGCTGTGTAATATTCCTCTGAAGTACACACACCATCCATATCGAGATCCCTTCTTACATCATAACCTGGTGAACCGATTGTTGTTTCAGGAAAATCACTGATTTTCCATGTTGCAATCTCACCATTCTCATCAGGTAATCCTGTTGTAACATAAACATCTGTTACATTCTTTACATTGAGAAGATTGGTCACCTGTATATAGAAATTCGGCATAATGGGACCAAGTTTGAATCCCTTTCTGAATTTCAAATCCGTATTGGATGTCCAGGGCAATCTCTCTGAATTCTTTGTGCCTGTAATCTCACCCTTCAGATTCTCCGGTGTATAAGGTGTACCCGATGCCAGTGCATTGTTCAATGTCAATGACCAATTGTCGGCATATGCAGGTAATTCACCCTGAGGCATTCTGAATGTCAGCACAAAATTAACAAGATGTCTCTGATCATAACTGAGATAATAAGGAATCTTCGGCATATCCATACCTGTTCCTGTTACAGGGTCTGAATAATAATAGCTTGTTTCATATCCCTCAAATGCATCAGATGCAGTACCTTTTGCAAATGAGAGTGTATAAGCAATATTACCTGAGAAATACTTGCCATTTTTCTGGAAAGCAATCTCAAAGCCCTTTACATTTCCATACTCAATATTCTGATAAGCATAATATGTCTGAGGTATTGAGTATATCTTTCTTGAACCTATAAGACCATATATGTCTTTATAATATGCTGTGAAATCAACAGCCATATCCACACCTATCTGCGTTGCTATACCGATTTCATAGGCAATGGTCCTTTCAGCGCCCAGATTGGGATCACCGACCAGCGAATTACCCCTCTTAGCAATATTGACACCAATACCGCTGAAAAGGTAATCCATCTGAGGTGTCTGGAAGAAATGACCATAATTGAAATGCAGTACAGATGTCTCTGTGATAGGATGCGATATACCCAAACGCGGTGAAACCTGATATTTGGGTTCTGCAATCTTCACATTATCTGATTCTGTATTTGGTATATCCACTATTGTTGTATCAGTACCGCTGATTGTTGTATCAGGAATAAGCATTGGATCTGAAACATCAAGCGGATTCACATAATAAGGTGTATTGGAGGCAAGATAATCAAATCTCAAACCGAGATTGACTACCATTCCCTCAAACTCCATCTTATCCTGTGCATATGCAGCCAATTGCATCGGGAATGTGTGATAATTGTCTTCAAATGGATTCGGATCCCATGGTAAATAGAGATCCCATTGATAGAGTTCAAATTTCTTGAATTCCACACCTGCTTTGAGTTCATGGAATCTGCCTATCTGGCTTGTCCAATCACCCTTAACTGCAATATAATTGGAATATCTGTAATTCATATAACCATAATAATTGGGATATATATACTGTGTCCTGTACTGTGATGCATTCCAATATCCCCATGGTGAATTATAACTCCATTTATCATTATTACTCGGCAAATCCTTGAATATAGTTGTATCTGTCAAACCATATGCCTTCCAGAATTCATACCATTCAGGTATTGCCTCTTCTGTTGGTGTATATGTTGTATCAGCAGTAGCAATGGGCTCAAAGAATTCCGGTGCAATTGTTGTTGTTGTATAGAAATAATTTCCTGTTATTGTCAGGAAATTCCTTTCATTGAGCATCCAGTTGACTGTTGCATTTGCCTGATATCCATCTGTATTTGCTGATCTGTATTTTTCTAAATTATATTTGAGATTATTTGCATAATTCTGCAATGACTGATGCGAGAAGAAACCGCCGAAATTAATCTTTAGATTATTTGTCGGTTTCATGGTGAATTTCAATTGTCCATGATATTCATGAGACATATGATGGGGCATTGCAGGTCCCAGATTATCCCAGTATTTAGGACCATATCTGTTTTCAAGAACAGTGTCCACACCGGGATATGAATAAACAAATGTATATGGCTGATATGTTGTGTCTCCACTAATGGTATCCACAACAGCAAATGAATCCGGTGAGAAGAGTGTATCATATTTAATCTCAAAATATGGTACAGAATCTTCATTCCAGACATATGTAGTGAATGTTGTATCAGTTGTCCATATACCTGAAGAATCGGTTCCAGTGACTGTCGGAATTAACCATACAAATGCACTGTCGCCTGAATAATAATAGTCAGGTGTTTCATGGAATGCCGGTGCCCAGTCATTGGTTGAATAAGCATCACCGGATAAAAAGAATCTGATATTCTCTGTAATAACCGGTCCGCCTATGGCAAATTCCAATCTATTATCACCATAATTTACATCTGTGGGAAGGAAGGAATTGCCGGCATATTTCACAGTTCCATTATAAGCTTTTCCGCCTTCTTTTGTTACAATATTGATTACACCGGACATTGCTTCACCGTATTCTGCGGAGAATCCACCGGTCATAACCTTAATTTCTGCTACTGCATTCTTGTTTATTGTAGCTCCCAATGTCTTGGTAACAGGGTCAACAATTGACATACCGTCAACCATATATCCCACTTCATCAGTTCTTCCGCCCCTGACGTGAAGATTCTGACCTTCTCCGGAAATACCGGCATTGGTTGCAACAACCTCCATAACATCATTACCTGTCATCTCATCCAGGAATTCCTGGTCAATTGTTCTCTGTTTTGATGTTACATTGGTTTCCACAAGTTTTTTCTTTGCTGTAACTGTCACACCTTCAACCTGAATCGCCTGCGGCACCAGTTCAAAATTGACTGTTGTAGCAATATCAGCATTGACCATCACCTGTTCCATTGTTACAGAACCATAGGTAATCATCTGTGCTGTTACTGAATATGTTCCGACAGGCACATTAAGGATGAAGTAGTAACCGTCAGCATCGGTAGCAGCTCCCATTTGCAGTTCAGGAATAATTACATTGACTCCCGGGAGCCCTTCCTTTGTCTGCTTATCAATTACTCTGCCTGTAATCTTACCTGTAATACCTGCAAAGATATTAATAGAGAATAATAAAACAAGTAAAATAATGACTGAGCAGAGGAATCCTCTTTTTAGGAACATATCTACTCTCCTTGTTGATACTAAATATTGAAAAAAAAATAGGAGGGCAATTGCCCTCCTATATATAAGATACTTACTTAACTACTATAATCTTCTTTGAATCATTCCTAGTATCTGTCTTTATACTTGCAAAATAAACACCCTGTGAAAGATCAGCCGTGCTGACTCTTACTGTATGTGTTCCTGCATTGAAACTGCTGTTTGCAAGCACTGTAACTTCCCTTCCGGTTAAGTCATACAGTGAAATGGTAACATTTGATGCACTATTGAGTGAGAATGAAATCTCGCCATTCTCTCTGACAATTGAAGGTACATTGAAGAATGATACATTATTATTAAGCTCTGTCTTACTGTCTTCAATACCGACATTTATGTCAAATACCAATGTTGTATAATCAACATTCCAGTAATAGATGGAATCTTCTGTACCGGACACTGCACCTATATGGATGAGATTGTTTGCATCAATATTCATTGATGCTTCAACTTCATATACACCTGCATTCAGTACTGCCGGTGTTGATGCAAGCCAAGGTATATCTGTTGCCTGATCCCATTTGATTACTTCAATTGATGATATACCTGTTGCTGTATCAGGATAATCAACATAAACGACATATACATCTGTGCCGTCAAAGACGAGGTTTGCACTGTAAGCATTACCTCTCCATGTTGCTGTATTACCGAATGTATCCAATATGACATCATCATGTACATCTGCGACAACCCATGTAAATTCCGTATCTCCGCCTGTGATATCCATTCTGCCTAGCATAATGGATTGACCGGCCCATGGGAATGTATAGAGGGCTGTTCCGCTGTCATAATAATCAAAGAACATATCTGCCATGGGGATTGCTGCATAGAGAGCACCATTATAATACTCTGCATCCCACCAATACCACCATGAACCAAAACCATCTGCAAGTGAATTGCCCAAATCATCTGTCCAGCCGCCTGTGACTGTGTCAAGGAAAGCTGATACAGGTTCCATATCAACAACACCATTGTCTAATGTGTCAATATAATATGTTACTGGGTCACCATTCATTGTTGCTCTCTGGGGGAGCGAATGTCCACCGAAAAGAGGCTGAATGGTATCATAATCTGCTCCACCGTCGGATGATACAGAAAGACCGACAGATATACACCAGTCCGGACCGGATGCTGCGATATCTGATCTCTGATAATCCTCTGCAAATGTACCGCCGAGGAAACCATAAACCATGTCGCCTGCGCCCCATACGACCTTTGATACATCAACACCATCCATGTCATAGATCATGTCTTCATCATAGTCATATGTGCCCCATGTGGAACCATAATCACTTGAATAGTTGCGTCCATATGCACCATATCCGTCATATGCCACATAAGCAATCTTGGAACCATCTGCATTAACAGTTACTGAAGGCATATATGCCAACCAGTTTACTGTATCTGATATCAGAGCAGGTGTTGTCCATGATCCGCCGCCGGGACCGAGTAAATCGGTTGTATACCATGTACCGAACATTGAGGCTGATCTCTGACAAGCCACTACACTGGGATACCATGCTGTAGGATCGGCTGCTATTGCATTATAATTCCTCAGCCATCCGCCTGCTGCTGTGATTCTCACAGGTGCAGCCCATGTTCCGCCGCCATCTGTTGAGATTGTGTAATACACACCTTCAAACACACCACTATTTGCCAAAGCTGAAACTACCTGAATGTAATTTCCAGCTGGGTCAGAAATAATGGATGTTAAGGGTGTAGGTGCAAAACCTCTCATATCGCCGCCAAGGTCAAATATAGCCACTCCGCCTGCTGCAATTGCATCAGCGTCTTTAGCTATGGGCATTGTTATGGGTTTTGCATTTTCGGGTTGCGCATTGATTAATCTGATATTGTCATTTGTCAGTGCAAATGCAAATACCATTACCAATACGAGAAGTGAGGTTAAAAGAACCTTCTTCATTTTACCTCCTATTTGAGTTATGAGTTTCCTTTTCTTGCTATTAATCTCTGCCTCCATTTAATATAATTTTAATTGAAAAACAAAATAATGTCAATAGCATCATACACCCGAAAGGATTTGAACCTTCAGCCTGCGGAATCGGAATCCGCTGCTCTATCCATTGAGCTACGGGTGCATATATTATCTGATCTTCTTTTTGTGTCTCATTGCCTTTCTTCTCTTTTTTCTTTTATGAGTGGCAATCTTCTTCCTTTTACGTTTTCTTCCGCAGGGCACGATTCCTCCTATTTGTTGGCTTTCTCTACTTTTTCCTTTAATAGCTTAGATGGCTTGAAAGCCGGCACATATCTTTCCGGCACTTCAATGGTGTTGCCTGTTCTCGGATGCTTTGCTGTTCTGGCATTCCTCTTCTTTGTCTTAAACACGCCAAGTCCTCTTATTTCAATCCTGTCCCTGTTTTCCAGCACTTCAGTGACTGCATTGATGAGTTCTTCTATACATGCTGATACATCCTTTCTAATCACTCCCGTTTTCTCAGCAATCATATCAACAATATCAGATTTCGTTTTCGTCATAAAATCCCCCTGATTTTTTATTGTTAGATTATCATAAATTTATTAAATGTCAATACTTACATAGATTCTCTTATTTTGTCAATATAATTCTTCACAGCATCATTAACAATTGAATCCCTGCACTGTTCTTCTGTCAGCTCTGCTGCCATATTTCTTCTTATATTGACTGGTTTTGCATCTTCATTGATGCTGAACACTGTTTTTAATAAATAGTCATAATTAATGATATTGCCATTATCATCATAATTGGATGGAATCCTTTCATATTCATTAATAGTCATTGTAAGAACATTTTCGCTGTTATCCTTGATCTGGACAGAAGCATATTGAGGAAATATATCATATATTGCCTGATTTGAAATCTCAGACAATATATCATAATATGAATTATTGATAATCTGTTTAACTGCGATATCCCTGTATGGCAATGAACCCTTTACAAAGGAATATGTGCAAGCAGCAAGACTAAGTGTCAATAGTGATATTATTAAATAAATACCGCTTGATTTTTTTTGTGGTTGTCTTTGGAAATTCTTCATAACGTAATGTGAAATGTTTAATCCTTTTGTATGATGCCAATGAATTGGAGATAATTTTTATCTCCCTGCCTATCTTTTTCCTCAATTTATTCTTTGCTTCATCCTCTGACAATTCTCTCATAACCCTTTCAATCAGTTCAGGGGAAGGATAGATAATAGCTCCAACCTCTTCTCTGCCCGATACCTTGTTCTTCACAGGCAAAACCAATGACTCTTCAATAAAAATACTCTCATTGAGTTTTTCTTCAATCTCTTCAGGATAGATATTCTTTCCAGCATCAGATACAATCAATGCTTTTTTTCTGCCTGAAATGTAGAAATAACCCTCATCATCCATATAACCGATATCACCTGAATAGAACCATCCGTCAATAATAACCTCATCTGTTGCTTTGCTGTTCCTGTAATACCCTTTCATAAGAATAGGTCCCTTAATCCTGATCTCGCCTTCACCATTTTCATTGGGATTATGTATGTCTATGTCAACACCCTCAACAGGTATACCAATTGAAGCATGCTTATATTTAGCAGTTGGATTTATAGATGCTATTGGACTTGTTTCCGTGAGACCATAACCCTGAAACAGCGTAAAGCCGAATGATTCAAATGCCTCTGCCACTTCCGGTTTCAGTGCGGCTCCTCCGGATA
>CAZJAT010000029.1:0-21510 GCA_964544145.1 uncultured Bacteroidales bacterium | reverse complement strand
ACCAGTTTACCAGCCACTAATCTCCCCCATATTATCCGGTTTTTACTTTGTGTTGACATAAAATGCATATTGTTTATAATTTTTCTTTAATTTAATTAAGGAGAATGCTGTGGTTAATGATATTATTGGTGAAATAAAAAAGGCAGAACAAACGGCAAAAGATACAATAGAATCTGCCAAAAGGGATGGGGAAAAAATCATTGACAATGCGGAAATAAAAGCAAAGGAAATAAAAAAATCCATTGATTCAGAGATACGTGAATTAATAAAAGATGCCGAAAAGGCCGCAATAACAGATGCAAAGAAAGAGATTGACAAGATGAAGAAGGAAAATGAATCCATGATGGCAGGTATAAAAAAATCCATTGAGAAAAACAAGAAAAATGCATTGAATCATATCATAAAAAAGGTATATGAATAATGGCTGTAGCAAAATTAAAGAAACTCTTTATTGCTGCTCATAAATCAGAAGAACAGGAATTCCTCAGAAAGATAAAACAATATTCCATTATTGAGCTTCATTCATATGAAGGTGAAGCAAGCAATATTGTTCCTGTTTCTTCAAATATTGAGAATAGCATAAACAGAATCACAAGAACATTGGAGATATTGGATAAATACTCCGGTCTCCTTGGTGATGCCTCAAAATCAGGTAAAATCAAATTATCCAGAAACAGATATAATGAGATAATTAAAAATACCGATTATGAAGCAGTATGTGATACTATAGATGATTTAGAAAATAAGATTGCCGATATTAAGGTAAAGATGGATGAAAAGATATCATATATCAATCTTCTTAATATTTGGAAACCATATAAATATGATCTTACGGATATTGGTACATTTGACCAGCACACAATTCGTCTGGGTAAGATAACAGGAAAGAAAACAGAGATTGAGGATATAAAGAAACGCTTTGAAACCATAGATGCTGATGTAAAGACAAATCTCTACTCATCAGGCAATGTACATTTTGTTTTGCTTGCATATCACAATGAATACAGCAAACAGGCAGATGAAATATTAAATCAGATATCCTTTGAGGAAGCAGATGTTCAGACAATCACAGGAACAGTGAGAGAGAATATTGCTCAGGCAGGCGAAGAATTGGTGCATCATAGGAATAAATATGACAAATTGAGAGAACAG
This sequence comes from uncultured Bacteroidales bacterium, assembly GCA_964544145.1. GTDB lineage: Bacteria > Hydrothermota > 32-111 > 32-111 > 32-111 > CAZJAT01. The sequence continues at coordinate 20,358 of CAZJAT010000029.1, read as the reverse complement.
ATGAAGATTCTCCTGTCAAAATACGAAGAGATATTAACCGTATTCCTGGATTTTCTGGAAAACAATCTGGATGTTGATAATGCAATGAATTCCGGGTTTTCAACGGATTCTGTGTCTTTCTATACATTCTGGATACAGGAGAAAAAATTCAGCCGCTTGCAGAAAATTGCAGAGGATTATAATTTTATCAGAATGGAAGAAGTGGAGCCGGAGAATGATGCGGAGATTCCTATTATTCTGGAAAATAAGGGTATATTCAAACCATTTGAGATTGTCACCAATCTCTATGGTGTGCCCAAATATCATGAAATAGACCCAACGCCGTTTTTATCATTATTCTTTGCACTATTCTTCGGATTATGTCTGACAGATGCGGGATATGGCATTATTCTTTTTATTGCAGGATTGATACTAATGAAGAAGATGAAGGCAAATGCGCAATTTATGAAATTATTTGCAATATCAGGTCTATTTACCGTATTAGCAGGAGCAGCATTCAATGGCTGGTTTGGTGACCTTCCTTCATATTTGGGAGCAGGTCCATTCTTTGAGAAGATTGCTATATTCGGCGACCCGATCAAATCGGATAAGGGTTCAATGAATTTCTTCAGATTGGCATTATTATTGGGAATTATTCAGATATTCTATGGTATGTTCATTAAGTTTTTTGATGCATTGAAGAGAAAGGCATATGATGTAGCTTTTTATGATACATTGACATGGATAGTGCTGATAGGCTCACTTGTTGTAATGCTTCTCTCCTCGGAAATGGCAGTGGGAATGAAATTGGTGACATCACCGCTGTTTCCTCCCATTATTTCAACTATACTGACACCATTTGTGATTATTTCTGCATTGGTAATAATTCTATTTGCTGCAAGGCATGAGGAAAACTGGGGATTCAGGTTATTTATGGGATTTTTGAATCTCACCATTGTAAATGGTATAACAGCATATCTCGGTGATTCCCTGTCATATATACGATTGATGGCACTGGGTCTTGTTACTGCGGGTATAGGTGTTGCAATAAATAAAATTGCCTTTCAAACGCTCAGTATCCCTGTTGCAGGCATAATAGTAATGCTTGTTATAATGATATTCGGCCATTTATTCAATCTGGCAATTAATGTGCTTGGAGCATTTGTTCACACATTGCGTTTGCAATATGTTGAATTTTTCCAGAAATTCTATGAGGGCGGCGGACGCCCGTTTAAGGTAGTTAAAGAAGAACATAAATATGTAATACTTACGGATTAATACAGGAGGAACAATGAATACTTTCAGTATTTTATCAAGTCTCTTTAATCAGGTGGAAGCCGTTGCATCAACAGGTGCAGGATATGGAATGATGATGGCAATCGCAGGCGCGGCAGTGGCAGCAATCTTTGCCGGAATCGGTTCAGCAATCGGAATAGGTTATCCGGGAAGGGCAGCAGCAGGTGTACTTGCTGAAGACCCAAGCAAATTCGGATCACTCTTCCTTCTGGTTGTTTTACCCGGAACACAGGGTTTTTACGGCTTTGTTGCAGCATTCCTCATATTGGGTAAAATTGCATCTGTAACAACAGTAGCACAGGGCATGCAATTATTCTTCGCAGGACTGCCTATTGCTTTTACAGGACTTATGTCAGGCATACATCAGGGAAAGGTGTGCGCAGCAGGTGTCAATCTGGTTGCCAAGAGAGCTGATCAGGGTATTAAGGGTGTTATCTATGCAGCAATGGTGGAAACCTATGCAGTGTTAGGATTGCTGGTTTCATTCTTCTTAATTAATGTAGTTCAGTTCTAAAGGATTAAATATGACGGATAAGAGTAATGTTGCGAGAAAAATAGAAGAAGATGCTCAACAGCTTAAGCTTCAAATGCTTGAACAAGCAAAAGCAAAAGCAGAGCAGATTCTAAAAGCAGCAAAATCAGAGAAAAAAGAAAAGCTCAAAATAGCAAAGAGTAAAGCGGTCCAGCGAAAAGCTGAAATGCATAAAACAGAATTGCTTAAAGCAAAATCTGAGATAAACAGGGAAATTCTTCAATTGAAATTGGAGAGCATTGACGCCATTATCAGTAAAGCATTGGAAGAACTGAAAACGCCGGATAAAAAACAGTTTAGTTCATTTGCAGGCAAAATCCTCTCTGATTCAGACCTGAAGGAAGGAGAAGTTGTCATCGGAAAATCAGAGAAGATAATTAAGAGCAAGGATATAATTGATATTGCAAAGAAACACAAAATTAAACTGAAAGAATGCAAAGAAAAAGCAAATTTTGAATTCGGTGCTAAAATTATTTCAGGACGTGCAACATATGATATCTCCCCATATGACTATTTCAAATCATATGCAGATACATTGAGGATTGAAATTGCTTCAATCCTGTTTGTTGAGGAGGGATAATTGCTCACTGATTATCAGATACAGGATGACCCGCATTATCTGTTTATTTGTGCACGATTGACTGAACGAGAAAGGGACTTCATTGATAAGGGCCGCTGGGAGAGACTGATAAATGCTTCTAATACAGAAGATTTTCTTAAGGTGCTGCAGGAGACATATTATGGCAAATATGTTGCAGATATTGAAAAAACAGGTAATATGCAGCAGCTGATTATTAAAGAAAATCAGGAAATGCTCTCACTGCTAAAGGATAATCTGCGCGAAGAACATGGTGATGTTAAGGAATTTTATCTATTACGACTGGACCTTCACAATATAAAGATTATTATGAAATCAGTTATGTCCGGTAAGGATATGTCAGATATATTTCATCCGTTTTCATATTCATATCAGGATTTACGTGAAGCATATGAGAATAAGAAATACGGTAATATTGACCCGGAAACAGTGGAAATACTGGAATATGCACAGCATTTGGCCGGCATTGAAAAGAATCAGCGTATAAGGGAATTGCACCTGGAGAAGTTCTATCTGAAAAAGATATATTCTCATTTCAGCAAATTGGGCAGTCCAATGATATTGGACCTGCTTAAGCATACAATTGATATGTATAATATAAAGAATATATACAGAGCAAAATTGCTGGATGAAAAGGTACATTTTGATTCTTTTCTCTATGCCAATGGCTTTATTCCCATAAGTGAATTGGTAAAATATGAAAAGGAATCAACAGATTATTTTATTCAGAGCATTGAGAATACACCATATATTAAAATGATATTCCAGGGCGGACATATGTTTCAGAAACAGCACACATTTGCAGCATTTGAACGCAATGAAGATGAATTTGTTCTGAAATTCATGGAAACAGTGAAATTTTCTGTTGCCAATCTGGAAAAGGTGGTTTATTTCATGCTTAAAAAACGCACAGAATTGAAACACCTGAATATTGCATTAACAGGTGCAATGTATTCAATTGATAAAAACAGAATCAAAAATAGGATAATTGGCGTATGAATAAGGTTAAGATTGGAGCAATTGGAGAACAGGATGTAATGCTTATATTCAAGGCTGCAGGTGCGGATGTATTTCCCGTACTCAATGCTGAAGAAGCTGAACAGACATTAAAAAAAATAGCAAATGATAATTATGGGATAATATTTATAACAGATAATATTGCATCAAAAATTGACAGTGCGATAATGGAATATTCCGACAAGATGCTGCCCTCTATAATGGTTATACCCGGTCTCGGAGAAGAGAGCGATTATGCCATCAATAGACTCAGGCATGCCATTATCAAGGCAGTTGGTGCAGATATTATAGCTCAAAAACAATAGGAGAAGCAATGAAGACGGGAAAAATAGTTAAAGTATCAGGCCCCCTTGTAATTGCGGAAAATATGACCGGTGCTAAAATGTATGATGTTGTTTATGTCTCTGAACACAGGCTTATGGGCGAGATCATTGAATTGAATGAGGACAGGGCATATATTCAGGTTTATGAAGAAACCGCAGGCATTGGCGTGGGAGAAAAGGTTTATCCCACAGGATATCCGCTGTCCGTGATGTTGGGTCCTGGACTCATTGAATCCATCTATGACGGAGTACAGAGACCTCTTGACCTTATATATGAAAAGGCAGGCGATTTTATTCCAAGAGGTGTCAAGGTAGATCCTATTGATAATAGTAAGAAATGGGATTTCATACCGCTCAAAAAGAAGGGTGATAAGGTAGATGAGGGTGATAAGATAGGATATGTGCAGGAAACAAAACTGGTAAAGCATTATATCATGATTCCCCCCGGAAAGAGCGGAGAGATTGTTTCCATTGAAAAGGGAAAATTTACAATTGAAGATACTGTTGCTGTGTTGAAGAATGGCAAAGAGAAGATTGAGATTACAATGACTCAGAAATGGCCTGTAAGAAAACCCAGACCATATCAGAAAAAATTACCCCCTGAGATACCATTGTTCACGGGTCAAAGGGTTGTTGATATGTTTTTCCCCATCTCCAAGGGAGGTTCTGCCTGTGTTCCCGGACCATTCGGTTCAGGTAAGACGGTCATCCAGCATCAGCTTGCAAAATGGGCAGATGCTGAAATAATCGTATATATCGGCTGTGGAGAACGAGGGAATGAGATGACAGATGTTCTGCTTGAATTCCCCGAATTGGTTGATCCCAAATCAGGGGAACCACTTATGAAGAGAACAGTACTTATTGCCAATACATCAAATATGCCTGTAGCAGCCAGAGAGGCATCTGTTTACACGGGTATTACTATTGCAGAATATTTCAGGGATATGGGTTATTCCGTTGCCCTGATGGCTGACAGTACATCAAGATGGGCAGAAGCAATGAGAGAAATATCCGGACGTTTGGAAGAGATGCCGGGAGAAGAGGGTTATCCGGCATATCTGGGAGCCCGTATAGCATCATTCTATGAAAGAGCGGGCAGGGTACAGACACTCTCATCTGAGAATGAAGAGGGTGCATTATCTGTTATAGGAGCTGTATCACCCCCGGGCGGCGATTTATCTGACCCTGTTGTTCAGTCAACACTGAGGGTTGTCAAGGTGTTTTGGTCTCTGGAAGCGCAGCTTGCATACAGAAGACATTTTCCCGCAATATCATGGCTGAACTCATACTCGCTTTATGTGGATAATGTAAAGGAATATGTTAAAGAAAAGGTTGCAGAGGATTTCTTTGATCTGCAGGCAAAAGCAATGAGAATACTTGAAGAAGAATCTGAACTGGAAGAAATTGTGCGTCTTGTGGGAGTTGATTCCCTGTCCGGCTCGGACAGACTGATACTGCTGACAGCTAAGATGTATAGAGAAGATTTCCTCCATCAGAATGCATTTCATGAAATAGACACATATTCACCAATAGAGAAACAGTATAAGATGATGCAGATTATTGATTATTTTTATTCATCAGCCAAGGAATATCTGCAGAAAAATGTAGATATTAAGAATATTGAAACAATGAATGTACGGGATAAGATTGCCAGAATGAAATATACTGAATCTGAAAAGCTTGATAAAATTGACAGTATTCACAATGATATTGATGCAGAATTCAAATCATTATTACAAGAATAATCGGGAGTAAAACATGCTTAAAGAATATAACAGTGTTGTAAACATTTCCGGTCCTCTTATGCTGATAGAGGGAGTGGAAGGTGTTAAATATGAAGAGCTCGTGGAGATAAGATTAAGTGACAATTCAAAGAGAACCGGCAAGGTATTGGAAGTCAATGAAGACAAAGCTCTTATTCAGGTTTTTGAAGGTACAACAGGAATTGATATTGAAAATACAAAGGTGAGATTCCTGGGCAAGGGAATTGAACTTGAAATGTCTGAAGATATGCTTGGAAAGGTGTTCACCGGTCTTGGAAGACCAAAGACAGAGCAGGACAGGATTATTCCCGAAATAAGCAGCGATATCAATGGTTCTCCGATTAATCCATTTGCAAGGAATTATCCGAATGAATTCATTCAGACAGGTATTTCATCAATTGATGGGCTCAATACATTGGTCAGGGGACAGAAATTACCCATATTCTCAGGTTCAGGTCTTCCCCATAACAGGATAGCGGCACAGATAGCCAGACAGGCATCAGTGCTGAAATCAGAGGAATCATTTGCTGTTGTATTTGGTGCAATGGGAATCACATTTGAAGAATCAGAATATTTTATAAATGATTTCAAAAAAACAGGCGCAATAAACAGGGCAGTGCTTTTCCTTAATCTTGCAAATGACCCTGCTATTGAACGAATTGCAACACCCAGGGTCACACTCACATGTGCTGAATACCTTGCATTTGAAAAAAACATGCATGTGCTTGTAATTCTTACTGATATTACAAATTATTGTGAAGCATTGAGAGAGGTCTCTGCTGCTAGAAAGGAAATACCTGGAAGAAGAGGTTATCCGGGATATCTCTATACAGATCTATCAACAATATATGAGAGAGCCGGGCGTATAAAGAACAAGACAGGTTCAATTACAATGATACCCATTCTCACAATGCCTGAAGATGACAAGACACATCCCATACCTGATCTTACGGGATATATAACAGAAGGGCAGATAATACTGTCGCGTTCACTGCATAAGAAGAAGATATCACCTCCAGTTGATGTGCTTCCCTCATTATCCAGATTGAAGGATAAAGGTATTGGAAAAGGAAAAACAAGGGAAGACCATGCTGATTTGTTCAATCAGCTCTATGCTGCATATGCCAGCGGTAAGGAATCTGAAGAGCTTGCAGTTATCTTAGGTGAAGCTGCATTGTCAGATATGGATAAATTATATCTGAAATTCGCAAGGGATTTTGAAGAGCAGTATATCTCTCAGGGTGAATATGAAAATAGAACAATTGAACAGACATTGGATCTGGGATGGAAACTGCTTTCAATATTCCCCAAGGAAGAATTGAAGAGAATACGTGATGAATATATTGAAAAATATCTGCACAGATTCCAGAACGAAGATAAAGAAGAACAAAAGGATGCATAATGATTCTTAATGTCAGTGCAACAAGAATGGAGCTTCTGCGATTAAAGAAGCGTCTCAAACTTGCAAGAAGAGGACATAAGCTCTTAAAGGATAAACAGGATGAATTAATGAGACAGATGATGCTGCTTGTTAATGAGGTCCGCGATCTCCGGTTTTCCATTGAAAAGGAATTTAAATCAATACTCCTCGGTTTTACATTGGCAAAAGCGGAAATGAATCCATTTGAAACAGAAGAAGCATTAGCTTTACCGCAGAAAACAGTTACAGTGAATGTTGAAGAAAAGAATCTTATGTCTGTTCATGTACCTAAATTCTTTAAAGAGGTTTCAGGCGATATAATATCATATGGATATCTTAATACAACCGGAGAGATGGATCTTGCTCTCAAAGAATTTGACAGATTCCTGGAATCACTTTTTACATTGGCTGAAAAGGAAAAAACAGTTCATTTGCTTGCAAATGAAATTGATAAAACAAGGCGCAGGGTAAATGCACTGGAATATAAAATGATTCCCAATCTTGAAGATACAATAAAGTATATCAAAATGAAGCTGGATGAATTGGAGAGATCAACCACAACCAGATTGATGAAAGTGAAGGATATCGTAAGAGAACACTGATAGATGCGGGAATTAAGTAAAACCTGTATTTTTTTGCCAATGAAGATTTTTTAAGTAATCAAGGAGGATTAATGAAAAAGATATTTTTTATAACAATTATTATGACTGTATTGATTTTAACCGGATGTCAGCCCGGTAGCGAGGCAGAGAGAATGAATATGAATGACAGCAAAGAGATTCATATGGTAAAATTTACACCTCCTGCTGACGGTTTGATTACTGAAAAACAATCAGACAGATATATTGCTGTTGCAAAGGATCTGAATAATGCAATCATGGAACAGGTTAATATTATGCAGGATTTTTACAGCAAACACGGTATAAGCGGCAAGGAAGAAATTGAAACCTTAAAGGATAATGAAGGTGCTATGAAGGAATGGGATGCCATTATAAAATCATGGGAAAACAAAGAAAAAACCATTTATGAAAAGAATAAGATGTCATCAGAGGAGTTTGACTGGATTGCAGCATCACTTATTGATGAAAAGAATAAGGCAATTCAGCAGAAAATAGAAAAACAGCTTATGGGTGAATGAACTTAGAATTGACAAACGGGAAAAACGGATTTATCATTAGAATAATATATGGAGGTTCCCGTGAAGATTAAAATACTCTTTGTGTCATTCATTCTATTGGTTGCCTCATGTTCCATTCTCAATGAAAGGAGCGCTTCCGTTATTTCAGATTGGTTCACATTCTATAGCGAGGGTACTGTCCTTACATATGAAGTAACAGATTCCTTAATCGTTGAATTTGTCAATGATTCAATGAGTGCAGACAATTATTACAGATATCAGTATCAGGCACGGGATTCGGTGTTGTCAGTGACAAATGAGGACCAATCCACTATTATTGAAATGCAATACTATGATGACAATGATTCCACATATTCATATTTTCTTATATGCGATAGAAATATGAACAGAATATTCATCAGTGAAAATGAAACATTTGAACCCCTTTCGGATATTGTTATATTATATGTGCCTGTCAGAGCAACAACACAATGGGTATCAATGGGTTATTTTGACTATAATACATATGAGATAATGTCTCTTGCTGCAGAAGCAGAGGGTGCCGATAAGAGCTATTATGGAACAATATACATTGAAGGTGAAGGCGAAAAAGCAGGCAATATTGAAAAAATCTGGTATTTACCCGATATGGGCATTATAAGAAAGACGATAAAACATGAAACAGTAAGTATCAATGACTCGCTGCATTCTCGAACAATAAGAAAATATTCCCAGGACTATAAACTCTTATCAATAAAGGAATAATTACATTGAAAAAACTTTTTTTCAGAACACGCTCAGTAAGAAAATATATCTCAGCCGATATTCCCGATTCAGATATTGAGTCAATCATTGAAGAGGCAGGACAGGCGCCTTCCGGCCTGAACAAACAGCCCTGGCTCTATGCTGTTGTGAAGAATGAAAAAATAAAGGAGAGTATAAGAGCAGAGTGTGAGAAAATTGAGAATAATTTTTATAAAAAAATAGGCAAACAGAAAGAAGAATTTTTTTCAATGAATATATCTGTAAAAAAACCATTTCTCACCGAATCCTCAGCACTGATAATTGTATTCGGCGATACGGAAGCACCATATTACAGGGAATCAGTGTGGCTGTCAGTGGGTTGGTTTATGCTTGCCGCAGCCCAGAGAGGATTTTCAACACTCACCTATACACCTGAGGAAATGGGCTTTCTCAATGAAATACTCAATATACCCAAACAGTATCATCCCGAGGTCATTCTCCCGCTCGGTAAGGGAGAGAAGAAAGGTAAAAAAACACGGAAATCCGTGAAGGATATTATGAAGCTATATGAATGAATATATGGTAAAGGGTTCATCCATCAATTCAAAGATTGAATTTGTAAAGGAGACATTCTCACTTGGGGATGCAGAAAAACTGATGCAGTATTTCAATGGGGTAATATCATATCCCGTATTGGAGTCATCATGGTATGATTATCAGATATATGTGGATATTCTGAATAAAATTGCAGAGATGTTCTATGGTTCTGATATTGAGAAATTAAAACAAGTTGGAATATTCTCCGCAGGCAAGGTGCTGAATACTGTTTATAAGGCATATGTCAAAGGCGGGGATTTTGTGAAATTTTTAAGCAGGATATCCATGCTTCATTCACGCTTCTATAATATGGGCAAAATGGAAGTCAAATATACTGATGGTGAAAAAAAATGCATTATTATCCTCAAGGATGCACCCATTTACAGTCAGGAAGATAATTATATTGCAGCCGGTTTCTATATGGGAAGTGCTATTGAGTGCGGAATTGATACAGTATCATGTGATATTGAAACAAAAAATAACAGCGTGGAATTCACTTTACATTGGAAATAGGTATTTAATCGGAAACACTTCCCCCAATTACTGCAATGGAAATAAAATATGACCTATATGGCGAATAATATTCATAATAGGGATCATCTGTCTCCAAAAGGTTCTTAATGCCGCATATAACGCGGAAATTACTATTACCCGAAGATAAAATCAAATTCACATTATTATAAACATTATCATCATAATACAGGGTATATTGAAGCATTATATTTGAATATTTGTATTTATATGAAAGTGATGTATTGAAAACAATACCCCTGTAATAATCAGAATACTCATAACCCGGTTTGATGCTTATATAAATAGGGTCAAATAAATTTGTGTATTCAGCATATGCGGATATTTCAATATCATTTTCATCTATGTCGCTGTATGATTCTATAGCATCAATCTCTGTTCTTGCATTAAGCATCCATTTCATCTGCATTGCTGATACAATTGCATCAATATTATAATAATCATGCAAATACAGTGTGTGTTCTTCATAGAAATGGTCAGAGAATGGGCTTTCAATAAGCATTCGGCTGTATCTTCCCACATTAGCTTCAATGGAGATGTTCTGCGAACTGAATGTGAAATAAGGGAAAGGCAATGAATAAACAATTACACCAATACCGGTGTTTGCATTTGAGAGAATTATCCTGTATATATTATTAGAAAAATTAGATAAAGATATTATATCTGCATTAAGCTCTATCGCTTTATCATCTGAATGGAGTTTTCCCGATACAGAATGAAACACATCATACTGATATGCATCGGTGTACATCAAATAGAAATTATTCATATATGCAAATGATAATGAATGAATGCAGAGAGAGAGTGCGTTTGTCATTCCCATCCGGGTATTTATGCTGTCCAGTTGAGCTGTTTTTAATAAAATATCTGTATAATAATTTACTGTACTTGAGGGAATGCTGCCATTAAAATGAACAGTTCCGAATCGACCTCTAACAGTATTTATAATGAAATGCGCATTGAGATTCATATTTCTCTGAATATAATCGCCATACAGCAGAAGATCAGAATGTGATGATAATCCTGCTTCAATATACATATAATGCGGAGTAAACAATTTGTTTGACATGGGTATTTCATAGGGTTCCGGAATGTATAGATCATACGGGACATCATCAGCAATACATATGCATGCAATAATGATGATTATTGAAGTAATGAAATATTTTCTACGCATGGTTCTGTAATACCCTTTTCAGTTATGATTCCTCTGATAAATGTTGCCGGTGTAACATCAAAAGCAGGATTAATCACAGATGATGCAATGCTTACACTGATATTGCCGAAAGTCTTTACCTCATCAGGCGAACGATGCTCAATTATTATCTCATTTCCCGATTGAATGGAAAAATCAATTGTTGATACAGGTGCTGCAATGTAGAATGGTATGGAATAATAATTTGCCATTAATGCGGATTCCAATGTGCCGATTTTATTTGCTGTGTCACCATTCAGGGCTATCCTGTCGGCTCCTGTTATGACCATATCTATCCTATTATCTGCAAATAATTGTCCTCTCATATTGTCTGTAATTAATGTGTATGGTATTTTTGCTTTTTCCAATTCAAAAATGGTTAATCTGCTTCCCTGAAAAAGGGGTCTTGTCTCTGGCACATACACATGAACAGATATTCCGCTTTCATGCGCTCTATAAATAACACCCAGCGCCGTACCTATGCCCGGAGTGGCCAGCATACCTGTATTGCAGTGTGTAAGTATATTCATTTTATTCTTCATGACAGTTTGTCCAAACCGGGCAATGCTGTCACAACTTGTTATCTCTTTATCTCTTATATTGTCTGCTTCAATTAAAAGTTCATTCTTTAATGTCTCGCTATTTGTGTTTGAATCAATAACTTTTTTCATGCGGTTAAGTGCGAATGCCAGATTGACAGCAGTCGGACGTGCAGCGAGCAATTTCTCAATAGCCATATATGCAGTATTTTTTTTATCATCAGAAATCTTTAAATCACATACTGCAGATACGATGCCATAAGCGGCAGACACCCCTATAGCAGGTGCCCCCCTCACTTTCAACTGATAGATTGCATTGAAATAATCCTCAACAGAATGCAGGTCAAGATAGACCTCTCTATGCGGCAATAATGTCTGGTCAATGATTGTATAAACACAATCATGGAATTTGAAATAAGGGTTAATCATAGATATGATTATAATAAATAATAAATTATAGTAAATAGGAATATTGATATGTATTTTGAATAATCATTGTATATGTTTACATATCACAATAAACATTATACATGATTTTACGTATTATTATTAAGACCTATGTTCTTTGCAGAACGAAATGCCTTCGTCTGCGGGTCTCAGCCCGGGGATTAATCTCTCCGGGTTTTTTTAATAAAAATAAATACTATGTTGACACTGAGCACACAATATCTATAATTCCAAAATGGACTTATATTCAAATATGTATTTCCAAAGAAGGAATTATATTATTTTGGAAACAGCAAACCATATTTACACAGTTTTAAAGGAGTGGAGATGAACATCTATTTTATGATCATTTTGATCTATTTCATAGCAGTCATACTCATAGCAATGTTTACAAAAAAGATGGCAAGTCGGTCAGCTGCCGATTTTCTGGTAGCAGGAAGGAATCTCGGAGTACTCACATGTGCTGTTGTAGTGGCAGCGGAATGGCTCGGAGGCATGAGCACAATCGGTGTTAGTGAAAAGGCATTCACAAGCGGCACACTTCAACCCATACTGTACAATATGGCAACTGCCCTGGGCATGGTTATTATAGGTTTTACAGTGGCATATCATTATAGAACAAAGAATGTGCACACAGTCAGTGAGATGCTGGAAAATCTCTTTGGACCGAAGGTGCGCACAATATCAGCAATAGCTTTTCTGATTGCATACATTACATTGGCATATATTCAATTACAGACATGTGCAAGCGTTATATCTCCGCTATTCAATATAAATTGGCTCACAGCTGTGCTGGTATCATCCATTATCATTACGGCATATACCTATGTAGGTGGTATGTATGCACTGGCAATAACAGGAATTATTCATGTTATTACAATGTTTACAGGTATAGGTATTGCACTATTTATAGGATTAAGCAAAGTGGGAGGATTTGGAGCATTGTCCAATCATCTTGTAGCTCTCGGTTCGCCTGCCAATCTCTATAATCCGTTCAGCGGCGGATTGGGTTATGCTTTCAGTTTATTGCTTGGCGGCATACTAGGCGGAATGGCAGGACAGGCAAGTATTCAGCCCATATTTGCGGCAAAGAATCCTGCAACAGCAAAGAATGCGGCAATTGTGTCTGCACTCATCATTGCGCCTTTTGGTATTATGATAGGTATTCTCGGTCTTATTGCCAAGACAGGTATATTCTTCCCCACTGCAGGGATTAATCCGAAGATGGCTTTAGCCACATTGCTGACAACACCCGGATTTATTCACCCTGTACTTGGAGGATTGGCTCTGGCCGGTATTATTGCTGCAATATTATCAACAGTGGGACCTGTGAATTTTGCTGTTGTCACTATTGCAACAAAGGATATATATCAGGTGTTCACGGGCAGAAAGGATGAAGACAAGAAGATATTGGAAACTGCAAAGAAATTGGTGCTTTTGGTTAATGTCATTACAATTCCTCTTGCCATATTTCTCAGGGGAGCAATACTTGATATTGCATATATCTCTTACACAATAAGGGGTATTGGTGCAGTTGTTATTCTTCTGGGTATTTACAAGAGGGGATGGATATCTCAACTTGGAGCAAAACTGGCCTTTATAGGCGGCTCTATTGTTATATTCATATGTATTTTAGGAAATAAGATGGGCTGGTTTTTTATTGACAAAACATATGGTGCAATAGGTGCTGCGATTATATTCATTATCATAGGCAATGTATGGAATAAAATTAGAAAGAATGAGGACAATTAATATATTTGAATCAATTAAAGGGGACTAATTATGAATAATGATAAACGTGCGCTAATCAATGGGTCACGCCTGATCATTGAATCACTGGCAAGATCAGGAGGTGATGCATTTATCGGATATCCAATTACACCGGCTAATTATCTGTATCTCTATGCAACACAGCGATTCCCTTCCACATATCATGCACCTGATGAGATAACTGTGCTTCAATGGATGTCAGGTATGTCAGCGGCAGGCAAACTCCCTGTGACTGCAACATCATTTGCGGGATTTGCACTTATGACAGAATCAATAAATATGGCTTATATGATGGAACTGCCTATGATAATAATTCTTGCGCAGCGTCTGGGTCCTTCAACAGGGACTGCAACATGCGGAGCTCAGGGTGACCTGCTTTTTATCCGCGGATTGATATCAGGCGGTTACCCCATACCCACATTGGGTATTTCAGATTTTGATGATTGCTGGAATATGGCGAATAAAGCAGCTCATATTGCAGTCAATCTCAGAACCCCGGTAATACTTCTTACATCAAAAGAGATGGTTATGACTTCAAGGAGTTATGATATTAATGCACTGCCCGATTTGGAACCTGTTAAACGCGGATTCTATGAGGGTGATGAGGCATTTATTCCTTATAAACCGCAGGATAATCATGTACCATCAATGCTTCCTCTAAGCAGTAATAAACATCAGGTCAGATTCACAGCATCAACACACAATGAGTATGGTATTCTCCAGCATTCAACCAAAGAGGCAATGGCAAACACAGCTCGTCTGCCGGAGAAGATGACAGGGAATATCAAAGAATACTCATATTATGAATTAAATGAGGATTCAGGAGCAGATACGATCATTTTTTCATATGGAATAAGTGCGGTTTCATCAAGGGAAGCTGTAAACACAATGAGAAAAAACGGTAAAAAGGTGTCACTGCTTGTAGCAAAAACACTTTTACCATTACTTGATGAATATTTGGACATATTGAAAAAATATAAGAAGGTGGTCATTGCTGAGGAAAACCTGCTCGGACAATACAGTGAACTACTATATGGGAAAAATGTACCTGACAATGTGTCAGTACTTCATTCCATAGGAAAAATGATAACACCCAATCAGATAATAAGCGGGGTGACAAATGAATAATAATTTTTTAAATTCACATGCATTACCCTATTGTCCGGGATGCGGACATCATCTGATTGCCAAGAATACTGAGAAGGCATTGGAGAAATTGGGCATAGATGTTTTAGATACAATATTAGTAACAGATATCGGATGTCATGGTATTATTGACAGATTTGCCAATTCACACACAGTGCATGGACTGCATGGCAGGTCTGCGGCATTGGGAACAGGCGTATCACTTGGTCTGGCAGATAAGAGCAAAAAGGTTATTGTTTTTGCAGGTGATGGCGGTGTAACTATTGGCATGCAGCATATACTTGAGGCAGCAAGACAGAATATTGATATGACAGTTATTATACATAATAACATGCTCTATGGTATGACAGGCGGTCAGGCAAGCGGTTTCACTCCAAGCTGTTTCAAGACAACAACAACACCACAGACAAGCGGAGTAAGGAATTATGATATATGTGCATTTGCAGGCATATCAAAGGCATCATATGTGAGAAGGATTATTGCACGCGGTGATTTTGCCGATGAATTGGCAGAAGCCATAAGCACAGAGGGATTTTCCCTTGTTGAAGTGCTTGAGGTATGTCCCTCCTATGGTCTGAAACTCAATAAAGGGGTAAAGATGGACTCCCTGCTGGAGGATTCAGGTCAGGAAGAGGGTGTGTGGAAACATGATAATAAAGGATTTTCTTCTATTGAGAAAAAAGGCGTGACTGATAATCTCTTTTCCAATATTGAAGAGATTGAAACGGCATTCAAATCAGATATTGATAAACCCATGTCAATCATCATATCCGGTTCAGCAGGCGAGGCTGTGCAGACGGCTGCTTCATTCTATGCTCAGGCATCAATGGCATCAGGACTCTCTGTTAATCTCAGAGGCAGTTATCCTGTTACAGTAGGTGTCGGATTTTCCACAGCAGAGATTATTGTGTCACCGCAGAAGGATTGTAATTACACAGTCAGCAGCAATGATGTGGTTATTATTACATCACAGGATGGACTGAACAATAATATGAAACGTATCAATGATATGAAATCAGGAACACTCATTATTGATAAAAGTCTGGAATGCCCGGAAACAGGAGCAGATGTCATTACCGAGGATTTCAGAAAAATGGGTAAAAAAACAGCAGCATTATTTGCTGTATTCTATGCAGTAAAGACATTAAAATTATTCCCTATTGATGCATTGAAAACGGTTATAGCAAAACACCGTATGGCTGACAAATTACCCATTGATAAGATAGAAAATGAATTGAATATATTGAATAAATAGTAAGAACAGATACACAGCAGATTATTTCTGCTGTGTATCAATTTCTGCAATAGCTCTTGCCATCATCATTGAATTGAGACGCCTGATAGATGAATCGGAACGTGAATTGAGTACAACAGGCACAGAAGCACCCATAACAAGACCGCCCGAATTAGCATTACCATGAAATTTATAACTCTTACCAAGGATATTGGCTGATTCAAGATTGGGCATGAGCAGTAAATCAGGGTCTCCTGCAATGGATGAATTATCCAGATGTTTTCCCTTTGCACATGCAGTGTCAATGGCAATATCATAGGATAGAGGCCCGTCAATGAGAAATCCCTTTATCTGTCCCCTTTCAGCCATCTGTGAGAGACATGCAGCATCGGCTGTTGCCTGCATCTTGGGATTAACCAATTCAATTGCTGCAAGCACTGCTACCTTAGGCAAATCAATACCCAGTGATGTCCAGAGTATCTTTGTATTTTCAATAATTACCTTTTTTTCCTGTAATGTGGGGAATGGAGTAATGGCATTATCCGTCACGCAGAGCAGCTTATGATAGCTCTCCATCTCAAATAATGTGAGATTTGATAATGTCTCTGATTTTCTTATACCATTTTCCTTATCCAGAATAGCTCTAAGATAGAATATTGTTTCCAATTTTCCTTTGATTAGAATCTGTGCATCTCCATTTGTGATTGCTCTCACTGCTTCAATAGCCGCATCGGCATGATTGTCAGCATGGCATATATCAAAATGGCCTGCATTGTATCCCATTTCGGAAATGATATTCCCTATCTGTTCTTTATCACCCGTGAGAATGGGTTGTTCAATAAAACCCAGCTCCATACCGAGCTTCAAGCTTTCAATGACATCCTTATCGGCGCCTGCTGCAACAGACACACGCATGGGTTTTAGTTTCTTTACGCTCTCCTTTAATGCATCAAAACTCTTTATATTCATATCAATGCTCCTGGACATTGGTTTTCACCGGCCATGTCATATATGTATCATCACCCTTTAACACTCTCAATACTGCATTGGCAAGCGCTTCGCTCTCATTGCTTCCGGGAAATACAAAAACATCGCCAATGGGGTTGACCCTCTTTTTAATATCAGCAATAAGTTTTTTTGAATATGCCAAACCGCCTGTGATAATAATGCCATCCATATCAAAACAGAGCACAGATGCCATTGATGCAATCTCTTTGGCTATCTGATACACCATTGCATTATATATCATCTCAGTATATTCATCTCCATTTTCAATGGCACTGAGCACATCACGCAAATCCTTTGTCTTTAAATATGCAAATAGACCCGCTTCGCCGTACAATTTCTTCATTATCTCTTTTTTTGTATATTTCCCCGAGAAGCATGCATTTACAAGCGGAATAGGAGGTACACCGCCGGCGCGTTCCGGTGTGAATGCAGCTCCTTCCATTCTATTGTCATTATCAATTATCCTGCCTTTTGAGAATGCTGCAATGGAAAACCCTCCTCCCAGATGTGCAGCAACACATTTCATGTGAGAAAAATCCTTATTCAATTGGATGCTCAGCTTGCGTATAGTTGCACGTATATTCAATGCATGCACAAAGCTGAAGCGCGGAAAATCAGGCGAACCGGATATGCGCGCAATGGGAGGCAATTCATCCACACTGACAGGGTCAACAATATATGCATCAATATCATATGACTGCGCAATTCTGAATGCAAGGGGGGAACCGAGATTTGAGGCATGCTGATAAACCGGCGTATGGAGAGAAAATTCAACCAATTGCTCATTAACCTTTATTACACCGCTTGGAACAGGTGACAGCATTCCGCCCCTGCCTGCGCAGGCTGCGATTTTGGTGTTTTCCGGTAAATGATTGTCAATAAAAGTCCTGACCAGTTTTTCCCGGTAATCCACCTGTGCAGCAATGGAATCAAATCCATTTATCACAGTATCAGGATGTTCAATATTCTGAGCTGCGATCTCTTCCAGATTGTCATTATTTATGGAAAATAGGGCGCATTTAGTTGATGTCGCACCCGGATTTACAGTAAAGATAATATCCGTTTTATTCATCTGAATGCTCCTGCAAAATTGTATATTTATAATTGAATTGAAGTTTATCATTTTAAGCACTCAATTTCAAGGGTGAATAATATGCTGTTGCAAAAAATATATTCCTGTTCTACAATAAAAGAAAGGAGTGATTATGAAACATATATTCCTTATATCCATTTTAATAATAGCTTGCGGCTGTTCAGTGGTTCATCCCATTGTCACAGGAGATACAGCTGTGCTTATTGATCATTCAAGTGCAGATATTGACTTAATACCCATAGCATATATAGAACAGGCAAAAGCTGAATTGGTTATTGCCTATGGACACACATCCCATGGCAGTCAACTGATAACAGGTATGGAGGGTCTTATTGATTATGCAGGGAATGATTATGAATTCAGCGGTGATAACAATGACTCTGTATTAACTCTCTATGACACACCATTCAGCGGGGCCTATGACCTTGGCAATCCTGATTTTACTGCATGGTATGATGCAACAAAGAATTTTATTGCCAATCATTCAGAGGTAAATGTAATAATATGGTCATGGTGCGGAGAGGTGTCGGATGCATCTGAGGAGAATATTGAAACATATCTGACATTGATGAATAATCTGGAATATGAATATCCGGATATTGTATTTGTCTATATGACGGGTCATCTTGATGGAACGGGTGAAGAGGGTAATCTGCATATAAGGAATGAGCAGATTAGGCAATATTGCAATACAAATAAAAAGATATTATATGATTTTGCAGATATTGAATCATATGACCCTGATGGTAATTATTATCTGGATTTATATGCAAATGATAATTGCGATTATGACTCGGATGGGGATGGTTCGCTTGAATCAAATTGGGCTGTTGAATGGCAGAATAATAATCCGGGCGCCTGGTATGACTGCACACCGGCACACACACAGGCATTAAACGGGAATCTGAAGGCATATGCTGCATGGTATCTCTGGGCAGTGCTTGCTGGCTGGTAAACTGGTGGCTGGTAAGCTGGTGGGCTGGAAATGAAAAAAGAAGGAGTAGTTATGAAAAAGGTCATATTATCATTTGTTATGATATGTATTGGTATATCTATGATGGCGGGTTTTTTCTTTAAAGATTACAATGCATTAAGAGAATTTGTAATTGAGCTTATCAATGAAAACAGGTATCAGGAAGCCGTGCAGGTTCTGATAGCACATCAGGATATGTTTCCGGACAAACAGTTTAATATCACTATGAATATGGCAATGATATATAAAGAGATGGGAGAAGATGAAAAGGTTATTGATGCATTGCTTGACGGCAATAGCAGGGATGTGATATATCCAATTGATATAGGTTCTCCCATGTTCTCATATCTGGAAGACAATGAACGTTATTTGAGTTTCCTGAATAAGAATATAGAATTGAGAGAATGTGCATCAGAGATAGCTGAAGCAACATTGTTGATTATTGCACCTGATGACTGGGAAAATAATACCTATCCGCTTATGATAGCATTGCACGGGGGTATGGGCAGCAATGAAGCATTTGAGAAGCAGTGGGTAACAGATAAGATGAGGGGAAATTATATAATTGCACTGATACAGTCATCACAGGTGTTCACCAATGACACATACTATTGGGAGAATCTTGAGATAGGCAGACGGGATATTGATAGTATGATTGCTAAATTAAATAAAAAATATAATTATGATAAAAATAATATAATTATTGGCGGCTTTTCTCATGGCGGCAGAATGGCATTGGATTATGCGCAGCACAGTCCAATGAATATAGTGAAGATTATCACATTATGCCCGGGACCGGATTTACCCAATGAGGAATTTGAAGCATATAGTAATTCAGATATTATCATAATAACAGGTTCAAAGGACCATAGTATTGAATTTCAACGCTCATTGAGGGATAGACTCAATAATGCCGGGATAAATACAATATATGTGGAATTTGAGGATATGGGGCATATGTTTACAGAGGATTTCTATATAACATTAGATCAACATTTGTGAAGGGGCTGGAAATTAGTGGCTGGTAAGCTGGTGA
>CAZJAT010000028.1:0-22362 GCA_964544145.1 uncultured Bacteroidales bacterium | reverse complement strand
CCGGTTTATTCCAATAGAGATATAATCTGCCCAGATTATTATTGACCATTCTCAGCCCTGCTTTATCATTGAGATTCTCTGCAAGATTCATTGATTCAAGCAGATTGAATTCTGCATCCTTGAAACGGTTCATATCCATATATAACATTGCAATGCCTGCCTGCGAACGAATGGAACCATATATATCACTGTGAAAATGCTTGAGATTAATGGATTTCAGATAATATTGCTGTGCTTTTTCAAAATCAGCCAAATTATACATAATAAATGCCAGTATGTCATAATGCTTGGCATTATCCATCTGTATCTTTTTGGAGAAATTTATCAGTCTATTGTATTTAGTAATTGAAAAATTTGAATTAATAATCCTTTTCTTTTCCCTTTCAACCTTATTGTCAATAATTGAATGCATCTTCTCCGATTTACTCAGCAATGAGAGTATCTCATTTGGGGATTTACCCAGATTGAACATTATCATTGATTTATATCTGTATGCTCGCGCCTTTTCAAGATATGCTTCCTTTATTTTGTATACCTTGTTATTGTAATCAAGTGATTTATCAAAATCCTCCAGATAATAGTATGCAGAAGCAATATTATTGTACAATTCAGCTTTTGTTCTGTTATCTTTCACAATAGGCATAAATTTATTGAAGGCATTTAATGCTTTCTTTAAGCGGAAATTCCTTAGATGCAGTTTGCCCAAATGATATTTGGCAATATCTTTATCATATCCCTCAGGCAGTAATTTAATTGCTTTTTTAATGAGAAACTCTGACAATTCATCGGAATTCATGTTATTTAGCTCGGAAAAATATAGACCCTTTTCAAGATGAATATATCCCTCTTCAAATAGTTCAATAAATATATCGGTAATATCCGGGTCAAACTGCGTCCCTCTATTTCTTATTATCTCCTGCAATGCATGTTTCTCATTTTTAATCTCTCTCATATAAGTTCTGTTAGAAGTCATTGCATCAAATGCATCACATATGGCGATTATTTTAGAATATATAGGTATCTGATTGCCTTTGATACCATCAGGATAACCCTTACCGTCAAAACGCTCATGATGATGGCGTATTGCTTCCTGAACACCACTGACATATCTGAATGAACCCAGCAGATATGCCCCATATATGGGATGCCGCTTCATCTCAGAGAATTCATATTTATTGAGTTTTTTGCCGCTTTTGAGTATATCAATAGGCACTTTGACCTTTCCTATGTCATGCAGTATTGATGAGAGATACAGGACATCAAGCTTTTTTGATGACAGATTCATTCTCCTGCCAATCCTCATTGAATAACGCTGTACCCGCTCCGAATGACCCAGTGTATATACATCCCTGGAATCAATAACATCAGATAGATATTTTATTGTATTGAGAAAGAGTTCTTCATTCTCAAATGAACTGATGATAGGAAAATCATGCTTCATATTAATATTTTATACCTTCATTTTTTTTTGTCAACTGTTGTATTGCTCTTGTAAGAATTGACAATATTAATCATTCAGCTTTTCCATTTGTATCTTTCTTAATTTATTTGCAAATCTGTGGGATTCATCTCGTATGTCCCTGATGAGTTTCATAGCACTGCTCTTGGGATTTATTGATATCGCTTTGCCGTCTTTATTGTACAATGTATCGGGTCTCTTTGATAATGAGAAAAGAAATGGCTTGTCTGTCATTTTATCTATAACTTTTTTTGCTGCTCCCAGCTGTCCTATGCCTCCGTCAATAAGCACCATATCCAATTTATATTTATCCAGATATCTTCCTAATATATGAGTTATTGACTGATAATCATCATTGCCGATATATTCAAGCTTATAATATCTATAAGCTGATTTAAAGGGTTTTCCGTTTTTAAAACATATAACAGCACCTGCTGACCATTTACCGGAAAAATGAGAGATATCCACACCGCCAATCAATTGGGGAATCCTATCAAGCATAAGCTGAGACTGCAAGTCCTTGAGGCGTGGCGGTATGTATTCCTTCTGCATATAATCGGCAAGTTTTCTCTCGGCATTTTCCTTTGCCGTTTCAAACAACCGCTTATCTATACCTCTATTACTCTGTACCCTCACCTTAACCCTGCCATTAAAAAGATTCTCTATATCATTTTCCTCTACATCATAAGGCAAAAGCAGCAGACTCATATCCGAATAATCTGCCATTGAATAATGATCCAATACTGCATCCTTAAGCACCATTTCATCAGGTATTGAAACGGGTATTGTAAATTTTTTATCTAATATATCAGTTATCACGCCATCTCTCATTCTTACAATAGTAAAAATTCCCCTTGTGCCCTCTCTTGCAGCATATATCATGTCTCTGTTTCTGTGTCTGACTCCCGTCTTTTTTCCTCTTCTGATATAATTTCTAATTATCTTTACAGTATCCCTTATCTTTGCAGCATTTTCAAAATGCTCCCTTTCACTTTCTTCTCTCATCTTTTCATTGAGTAATTCAAGCATTGATCTGTAATGACCCCCAAGTATTTTCTTTATATGTTCAATATTCTCCTTATATTTGATTCGTTCTGAAGCATATTCACATGGCGCATTGCATCTTCCCATCTGTTTTTCAATACATGCTTTTCTTGGATTTTTATTCCTGCATTTTCTCAACATGAAAATATCTGAAATAATATCAACCATATTGCTCACAAAATATGATGAAGTGAATGGACCAAAATATATACCCTTTTCATCCTTCTTCCATGTTGATTGTATGCGTGGAAGATCATCATTGGTAATCATAATATATGGATATTTGTTTGTTTCTTTAAGCGACACATTGTATCTGGGTTGATACCGTCTTATTAAATTATATTCCAGCAGGAGTGCTTCCTGCTCTGTTTGTGTAACATGATAATCAATAGATACAGTGTTTCTTCTTATCAGTATCACCTGCATACGTGGATCACCGCTTTTAACAAAATACTGTTTGACCCTATTGCGTAAATCAATGGATTTGCCTATATAGATGATTTTTTTTGAGGCATCCCTGAACAGGTAAACGCCTATGCTGTGAGGTACTTTTTTAATGAGTTCTGAAGAAATCATTTACATTCTGAATAACATATTCTATTTCTTCATTATGCAGTTCTGGATATATGGGCAAGGAGAGTACTCTTGACGCCATATTCTCTGCCACAGGATATGATTCATCTGCATATTGAGTAAATACCTTCTGTTTATGCAATGGTATAGGATAATGTATTGCAGTTCCTATACTGTTTTCCGAAAGCCAATCCTTCAATTCATCTCTCTTTTCAGTGATAATTGTAAATTGATGATAAATATGATATGCATGCTCTGTTGTTTTTTGGTATTCAACCCTGCTGCCAATGCCCTCTCTGTACATCCTGGCAATTTCCCTTCTCCTTTTATTCTTGCTGTCTAAATCCATCAGTTTAACAGAGAGCAGAGCCGCCTGGATGCCGTCAAGACGCGAATTAAAACCCTCAAAATGATGTGTGTATTTTTTTACTGAGCCATGAATACGGAGTATTCTGACCATATTATCAATTTCACTGTCATCAGTAATAACAGCACCGCCATCTCCCGCACAGCCGAGATTCTTTGTCGGATAAAAACTGAATGTCCCGCAATCGCCGAATGTGCCGGTCATTCTGCCTTTATATGTGGAACCGATTGACTGAGCACAATCTTCAATAACCTTTAGTTTGTATTCATCGGCAATACCCATTATTGCATCCATATCCGCAGAATTACCATACAGATGAACAGGCAGCAAAGCCTTTGTATTTGCTGTTATTTTTTTCTCAATCTCAATAGGTGAAATATTCAATGTGCGGCTGTCAATGTCGGCAAATACAGGTTTTGCACCTGCCTGAGCAATGGTCTCTGCTGTTGCTATAAATGTGAATGGTGTTGTTATTACTTCATCGCCTTTGCCTATACCGGCAGCCATTAATGCAAGCCATAGCGCATCTGTTCCATTTGCAACACCAATACAGTGTTTTGATTCAGTATATGCAGATATATCTTTTTCAAATTGATTAACATAATTTCCGAGAATAAAAGCACTGTCATCAAATACGGATTCAACTGCCTTTATGTAATTAACCCTATTCTCTCTGTATTCCCTTGTCAAATCAAGCATATTAACCTTCATAATTGACCCCATTTTCCGTAATTTTATATGTTCTGCCGCACTTGCATGTGAATTGTTTAATGTCATTTCCCGGCATAATGCCTTCCATTTTTTTCCCGCATTGACACATATATCCCCTGATCGTAGCCGGATTGCCTGCTACTATCGCATAATCCGGAACATCCTTTGTTACAACAGAACCTGCGCCGACAAATGACCACATGCCTATCTCTATACCGCAGATTATTGTGGCATTTGCCCCTATTGATGCACCCTTTTTGACCAATGTCGGTATCCATTCGCCTTTTTTGGGGAATGCTGCTCTGGGATTCAAATCATTTGTAAACACCATGCTTGGACCAAGGAACACATCATCTTCAATATTCACCAGACCATAAACAGATATGTTATTCTGTAATTTTACTCTGTCACCCAATACAGCACGGCTTTCAACAGTGCATGACTGACCTATTGAACAGTCATTTCCTATTACAGCTCCATTCATGATATGCGAAAAATGCCAAATCTTTGTCCCATTGCCTATAATGGCGCCTTCATCAATATATGATGATTCATGAACAAAATAATCCTTCTTATCGCTCATTATGCTCCCCTTTAAACCAATTAACCGTTTTCGGCACCCCGGTATCCATATCTATATATGAGTCCTTGTCAAAATCCCTGAGTAGTGATTTTCCATTCAGCACAGATGAAGCCAGTTCACCGGAACGTCTGTCTTTTTTTATCGGTTCTTTTGTATATTCGGGAAAATGCTTTTTAATTCTGTCATACAGCTCTTTTACCGATGTCTTTGTTCCTGTTCCCACATTATAAAGCATTTTATTTCCTTTATTCATTGCTAATATATTTGCTTCCACCACGTCATCAACATATGTATAATCCCTTATCATATTACCGAAACCATATAGATAGCAATCCCTCTCATTAATCATGTTATTTATAAATATGGATACAACACCTGCTTCACCCTTTATGGATTGTCTGGGACCATATACATTGGCATATCTCAATATGGTATATTCAAGATTATGTTCATCTCCGAAAAATCGTATATACATCTCATCTGAATATTTTGATATTCCATAAGGTGATTTGGGATTGGGAATGGATTGCTCATCAGCAGGGGATTCCACATTACCATACATAGCTCCGCCTGTTGATGAAAAGATTATTTTTTTCACACCATTCTCCACTGCATTTTTAAGAAGATTTATTGTACCCAATATGTTGATTTCTGCATCCCACAGAGGATTTTCTGATGCCTTTCTTACATCAATCTGCGCTGCTGTGTGAAATATTATTTCAAATTGCTCTTTTTTGAATATTGGGGCTATCTTCTTATAATTGGATATATCAACCCTGTAGAATTTTGATTTTTTATTGATATTCTTCTCAAATCCTGTTGATAAATTGTCAATAACAGTAACATCATGGCCCATATCAATCAGTGTATCCTGAAGATGTGAACCGATAAATCCAGCTCCACCTGTAATCAGTACATTCATATTCTCAGTTCTCCTTGTATATAGATTTTCAAATATTTATTTTCATTATTTAATATATGCATATAGTTTTCAGTTTCCGTCCACTGCAGTCCGCAGCTTAATGAAAAATACTCTAAAGGTTGATACTGTAAATCAAGATAGTGATTGGATGTTAATTCAACAATACCCGATGGAAATGCGGGGTGCGGGTCACCGCCTTCTGTCTCATGCGGCAATTCAAGTATGCCTTCCCCTTTCCTTATATACTGAAATGTGTAATATGCATTGAATACTGTGCCCATCATATATGTTATTCTTATGCCTGTAATGTCGGCATCAGGCCCTATGAAGTACATCATTGGATGCTCATAATATTTATATATGCATTGAGCATATTCATGGGTTCCTGTCCACTTTGTTATCATTGCATATTCAAGCTCGCCGTATAGTCCCTTGAAATACATGGGTATACCTGCTGTTAATTGCAGTCCCACTTTATTGGGTGCTATTTCTCTCTGTTCATCATATTGATAATCATCAACAAAGATTTCCGCACTCAGAGGTATTTTTCTAAAAAACTGATTCCTGAACTCCAATGACCATATAACATTATCATCCACCCTTCCATTCCACTGTGTAAAATAATAGAATGCAAATGGATTGACATATCTCATCTCCGGTAATTTTGATGAGTATATGATGATTTCCTTAAATGCAAATGATGACCTCATGGGAAGCTGAAATGACAATTTGTGCATTGACACATATGTCTTAAACGAATCATCCCTGAAAACGGCATGTGCAGGTGTTACAATAGCTGTGAAATATGTGAAATCCACATTGTTCTTCCGCAGATTGAAACTCAAGCCATCATATGACGGCGTGAATCTGGATAAAAACATATTATCAAAAAGACCCTGGCCCCATGCAGGTAAAAATCTGCCTGCAATAATGTAATTTCCATTGCTGTAATAATCTATTACTGCCCTATTAATAGTACTTTTTGTACCTTTCCATTCCAAAGCCCTGATTGTATCTTTGTATTCCTTTTCTCCATAGGGCAATTGAGAACTTAGCATTACCTGAACATCTGCATTGCTGAAATGCCCTATCAATGAGAGTTTGTTGCTAAGCAGATAATCAATGGAATCTGCCTGATATGCCTGAACTGCGAATTGATCTCTTATCAATGCATCACCTTCTACAGAGAGGTCATTATAGATAAGATTTATCAATTGAAGATCATTAACAGGTATGCGCCTGCCTGAAGTAGAATATCTTATTACTGTATTCTCCAATGATTCCCTTATCTCTGACGATGAGTGAGGGATATCATTGTTTCTTAATATTATGTACCCCTTTACCATTAAATAATCAATATAATGATAATATACATAATCCCTGTAAATCATCTGCTCTGAAAATATAAATAAGCTTGAAATAAGCAGCAGGAAAATAATTATATATTTCATAAGTTTATTTCTCCGATTAAATTAATATAAGGAATAGTGCTGTTATCCAAAATAATATTATTACCATTTTTAATATCAGTATACCCACCTGACATTTTCAGTGTGAATATATTATAATGGAGGAATATCTCAATATTTCCCTGAATGGTCTTCTCAATAATGCCTGACGGAAATTCAAATTCATAATCCTGATTTGTCGATTCAACAAATGAATCATATATGCGTCCTTCACCCTTCCTCTTATATGACAGATATCCCCTGGCGCCCCATTTGTCTGAAGAATAATAGCTTATTCTCACACCCATAAGATCTGCATCGGGTCCTATGAAATACAAAACAGGTTCATTGTAATATGAATAAGCAACCTCAGGATGTCTGTGCGTTCCTGTATATTTACTAATTCTCGCATATTCTCCCTCAATCAGCAAACCATTGACCACATCAGGTGCATATGAGGCAGATACAATAATGCCCAACTTGTCCGGAGCATATAATGTAAAATCCGAAAACAGCATTTTAAGTTCTTTCTCATAAATAAAATCATCAACAAAGAGTTCACCGCTCAGTGTTAAACCTCGAATTGATTTATTTATAGCCTCAATTGCCCACACAACATTATCATCCCTATGCGTATTCCACTGCACTCCATAATAGAGTAATATAGGATTGGTGTACATTAATTCAGGTAAAAGCGATGCATATGAAATAAGTTCCTTGAATGCCAAATAATTATTATACGGCAATTTGACTCCTGCTTTATGATAAGAGACATATTTTCTCAGCGAATCATCCCTGAATTCCTTATGCCCCGGCGTCAGTGTTGCCGTGTAAAATGAAAAATCAAAGAATTGTTTTTCAAACCGGAAATAGAATCCATCCAGGGGTTCAATCTCTGATGAAATAAATAAATTATCAAATATTCCTCTGCCCATAGCAGGTATAAATCTGCCTCCTGCTATGAGGTAATCATTCTTTTCATACGATATATAGGCCTTTCTTATCTGGGATGATGTATTATTCCACTCTTTTCTTGACATTTGATATGCATAGGAAGTATCGCTGTATGGGTATTCTGTTATCAGTTCCGATTCGCAGAAAAGATCATTCATATCCATATAGAGTGATAAGCTGTTATCTATTCCGCTGTGAAGATTTTCTTTATACTCCCCCTGTACAGACAGTGTATTATTAAACCATATCATTTTCTTCTTTTTCATTCGCTTTAAAATATATTTATATATTGCATTATCATTATTATCTGAACCAATGTATGAAAGTCTAATCCCATTTTCTGTTAATGGAATATCATTATTCCTCAAATCAAGAACATGCCTCTTTGAGAGATAATCAATATAATCAAAATAATCATTATTTTCAAATACCAATGCCTGCAGACATATCGCTGTTATCATAAGCAATAATATTGCGATGAATTTCATATATTGCCTCTATTAGAGATGATTGCCGGAATCGTCTTTATTACAATCACAATGTCATACAATAATGACCAATGATCAATATATTCCATATCCATCTGCATCCATCTGATAAAATCAATATTATTTCTTCCCGAAATCTGCCATGTGCATGTAAGTCCCGGTCTCAGAGACAATCTCCTTCTCTGCCATAATTTATACTCCTTCACCTCATCCGGCAAAGGCGGCCTTGGTCCTACAAAACTCATTTCCCCTTTAATAATATTTATTAATTGAGGGAATTCATCTATTGACCATCTTCTTAAAAAACGCCCGAATCTGTTTACACGCGGGTCATTTTTCATTTTGAACACAGGTCCTGACATACAATTATTTTTCTTCAGTTTCTCCTTTTTTAATTCTGCATCCCTGCACATTGTCCTGAATTTAAGCATATTGAATAACCTTCCATTGTATCCGACACGTTTCTGGCTGAAGAGAATCGGTTTTCCTTCAAATATCCACAGCAGAAAGGCTGTGAAAAGCATAATTGGTGAAAGCAGTATAAGCAATATACAAGCCATAATTCTGTCCATTGAATATTTGATGTATAATGATAATTCCCTTTCCTTTGAAGAAGAAAATGTGAGAAAATCAAGATTGAGAAATGATTGAAAATCAATAAATGCATCACCTGAATCAATGAATGAATCCAGATAAAGCATTGTTGTTATGCCTGATTGCATGAGTTTTCCTATTGAATTATTGAATATCTCCAATGAATTTTTGTTTATGATAAATATTACAATATCAATATGCATTGTTTTCCAATTTTCAATATACGACAAATCCTTTAATTTTTCAGCATCAACAGTATCCACCAGCTTTATTCCCCAGTCAGTGTGTGATGACATAACACCCACAAGGTCTTTTGGATTCTGTTCATTCCCCACTATAAGCACTCTTGTTAGATCCTTGCCTTTCCTGAATTTACGTCTTTTGTATATAAAAAATAATCGCCTCTCTGCAAATAGGAATAAAATATTCAGAATACCGAACAGAAGTATAAACAGACGGGATATAATAATACCTCTCATAAGAAATGATATGGAAAATATGATAATAACACCCAATGCAATTCGCTTTATTAAATCAAATACAACATCCTTGAATGAATAATTGGGCAATGTGGGTATAGGATTATGAACCCTCAGCATTATTATCCACATGAGTATTGTTATAATAAATATAATGCTGTATATCTCAAGATTGAATTCAAAGAAGAGATTCCTGAACACTGTTATTCTAATCAATAATGCTGATGCAAACGAAATAATAGTAAAAAATATATCAAGAATAAATATTGTTAATTTAATACTCTGATTGTCTCTATTGAAAATCATTATTGTTCTCCATTCTTCAGCATTTTAATACTAAAGAAAACCAGCAGTATCAGTGTGTAGGCAATATACACAAATATATAAGCAATATTACTGAATGTAAAATACAATACTGATAATAAGGCAAATACTGCATTGATAGCATATATAATTACAACGGCTTTTCGCTGGTCGGCATTTCCTCCCTTCAATATATGATGAATATGGCTCTTGTCTGCTGAAAATATTTTTGTTCTTTTTATTATACGTCTCATAACCGTGAGTCCCAGTTCAATAAAGAGATATGAGTAAAGCATTATAAATGAAATAAATTTATCCGGTGAAAGATATATCATTATAATAGCATTCATTGTAAATATACCGCCAAGGAAAAGCGAACCCGTATCACCCATGAATATCTTTGCAGGATAAAAATTAAATATTATAAAACCAAATAATGCACCTATAACTGAAAGATTTAAAAATTTAAGATAATCATTGCCAATATTCATTGCAAAGATTACAAGCGCAATGGAAAAAATAATGGATACACCGCCGCACAGACCGTCCAAACCATCAATGAAATTCACTGCATTTGTCATGACTGTAAAAAAGAGCATTGACAGAAATGTGAATATCAAAACTGATATAAGGGGATTAGTAAAGATTACCACTGAATTTGTATTATTCCATATAAAGAAAACCGCTCCGGCAAGTATCTGCACAATAAATTTCTGTTTTGCAGACAAACCATTTACATCATCAATAACTCCCATAATGAACATTGCAATTGATACTGCAAAGATTCTGAAAATAATCTGTTTGAAATCCATCACATTGAATATATCCAGTAGAATCATTGTTATCCAAATGGCAGCAAACATCCCAAGTCCTCCAAGTGTAGGCACCTGTTCTGTGTGAATCTTCCTGCCATCAGGAACATCATGTACACCGAATGATATAGCCATTCTCATTGTCCCTGAAACAAGGAATAGGGATAATAAAAAAGAAATAACTATTACACCTATTTCAAGCATCTATAATTCCTTTATATATGAAAGATATTTCATTGCCTGTTTTTTTCTGTCATATTTCTCAAATGCAACCTTCTGACCGTTTCTTCCCATATGTTCTAATTTTTTTCTGTCTTCTTTAATTACTGATCTCAGTACTGTTTCAAGAGATATCTCATTTTCCTGTTCAAAAACAAAACCAAATCCATTATCCTCTATGAATTGCTTTCCTATTCCTGATATACCGGCAAGAACAGGTATACCTGCAGCCATTATCTCATATATCTTTGAAGGCACTGCATTGTCCATTAATGGGAATTTCTTCAGATGAACAAAACCCAGATCCAATTCCTTGAGAATGGATGGTATCCTGTCCCTTGGCATTTTCCCAAGCATAGATATATTACTCAATTTTTTTTCTCTTATATATGATTCAATATTCTCCCTCTCTGCGCCATCTCCGATGATAATAAAATGAATATTCGTATCCTTGAGAAGCTCTGCTGTTTTGGGTAGAATTTCCAATCCGTGTGCCATTCCTATTGTACCCACATAACCGACAAGGAATTTATCCCTGTACATATCCTTTGTTCTCAGCAATGGCTCTCCCTTAAGTGCAAAACGCTCTGAATCAATCCCATTGGGAATAAAATGTATCTTCTTTGCATCTACACCTTTATCTGTAATAATCTGCTTCATTCCCTTTACTGCAACAACAATCATTGCTGCTTTCTTGTATAATGTAAGCTCAAGCATCTCCATTGCCTTTATAACGAGTCTGTTCTTTATCACTCCAAGTTCAACTGCTGATTGAGGCCATATATCCCTTACCTCAAATATGAATGGTTTGCCCTTCAGACGTGATATAATGAGGCCGGATAAACCCACAAATAATTGCGGTGATGTGGCTATCACAACATCTGTGTTGGATTTGAGCAATCCCACAATCAGAGATGTAATCATAAATGATAGAAAACCCATTATTCTCTTAAAGACACCTCTGTTTGCTGTTACATAGAGGAATACCCTCAATACTCTTACTCCGAATTTGTTTTCCTCTTTGAAATATTCCCACTTATATGTAGGATGTATTATGCCGTCAGGGTGATTGGGCATACCAGTAATAACCGTTACTGTCTGACCGCTCTTTGCCCAGTATTTAGACAATTCTGAAACCCTGGATGCCGGGGCACCCATTTCGGGAGGATAATATTGAGAAATAAAAGATATTTGCATAGATTTATTATTATATTATCTTATTATATTATGTCAATATTATAAAAATATAATTAAAATATTTTATTTTTAAAGATAATGCTGATATTTGTTCTTTTAATCTGTAAATACGCATATGAGATTGTATTTGATTACTTTTTCTCTCTTGAATATCCCTCATGCTTTAACAGACGTATTTTGAGACCCACATCATTGCCGAATCCTCCATATCCTCCGTCAGAAGCAATAATCCTGTGGCATGGGAGTAGAATAACCAAATCATTGTGAGAGCAAACAGAAGCAGCTGCTCTATATGCTTTTTTGTAACCCGCCCTTTCTGCCAATTCACTGTATGATATAGCGTTTCCATAAGGCACCTTATACATTGCTCTAAGCACATCCTGCTGAAATTTTGTTCCCTTAAAATGGAATTTGAGTGTGAATTTCTTCAAAGTACCATTGAAATACTCATCCAATTCTTTTTTTATTGTCTTACCATAAGATTCAGGCTCACTCTCTTTATGTGTACCTGTGAATATAATTTTATGCACACTGTCTTTATCATGTTCAATATATATATAGACATTTTCATGAACATAATTGAATTTCATGCATCCTCCTCAATTGAATGTTCAATATAATGATTGATATTCAAATGCCTCATTATCCATCCTGTCGGTTCACGCCACTCCATCACAGAAACGGCGGCTGCAAATACATGTACCCTCCAGAATGAGGGTCTCTCAATACCCAGAAGTTCGGCTATAAGCGGTTTAATGACAGCCCTGTGAGATACAATGAGTACATTCCCGCTATGCGATTCTCTTATTAGCTCTATACCCTCTCTGACTCTGTTTTTTATATCTTCAATACTCTCCATTCCATTGACTGAGAGTGATTCCGGATCATTTATCCATTTTTGCCATTCCAGCGGATATGTCTTGCGTATTAATGCTTTTTCCTTTCCTTCCCATTCACCTAATTCAATATTATTAAAATATTCAGAAATGCTGTAATCTATTCCTGCTGCACTGCAGACTGCCTCTGCTGTCTGCATAGCCCTTTTCATTGGACTGCTGTAAACTGCCTCAAAATCAATGTCCTTCAGATACTGTCCGGCTGCCTCTGCCTGTATCTTCCCATTTTCAGTCAATGGATAATCCATTCTACCTCTGAATTTACCCGCTTTATTCCCTTCGCTCTCTCCGTGTCTCAATAGATAGAGTTTCATTTTTATACCTCAACAATATTATTATAATTAATTATTTCCGGTTTCACGAACATTGATTTCATGACAATACTTCCATATCTCTTTCTCACAATACGTTCGTCAAGTATATATACTGTACCTTTATCACTGCTCTTTCTTATAAGCCGCCCGACACCCTGTTTCAGCTTTAATACTGCTAATGGCAATGTATATCCCATAAAGGGATTAATACCCATTTCTTCTTTCCTGCCGCAGCGCTTCTCCATCACCGGGTCATCCGGAACTGCAAATGGCATTTTCAGAATAATCACACGCTCCAAGAGTTCGCCCGGAAGGTCAACTCCTTCCCAGTATCTGTTTGTTCCTATGAGCACAGAGCTATCCGCTTCCTTATGTGATGATATTATTAATTCGGGATTATCTCCTTTTTTGTGGAACAGGAATTCATTACCCTTGAGTATCATGGAAAGTTCACCTATCTGTTCATATGATGTTGCCAGCACAAGCGTTTTCTTATTGTCTGCGCATATAAATCTGATAAATTCCGCAGCTCTCTGCAAGAATGCCTTTTCATTGGGATTGCCCATACCTGTTATACAGAAGATGTTCATCTGTTTATCCCAATTGAAACTCGTCTCATATATACCTTCATGATACTGCCTTTCAACAAGATTCAGACCTATCTGCGATTTAAAGAGATCAAAATTCCTGTTAA
The DNA here is from genome assembly GCA_964544145.1 of uncultured Bacteroidales bacterium. Lineage (GTDB taxonomy): Bacteria > Hydrothermota > 32-111 > 32-111 > 32-111 > CAZJAT01. The sequence goes on along the minus strand of CAZJAT010000028.1, from coordinate 8,305 downwards.
CACTGAGCGTTGCAGATGTAAAAATAATGGGTATACCGCTGCCTTTAAGCATAAGATTTGAAAACATCTCACCCGTATCAACAGGCACTCCGTAGAATGTCACATTCTGATTTTTAGCTGCTTCATAGAAAAATGCATATTCATCATTTTCCGCATCTGTTACAACAGCAAATGCATCATGGAAGAACTGCATCTTCTCATGAACATAACGTATAAGATGAAATAATAATCTCTTTGATGAATATGATTCATTTATAATATCCATTGTTTCCTTTGATGTGCGTAAAATATTCCTGTAAAGTGTTAATATGTATTTAATTCTCTCCGCATTGGATGAGAAAAGCTCCTGTTTATATGTTCTTCTCTTTGAATCGTCAAACACTATTGCATCTCTGATATCAAGCATGAACACATCATTCTGTTCTATTAATTCATTTATCATGTGTAATATATTTTCAAATAGTTCCCTTAGCTCGTTTGACTGTGATTGAATCATGTTCCTGACAGCATTATGCATGCGTTTCTGGAAATAATGCAGCATTCTCATTGTATACTGCGATGAATATTCATATGCAAATAATTCAGTGACAACATTTTCTAAATTATGCGCCTCATCGAATATCATTATCTGATATTCACCAAAGAATCTGTTTGACATTGATGCATCTATGAGTGAAAGATAGTGATTTGTAAAAATAATATCACTCGTTTTTGCTGTTTCTCTTAATTTCATAAAATAGCATTTATCAAAATATGGACAATCCCTGTCCATGCAGTATTCTGAATCACTTGTTATATTATTCATATCTGTTTTGTAGAAAAATTTCATCTCTGCCAGATCACCTGATTCATACATATACATAAAACCATCTATTGCAAGTCTCATAAGGGGTTCAATCATATCCCTGTTTTCATAATATTTATGCAGGCACAGATAATTGCCTATACCCTTCAGCATGCATGCGGAAAAAGATGATTTTTTCAGATTGCAGGCAATCTGCGTGTCATTATTGAATATCTGCATTTGAAGGTTTTTTGTATTTGTGGAAATAATTGTACGCATACTGTTTTTTATGCATTCAACAGCAGGCATTAGATATGCAAGCGATTTCCCCGTTCCCGGAGGTGCTTCCCCTATAAGTATTCCTTCATTATTCAATGCATAGAGCACATCCTCAGTCATACGGTTCTGTCCTGTTCTGTTTTCAATAATACTCTTTTCTTTTTGCGGTGAGAATACCCTGAATGCAGTATGTTTAGCAGATACGGGTTTTGATGAAATATTTTTTTCCCTTATTGAGGATATTAATGACACAAGGGCATTCGGTTCAACACTGAGAATGTAATCATCCAATATGTGAGAAGGGTATGATGCAATTCTCTCCACAAGCATTTCCATGTTGAAATTGCTGACCCTGTCAAAGAGAATGGCATTTTTGTGATGTTTCTTACACTTTTTGTATATTTTGTTTAATTCATCCAACTGTAGCTCTCATCACTTCTTCTAATGTAGTGATTCCCGCTTTCACCTTTATAAGTCCGTCTTCCCTGAGCATTATTACGCCCTCTTTCCTTGCTTGTGCCCTCAATTCATCTGTTGATGATTCCTTTACAATCATTTCTCTCAGTCTGTGGGATAATGGCAAAACTTCAAAAAGACCCAGACGGCCTTTATACCCGGTATTTCCACATTGCACACAACCCTTGCCCATATAGAATGTACCGCCTCTCATATATTCCGGATTGATACTGTATTTGATAAACTCACTATCCGGTATTTCGATGGGTTCTTTACAGTACTTGCATACACGCCTCACAAGACGCTGTGCCTGTATTAAAACAACAGATGATGCCACCTTGTAATGTTCCAGTCCCATGTCAATCATTCGGGCAATGGTTGAAACAGTATCATTCGTATGCAGTGTTGAGAGCACAAGATGACCTGTTAATGATGCTTTTATTGCTATATCAGCTGTATCTAAATCTCTTATTTCTCCCACCATGATAATATTGGGGTCCTGTCTGAGAAAGGCCTTTAATGCCTTTGAAAATGTATACCCTATCTTATCCCTTACATTCACCTGATTCACACCCACAAAATCAAATTCAACAGGATCCTCCGCTGTCGTAATATTCACATTGGGTGTATTGAGACGGCCGAGTATTGAATAGAGGGTTACTGTTTTTCCGCTTCCTGTGGGACCGGTTACAAGAATAATGCCATTGGGTTTATTTATTGCATCAACAAAATCATTATATGCTTTCTTTGTGAGTCCAATATCCTCCAATGCCATGAGTGAGGATTTCTCCGCAATTCTCATAACAATCTTTTCACCATGCACTGTGGGCATTGTGGAAACCCTTAGGTCAATGGGTTTTTCCTTAACTTTCATTCCTATCCTTCCATCCTGGGGCAGACGCCTCTGTGATATGTCCAGTCCTGACATTATCTTAATCCTTGATGCAATTGCCGGACCCATTGTGTATTGGGGTGACATAATTTCCTTTAATTCACCATCAACTCTGTAACGCACCCTTAATGCTCTATTGAAAGGTTCAATGTGAATATCCGATGCACCCTGTTTTACTGCCTCTGCAATAATGCCATTTACCAGTTTGACAATGGGAGCGGCATTAACATCAATAAGCAGCTGCTGTGCATCAACCTCTTTCTCCTCTTCCAGTATCTCAATCTCGCCTTCATCTATCTCCATCTCACTTATCACATCGGCCAGAGAACCGGATATTCCATAATATTCCTCAATGGCCTTTGCAATTATATTTTCACTTGCCACCATTGGTTGTACATTATAACCTGTGGCAAATTTAATGTCCTCAATTGTATATACATCAACAGGATTTGTCATTGCAACAAATAGGTCCTTGCCCATTCTCTTGATTGGAATAATCTGAAATTTCTGTGCCATCTTTGGTTCAATCAGTTTAAGCACCATCTCATCAATCTCTTCCTTTGAAAAATCGATCACAGGAACACCATACTGTTTGCCCAATGCCTGTGATATCTGGTCATCAGTGACAAAAGACATCTTAACAAGCAGTCCTCCAAGACGTCCGCCATTATGCTTCTGTTCTGCCAATGCCTGTTTCAGCTGTTCATCAGTAATCAGCCCTTCATCTATAAGCAAATCACCCAGTCTTTTCCACATATATGAACCCCTTTTTATTTACTTATGCTAATTTTAATGAATTTGCCGTTCTCGTCAATTACTAATCTCAAAATATTGCTGAATTTATTATTATTTATCACAGTGAATGCATATAATTTTTCATGCCTTTTCCCTGCCTTGATATTGAGTTTCTTTGCAATCTGAGCGGATGACATGTTTATCTTTTCTTCATTTATTGGGAATCCGTCAAATTGGGGATATTCACTATTAATTGTTTCTTTAACTATTTTTATAATATCAGATTTTTTCATTTTTTCTCCATCAGCAGCGGATTCCCGTATAAAGTGAATTCCAGTAATGTCTTTCTGTCATCATTATCCAGATATCCGTTTTCTTTTATATTGAATCTGGCAAATTCACGCTTTGCCTTAACCAGCGCCATACCTGCACTCTGATTATTATATATGTTTTTCATAAAATACTCCACAAGCAGATCTGCCTCAGAAACAGGAGGGAAGAATGTGCCATATGCTGTTGATGTGGAAATAAGTTCACATGCAATGCCGCCATTTAAGGCACTCAGTGCAATGGATTTCTTCATTGTCTTATCTATGATAAAGCCGCCATAGCATGCCTCTGATATAAGCATTGCACTCTCAAAACCGCTGACAAATGTTTCCGGCATCAATGCAAGCGGGAAATCATCATCAAATGTTTCACTTCTTTTCGCTTGTCCATACCAACCCTCAAGAGTGTCAGAACCATGCACATTGCAGTAAATGCATCCATTGAATGATTCAAAGGCAAGCACACCATCACGCCCAACAGAGAAAGGCGGCGAATTGAGTATATCCCCGGTTCCCTTAATTGTTTTAAACACATGGCCTGCCGCTTTGTCCCATATGGATGCAGTAATACCCAATCTTTCATTATGATTTAAATGCTTCACAGAGAGTATTGACGAGAGCATTGATATAAAAGATTTTGCTGTCTGATTCTTATCATGCGGTATTCGGGCAACAGGAAAATCAGGTATAATCATATCCCTGTCAAAACAATTCCAAAAATTATCTGTGTGCACAATGCTGTCACCATCGGAAACAGGTGATTTAACCTGTTCAAAGGGCAGTGTATTGTCATTACCTATGATAATGAGATGCGTTTTGTCAGATGATATTTTTCTTATATATTCCCTTATGTCACACCTCTTCTTATCTTCATATTCAATAAATATCACATTATCACAGCATAAAACAAATTCATCCTGTATACGTTCAATTATATTATCTGTAAATCTTTTTTGTAATGCCTTTCTGTTATACAGAACAAACACTTCCTGGGCAAATCCCCTCTTTCTCACCATAAAAAATATTATATATTATTTAAATTTTACTGTCAATAATTATATATAGGGCCGGGTGTCTATTTTTGTAACCTTTTTTTAAGACTAAAGTCAGATATAAACCCTGCATAAAACTTCATTAAACTCTGTATTTTAAAAACTTACATGTTATATCTATGTAGAAATGGGTCTATTCACCACAAAATAAAAGGTTACAAAAATAGACACCCGGCCCTATGCCTTAAGATAGTGTTCTTCGACAAATGTGCGGTATTCGGGGTAGAGGCTGAGCATTTCACTGTGTTCACCTTTGCCCACAACCCTGCCGGAATCCAAGAATATCACATTATCCACATAGCGCAGCGTTGATAATCGGTTTGAAACAATAAAGCATGTGATATCCTTATATATCTTGTTTATCTCCTTCCAGAGTTTTTCTTCATTATCTGCATCCAAAGATGCTGTTATATCATCCAGGATTAATATTTCCGGCTGTCTAATCAATGCTCTGGCAATTGCTATACGCTGTTTCTGTCCGCCTGAAAGAGATACCCCGCGTTGTCCCACAATAGTATCATCTCCATGTTTGAACTGACTTATCTCCTTCTCCATCTGCACTGCCTTTATAATGCGTTCATACAATTTATCCTCAATATCTCCTGTGCCGAATACAACATTATCCTTCACAGAACCCGAGAATAACAGTGGTTCCTGCGGCACATAACCGATAATATCACGAAATCTGTTGTGATTGATTGTATTGAGCGGCAATCCATTGACCATTATATCTCCCTCTGTGGGCAAAAGCATACCAGTAAGCAATCCCAGTATTGTTGTCTTGCCTGAACCTACAGGGCCTATTATCACAACCTTCTCGCCGCGTTTCACATTGAAATTCACATCATTGATAATACATTCATTCTCATTATAACAGAAACTGACATTATTGAATTGTATCTGTTCAATATGCTTTACTGTCTTCTTTGTCATATTTTCCCTATATGTTGTAGGATAATTTTTTATCTCTTCCAGACGGTCTATATTAACAAATGCCTGCTTGCCTGAAACAAATAATTGGGGCAAATCAAGTATTGGGAAAATAAGCATTGCAAGATATGTGTAAAATGCATAGAATGTGCCAATGCTGATACTGCCCTTTACCACCATATATCCGCCGAACATGACAATGCCTATCTGGGCAAATCGGTCAATATACTGATAAATTAGATGCAGCATTGTATTGAGTTTAACCACATTCATCTCTGTATTGAATCTATGTTTCAATGCATTATCAAAGAATCGCTGATATTTATCCTCAGACGCAAATGCCTTTATTATTCTAATCCCTGAAAAACTCATCTCAAGCTGATTGTTTATTTCACTTATTGCCTCCTGATTTTTCCTGAAGCGTGAATATAATTTTTCGCTTGTAAAATAGAATATCAATATCATGAATGGTAGTGGAATAATAGACAACAGTGTCAGATTCCATGAGAGATATAGCATTGCAGCAATACAGAACACTATCTTGGACAATGATTCCAATGCCCTGAATATACCTGAACATGCAAACCAGCATATCTTCGGAAAATCACTGAGATCATCTGTAAGGCGCGTTACCAGATCCCCTGTCCTGAATTGATTGAAAAATGCAAAATCCTTTTCAAGTATTGATGAAAAATATTTCTTTCTAAGCACAAATTCAAATGTCAGATTCATCATTGCCCTGAATGCCGGGTATAATCCGGAAATCAATTTTACAATACCTATACCCAAGAGCACATATATAATCCTGTATATCTCCTTCTGGGGGGAGGCATATTTATCCGGATTGAGCATAATGGCAGACACTGTATCTATCAGATTCTTAAATACAAGAGGATATGCAACAGTAACCGCTGTTGACATCAATGTCAGTATAACGAGGAATACAATAAATCCCTTATGATTTTTCCATAATTGCCATAGCCACTTAATGTGAAACATTATCATCCTCTCTGCTTAAAAACTGCAATTCCACTAATTTCCTGTATTCCTCTGATATATTCATTAATTCATTATGATTGCCCTTTGCAATTATCCTGCCATCCTGGAAAAGCAGTATGCGGTCAGCATTGATAACAGATGAAAGCCGATGAGCAACAATAATTGCTGTCTTACCCTTTAATATGCTCTCTATGGCATGCTGTATCTTTCTCTCAGTCATTGCATCAACAGAAGCTGTTGCCTCATCCATGATTACAATATCCGGAGTAAACACCAATGCCCTTGCAAAGCTAAGCAATTGCTTTTCGCCCACAGATATGTTCTGTCCTCTTTCAATGATTTCCATTTCCAGACCATTTCTTCTGTCTGTAAAATTCTCGGCTTCAACAGCCTTCAATGCATTCTGCACACTTTCATAGGGAATATTATCATTATATATGCGTACATTTTCTGCCACATTACCGGGGAACAGATATATATCCTGCAATACAAGTCCTATCTTCCTTCTCCATCCATGCAGTGAAAAATCATATATATTTTTTCCGTCAACCTTGATGGAACCTTCATCGATATTATAGAAACGTTCCAGCAATGAAACAGTTGTTGTCTTGCCGCTGCCTGATGCTCCCACCAATGCTATCTTTTCGCCTTTTTTTATCTCAAAACTGACACCTTTAAGAACCCATTCATTTTTCTTATATTTGAACCACACATCGTCAAACACAATATTTTCATTGAATACAGGTTCTATAGCATTGACAACTGATTTCTCCGTCTCCATATCCAGTATATTGAATATGCGCTCCAATGAGACAAATGCGCGCTGTATCATATTAATTGTCTCTGATATCATAATAAGCGGTTCAAAAATATTTCTGCCATATTGAATAAATATTATCAGTGTACCCAGTGTCATGAGACCGGCAAATATCTTCGGTGTTGTCAGCAGAATAACAAGCACTATAAAAAGTGTTTCAATAAGAAATGAATAGAATGACCAGAATGAATATTCATATATTGCTGCTTTTGTTTCCTGTTTTTTCTTTTCCATACTCTTTGCATTGACAATATCCTCAATAATATGCCTTCTGTTGAAGATCTGTATAACATGAGTGCCCTGCACATATTCAGCAAGCATTCCTGACAATTCCGCATATAGTCTTCTGATGCGCCTGTAATAACGCGCAAGATATCTAACAGCAATCACGACCAAAGCAAATATTACAGGAATGGGCATCACAAGAAACATTGTTATCTGCCAGTTCTTCCAGAAGAGCACAGCAATCATACCTATAAAAAAGAGTATACTGCCGAAAATCATAATAGAGAAATTTGAGAATAGCTGTTTTACCCTTTCACCGTCACTCTCCACACGTGCTATCAGCTTTCCCACAGGATTCTCGTCAAAATATGAAAGCGGTAATTTTAGCATATGTTCAAATACCTGTTCCTTCAGATCCGTGATGATTTTTACACCAAGCCGCGCCAGCAATACTGTCTGAAAATATGATAGCACACCTGTGAATAGTATTACACCCACAAAAAATAAGCCGTATTTTATCATGTCGCCTATATCGCTGTTCGGAACAGACACATCAATGATATGAGCAAGAATAAGTGGGTCAAGCAGCTGGGCACCCGATATAAGCACCATAGCAAACAATCCCCCTATGAAGAGGACCTTGTATTCAAGCATGTATGGCAATAAACGCCTGATGCTCTTTGATAAACTTACTGTTTTAATATTTTCTTGCATAACACTCTATAATAAGCAATTTATATGCCATAATTATATTGCATTATTGCATTACTTACAAGATTATTATATGAAAAACCTGTGAGACAAAAG
>CAZJAT010000027.1:0-25322 GCA_964544145.1 uncultured Bacteroidales bacterium | reverse complement strand
CCTATTATCAAATTTTGTCTCATGGGAACCATTTGCTAAACCCCTCTAATAAACCACTTAGCATTGGCATTAAATTTGCTTTGTATGTAACGGATAGTTTTTATTCACGTATTATCCTTTAACGGAGGAGGCTCAATGAAGCAAACCATCTTTACATTAGGAATAATCATCTCATTTGTTTATCTGTCAGCTCAATCATTGTATGTAAATACAGTAGAACAGGGACCTGTGATTGACGGTAATATTGATATGATTTACAGTATGTCTGATTCAATAACTGATTTCACAATGAGTGAACCCGTAAATATGGGTAAACCGACTGATAGGACAGTTATATATATGCTTCAGGATGGCGAAAATCTCTATATTGCCTTTAAGGCATACACGCATAACAATGAACCGGTAGGAGTACTGGGGGGCAGAGAGGATTATGTATCATTTTATGTTGACCCATTCGGCAGCAAGTCCAATGGATATTATTTCAGAATAAATCTGTCAGGACAAATTACAGTAACTGATGATGGCTGGATTCTTGATAACGGCAGTTCCGCAGATGCATCATGGGATGGTGTATGGTACAGAAAAGTCAAGATACATGATAATTACTATTTTGCTGAAATGAAGATACCATTTAAATCCATACGTTATAAAGTGGGATTAAAAAACTGGTATGCCAATTTTGACAGATATATAATAATGAATAATGAATTGGATAGATGGATTCCTGTTGAAGATGGTCAGAATCCTATGGTTTCTGATTATAATACTATAATGAATATAGACCCGAAGGTGGTAGGTTATCATTTTGAATTATATCCTGAAGGTTATTTTAAGACAGTGCGTTCCACCACGGACAGCAATGCAGTATTTGATAATAAATTGAGTGGTTCATTAAATATGAAATGGGATATCACCTCTGAGAACACACTCAATGCAACATTAAATCCGGATTTTTCACAGATTGAAGCTGACCCTTATTCGCTCAATCTATCGCAATTCCCCGTGCTTTTGGGCGAGAGAAGACCATTCTTTGTTGAAGGCAGGAATATCTTCCGTATGAATGATTTGGGTGATGTGAGTTCCTTTGACCCGCTGATACTGTTTTATTCAAGAAAAGTGGGTAAATCCATTGGTTATGATGCAGTGCCAATATTGGGCGGATTGAAATTCACAGGTAAATCAAGCGATTGGGATTATGGAATACTCTCTGCTTTTACTGATAATTACTATCAGGACACATTATTGCTTGAGCAGAGAAGGGGATTCGGAGTTGCAAGGTTCAAAAAAGGAATATTTGATAATTCTGAGATAGGCATGCTCTTCAGTTCAACAGCAACAGGGACAGATAATTATAATGCTGCTGCAGGGGCTGATCTTACATATAGGCAGGGTTACAATCAATTCATATTACAGAGTGCAGTCAGTACAAAGAATGGCAAATTAGGGTATGCATTTAATTCCGGATTTACCGGTTTTATTTATAATAAAATTTTTTCAATTGCTGATATCAAGATGATAAGCGACTCATTTGATGTAAGTGATATAGGTTATGTACCCTGGGCAGGTTTAAAACGCGGCACAATAGCAGCAGGACCATACATTACTGTGAATAAATATGGTATCAGGAATATACTTACAGGACCGGGATATTCTATTATTCAGGAACCGCAGAGCAATCAATGGTCACATATTTTGATGTATTTTATGGAGATTCATTTACAGCATAATTCCGGATTATCCATTTCCGGTGAATATGGACCGCATAATGAACAGGGCATTAATTACAGATACAAATCTGTTGATGCAAGTATATGGACTGTGCAGAGAAAATTCTCCATCAATCTTGGAGGGAATTTCAATTATTCATACAATTATAACAGGAATTATATTGCCAATAATATCAGTTCATGGGCTTCATTATATTACAGCATTATACCGAGAATTGCAGTCAATCTAAATGCGAATTATTGGGTGGAATTTGACCCGTCAAATAATATTGAAATGATGGTGCCGAGATTCAGACCCACATTGAATCTGTTCCTCTCTGAATCAATACTTTTATCCATATTCAATGAAACAGTTGCATATACAGATGATTCACATCTGAGCAATGCACAGATATATACAAATAAACTGGGAATGCTCTTTTCCTGGAATTTCTCACCTAAAAGCTGGGTGTATATTGCTGTAAATGACAATATGGAGGAAAATCCTGTTTCGGGCGATCTTGCGAGGGTTAATTCTACAGCTGCATTTAAGATAAAATATCTACTCTACTTCTAATATATATATATAAAGGGGAGGTAATGCCTCCCCTGTCCACACTTATCTCAACAGATACAATCCTATAAGTATAACAGCAAAACTGATGAATTGAAATCTGTAGAATCTCTCTTTCAATACAATCAGTGATATCAATACTGTAAATATCGGGTGAGACCCCGTTACAGGCGCTGCAATTGAGACAGGCAATTTGGAAAGTGATAAATAATACGAAATAGCGGCACCTGTAGTCATTATCACAGATAATGTGCCGAATATAATCCCTTTTATATCAAAGAATACTGCATCCTCTCTCTTCCATTTCATCATGATATATGGCGCCCATATAAATGGTGCGATAATACCGAATATCAATGTCATTGTCCATGGTTCAACATGTGATGTGAGTGTCTTTGATACGAGAGACCATATACCAAAACATGCTGTTGCAAGCAGTGTCCATATAATCCACATTTTATGTTTGATATTTCTCTTATTTTTATCCGGCTCTATGCATATAGTAACGCTGCCTGCAATGATAAGCAATATACCTATCCACTGTGCTGCAGACGGCATCTCATGCAGAAAGATAATCCCACCTATTATACTGATTACCGAATAACCGCTTACAATAGGACTGATGATTGATATCGGACCCGATAACAGGGCAAGGAAAAAGAATATAAATGAAAGTGCTGAAAGGCCTTGAATCAAGAATGCCTTTAGCAGGTACTGACTCTCCGGCATACTGCCGTGAAAAATAAGGAAAAATATATATGCAACGGGTAAAGTAATAATAGCATTAAGTAATGTTATGCGCGCCGTATTCAGGCGCACAGTTGCAAGCTTTGTGAATATATCAGCAATACCGAATATGGCAGCTGCAAGTATAGCGTAAATCATTGTAGCATTATATCATAGGCATATAAATAAACAATATTACAGCATTTCATTAATATGAGAAGCAATAGCAAGCCCTGTCACGCCTGCCCTGATTATTACTCTATGGCTCACCAACCGCCGCCGCCTCCGCCGCCGCCTCCTCCGCCTGATGACCCTCCTGAAAAACCTGAGGATGAGGAAGAAGAAGATGATGATGATGCAACAGCTGAGTTCAATGATGAACCGAATGATGATGAAAAATTACCGGATGAGAATGAGCCGGTTCCTATATACCATGAAGGATGATATGTTGTCTGTGTATCCTGAGATATCTTATCTATGACTGATTGGAATCTGCCTGTCCATTTATTTTCAACATCAAGGGCAAATGCAAATGGAAGGAATTTTTCATATGTATCTATATCATCAGGGGGTCCGTCATGCATATTTATATTATCTTTCTCTGCTGCTGAAAGATACATCCTGAATCCCTCTATTTTATCCATTAAGTCCCTTCCCGTCTCTGATGGCGCTTTAAGCAAATCATAGAATAGAATATGCAGTCCAATCATTATAAGCAGTACAACATTGAATACTATGGGAATATTGCTGCTGAATTTGAATATGACAAACAATTCAATAAGAATAAAAGGTATGGCTATTAACAGCATTATAATGGAGCTGAACAATTTCGTTTTATCATTATTCCTGATACCTGCTGTCAGATTGCGAAATCCTGCCGATGCCATCACCATAAGCCCTATAGTCCATAATGAGAGCCATATATACAGGAACATGGACTCACCTCCAATGCGGGGTGAAAGTAAAAAGGCAGCTACAACAGATATGATTGATATTAATACTGCAGGAGTCATATAGGTTGAATTGAGAAAGAACATACTGTTTTTATACTTTTTATTCAATTCCTTTTTCAGATATGATACTGCGGAAAGTATCTGTATCCTGTTTTTTCTGTCCAGTTTCAATGTGTCTGCTTGTTCAAACAGTTCATCCATCACAGCTGTTTCCTCATTGCTCAGATCTGAATCTGCCGGTTTAAGTTTTTCCAATGTGAATTTCTTTTTCTCTTCCCTTATTTTTATATAACCCCTTACACCGAGATTCATTAAGATTGCTGAAAATATCTTATTATCATATCCCATTTTCATTATAAATCTTACTGCAGCAGGAGAGAGATTTTCAGGCACTTCATAAAGAGGTATAATTGTGCCCCTTGAAGGATCCTTTCCCACTTTGACCCATGCCCATATATAATATGAAAAGAGCAGTATCAATCCAAGCACTGCGATAAATGTATGAATATTATCCTTGATAAGATATTTCATCTTCTCTGTCTGTGTGGGTTCGTCAACAAATCCCTTTGGCCATGCAACAGCAATTGTGATGCCTTCATATGGATATAGTACTTCCTTTGATTCACACCCGGCAAATGATTGGTCAATCTCTGTTACCCTGTAATTCTTACCTGCCGCACCCATCTGGCCTGTATATGCAGTAAATTTAATGTCACTTGAATCTATACCTTCAGGAAGAAAGACTGAACAACGTACATAATCAATAATAAAACTCCATCCATTACCGGTTACATTCCAGTATAATTCATCATGGTCCTTAAAAAACCCTAATTGTCTGTCTGTTCTGTAAGTAATCTCATAATTATAATATCCCCTTGGAAGGAAATAATCCTTATCTCCAATATATATGCGTATCCCATTTCTCAGATTTTCTGTATGATATGGTTCTTTTTTGCCATCCCTTGTTATCATGAGTATTTCAAAATCAACATTAATATTATTACCTGTCTTATCCTTATAATAGAGAGGGAAATCCCTGTATATACCCCTCTGTATCTGAGAACCGCCTGCAAATACACTTATCTCCTCTGTTACAATCATTGAACCTTCGGGCTCAATGTGAATATTGCTTATAAAACGCGTTATATGCTCTGTTTCGGCAGATAATATAATCACGGATAAGAGTCCCACTAACAGTAATAATTTTTTCATTTCATTTCCTCCTTCAGATCAGGAGCATGTCTCTGTGTTATCAGATCGATTTCAAAATATTCCTTATGCTCAAAATTGAAAATATTTGCAATAATCATTGATGGAAATGATTCCACGCTGATATTGTAATCGCGGACAGAACCATTAAAATAGCGTCTCGCATATTGAATGGTATTCTCAATTTCAATCAATGTTTCCATCAGCTTCTCATATGTTTTATTCGCCTTCAAGTCAGGATAATTTTCTACAACAGCAAGCAGTGATTTTACCTGTGCAGACAATTCCACCTCTGCATTTATCTGGTCTTTCATATTATCCGCATTCTCAGCCATACTTCGTAATTTTGTTGTTTTCTCAAGTACATCCTGTTCAAAGCCTGCATAGGATTTAACTGTATTCACCAGATTGGGAATGAGATTATAACGCCTTTTTAACTGCACATCTATTGAAGACCATGCTTCTGCAACAAGATTCCTGTGTCTTACCAGTCTGTTGTAAGCGAAAACAATATAAATGGCTATAATGATAAGGATAACAGTGATTATCAAAAGCATAATACCCCGCTATTTAATGTGTTTTAATGCCTCTCTCTTGCTGAGATTTGAAAGCTCATTTGATGATACAAATGCTTTCACTCCTTTCTCATCTGTTCTTGCATATTGTCTGAGAGCCCATCCGATTGCCTTTCTGATAAAGAACTCATCTTCATTGGCACATGTTTTTATATTCCTGTATAAGATATCGGTATTTGTTCTCTCTTTATATGAGAGTTGGAATATGATTGACATCCGTCTCATCCACATATTTTCATGTTTATTCCACATTGCTGCTTTTTTCTTCATCACTCCCTTTCTGTCAATCAGCAAAGGTCCTGCAATATTTGATGATACAGCATCCACAGTGTCCCACCATGATTTATTCATTACCATATATTCAACTGTATCCAAGAAATCAATGTCAAGCTCTTTAATTATTTTAACTGATAATGATATAGCTATATACTGATAATCCCTTATTTCCATTGCCCACAGATAATATATTATATCATCCATATATTTAACATCCGGTAAGGAATGGGTTTTTATGAATTGTTTCAGGATTTCCATTCTTTCAGGTCCCTTTATACCGAAGAATTCAAATTGATTGCGCATGTATTTTTTCATTGCAGCAGCATATTTTATATCTGCATGCTCTTTCAGTTCTCTTTTCAGGGGTCTGAAATATAATTCAGGTTTCATATCTATTCTTTTGCAGACCTCTCAATGGAAAATGGGAATGTATGTGCGCCCAGAGATGTGTTAAAGGTGATATTTCCTTTAAGCAGTCCCTTAAGATTACCCGCACCCAGCAGCTGCATAAAATTTTCCTTGAGATTTTTCATGTCAGGTACAATAGCTGTATGATATATTTCCTTTGATTTCTTCTTAATAATCAGTTTATCCTCTGTTTCACCTTCAGCCATCTTTATATCATTTATAAATATTTCATATTCTACTTTTTTGATTTCAACCTGCACATTATTGGGATTATATATAGCAATATCTGCCAGTAAAACCACTTCGCCAAATGAGGGCATACCCACATTGAGACCTTCAAATTCATATTGAAGATTTTTTATGGCATTGAGCTGATTAAATGCAGTACATGATGAAAACATCATAATTATAATAATGGGAATAATAATTCTTTTCATATTTTCTCCTTTAATGTTTTTATATATTTCTCCACATCAACATCAATTCTGTTGATTCCATCTTCTATTGCAGCTCTGAGCACTGCTGAGGATACATAAACAAATACCCGTCTGTCAAATGGTTTGGGTATCAAATAATCCTTTCCAAATGCAAGGTCATTTCCGTATATTGATTTCACTTCATCAGTCACTTCCATTCGTGCAATATCTGCTAATGCCGTTGATGCTGCTTTCTTCATATTATCTGTAATATCAGATGCCCTGCAGTCCAATGCTCCCCTGAAAATAAAAGGAAATCCGAGTACATTATTTATCTGATTCGGATAATCGCTTCTCCCTGTTGCCATAATGACATCCTTTCTCACACTTACTGCATCATTATATTCGATCTCAGGGTCTGGATTTGCCAGTGCAAAAACAATGGGATTCTTGTTCATTGATAAGAGATGCGCTTTTGTGAGAATGCCCTTTACAGAAAGACCGAGAAAGACATCGCTTTCCTTCATTGCTTCAGAGAATTCAATATTATTATCATGGAATATGTAATGCTGTTTATACTCATTTAAATCATCTCTGCTTTTACATATAAGCCCCTTAGAGTCAAATATGAATATATTCTCACATTTTATTCCCTCACTAATAAACATATCTATGCATGAAAGTGCTGCTGCACCTGCTCCGCTGACAATTAACTTGATATCACATATATTCCTTCCGGAAAGTTCTGCTGCATTAATAAGACCGGCTGTTGCAATCACTGCTGTTCCGTGCTGGTCATCATGAAATACCGGAATATTCATTTTCCTTTTCAACTGATTTTCAATGTAAAAGCAATTCGGAGCTTTTATGTCTTCAAGATTTATTCCGCCGAAAGTAGGCTCCATTGATTTCACAATATCAATAAATTTGTCAGAGTCCTGTTCATTTATTTCAATATCAAATACATCAATATCCGCAAACTGTTTGAACAGCACAGCTTTACCTTCCATTACGGGTTTTGAAGCAAGGGGACCTATGTCGCCCAGTCCAAGTACTGCTGTCCCGTCTGTAACAACCCCTACAAGATTGTTTTTATTTGTATATAAATTAACATTAGCGGCATCACGATGTATTTCCAGACATGGACCTGCAACACCCGGTGTATATGCCAGAGAGAGTTCTTTCTGATTTGAACATGGTTTACTTATTTGTATCTGTGTCTTTCCCGGTATGGGTTTGCTGTGATAATCCAATGCCATTTTTTTATAATCCAATGATGCTCCTTTTCCTTTCTTCAAATTCATGTTTTCCGCATGCCATTGCAAACATGTCAGGATACATACTTTTGACCTGTTTCAGCATGCTGTCTGATATCTGCCGTATCTCCCACTGAGCATGTTCATCACCGCGCAAACGTATAAAATGATATAATTCCCTTGCATTCATTGTGATAATAACATTGCGTCTCATACCATTGATAACAGCATAATACCCGGCGCTGTTATATTTTCTGAACAACTTTTCTGTAAGTACTGATGAGCGTTCTGCAATGTCTAAATACTGAGCTGTGTATTTTATATGCTCAATTGTCTGAGGGATTACCGGTTTTAATGCAACAGAATATCCCTGCACGCTCATGTTCGCCATTCTATGCCTCTTCAGCTGAGCATATGCTGATGCTGACAGGTTCACATTAAATGTGAAGACAGCATGTTCAAATGCTCTATGAGGTTTATCCCATACATCCATCTTTTTGAATATTTCCTCAAATATTCTTCTTCTGCGTCTTCCGCATTTTGCTGATGCAAGTGCCTTTTTGTGCGAGACCCCTTCTTGTTCGAACAGATAATATCCGGCAACCTTCATTTCTGCATTCTCTGTACTGTCAATCAGTTCACATTCACCTGTTCTTTTGAAATTGGCAGTAATTCTGTTTTTATTGTTTATATCCCTCATGTCAGTATATTTAATGACAGATGGGCATAGGCCTTTTACCTTTTTATAGATTTCACCTGCAATCCCGCTCAATTCAATAATATGCTGTGAATTGAGATCTGATAGCATATATTCCAATGTCCTTGCATTCACAGTCATTCCCATCTGAGTCAATGTAGAGAGAGGCAAAACATATCTTGCATCCTCTTTTGCAGCATATTTATCAATATTAATCTTGTCGCATTCGTCTATCATATCTTTATAAAGAGTGAAACATCTGTTACAGAATTCCACATATTCCTCTCTGTCCTTTTTACCTGTAATATCATCGGGCACTAAATAATTGTTAGAAAATTTTACATATCTCTGGGATTTTTCCGTGAATGATGCAAGTCTGTGATGCTGAATGTACTCTGCAGACAATCTGGAGACATCAATCAAATCAATATTAAACACAGCATGTTCAGCAATAGATGAATGCCCGAGAGAAAAAATAATATTCTGATTTGACTGTCTCGCCTTCCTGACATCCTCTGCTGCCTCACTTCTCAATTCATCGACACTCTTTGCTGAGCGTGATATCCTTGCATATGCCGCTGATATTGTTTCCGGTGATTTTGTTTTATTTTCATTATCAATATCCGCATTGAATCCTGCTAATAATACTTTCATTTTATTTCTCCAGCATTTTTTTATACGCTTTCTCATCTATTATTTCTATATTCATATCCTTTGCTTTCTTCACCTTACTTCCCGCTTTTTCTCCAGCAATCAGATAATCTGTTTCCCTTGTTACAGAGCTGAGTACAATACCGCCATTATCTGTGATAGAACGTTTTATTGATTCCCTGCTGAAATTCTTCAGAGTACCGGTAACAACAAATTTCATGCCGCCTAATTTATTGCTTATTCTGCTATTAACTATATTAATTCCCATATTCAGAAGCTTGCTTATTTCCCTTCTGTTGTTTTCATTACTGAAGAATATTTCTATGGAATTCGCTGCTTCTTCTCCTATACCCTCAATATTTACCAAATCCTCCATTCTGCTCTCCATCAGCAATTCAATGCTCTGATAATTGTCTGATAGAATTTTAGACAGATATTCCCCTATATTTCTTATGCCTAATGCATAAAGGAACTTACTCATCTGCACTGTTTTAGCATTATCAATAGAGGTGATTAAATTATCCGTTGATTTCTCGCCCATTCTCTCTAACTTGACCAAATCATTCTCATTTAAGGCAAAGATATCAGACATGGAATTTATAAGTCCTTTGTTTATCATCTGTGTTACAATGGAAGGCCCCATATTTTCAACATCCATTCCGCCCTTTGATACAAAATGCACAATGCTTCGTTCAATCTGTGCAGGGCAATTAATATTTATACATCTCACAGCAACTTCATTGTCATATGATACAAGGCCCTGACCGCATGATGGACATTTCACTGGTTTTTTAATATCTATGCGTTTAAATTTATTTTCTTTTATATCTGCTTTTTTTATGATCTTAGGAATAATCTCTCCGCTCTTTTCCACCTCAACATAGTCATTTACAGATATACCCAATCTCTCAATTTCATCAAAATTATGTAATGTGGCTCTCTTCACCATTGTTCCGGAGAGATGTACCGGTTCAAGATTGGCAACCGGTGTTATGACACCCGTACGCCCCACCTGATAATCAATGCTGATAATCCTTGTCACAGCATTTTCAGGTTTATATTTAAAAGCAAAGGCCCATCTTGGTGCTTTATTGGTAAATCCCATTTTATCCCTCAGCGCAAATTGATTTATTTTGATGACTATACCATCTGTTTCATATGGCAATTGATGTCTCTTGCTTTCCCATGAATTCTTTTCATCAATCACATCATCAATATTTTCAATCACCTTATTCATCTCAACAATAGGAAGACCCGCTTCTGCAAGCAATTCCTCTGTTTCCTTCTCTGTATCCTTAATGCCCGTGATAACTGAATGTATTCTAATTGAAAGCATCCTTTTTCCCACTTCATCACTGCTATGCAGTTTTAATGTCCCGCTTGCTGCATTGCGCGCATTTGCAAAATCATGAATTTCTGCTAGCTGCGAGAATCTCTCCTTTGTAAAGAACACTTCTCCCCTTATAATCAATTCATCAATATCAGCCATCTCTTCCATAAAATCAGGCAATTCTTTAATGGTCCTGATATT
The DNA here is from genome assembly GCA_964544145.1 of uncultured Bacteroidales bacterium. Classification (GTDB taxonomy): domain Bacteria; phylum Hydrothermota; class 32-111; order 32-111; family 32-111; genus CAZJAT01. The sequence goes on along the minus strand of CAZJAT010000027.1, from coordinate 14,344 downwards.
ATCCGTAATATTATCCCCTATACTCCCGTTCCCTCTTGAAATAGCTGTATCAAAATATCCCTTCCTGAACATCAGTGATACTGCAACCCCATCTATCTTCGGCTGTATAAGATAATTACCTTCATTTCCCGTCTCTCTCTTTATTCTATCAATGAATTCCAGTAAATCCTCATCAGAGTAGGTATTGTCCAGCGAATACATTCGGGGATTATGAGACATCTTTTCAAATCCCTTAATTACATCCTCTGATACATGCTGCGTTGGTGAGTCCTTGGTGATTAAATCGGGGAATTCTTCTTCAAGCTGCTTTAGCTCGCTGTAAAGCATATCATACTCATAATCCGGTATAAGCGGAGCTGAATGAATGTAGTATTCCCTGTCAAACTTTCTTATTATTTTCTTCAGCTCAATAATTCTTTTTTCCGCTTCATCCCTGTTCATTCATTCTTACCATGGCAATGCTTATATTTTTTTCCGCTTCCGCACCAGCATGGATCATTTCTCCCGATTTTTTTTTCATTTCTTTCAATGGGTTTCTCTTTTATCTTCTTTGATTCAGAAGCATTTGCAAAGAGCTGCGGTTTGAATGCTTCAATCTTACTGCTTTTAATCTCTTCAATATCAGAGAGTAATTTGCTGTCAAAGAATTTCTTAGTGAAATCCTCATAAATATTATCAATAAGCACTGAAAACAGTGAATAAGCTTCTCTTTTGAATTCCACAAGCGGATCTTTCTGAGCATATCCGCGCAGTGTAATGCCTTCCCTTATTGCTTCCAGTTCATACAGCTGCTCAACCCATTGTGCGTCTATTGCCCGCAGGAAACTGAATGTCAGCACATATAGCAGCTTATCTTTATACTCGTCCGGTACATTGCATCTCTCGCGAATCTTGTTTTCAATATTCTCCACAATATGTGCAGTAAACTCATCAGCATTCATATCTTCTTTAGGCTGCTCTACAGTCATATGATAATAATTCATCAGATAATCATTTATGCCGTCATAATTCCATTCTTCCATATATGAACCGGACATAATGAATTCTCTGAGTTTTTCATCAGCTGTCTGGGGTATATTTTCCATAATATAATCCATAATGCTTTCAATATTCTGAATAATATCAGGCATGATCTGCTCTGCAATGAGATGAGGTAATGTGTTGCTGTTTACTGCCTGTTTCATCTCATCCACACTTATATTGATCTTATATATTCCATTTATATATTTCTGATGTTTTGTTAATTGTATATTATTGTTCGTATTAATATCATTTTTTACTGCCTGGGCAATCTTATCTGTTAATTCTTTGAATAAAGAGCTGTTTACGAATTCAATGGGAGGCGCTTTGTAGAGGAAAAAATCACGCAGTTCATAAACAACTTCCCTCTGTTTATTTATAACATCATCATATTCAAGAAGAAATTTTCTTCTCTCAAAATTAATATTTTCTATTTTCTTCTGTGCTGTTTCAATGGATGATGTGAGCATTCTGTGACTGACCGCACCTTCTGTGCTCATGGTTTCCAAACGTCCTATAAGGGATGACATCCTGTCAGACCCGAATATTCTCATCAAATCATCCTCAAGTGACACTGTAAACTGTGACACACCTGCATCACCCTGTCTGCCTGACCGTCCCCTCAGCTGTCTGTCAATTCTCCTTGAATCATGCTTCTCCGTTCCCAGCACATAGAGGCCGGGAGAAACGTATTCCGTACAATCACCTTTATCATCATGAGATATGCAAACAAATCGCTCATCTTTATTTTCCGGGTCAGCAATATATATGTCATTTTCATCTTCTACATCACCTGTCAATATCTCAATCCCGTCCTCGCGGAAATACATTTTTTTATCACTGAGATAATTGTCATTCTCAAGCATATATTCTATATATGATTTGGAGGTTTCAGATTCACATACAATTCTGGGTGTTCTATCTGCTTTTTTCATCTTCAATGCCTGAATGAGTGCAGACCTTTCGGACAGCATCTTAATTGTCTTACCCAGTTTTATGTCAGTTCCTCTTCCCGCCATATTTGTTGCAATTGTAACTGAACCCTGTTCTCCTGCCTCAGCTACAATATTTGCTTCATTTTCATGATTCTTTGCATTTAATATACTGTAATTAATCTTTTTCCCGGCATCATCATTTCTATTCTTTAATTTAGCATCAAGCTGTTCTGAACTTGCAACAGATGCTGTTCCTACAAGCAGAGGTATGCCGGCATTATGAACCTTCATTATCCTGTTAACTATATAATTAATCTTTTCATCCTTCCTGACAAACATAATATCTTCCCTGTCATCCCTGATAATCGGCTTATTGGTGGGTATCACAACAACAGGCATTTTATAAATATGCATGAATTCTTTTGCTTCTGTTTCAGCCGTTCCTGTCATACCTGATAATTTGTCATACATTCGGAAAAGGTTCTGAAGCGTTATTGTGGCAAGCGTCTTTGTTTCCTCTTCAATGTCAACACTCTCTTTTGCTTCAATCGCTGAATGCATTCCCTCTGAGAATCGCCTTCCCGGCATGAGCCGTCCGGTATGTTCATCAACAATTATCACCTTGCCTTCCTGCACAATATAATCCACATCCTTCACAAACATTGTATATGCACGAAGTAATTGCTGCACAGAATGAATCCTTTCTGATTTGGCGGCATATATGTCATTTAATTCATCCTTCTTTTTCAGTTTATCACCATCAGACAATGAATCATCATTATCAATCTTCAGCAATTCAGTAGCCAATTGAGGCAGAACAAAGAAATCACTGTCATTCTTTATCTTTGAGAATTCCCTCTCTCCCTGATCCGTTATATGTACACTATGCGCCCTCTCTTCCATTGAGAAAAGGAGACCTTCATCTAATTTATGTGTTTCTTTATCCCTCATTAATGCATTCTCAAGATTTTCCATTTTTCTGTTAATATCAGCATCCTGCATCAGCTTTATCAATTCCGGCATTTTCGGGAAACCTTTTTTAACCTTGAGAAGGCCGAATATACCCTCTTCATTGCCATCATTTACTGATTTTACTGCATCCTTCATTATATTCTCAACTATTCTCTTCTGCTTCCTAACCATTTCATTTACAGAGCTGTTCAATTCCGAGTATATCTTGTATGTCTTTTTCTGATCAGTTCCATCCATGGGTAATCCGGAAATTATTAGAGGTGTTCTTGCCTCATCAATAAGTACTGAGTCCACTTCATCGATGATGGCAAAATTGAAATCATCCCTGTGCACCTTTTCACGTTTATGATATGTGAGATTATCCCTTAAATAGTCAAATCCGAATTCATTATTTGTTACATACACAATATCACATTCATACTGTTCACGTCTCTCAGCCGGTTTCATGCCCATCTGAATAAGACCCACACTGACACCCAGTTCCCTGTATATTGGATACATCCAGGTTCTGTCTCTTCTTGCCAGATAATCATTGACAGTTATCAGATATGTTCCTTTACCTGCAATAGCATTTATATACAGCGGCATTACAGCAACCAGCGTCTTTCCTTCTCCTGTCGCCATTTCAACAATCTTTCCTTCATGCATTGCAATTGAACCAATTATCTGAACATCATATGGCACCATGTCCCATGTGAAATGCATACCGCCGTCAGAATAACTATGTTTTTCATCATAGAATTTCTTCATAACAAACTTCACTAATGCATATGCTTCAGGCAGTATTTCATCAAGTGTTTCACCATTGTTTATTCTCTGTCTGAAATCCTCTGTCAAATCTGCAGGAATAATCTTTTCAGACTCATTTTTTTTAATCAGATTATTGTAATGCTCATTGATGTTTTCCAGTGTTTTGTAATATTTACTGACTTGTCTGTCATTATATGATGGAAACAATTTTCTCAGTATATTCAAATTAATTCCTCTTTTATGGTTTTATAAATACCGTTGCTGTCCAGGCCTATATCCTTTCTCAGCTGTTCCTGTGAACCCACTTCTATGAATTCATCTTTAATACCTATATTTATTATTCTCTTTAACAGATGTTTTGATGAGATGAATGAATTTATCATATCACCCATGCCGCCTGCAAGTGCATTTTCCTCAACTGTTATTATCAATTCATGCGATTTCAGTAAAGGCAGCAGTGTTTCTTCATCAAATGGTTTCAAAAATCTCAAATTTACGAGGGTCATTGATTTGTTTAGATCCTTTTTCAATTTTTCAACTGCTTCCAGTGCAGGATAAACTTCCGATCCTATTGCAATGACAAGTCCGTCATTCCCTGTACACATAATCTCTGATTTTCCCCATTCAATATCAATAATCTCATTATCAATATTGATTCCCACTCCCTCACCTCTGGGATATCTCATCGCAACAGGACCATCATTATAGTCAATCCCGGCCTTTAACATACTGCGTAATTCCTGCTCATCTTTTGGAGCCATAACAGCCAGTTTGGGTACTGTTCGTAAATATGATAAATCAAATACACCATGGTGCGTGGGGCCATCTTCACCCACAATGCCGCCTCTGTCCAGAATGAAGAATACATTCTGTCTCATTAAAGCCGCATCCTGAATCAGCTGATCATAAGCTCTCTGTAAAAATGTGGAATATATTGCGCATACCGGCTTGAGACCCTGCAATGCAAGGCCTACTGAGAATTCAACTGCATGCCCCTCTGCTATGCCTACATCGAAAAAACGTTTTGGAAAGGCATCCCTGAAATATGAGAGACCTGTTCCATCCGGCATGGCTGCTGTTATTCCCACTATTCTCTCATCCTTTTCAGCCAGTTTCACCAATGTCTGTCCAAATACATTGGTGTATTTGATATTGCCATTTGCCTTTGTTTCTGCTTTTCCTGTTTCTACACAGTATTTACCCAATCCATGAAATTTGGTGGGGTCATTTTCAGCATGCTTATAACCGCGTCCTTTCTGCGTTATTGCATGTATCAATATGGGTCCATCATATTCCTTTATTCTTTTCATTGTATCTATAAGGTCATTGATATCATGTCCGTCAATTGGACCTATATATCTGATTCCGAATTCCTCAAACAATATTGTTGGTATCAGAAAATTCTTCAGGGATTCTTTCATTCTTCTGGCAAGGTCCCTTGCCCTTATACTCATTCTGTCCGGAAGGACTCCGAGTAATTCCCACATTTCCTTTTTTATTGTTGTATATGCAGGAGTAGTTTCAAGTTTATTTAGATATTGACTGATACCGCCCACATTCTCTGAGATGGACATCTTATTGTCATTGAGTATAATGAGCATTTTAGGTCTCAAATGAGCTATATTGTTCATTGCTTCATATACCAGGCCATTTGTCATTGAGCCGTCTCCAATAACATTAACAACATGGAATTTCTCGCCTTTTAAATCGCGTGCTGCAGCCATACCCAGAGCAGCTGACATGGATGTTCCCGCATGTCCCACAGTCAATGAGTCATGCGGTGATTCAAATATATTATTAAACCCGCTTATACCTTTATATGTGCGCAATTGTCTGAATACAGCTTTTCTCTCAGTCAATATTTTATGCGCATAGGACTGATGTCCCACATCCCATACAATCTTATCATCCGGTGTATTAAATACATAATGCAATGCAATAGATATTTCCACAGCACCTAGTGAGGGAGCTACATGTCCGCCTGTTTTGCATGTAGTATCAATTATATATTCCCTTATTTCCTGAGCCAATTGTCTCAATTCAGACATCTTAAAATGCTTTATGTCTGAGGGACTGTTAATACTATCCAGCAATTTATCCATGATAACCCCTAAGCGAAGATTATGGCAACCAAAACACCGAGTACACCGCCCATAAAAACCTCCAGAGGCGTATGCCCCAGAAATTCTGCCAATCGTTCTTCAGAGAGATGTTTATTTATTCTGTATTCATCAATTATCTTATTCAGTACAGCTGCCTGTTTGCCTGCTGCCCTTCTGATGCCTGCTGCATCATACATTATTACAAATGAAAAATATAATGCTATTAAAAATGCTATGGATTCAAAACCCGCTCTCAGACCGACAGAAACCGTAATAGTCATTGCTGTTGAAGCATGTGAACTGGGCATACCGCCTGTTTCAAAAAATCGCTTGAAGTTTATTCTCCTGTGTTCAATATAATATGAAATCAGTTTTATTGCCTGTGCCATTGTTCCGCTTAACATTGTAATAAGTACTAATTTAATATTCAGCATTATTTTATCCTTGTATAAAAATATTCAATTAATTTTTCAATCATATGGTAATCATATTGAAGAGTCCTGACAAGCTTCATTGTTTTCTCATACTGTTCTCGTGCTTCTTTCTTGGCATTATCCACTGAGTAAAATGTTATATAAGTCAGTTTATCCTGCATTATATCCTTTGATACGGATTTTCCCAATGTACCGGGGTCACTCTCAACATCCAATATATCATCTATGATCTGGAAAAGTAAACCTGCATTCATTCCAATTGAATTGAGTAAATTAAAATCTGAGTCAGAAGCGCCCGAAATAATGCCTGGCAGTCCAAAACATGCAGATATCAATGCTGCTGTCTTATTATTATGTATATATTTCAATGTCTCTTCATCCCTGCTGAATCTGTCAATCTCTGTATCTACAAATTGACCCGCAACAATACCCTCTGGTCCTATTCTATTAAGAAAATATTTCATTGCTTCAAGTTTTCTCTCTGCACTTACCTCTGATTTAAGGAATATCTCCAGCGCATAAGAGAAAAGAGCATCACCGGACAAAACGGCCACACCATCATTATATTTCTTATGCAATGTGGGTTTGCCTCGTCTCAAATCATCATTATCCATAGCAGGCAAATCATCATGAATGAGAGAATATGTGTGCACCATTTCCACAGAAGCAGCTATGGGAATTATATCAGAATATTCCTTATTGTTCATCATTTCCCAAACAAGCATAATAATTATTGGTCGCAGCCTTTTGCCGCCCGCATTTACTGCATATGCCATACATTGATATAGCATTTTATTGTATTTATTCTCTGTTGTAAAAATATCCTTTAGATATGAATCAATTATTTTCTTTCTATCACTGACCAAGGCTGGAAACTCATTCATCTGATTCGGTCTCCTCATTAAGAACATTCTTTATTTTTTCTTCATATTGTTTGATCATTTTCTCACACTCTTTGATCAATGTAACACCCTTTTCATACATGGCAATTGATTTTTCAATATCTGTTTCTTCATTTTCCAGAGTCTGCACAATTTCCTCAATCTCAGAGATCTTTTTTTCCAGTTTCGTGCTCATCGTTTTTCTCCTTACCGTTTACAGATGCAAAGATTTTTCCATCTGATACTCTTATTGAAATATTATCTCCTGCATCAGTATTATCATAGTTTTTAATTATATCATTTTTATCATTATACACAATACTATAGCCCTTATTCAGTATATTGAGCGGACTGAGATGCTGAAGATTTGTCTTTAATGAAATTATATCTGATTTTTTATCTGCTACATTCTGCCATATAATTCTCTCTATCCTCATATGCTGATTCTTTATTGTGTCTTTCATGTGTTTGAATCTGTCTGACGGTTTAAATAATTTGAGCGCATAATTTAATTTATCTAGATGTTTTGTTTTGACGGCAATCTGATTATCAAGTATATTGTTCATCTCATTCATAAGCTGATCAATATACTGTTTCTTTTCATTAAGCCCCGATGTTGAAGCAATATAGAAATTTCTCTTCAATATATGAAGTTTGTTTTTGTGTTCACTTAAATTATCAAACAGACTCCTCTCCATTGATGCTTTCATATTTTTTAAATCAGCCATTATATCTTCTCTATCCCTAACAGCAATTTCTGCTGCCGCCGATGGAGTGGGCGCCCTCTTGTCTGATACAAAATCACATATAGTAAAATCCGTTTCATGTCCAACAGCTGAAATAACAGGAATAGTGGATTTATGTACAGCATTGGCAAGCTCTTCATTGTTAAATTCCCATAGATCTTCCATTGAACCGCCGCCTCTTCCAATGATAATAACATCGGGCATTATATGTGAATTAAAGTATTCAATACCCTTTATAAGCGATTTGTGTGCATTCTCACCCTGCACTGATGCGGGGTATATATATTTCTTTACATATGGCGCCCTTCTGCTCAATACATTCTTAATATCATTTATAACAGCGCCTGTGGGACTGGTTATGATACCAATACTCAATGTATATGGAGGAATGGGTTTTTTTATATCCTCATTAAACAAACCCTCTTTATTGAGTTTTTCCTTAATGCGCAGAAATTCACGGTATAATTCTCCCTGTCCTGATTTTTCGATTTTATCAGCTATCAGCTGATATGTGCCATATGGTTCATATACCCCGATATAACCACTGCATACAATTCTGTCTCCATCCTTTAATGATAATCCATGTTTGCGGGCATTGAACATTACTGCTTTAAGCAGAGATTTACTATCTTTAAGTGAGAAATAGAGATGGCCGGATGAATGCATTTTATAATTGCTAAGTTCACCCGTCACCGTGATTGTCTGAGGCAGAGAATTGCGTAATATTGATTTAATTTGGCTTGTAATTTCATATACAGTATAAATATGTTCATTCATAATGCTCATTCAGTAAAACGAGGTTTTTGAACAGTGTTGCTACTGTTACGGGTCCGACCCCTCCCGGCACAGAGGTATATAGAGAAGATTTTTCATAAGAAGATGTGTCAATATCACCACATATTCTATTATTATGATAATTTATTCCAACATCAATAAGCACCGGTTTATTCTCTCCAATCATATCCGGTTTCAAAAAATATGGTTTGCCGATTGCAGTTATAATAATGTCTGCTTTTTTCAAATGCTCTTTCATGTTTTCACTTCTGCTGTGCATAATCATTACTGTAGCATGATTATCAAGTTGTTTTGATGTGAGCAGAAGCGCAAGCGGTTTACCGACAATCTCGCTTCTGCCTATAATTACAGCATATTTTCCATTTATCTCAATATTATTATATTTAATGATATTACACACAGCCATTGCTGTTGATGGGGCAATAATGAAATCATCTGATATCAATCTTCCATTATTTTCATATGAGAGGCAGTCAATATCCTTTGATGCATTTATTATTCCTGCAACCTTACCAATGTCAATCTGTGCAGGCAGGGGTTTCTCAACAATAATTCCTTGTACATCTGTCCTGTTATTTAATTCTATAATCTTCTCATGAAATATATTGGGTCCAATATTGCCCGGCAGATGGACCAATTCCAATGCTATTCCGGCTTTTTCAGTCTGTTTTTCTTTGGATTTGATATATGACAGTGTTGAAGGGTCATCACCGGCATATATTGCTGCAATTTTCAGTGATTTATTAAGGGTCAGCAATGCTATTTCATTGATTATCTGCTGAGCTGTCTGCTTTCCTTGTATCTTCTCCATATTCAAATATCCTTTTTATATTTACCGCTTTCTTTGAGTGCGTGTCAATGTCAACAATCACTCCATTGATAACCGGTTTATCCGTTGATATATTAAGGCGTTTCGGTATCTGCAGTATAATACGTTCTATGGAATTTTCTCTATTAAATCCTATCACTGAATCCAGTGAACCGGTCATGCCGGCATCTGTAATATATGCAGTCCCTTGAGGCAGTATCCGCTCATCAGCTGTCTGAACATGTGTATGGGTCCCTGCAAATGCCGATATCTTCCCGTCAAGATAAAAACCCAATGCCTGTTTTTCTGCAGTGGCTTCTGCATGGAAATCAACAAAAATAATCCTATTCTTACCGATTTTATCCAGCAGATCATCCATCGTTCTGAATGGACAATCAAGGGGATTCATGAATACGCGTCCTTCAAGATTAACAACTGTTACCTCAATACCGTTTACATCATACATGCCAAACCCTTTTCCGGGAAGGTCAGGATGATAATTGAGAGGCCTGAGAAGACGTTTATCGTCAATCATATTGTATACATCATTATTATTCCATATATGATTGCCTGAAGTAAATACATCAATGCCGGATTTGAACATATGCTGCGCTATACTCACTGTGAGACCAAATCCTCCTGCAAGGTTTTCACCATTTGCAATAACAAAATCAATATGTTCCCGTTCCCTGATTTTTTGTAGATAACCGGTAATCAGATCACGTCCTGTTTTCCCCACAATATCACCGATAAACATTATTCTTATATTATCATTTTGCATAAGATATTGACCTTGTTTCTCTTACAACTGTTATTTTTATCTGTCCGGGATATTTCAATTCTTTTTCAATTCTGGATGATATTTGATTTGCCATTTCCTCTGCTTCTGCATCTGATATCTCTTCAGGTATGACAATAACCCTTATCTCTCTTCCAGCCTGTATAGCATAACCTTTTTCCACGCCATTGAATGAATTGGCAATTTCCTCCAGCTTATCAAGACGCTCTATATATGCTTCCAATGTCTCTCTTCTCGCACCGGGTCTTGCTCCTGAAATTGAATCTGCTGCTGATACAAGAACAGATATCACAGAATCAGCTTCAACATCCTCATGATGCGATTCAATGGAATTGACAACAATGGGATCTTCTCCATATTTGCGGGCAAGTTCTGCACCGATATGTGTATGTGTGCCCTCAATATTCTGGTCAACCGCCTTTCCTATATCATGAAGCAGACCGGATCTCTTTGCCAGGGATGAATCGATTTCCAATTCATCAGCCATTAATTGAGTTAAATATGCAACTTCTTTGGCATGCTGAAGCACATTCTGACCATATGATGTTCTATATTTAAGACGTCCTATTAATTTGATCAATTCTGTGTGCATATTGGAAATATTGAGCTCCAGTAATGTTTCCTCGCCAATGTTCTTGATATTTTCATCCATTTCTTTCTTTGTCTTCTCCACAACTTCCTCAATACGTGTCGGGTGAATTCTTCCATCAGCTATAAGCTTTGAAAGCGACAATCGCGCAATTTCTCTTCTTATCGGGTCAAATCCAGACAGGGTCACTGCTTCAGGTGTGTCATCAATAATGACTTCTATACCCGTTGCATTTTCAAATGTGCGTATATTCCTTCCCTCTCTTCCTATTATCCTTCCTTTCATCTCATCATTCGGAAGCGAAACAACGGACACAGTACTTTCGACAACATGGTCTGTTGCACATCTCTGAATGGCAAGTGACAATATTTCTTTTGCTTCCTTGTTAGCCGTCTGCAGAGCATTTTCCTTGATATTTTTTATTGTATTTGCTGCTTTCAGCTTTGCCTCTGTCTCAAGATTTTCCATGAGTATCTTCATTGCATCTTCTTTTGACATTTGGGCAATATGTTCAAGCTTTTTGTTTTCCTCTTCAATAATGCCTGATAATCTCTCATTCTTGGCTCTTACTGTTTTCTCTTTCAGCAAGATTTCCCTCTGTCTCTGAAGTAATTCTTTTTCTTTCTTATTAATCAAGTCATTTTTCTTTGCTAAATCCTTTTCTTTTTCCTGTACATCAATCTCTCTCTTTTTGACCTGACTCTTCCTGTCTCTGATAATCTTTTCAAATTGTCCGTTTTCTTTAGCAATTTCTTCCTTCGTTTCCAGCAGAGAAACCCTTTTCAGTGTTTCCGCTTCTTTCAGTGCATCCTGAGTTATTTTCTTAGCTTTTTCATCTGTTTCTCTGATCTTTGTCTGATTTGCCTTCTTTGATAAAGCATATCCTATTATAAAACCCACTATACCGAGTATTATTGATATCAGAATTGCAGTTAGAATTGTTGGTGACATAATACGCTCCTTGTATAAATAAAAACCCCCGCTGCATCGTGTGATCTTAATTGCCTGATCCCTTAAAACTAAGGGGGGAATCTATCCGGTGTTTTCTGTAGTCCGCAGACTGCAATAGAACACCGAAACATCAATTCCCGAGAGAATAGTGTTGGTTCAGCAATTGATAATCAGCACGAATGCCGCAGGGATGTTATTTTCAGTTATTTTCTGTTTTATTCAGTAATGAATTTAGTTTTTCTTCAATTACAGAATATTTTTCTTTTTCCTTATGATACTTGTCAATAATATTTAATGCTGCAATAACAGCTATCTTTTCAAATTTTTCGGCTCCAGACTGTTTGGCTATCTCTTTCATTTCATTTGACAATAATGCCGCAATTTCCCGTGTATATTCCTCATCCTCATCAGATTGTATGAAGAAATTCTTGCCGAAAATATTTATGTTAATTTCTTTTGATTCTTTGTTCATTTCATAACATCCCTGAATGTTATAGATCACATCTCCGATATACGGTTAATCAAAGCTTCCAGTTTGTCCACAGCGGATTTTTCTTTTTCAGTTATCTCCTTTATTTTATTTTCCAATGTTTGCTTTTCATTTTCCAATGTCTCAATTCGTTCACTCATTCTATTAAGTGTCTCCTCCAATTTATTTATCTTTTCAAAAATCTCCATTTCTCACCTCATAATAATTTTAATTCCATTATAGGTCTGTGTCAAGGTTCCAGCAATTTTCTAAAACTCTCCGGAAGTGTTTCCCCTGTTACAAGCATTTCGGGATTATCGGTTAACAGTGATTTGCCGCCTTTATTCCCGTAATTATATACCTGCAGATGCTCGCCGCCTATATACATCTTGGCAACATTGAAAACCGGAATTTCAGAAGAATAGAATACTGTATCCTTTGCTACATTTACTTCAAATACATTGAATTGCCTGTTATTGGCAATAATTGTCTTCCAATTCATTGTGTCAATCTGATGCGACCATATGAACAGATTCGGTATTGGTGATTCAAACATAAAATGTCCATCCGGTGCAATGAATTTATAAGCTTTCTGATTGTTATACTGAACAATGAATGTATCAATTGAATAATCATTGGTAATATTGTTGAATGATAAAATCTTCAATGTCTCTTCTTCTGTAAAATAGTCTGTTTCAAGCAATATGCCATTGGCATTTACATTAAGAATGATGAATTGCACATGATAATCATCATAATCAATTTTATCATTAACATATTCAACCCATTGCCCCTTGGAAATAGGCATAGGATTATATGACAGTCCCCTTCTGGAACTGTTCGTGCATTGCACAGATAATATTAAAAGGACAAGCAGAAAACTACTTGCCCTGAGATATTTCAACCAGCTTCTTGAATGCATTGGGTTCCTGAATTGCCATTTCAGAGAGCTGTTTTCTGTCAAGCAGTATATTGGCTTTTTTCAAACCATCCATGAATTTTGAATAAGACATGCCATGCTCTCTGCAGGCAATGTTAATTCTCGTTATCCACAAGCGTCTGAAATCGCCCTTTCTTTTCTTTCTGTCTCTATATGCATAGGTCAATGCGCGTGTTGCTGTTGACCTGGCAATCTTATAACAGTTTTTCCTCTTTCCAAAAGAGCCTTTTGCTCTCTTGATCCATTTTTTCTTTCTTGCTTTGGATGCAGGTGTGTTCTTAACTCTGGGCATATTTCCTCCAGATATCAGTTATTTAACAAATGTTTTAATTTCTTCTCATCCGCCTTACTTACAATAGTCGCCTTTCCGAGATTTCTCTTTCTCTTGGAGCTTTTCTTGGTAAGTATATGGGATTTATATGCCTTAGATCTTTTGATCTTTCCGCTGCCTGTAATCTTGAATCTCTTTGCAGCTGATTTCTTGGTCTTCAGTTTAGGCATTATTCCTCCTTATTTTTCTTTTTCTCAGAACTCTTTGAGGGACTGAATATTTGTGATATCCTCCGTGGTTCCATTCTTGGTTCATGATCCGGTTTAGCTACATCTGCCAGATTTTCCTCAATATATTTCAACATTTCTTTTCCATTTTCATAATGCTTCAATTCCCTGCCTCTATATTTGATAACAAATTTAACTTTATGCTTTTTTTCAAAAAATTTCCTTGCCTGATTGAGTTTGATATCAAGATCATGCTCAAATATGGAAGGTCTAACCTGTAATTCCTTTAGAGATGCTGAATGCTGCTTCTTCTTAGCTTTTCTCTCTTTCTTTGTCATCTCATAGAGATACTTTCCATAATCCATGATTCTGCACACAGGCGGATTCGCATTTGGAGCAACTTCCACTAAATCGAGATTTGCATCACGCGAACGCTCCAGCGCTTCTTCCAAAGGTACAATTCCCGCTTGATCATCATTCTCATCAATCAAGCGCACTTCATTAGCCCTGATCCTATTGTTAATCCGGGTTTTCTCAGTGTTTTTTGTAATAACAGCCTCCTGTTAAGTTATAAAAAAAGCGGTGCACAAACACACCGCTTTACATAAACATATTATTATGTAGCCTTTTCGCTTTAGCTTAAGGCGAGAAGTGT
>CAZJAT010000026.1:0-27012 GCA_964544145.1 uncultured Bacteroidales bacterium | reverse complement strand
GTGTTGGAATGAATAACAATGTTTTCTGCGATGCATGCTTCAGCGGGAAGTATCCCGTTAAAATTGATGATAACCATATTAAGGATATTCAAACAGACAGGAATATGGCTGGCAATTAGTTCATTGTTCTTCTCGTTTTCAATGAAAACGGATACATTGTATTATGCTGAACTTATTCCTATAAATGATAATTTTATTCTTTTGGAAAATAATTATCTTTCAATGTATGACAATAATTTCCAATGGAGAATACAGCTTTCCTATTATGCATCAGATATAAATGTGTATTCAAATATAATGTATCTGTTATCTGATAATGCAATTCATATAATCAGCAAGGATGGCAGGGAAAAGGGATTGATTCCGCTTATAACCAATTATAGATATTTTGTAAGAATTTCTGATGGTTATTATCTATATAATGAAGAAAATGGTATTATAGACTTTTTAAAGAACAATAAGACAGAAGGTGACTTTGCAATAAGATTAACAGGCAATGTGAACCAGCTTGAAAGGGATTTAAATGATAATCTCTTTGTTCTTACTGATCAATTCCTTATACGCTATGACCGAAATCTGACACCCGATACCATATATTCATCATCCTGCAATAGGTTTTTTGTATCATCCAGCAGAATTTATATAATGAAACATGACAGTATCTTTATTCTTAATAACGGCGGCCTTTGGTTTAAAGGTGTTTATCAGGCAGGGGTGCCGATAGCAGTCAAAGGCGATGTTTTTTATCAATTTAATGAAAAATCAGTTAAACCTATTCCAGCAAAATGAAACAGATATTATATATCCTTTTTTCCTTTATCTACCTGATGATTTTTCCGGAAGATATAGCCGGTGATCCGGAATCAATTTCAAGTGCTAATGAAAAACAGGATATTCGGTTTTTTGAACAAATCAATAATGATACACTGTATTTTGACCAGGTAATATATGATAATTCACTACTTATATTAAGCAGGGAAAAGGTTCTCAGTGACAGTAATCATTTTACATTTAACAACGGCAGAATTATCTTTAACGGAATCTATGATTCTGTGACAATATACTTTAAACATATACCTGTGCAAATAAAATACAAGAATTCATTATATGATATTAATGAGGCAGAATCAGATTCCATAAACAAAACGGAACAGGTGCTGAATGAAAATGTATATGTAGGAGGAATTAAGGGTTTTAATGTATCAGTAAATAATAATGGAAGTGTTGCATTTAATCAATCACTTGAAATGAATGTTGAAGGCAAGATAGATGATAAGTGGAATATATCGGGATATATTTATGATGATGGCATAGCATCTTCAATGAATACATATAATATACCTGTATCTCAAATTGAAAATGTAAATCTCAGTTTGTATGATTCCTTCAATATGATATCACTGGGCAACAATAAGTTCAATGGATTTTCGGGGAGATTCACTCAAAGGGAAAGAAACATTCTCGGACTTTATGCAGAAACAAGAATTGCAGATATGGATATAAGCGGAGCCATTGCAGGTCAAAAGGGTAAATACAAAGAGATAGAGTTTTTCTGTACAGATAATGTACAGGGGCCGTATAAACTTGTAAACCAGGTGCTGCTGCTTGATTATATTATCACCCCGGGTACGGATAAGGTTTATGTAAATGGTATTCTTATGGAAAATGGTGATAATGCAGATTACACCTTAAATTATCAGACAGGCGAATTGATATTCTCACCTGCTGTTGATGTTGATGCCAGTACTCATGTTTATGCACAATTTCAAACATATGAGGAGAGTTCTTCCCTGACGGGATATTATGGCACCTTTTCATATGGAGATTCACTGTTTAATTTTATGTTGATGAGAGAAGAACAGACTTTGAACAGTGAAACAGAAAAAGAATTCTTTTCATCATTCAATAGTGATTCATCATATGCATTTGTATCATCAGCTGAATATGTGGGTGCAAATGAAGGGGATTATGTATTGGAAGATTCTTTTTTTGTTTATTCAGGATATAAAGAAGGTGATTACAGGGTATCTTTTTTCTATGTAGGAATCAATAATGGTGATTATATATATAGTCCCATGATAAATGCATATGTCTATGCAGGTAAGAATCTGGGTAATTATAATGCCGGCCGTTATCTTCAGATGCCATATGAATCAAATTATCTTGCAGGAGATTTTTATTATAATTACAATAAGTTTTACATATCATTATCATCGGGAGGAGGATTCTACAAACGCAATAAATACGCAGTGAACAGCTCATATGAGAATGATATTGCATATACGGGAGAATTCGGCTTTAAAAACATAGAGCTTGCAGACATAATGTATTCAGCTTATTACAGCAGAGTTTACATGCCTGAACTGTATAATGCCGTATGGAAAAACTCTCAGACATCTGATATCATGCTTGAAAGCGAGAATAAAAATTACACTGATTTCAATAGTGCGGACAATTATGCTCTCAATATTTCATATTTGCATTTTAATGGCGATTTTAAATACAGTATTTATGATTCAATGATTCAGAGGTCATTAAATGTTAAAGTGGACAGTATTTTTGGTTTCAGTATTACCGGAATGAAGAGAATGAACACATTCAATGATCTGATTTCCTATAATAATGAGAGTGTTAAAATAGAGAGAACATTTTGGGAAATTACACCACACTATTCATTTACAAGGGAAACAAAAAACAATATAAAATACATAAGACACAATGCAGGTTTGAATGTTTTTAAAAATACTCAGATTAGTGCAGTAAATGAATATTCAACAGGTGCATTGGAACGGCAAATAAAGCTGATAAATTTAAAAACACTCTTGCGCATAGGTTTGTATGATATAAGCGGGAATATTCAGTATAAGCGTATTGAACCGGACAGCGGTGCATATAATGATAATGTTCTAATGAGGGCAATAATGAGCGGAGCTGTTTTTTCATGGTGGAATATAAGGGCATATATCAATTCCACTTCATTATCACAATTCAAAATACAGGAACAGTATATATATGCAGGGAAGGGAAAAGGCGACTTTGTCTATGATTCATTAAGTATGAATTATATTTTTGATGAATATGAAGGTGAATATATTAAGGTTGAAGAAAGTGTTTTATCTAATATTCCTCAGGCATCAAGAGATCTTACATTGAATTCCGATATTTTCAAATCCGGGTTCAGGATGAACAGCGAATTCAGATATAAAGACAATGTGCCAAGCATTGGAACATTCAATAGAGGAGAGATAAATTCATCAGATATATATATGTACAACAGTACAGGGCTGCAGATAAAAAAGGATATAAATATTTATATTAACAATCAGTATTCATTCAGCGACCTGTATAGTAATAATCTGTATTCATACAGTAGAAATAGTTTAGGAATGACCAAGACAATGAAAGAATTAATATATGAAATTTCTGCTGATATAAACCATGAATTAAACAGCAATACTTTAGGTTCGACACAGGAATTCAATGACTATGTGTTAAAAAATGAGTTACAACTGATAAGAAGCAAAATGCAGTATAGAGTGGGCTTAACTGTTGGATATACCAAAGGATTGTATGATGATGCATATACTGACTCACTCAAATTTGACATTAAAAGAAATCTTATCATGTTTTCCGTGAAATATTACTTTATTAAATCACTCTCATTGCAGGTGAAGCCCCAAATTTCTTTTAATCAATATAACACAATCAATGCTGTTCCCATTGCGCTTAATTATAAATATCCGGAGGGTCCATCGGGTAATATTACAGCAACCCTATCATATAATAATGAATTTATATCAATTAATGCTGTTTACAGCAGTGAGTATACGGGTCTTCTCGGATTCCGTCAAAAAGCTGAAGTATCATTGTACTCTTATTTCTGATGCTCTATCGGATAATGCTTACTTTTTTTACTGTACTTGAATTATTATGTTTGAATCTGACAAAGTACATTCCTGATATTATACTGCTGTTTATGCTATGAATGCCATGCCTCAATAATTTGCTTTCAATTAATCTCCCCGATATGTCAAATATGTCCATATATGTATTATCTTCAGCAATAGTGCATAGAAGTATTTGTTTATTCAAATCAAATACAACATTATTATCCAATGATTTCAATGTGTTTGGATATATCTCACTGTTATTTATACCCAGAAAGATTGTAGATGCAGGCAGAACTATATCATCAATATACCATCCTTCATACTGGTATGAGTCCGTTTCGCTATAAAATGAAAAACGCATGTATACTCTATCATTTTCATTGAACTGATAATCAGATGCATTAAAGACAAGGTTTTCCCAATTATCGCTCTGTCCGCTTAGGGCAGTCAGGGGCACATCAAATGAGTCAGAATGCATGGAAACGATACAGTAATCAAATCCGCCTTCAACATCATAAAATGTGCTGAACCCGAAAATGGAAGATGTGTCATAAGAAAAAGGCGGGGCATATAGGGATGTGATATAATTTGACGGATATGAGGATGTGTAGTCATAGCCGGAGAAGAATGACTGTGAATCTGAATTAGACCTGATAGGGGATAAATGAAAATACGCTGTGGATGAATCAATAGAGAAACTACTGATGTTTTCACAATCAAAATAATTTTCACTCTCATTCAGGCAAATTGTATATGCTCTCTCCAATGCCTGGCAATTATCTGTAATATATATATAGTAATCCAATGAATCGTAATTTTCCGCTATAACAGTGTCATAAAGAATATAATGTGAGAATGGGATAATTGAGTCAAAGAACAGTGTATCATTAAAACTATGTGTAAATGATTTTGAAAATATATAAACAAATGAATATGTATTTGCACTGGGATTTTCAATATGAATCTCAAGGGGAATTGTATCATTCTCATTATAATAAGCTTTTTCTGCTATTGCATGTATCTGCACATTGGTTTTCATATCAATATCTGCCTGTAATAATAATGTATCATTATTAATTATTATTGGAAGAAATCTGTTTTCTCCGGGAAAACAATGCACTGCATATTTGAATGATAATAGTGTATCTCCATTAATCATAAACAATGAATCATCATCAACATGTGTGATAAAGGAATCTATATCCTGAAGAGAAATCTTAAACTGACTATTTCCGGTTGAGTGAAGATTCAATAAAAGCATTAGAGAGTCAGTGCAAAAGGGATTTAAAGCATATGATTCAAGATAAAGCATTGTGTCAGCAGGGTATGTGTATATAACCCTGAATGTATCTGTGCAGTCACTTGATGCTAATCGGATAATAATAGAGTCTTCATTTTCCACTGAGCAGTAGAACAGATTATTATTTTCATATAGTGTTTTTGTGATATTGCTGTCTTTTATTGCTGTTACAACAATAGAATCATGAACAGGAATAGTAAAAGAAAAAGCCTGGTTTTTAGCGGCATGCTGAATATTTATTGTACTGTTATTCAAATTCCTGTAAACATTAATCATTGGGTCTCCGAAATAAGTTAATGCCATAAATGCCCATCTGTAATCATTAAATTTAACAATTTCACTTGAATAATCTTCAATTGCGCGGTTGAGAGCATCAGCAGGATTTGAATATCCATTCATGAAATAATGATAAAAGGATGCATTAAAAAGGTCTCCTGTGCCGAATCCCGGAAAATACGGTGTATACCAACCATATCTTGAATTACCAATATAAAAACCTCCCCCAGGAGCATTTAAAAAATGCTCAGCAATACAATCATAATCATATGCAGCGGATAAACATGACAATGAATACATTACAACAGGCATTGTATTGGAGAGATTGTCAATATTTGATGTATATGTATAATTGATGCCTGTTTGTATAGCATTATAATTCCCATGTCCGTCATGACTTACTGTAAACGGTGAATGATTGATTGCCTGTATAAATGAAGCAGAAGACAGATTCCCGTCCTTTTCATACAAGCGTTTAACAGGCGATGTAAAAGGTACATTCTTTACCAAATTCTCCATTGATTCACTCCCATCTGTCCCGCCGTCAAGATATGATGCAATAAGCAGTATTGTATCACCTGTTGACTGCTTAAATGTAATAATTTTACTGATAAAATTATTAATTGCCGAACTGCTTAACAGGGGACATCTGGCAATACGTATATCCGGAAAGATATCAATGGAATCATCAATTTCTCCAAGTCTGCCATCATTATCACCATCCCAATTGCCATCAAGACAGGCATAATATTTATCTGTTATCACAGCTGCACTTGCAGAATCAATCTGCGGTGTAATTCGCAAATCAACATATATGCCGGGAATAATATCTGTATCCAGCCCTATGATCATTGCTTGAAGATTTGAATCTGCATAGAGTGTTTGCGCATAGGAGCGCAAGCTGTGTTGTATATCAGCTTCAGGACAGATTGTTGATATTTCATTTGCTGTTCGCATTATGACATTGCAGTTGCTGTAAATATCTTGATACAGGGACCATGCTGATTTCAATGAATCTTCTGTAATTACTAGAATCAATGGTGCTGATTTAGATTCGAAAATTGGTGTTACAGTATAATGAACAGTTATATCAACGATTTTATGATGCAGCAGTGTATTGCCTGAAAACTGAAATACAGATGCAGTGCCGAATATTTTACCGATATTTCCCTGCTGGCCATGATGCAGTTGAAGCATTGATGCTGGAAACAATCCCTTTGTCTCTATTAAGCTATGTCTCTCTTTTTCAGGAAAACCAAGAGGCAATGCACTTTCACCTGCTATGGGTTTTACATTATTTATTGTATCTGTTTCTACTATTACTAATGAGAAAGAATCTATGAAAATGATACCCTTTATATCAATATTAATTTTCTGCTGAGGTATAACAGGCGAATAATTATCCAGTATATAGGAATAATCAGAATTATAGTTTTGGACAATATTATAATAATCATTATTATCATAAATACGTTTAGTCAATGTGTCAGCGGATATGACAAGAGCTGATATTAAAAATAAAATACATACTGTTTTTTTCATTTATACCTCCATGTAATGTAATATTAATGCTATTTTGTCTGCAGTGCAAGACATTGTTGTTAAAAACCCGACTTTTAGGGCGGTTTTTTCTTATTATTTCATTTTCAATATTGTTTCCTTCATCTGATTTATCAAATATATTACAGTATTCGGAAAACATACCTATTGACAAACATTGTCAATTATTATAAATTGATTTTTAAACAATGAACAAAATAAATACTGAGAAGTTCGCTGAAGAAACAATCAATCTATATGAAAAAATAAGAAAATCCAAGCTTCATGCATGGACATCATGGACTATGGATAATACATTCTGGATTGTATTTCCCAATAAGATTATGTATGGTGACTTTCTCAAATTTATTGATGAACCTCACAAAGAGATTGAAGAGATTGGAGACCGGTATCAGGATATTGGTTTTATACGCATTATTTGGGAAGAACAGGCATAATGTTTTTCCTTTCCATATATACATGAGGCAAATATTTTTAATCTAAACAGTGTAATAAGACAAATTAGGCAGATACTCGCAGGCAAAGATGCTGTTTTCGAATTCACAGTCCCGCAAATAGATATATTCACTAAAATGAAAGAAACGGGCATATATATTCATATACCATTCTGCAGATCACTTTGTCCATACTGTCCATATAACAGGATCCCCTATGATGAGGCATTGCTGAATGATTATGTGGATGCGCTTATAGATGAAATCCGCTTCTATGGAACAATGTATAGAGATACGGATATTGCATCTGTGTATTTTGGCGGGGGAACACCCACATTGGCAGGCAATAATCTTAAAAGAATTACAGATGAGCTTAGAATCGCATTCAAAAAAATAGAAAATTTCTGTATTGAGAGCAATCCTTCGGATATTAATGAAAATACTATAGAAATTCTTGAATCATGCGGATTCAATTCCCTCAGTATTGGTGTGCAGACATTCAATGAAAAACAATTGAAAGCCATTGGCAGAAATTATTCCCCGGATACTGCACACATGGCTGTTAGAAAAGCAATAGATTCAAATATACAGCAAATAAATATTGACCTATTGTTTGCATTACCCAATCAGAGCAATAAGGATATTGAAAAGGACATATTAACTGTTTTAAAATACAAACCGAATCAAATTACTTATTACCCGTTATTCACATTCCCATACTCTGAGATCGCTGAATTCAAACAAAAAGAATCCGTTCAGTCACCATCAATTTTTAAGCGGAGATCAATGTATTATTTTATTTATAATATGATGAATAAGTATAGATATAACAGATGTTCAGTATGGTCATTTCAAAGATATAGTGATGAAAAAAAATATTCATCCGTAACAAGAGAAAGATATATGGGTTTTGGCGCCAGTGCCGGTACCTATTATGAAAAAACATTTACATTAAATACATTCAATGTGCATGAATATATTAAATCAGTAAGAAAGCGTAATCATTCAGTTGCTTTGAGTATGAATTTTACACAAAATCTTTCAATTTACTATGATTTTTATTGGAGATTATATGATACCATTATTCCAAAAAAAAGGTATTTGGAGCATTATTCATATAATATTGAAACACATAAAATGTTAAGAAAACTGATAAAAACAATGAAATTGTTCGGATGGGTAAAAGAATATAAAAATCATTATTCATTGACACAATCCGGTGCATTATGGGTGCATTTCATTCAGAACTTCTTTTCCCTTTCAGCTATTAACAGTATATGGGGAGCCGGCAAGAGGGATGCTTGGCCGCAGAAAATAACATTTTAAATAATTGGAGAAAAATATGAAATCAAAGAAAGAGATAACATTAGATAAAAAGATTCTTAATATTGTTTCAGGCAAAACAAAAGAACTTATAAAGAGATTGCTTAATGATAAGGAGATTGAATATATGCAGGATTATGCAAATTCTGTTTCCATAACTCGTCTACATTATAATGATCATGGACCTGTACATATGAGAAAAGTGTTATTGAATGCACTCATATTAATGAATGTATTGAAGGATTCAAATATCAAGCTTAATCTGGAAAATGAAGGCAATGGTGATTATGAAGATTCTGTCATTGCAGTGACAATTGCCGCATTCCTTCATGATATAGGCATGTCAGTTGCAAGGGATAATCATGAAATATCAGGTATTATACTTGCTATGCCTGTTATTGAGCGGCTCTTGAATGACGTTTATGGCAATGACCTTGCCAAGATAATAATAATACGGTCATTGATTGCTGAATGCATTATGGGACATATGGGAACTCAAAAGATTCATTCACTTGAAGCCGGTATTCTTCTTATTGCAGACGGATGTGATATGGAAAAAGGCCGTGCACGTATACCAATGATAATAAGTACGGAATCGAGGATTGGCGATATTCATAAATATTCATCATCTGCAATTGAAAAGGTCGTTATTGAAAGGGGTTCTGATAAACCTATCAAAATAACGGTGAAGATGAGTGAATCAGTTGGATTTTTTCAGGTGGAAGAGGTGCTGCTTACAAAAATCAATTCAAGTCCTGTTAAGGAACATATTGAACTCTATGCAGGTATAGAAAATAAGAAATTAAAACGTTATGTTTAGTTGATATTATTTTAAAAACAGCATATTAAATAATTAATTCAAAATATCAAAATATGTACATTCACAGTAATGAAAAAAATATAATTATACGGATTATTCTTACAGATTGAATCTACACTAAAAAATGGTAATTCAAACTATTGAAAAATTCCTGATAAATAATATAATTATTTAAAAATAATACGGAGGGTTTATGAAGAAACTTCTCTTATTGATTGTATTAATATTAATGGCCATAATCATATTTTCATTGGACAGCTTGAATGTTACCTGCAGGGGCAGAGTCTTATTCGGCAGTGCACATGATTTAAAGGTTCAGGGTGATAATCTGTTTTTTACGGCAGGCAATTCATTTGTCTGTGCAGACATAAGCAATTCAAGCAGGATTATTCCAGTTTCCTGGATCAATATGGAAAACCTCGGTAGAGAATTTGAGATTAGCGGTAATTATGCTTTTGTGACAGACAGTATTGAGGGATTCTATACGATTGATATATCGGATCCGGAAAATATTGTACAAATCAATAAAACAAGCATACCTAATTGTAATATGACTGATGCGGCTGTTACGGATACAATACTGTGTATAGCCAATGGAGCTTATAATAATGTATTATTCTATAATATATCAGATCCGTTAAATCCAGATTCACTCACATGCTATTGGACAAATGGCGGATTAGAGGGAATTGATGCTGAAGGACAATATGCATATATTCCCGAATGGGCATGGGGATTAGCTGTGCTTGATTTGAGTGATCCGACAAATGTAAATCGTGTATATTACCCTAATCCGGTTACATCAGTCAGGAATGTTAAAGTAGATGGAATATTTACATATATTGCAGCTCATTCAAATGGATTTTACATATTATCCAATGAGGATACAATGAATATGTTTACTCTTAAAGGTTCATATAATACAGCAGGATATGCAGTTGGAATAGATATACAGAGTGATAATGCCTATATTGCAGATTGGCATAATGGAATGGTAATAATGGATATAACAGATAAAACAGCTCCATCAGAGATAAGCAATATCTATAATGAGTTTTCTGTGACAGCTGTTAGTGTTGCATCTGATAGGGCATATACGGCATCATATTTGGGCGGCATCAGGGGTATCAATATCAGCGACAAAGCAAACCCGCAATCAGAGGCATTCTGTATGACATATGGATCAGTAAACAGCATGTATGTGTATGATAATTATATTTATGCTTCAAATGGTGACAATGGCATAGCTGTTTTGAGTTTGGATGATACAACAAATCCCAATATGAATAATGTTTCATCAATGTATTCCATAAAGTCCATTTTTATTTCGGAAGACACGCTTTATGCAACAGCTTCTTTTGACGGTATCATACGTTTTGATATTGCAGATAGAGCAAACCCGGTTTATATTGACAGGCCATTTACAGGTAATGCACATTATATAACAGGAAATAGTGATTATCTTTTTATAAGCACCTTTGACAATGCAATTAAGGTTTTCAACCGTCATTCAATGATGGAGATTTGCAGTTATAATCTATCCAGTCCTTCAACAGGAATTCACCTGGAAAACAATATATTATATACAGCATCATGGGGAGCCGGTCTTAATATCTTTGATGTAAGCAACCCTGATTCCATACTGTTAGAGGGCTCAATTGTGCTGTCAAGTGCCTGGGATGTTGATGTGGAAAATGATTATGCATATGTATCGTGTTACAATGGGCCTTTATATATAATTGATATTTCAGACAAGGGTAATCCTGTCTCAATGAACACGATACCAATTACAGGATGCGGTAAAGGTGTAGAAATAAGGAATGATACTCTTTATTTTATAACCGAAGATAATGGCTTATATATTTATGATGTTACGGATAAAATGAATCCAATTAATATTGGATATTATCGTATTCCCGGAACAGGTAATACAATTACTCTTTACGGACAGCTTATAGCAGCAGGATGCGAGAATTCCGGTATATGGATATGTGAGATGACAGATGCTTCTGGTATATATCAGAATAGGAATTACTCACATTCAGTAAAAAATATCATAACATATAATGCTGATATAATGCGAATTAATGAGCTAATCAGGAATGGTGAATGTATAATGTATGATATCAATGGGAGGCAATTAGATTTCTTGAATGATTCTGGGATATACTTTTTAAGGGAAAAAACAGGAATATTAACCAGAATATCTGTAATCAAATGATATTGATTAAGCAAAAACTGTATATTATTTCCTTTTAAAACTCAATGTAGAAGAAAGGAATATCTCAAGAACAGAATTTTTGTATTATGCATTTCACATTTTTCAATTATTTATATAAATATGCAATAATGGTTATTCCCATATATGAATATATATTATTTATATGAAATCAGAATGTAATAGTATGTAATCATACACTTAGATAATAAATAGATATAATATATGACATATCATTGTCTGTCACTTATTTATTCCATTGTCAAGATTGGAGGACACACAGCTCATTGATATGCATTTTAAGTGTCGCAATAAAGTAACATAAATCTGGCACTATAATTGCTCATTAATGAAACGGAGTAAGGAGGCAGGATGAAAAAAATATTACCACTGAGAAAACAATTCTATTACCAACAGAATACAATCATTGCCTGCTATGTAATGTCAAAATATTGAGGTGAAAAATGGAATTTACAGAGCATCTTGTTAATCAAGGCATAATAAGCAAGGAGACATTTGATAAGGCAAAGACATATGCTGATAAATTCAGTATTAAAGCAGTTGAGGCCTTGTTTATCAGGAACAGCGACATCAGAGACAGTATATTGATTGCTTATGCTGAATTTTTCAATGTAAAATATTCAGACAATATTGATATGGATACAATTGATAATATATTGCCAGCCAATTTTATTAAAGAAAGGAATATATTGCCAATAAGTGTTAACAAAAACAAGATAGAATTGGGTATATCCAATCCATTTGATATTGATACAGTCAAAGATATAGAATTTATTACAGGAATGGATGTTGAGATGCATCTCCTGAGAGAGGAAGAAATAAAAAGGATACTGGATAACCTTTTGCCTGCAAATGCAATTGAGGTTGATAATATTGAAGAAAATACAATAGAGATTCTGGGTGAAACTGCAGTAGATGAGAATATACGCAATGTTGACCTGAAAAACCTTGCATATCAACCGCCTATTATACGATTAGTCAATATTATTATTATTGAGGCCATACGAAAGGGTGTGACTGATATACACATTGAACCGCAAAAAGCATTTTTGCTTATAAGATTCCGTATGGATGGACATCTGCAGACATATGCGAAATTATCATCAAAATTAGCTCAGAGTATTATATCACGTATAAAAATTATTGCAAAAATGGATATTGCTGAACGCAGAAAACCGCAGGATGGGTCACTCTCTCTTGTTGTGGAGGAAAATGAAGTTGATTTAAGGGTAAATACGATTCCATCTCTTTATGGAGAGAAATGTGTTATCAGATTACTGGATAAATCGAAATTTGATATTAGTTTAGCTAATCTGGGATACAATAAAGAGTCAGAACTTTTACTCAAACAGATGACCTCCAAACCATATGGAATTATATTTGTCTGCGGACCCACTGGAAGCGGAAAAACCACAACGCTGTATTCTCTTTTAAGGGAATTGAAGACAACAGAAAAAAATATTATCACAGTTGAGGACCCAATAGAATACAAAATTGAGGGTATTACTCAGGTTCAGGTTCATGAAAAAGGTGGTGTAACATTTCCATCAGCACTAAAAGCTATTCTCAGACAGGATCCGGATGTTATACTGATTGGTGAAATAAGGGATAATGAAACAGCGAAGATAGCTGTTCAGGCGGCATTGACAGGGCATCTTGTACTCAGTACGATTCACACCAATGATGCACTCTCGGTATTTTCAAGACTTATTTCAATGGGGATATCTGCAAATCTTGTTGCAGATTCTGTTATAGGTGTTGTAGCACAGCGTCTCGTGCGAAAGGTATGCCCATATTGCGGTACTGTTGAACAGGCAGATAGTGAACTGATTGAAAGTAAAGGTCTAATCTCCAGTGGTTTCAGTCATGTACAAGTATCAGGCTGCAGTAAATGCAGCGGAACCGGTTATCATGGCAGAACTGTTGTCTATGAGATGATAAATCTGGATGAACAACTCAAGGAAATGATATTGGAAAGTAAAAGCAAACAAACCATGTTCAGATATATTACAGATAAAGGCAGTGATCCAATGGCAGTAACTGCATTAAAAAAAGTGCTCAATGGAGCAACAACACTGGAAGAGATATCAAATGCAGTTAATCTTACAGGTCTGCGCATTGAGAATGAGCATGTTGTCTGGCCTCCAGTAACAGAGACAATGAAACAATCTGTTTATAGTGATAATCAAAGGATTCTAATTGTTGATGATTCGAAAACAGTTAGGATGATGCTGAAACCTGTTTTGGAATCAGAGGGATTTGATGTTGCAGAGGCAGAGGACGGATATGATTGTTTACAGTATTTAAAGAGTAATACAGCAGATATAATAATAATGGATTTAATGATGCCTAAAATGAATGGTTTTGAAACATTGAAAGTAATAAGGGAAACAGAAGGTATAAGCAGTATACCTGTAATAATGTTGACTACAAAGAGTGAATTAGAGAATGAACTTAAGAGTTTTGATTTGGGTGTAGATGAATTTCTGCCAAAACCCATTATGCCCGATAAACTACTTGCAAGAGTTAAACGTATATCCCAGAGAGTAAAATCAAAGGTAGGTTGAAGATATTATGAATAATAATATGTGTATTGATACAAAATCATATGAATCAGCTACTCTGTATAATAATGTTCTTTTTCAGAATGCAAATGATATGATACAGTTTTGCTCACTTGATGGTAAATTAAGAAAGGTTAATGATAAGTGGATGGATATAATGGGATATGATGAATCTGAAATTCAAAATATGAATATCATTGATATTGTAGATCCTGATTATAGAGATAAATGTATGATTTTATTCAAGCAATTGGTAAAAGGTAACAAATTAGATACATACAGCACAGTTTTCATAAATAAGGAGAATGAACAAATAGATGTAGAGATAAATGCATCACCAGTATATATTGACGGCGAAATTAAATTTGCAATGGCAATAATCAGGGATATAAGAGTAAGAAAACATATGGAATTAGAATTACAAAGTACGAATAATGAAATAAGAAAATATATTGAATTTGCACCTATAGGCGTAATTTTCATTGACAGCGAATGTATTATCAAGCGTGCAAACAAGAAGTTTCAAGAAATGTGCAGATCAGAACAGAAAACATTGATTGGAATTCACGCAGAAAGTATATTCAATGGACAATTGACAGATGCTGTAAGAAATATTAAGAAATCAAAAACAGCATTTGGAACAGCAGAGATAAAGAGAGCAGACAGAGTCAGTCTTAATATTGATTATAATATGACGATTGTTGATAATGGTGATGTAATGATATTCTGTAAAGACATTACAAAGGAAACAGCAATAACAAAAAAATTACATGAAGCGCTCAAAATGAATGAGCAGATAATGTCTGATATGCCTGTGGGAATTATGATTGTTGATATGAACAAGCAGATAAAGATGATGAATAAATATGCATTAAAGGTAACAGGATACAATGAAGATGAATTAATTGGAAAGGCATGTAATGATTTTGTATGCACTTCCATGTGTGACACATGCCCTGTAATTGATAAACATCAGGAACTGGATAGTTCCGAGAAAATTATTGTAAACAAATCAGGAGAACATATACCTGTTTTAAAAACAGTTATCCCTGTACAGTTTGATAATGAAGATGTCCTCCTTGAGGCTTTTATAGATATGTCTGAACAGATGAAAGCTGAAGAGAGACTAAAGGAAAGTGAAGAAAACTATAAAAGTATTTTTGATAATCTTCATGATATATATTTTCGAACTGACACTAATGGAAAAGTTCTAATGTTGAGCCCTTCAATTAAAAAAATAACAGGATACAGCATAGCAGAGGTTATAGGAAAAAATGCCTCTATATTTTATAAAAGCACTGACACAAGGAAGCATTTGTCGGAATTACTAATAAAAAAAGGGTATGTGGAAAATTATGAAGTGGAAATGGTTTCAAAAAATGGAAAACATCTCTATATGACTGCAAATGCGCATTTGGTCAATAAGGGTAAAAAGGAAAAATATATTGAAGGCACATTTAATGATATAACGCATCTTAAGGAAATTGAGAATGAACTGCGCAAATCAAAAAAAAGACAAGCGCTGCATTTTGAGAACACCCCCCTGGCTGTTCTGGAATGGGATATTGATATGAATATTAAAAGCTGGAATCCTGCTGCTGAACATATATTCGGATATAGAGAAAAGTATGCAGTAGGGAAAAACTTATCTGACTTAATAATACCCGATAATTTAAAGCATGAAATGATGAATCTCAAAGATATAATTTCAAAGGGAAAAGCAAATCATAATATCAATGAAAATATAACAAAAAAAGGTAAGAGAATAATGTGTGAGTGGTATAATACACCGCTGACAGATGATGATGGAAATGTGATTGGTGTTGCATCTGCGGGAACAGATATCACAGAAAGGATGGTAATGGAAAAAGATATAAAACAGCTTTCTAAGGCAGTTGCACAGAGTCCTGTATCAATTGTAATAACGGATAAAGACGGCAATATTGAGTATGTAAACCCAAAATTCACTGAGATGACAGGATATATGTACAGTGAGGCAATTGGAAAGAATCCCCGCATACTCAAAGCAGGAACTAAAACAGAGAATGAATATAAAGAATTGTGGGACACAATATTATCAGGCAATATATGGAAAGGGGAGTTTCAGAATAAGAGGAAAGATGGAACTCTATTCTGGGAGAGCGCATCTATAAGCCCCATAAAGGATAAAAAGGGGAATATAACACAATTTGTTGCTGTTAAAGAGGATATAACAGTTAAGAAAATAAACGAGGGATTATTGGAAGAAGCTCACAGGGAGATGAGAAATATAAATCGGGAATTACAGAAAAACATTGATATTGCAAATCAGTTTGCAATGGAAGCAGAAATGGCAAATTCTGCAAAAACACAATTCCTCGCCAATATGAGTCATGAAATACGAACACCCATGAATGGTATTATGGGAATGACGGGGTTATTGCTTGATAGTGAATTAAGTAGAGAACAGAGAGAATATGCAAAAATAATTGAAAACAGTTCGGAATCTCTGCTTAACATAATCAATGATATTCTCGATTTTTCAAAGATAGAAGCAGGGAAAATTGAATTGGAGAATATGAATTACAATGTAAGAACAGTAATGGAAGAAATGAATGATATTATTGCCGTTAAAGCGCAGGAGAAAAATATTGAATACACATATTTTATTGATAATAAAGTTTTTGAATATATAGAGGGGGATCCCGGGAGACTAAGACAGATATTAATCAATTTAATAGGTAATGCAATCAAATTTACAAAAAAAGGATTTGTTGAACTTCTTGTTGAAAATACTGGTTTGTCAGGAAAGAGTGAAACAATAAGATTTACTGTTAAAGACACGGGTATTGGAATTGAAAAAGAAAAATTAGGAAAGATATTTGAATCATTTACACAGGCAGATGCGTCAACGACAAGACAGTATGGTGGAACAGGATTAGGACTTGCCATTTCAAAGCAATTGGTTGAACTGATGGGAGGGGAACTGCATGTTAAAAGTGAACAGGGGAAAGGTACAGAATTCTGGTTTGAATTAGTTTTTAATAAAACAGAAGCTCCAAACACAGCAGTTATGAATTTGTTGACAGATATTACAGGTTTAAGAATTCTCCATGTTGATGATAATAAAACAAACAGGAGACTTATATCGGAGATACTCGACAAATGGGGAATCGACTATATGGAAGCATCAGATGGAGATTCAGCACTCAGAATATTACGGAAAGAATATGCAGAAGGCAGGAATTTTGATATAATGCTGACAGATATGATAATGCCTGAGATGGATGGAATAATGCTTGTTCAGAGGATGAAATCCGAATTTCCTGAAAAACAATTGTCTGTTGTACTGATGACCTCAATTACTGTATCAGATAAAAAAGGAAGAATTAGTGAGATGGGTTTTGATGCACTGATAAATAAACCGATAAAACAAGAAACACTTTTAAATACAATACGAACAATCAAAGGAATGGATGAGAGTAAAATAGAAAAAGAACATAAAAATGTTAATAAAGTGAAACAAAACAAATCAGTTAATATTTTAATTGCAGAGGACAATATTACCAATCAAAAAGTAGCTACACTGATAATCAAAAAAATGGGATATAATGTGTTATGTGTAAGCAATGGATTTGAAGCTGTAGAAGCTGTAAAAAATATGCCTTATGATATTGTACTCATGGATTTACAGATGCCGGTTATGGATGGATATGATGCGGCCGTAAAGATAAGAAAGGAAATTCACTCATCAATTCCTATTATTGCCATGTCTGCTGATGTGATGAAAGGAACATCAGAAGCATGCCTTAATGCAGGAATGAATGATTATATGAGTAAACCTGTTAAGCCTGATGAATTGGAAAAAATCATTATTAAATGGACAGATAAACCTGTTCTGCAGGTAGAAAATGGGGAAGAAAAAAACAGCATTAATTTGAATATTGATACTGAAGAATTGAAAAGACGGCTGACTGGTAATTGGGAATTAATACCCGAATTAACAGAGGTGTTTTTCAATGAGGCTGTTGATATTAAGAAAAAGATAAGTAAAAAAATTGACATTCATGATTATTCAGCAATTGCAAAAGAGGCGCATAAATTAAAGGGTGCGGCATCAAGTATCTGCGCAGACAAAATCCACAAAATAGCTGTTTCTATTGAAAATAGTTCAAAGAATGAAGATGAAGAGAGCTTAAAAAGAAGAGTTGTTGAATTAAATAGTGCTATGCTGGAATTTGAATCCATCATTAAGGAGGATACATGGATGATATGAAAAAGAAAATCATTGAAAATGCCGCTATGCAGGCGGAGAAAAAGATCAGCGAGAATGAAAATAACATTCCGGATAAACCAAAATATACATCACAAAAACCATTAATAATAATAACTCTTCTGTTAACAGCAGCAGCATTCATCCTTATGGGGTATAGAATATATGAATTGAACAGAATTCCTGAAATGAGTCATGAAGAAATGATGATAAATGCACATGCTGTACTCTATTTTTCTGCATTATCAGTAGAGAGTTTCAGGAATATTCAGAACAGACTGCCGCTGTCAGAAGAGATAGAAATTGATAATGAATATGTATCATACAAATATGGTGACAGTTATTACTCAATAGCAGTTAAAGCAGAAGATACGATACTAATATATAATTCGCAGATAGATTCATTCCCTGAGTTGCCAGCTGAGCTTGGAGGTGAAAAATGAAACGTGGATTTACGCTTGTAGAAACAATGGTGGTTTTGTGCATTATTGGTATTTTGGCATCACTTGCAATACCGGAATACATAAAAGCAAAGAAAATGGCTCAGGCAGTATCAGTTATTGGTGATTTCAAAGTCATACAAACAGCAGCAATAGGTTATTTTACTGAAACAGGTAAATATCCTCCAGATTATTATCCCGGTGGCGTTCCAAAGGAATTAATACCATATCTACCCAAAGAATTTGAATTTAAAAGAACACCGGAACTGGATGTACGATATGACTGGGAAAACTGGGCAAAGGATGATGGAAGCCCAAAACATCCCTATACCGGGGTACTGTATGGTATAAGTGTAACTACCAAAGACAAAGTGCTTGTTAAATACATCAAATCGATATATAAGGGAAAATTCTATTTTTCAATTAATGATAATTATACATTTATTCTTGAAGAAATTCCGGGAAAAAGTAAAAAGAAATAAAATTAAGTCTTCATCCTTACATCCAAAGGGGGGTTCTCTGAACCCCCTTAATCTACTATTTTAATAATAAAATTAATTATGAAAAATGATTATTCGCTAATCGAAAATATTCTGATATTAAATTGATGAGTCTAGTTGCCCAATCTTCTTAAGAAGAGGTTTTAGCTTATATTTGACAGCCAGAGCTTTAGCTTCTTTAAGTTCTCTGTTAATAGGTATTCTCATTAATTTTTTTATCTTTGCATTTACATATAGGGCATTAACAGTAAAAACAGATTCATGCAGTTTTTTCACCAATTGTATATATTCTTCAGAATACTGCAATGCTTCTTCTATATGGTTATTGTTTAATTTATACATTATTATTGAGGGCAGTGAAATTATCTTTAAACTGATATTTCCAGACAGATATGCTTTACTGTATAATTCATCAAAATGTATTTTATTTGCACTGGACTCATCGAATTCAACCATTGTTGCTAAAAAATCATAATAATCATTTTTCATTCCGCTTTTTTCTGCAATGGCAATTCCCTGTTTTGCATATTTTTTAATTTTACTGTATTCATGTCTATTGCGGCAGGAGGCGATTTTAAGCTTTAAGAGTGCGCATTTATAATAAGGATTAGCAAGAGAACGGATTTTTCTATTGATTTCTGCGATTAGTTTGTCTGCTTTTAGAAAATCACCCGTATCAATGTACAGATAACCAAGGTCAATGGAATTGGATAATATCATGTGAAGATCATTCATTGGTTCTCCAACCTGCATTGATTTTTCATGACATTTAATTGCTTTAAGAAAATTTCCCTGTTTTTTATTTATGCTTGCAATAGAAATGTATGCATAGGAAATGCCGGATATATCTTTAAGTTCTGTACAGATTTCCAGTGATTTTTCAGCGCATTTTAGAGCTTCTTTATAATTGTATTTCATATAATATGTGAAAGATAAACTGTAATAGCAGATGGAAATACCCACTTTATCTCCTATCAGTTCTTTGAGATTTATTGAATATTTGTAAAGTTCAATGGCCTTGTCCAATTCGCCGATCTGAGAATAACATGTTGCTAGATTTGTTAATATAGAGGTCCTGTCATGCAGGTTTATGCTGTCCCAGTGATTTGCTTTCATTTCACTGAGCATATCAATAGCTTTATTAAACTCACCTTTAGAACTTAGCATATGGGTATATATTCGTTTTGCTTTAAATAAACCCTTGTTATTAGTACTATTTGAAAATATGTCAATTGATTCTTCCAGTAATAGAGATGCTTTCTTATAATCACCCCTTGCTCTTATTGCTTGTGCTAAAGGAATATGCGCCTCTGCAACCAAGTCCTTCATATTCAGTCTCTTACCCAATTTGATGGCTTTTCTTGCCGCTTGTTCACATTCATCTACCCGTCCCTGCCTGAAAAACATATTTGCTTTCTCTATCAATGCTTCAGTTAAATCCCTCTTATTCCCAGATAATTCAGTCATAGTGTCGAGATCTTTTTCTGCCTGCTCAAACATACCTATCAATCGGTGAACGTGAGATCTGCCTTTATATGCATTGATAATATCCATTTTAATATTGTTTTCATTTAAACCCACTGAATCTCCTTTTCTGTATTATACAAATAAACTTAAAAAATGCAAAAGATAAAAATATATTATAACTTTACATTACATTATTGTTAATATATAATTCAGTTAAATGATTTTCATAAAATGAGGAAAATTTTATGATACAGTGCAGAACAAATCCACTAAAACGCGAAAAAACAATATAAAAATCTATATTAATATGTATTATATGATGGTTTGGAGGATGTATGATTGAAACAAATCAAAAAATAGAAGATATGCTTAAATCAGCGCAGTCATTTATACCAAGAAGAATTGCAAATTCTGCAGAACCGGGCAATTCATACTTTGAGGGTATTGTTTTTTGTGCTGATGTATCAGGATTTACAGCTATGAGTGAAAAACTTCTTACATCAGGCAAGGAGGGCTCTGAGGAAATATCAAAAATCATCAATTCATTCTTTAATCCGTTAATTAAAATTATCGATAAATACGGCGGCGACATCTTTTTCTTCGGAGGGGATGCGATAACTGCTGTGTTTGGAAAAGATCAAAATTATCAGGCATTGGAGGCTTCAGTCAAGGCAGTTGAGTTTGTCAATAAATCATCTAAAGTGAAAACATCACAGGGTATTTTCAATATCAGTATACATATAGCATTAACAAAAGGATATATGTTTTACAATCAGACAAAATGTCTTTTTATGCTCGCAGGGAATACATGTTATAGGGTGATAAAACTACTTGATTATGCAAAAAAGCAAGAAATAGTTTTTGACAATGTTATTAGAAAAAATACAAGCGAGATTGAGTATGATGAAATTAAAAGAGGTGTATATAGATTAAAAAGCATTGAAAAATCAAATGTAATGCACAATAGGTCAAAATTAAACAAAATACCGCTCATTAAGCAGCGTCAAGAAATGAAACGATTACTCCTGTATTTGCCAGGCTGGTTAGAAAGACGAATAGAAATAAAGCAAACCTTTAATTCAAAAGATGGTGAACATAGAAATGCGGCAGTAGTATTTATTCATTTTAGGAATATTCCATTTGATAGAGATGCTCAGAAAATTAATACCATAGCGGATAATATCAGCTTTTCATTAGATAAATTGTCCGAGAAATACGGAGGATGGGTAAATAAAATTGATTTCTATAAAGATGGAATCAGGGCACTTATAATTTTTGGATTTCCAACAAAATTAGAAAATGATGAGCGCCACGCAATAATGTTTGCACGCGAAATGCTTGCAGAAAAAAAACTTGCTGATATTGATTTGCGAATAGGCATTAATTCAGGTCTTATTTATGGTACTCCAATTGGGTCTAATATCAGAAGGGAATACACGGTTATGGGAGATACAGTTAATACTGCAGCAAGGATAACAGCAAAAGCCGGAACAAGAGAAATAACCGTTGGAGAGAATGTATACAGAAAAACTGTACATTTATTTGACTTCAAGAAAACACGAGGGAAAGTATTTAAAGGTAAAACAGGTAAAATTTCTAATTATATTTTTGAAAAACAAGTAGAAAAAATAGCATCAAAAAGTAATGTGGGGCAATGGATTTCTGAGAGCAAAAAACTTATAGGACATAAAGATGAAATACAGCGATTTAAAGATGCTATTATTAGCGTAAAGAAAAAAAACGGAAGAATTATCGCATTTACAGGTGAGGCTGGACTGGGAAAATCAAGAGTCATCGGCGAATTGAAGAATATTGCTGAAAAAAACGGTTTAAATATTTTTGAGGGAAACTGTGTATCATATGGCAAAGCATTATCATACTACCCCTGGATAGAAATATTAAGTAAGATATTTGAATTGAATAATGATGATTCTCAAACAGTGAAAAGAAATAAAATTAAGAAGGTTATGAACAAAATGGGGAAAGGAATAAATACATGGCTTCCTCTTGTAGGCGAGGTTCTCGGCATAGATTTCCCGATGAATGATATTGTTAGGAATCTTGACAGTAAGATTAAGAAGCAAAAATTCTTTGACATTGTGTTTAATATTATTGTGAAATATTCATCAAAAAAACCTATATGTATAATTATGGAGGATGTACATTGGGCTGACTCAATATCAATGGAATTGCTGAATTATATTATAAGGAATATTGAAGAGCAGAAAGTTTTGTTTTTACTTGCATATAGGCCAATAAAAGAAAAATTAGAATTTATGGTAAAGAAAAATTGTACAGAATTCATAATGAAAGAATTGTCGGAAAATGAAACACTTGAACTAGTAGAAAATCTTCTGAAAATAAAGCAATTGCCAAAGACATTAAAAACATTGTTAGTAAAAAAATCTCAAGGAAATCCTTTTTATATTGAGGAAATTATAAAATCAATGATTGAACAGGGATATATTTTTTATGAAAAGAAAAAGTGGAGATTTTCTGGTAATATAGAAGATATTAAATTGCCTGATTCAGTTGAGGGAGTAATATTATCAAGGATTGATAGAATGGATTTAATTGAAAGAGATGTAGTACAGATCGCGTCAGTTCTAGGCAGGGAGTTTGATGCATATGTACTGAAAGGGATATATACTGATGAAAAACAATTAGATAAATCACTCAAGATCCTCCGTTCTCTTGACCTGTTGAAAATAGATGAAAATAAAAACCGCTACATTTTTAAGCATATACTTACATGTGAAACAGCATATAATACACTATCCTTTGAGCGGAAGAGAGAGTTGCATCAACATGTAGCAAAATTCATTGAAAGAATTCACAAGAATAATATTGATGAGCATCTTGGTATTTTATCATATCATTATTATTTATCCAGAAACTATGAAAAATCACTTCAATATTCTGTAAAGGCAGGGGATAAAGCAAAGAATGTATATGCAAATGATGAAGCGATTGAGTTCTACACAAGAGCAATTGAGTCATATGAAAAACTGAATATTAAATAAATGGAAACTTATTGATAAAAAGAGATAAATGTAGGGAATTACACAAAAAAGCATTATTTGAACGGGCTCAGGCATATATGTTTATAGGTAATATAGAGATGTCAATAAATGATATCAATAGAGGCATTGAATTTGCAAAAAATGATGGAGACAAACATTTAATTGCTCAATTTAATATTATGATGAGCAGTATACATAGTACAGAAGGTGATTATACAGAAATGAAAAAAGACATCATGACAGCAAGGAGATTGTTTCAGAGAATAGGAAATAGAAAAGGAATAATGTCAGCATGGGATAGTCTTGGTCTTTACTATTCAAATATTGGAAAATACAAAAAAGCCATGAAATGTTTTTATGAAGCTTTACTAATATCAGAAAAAACAGAAGACAGAATACAACAATCGCATACATTGACACATTTGGGACTCAATTATGCTGATTTGGGAGAACTTGACAAATCAATGGAATGTGCAAAAAAATCCCTTCAAATTGCAAGAATTATTGATGAAAAGCAGAGCGAATCAGCAGCATATAATAATATTGGTCTCATTGCATGGAAACAGGGGAATCATGATGTTGCAATAAGTAGTATTAACAAGGCTTTACTTATATGTATGGATATTGGCGACAAACAGGCTTATGGTTCTATAATAAATAATTTAGGAGCGATAAATTATAGAATGAATAAAAGTAATGATGCTTTAAAATATTTTTATAATTCACTAAAAGTCAGAAAAGAATTGGGTGATAGGCGTGGAATTTCAACATTACTAAGTAATATTGGATTTATATTATCTGAGAAGGGACAGTTATCAAAAGCTCTTGAATATTATTATGAATCAATGGAAATAAAAAAAGCCATAGGTGATAAAAGAGGAATTGCTGATATCTTATATAATATAGGTATGACAAAAATAATATTATCCCATTATAAAAAGAGTCTTGAATGTTTTAAGGAATCACTGAATATAACAGATGAAATTAAAGATACAATTGGTTGTATTGAAAACCTGATATGTATTACAAATGTATATATATTAATGGAAAACATCAGATTGGCAAATAAGTATCTGTCAAAAACACAAAAATTACTTAGTGAAGTAAATAGTCCAGATCTGGAGATAAGGCTAAAAATTGTTGAAGGAAAAATTTATTTAAAACAATCAGAATTGGGAATTGATGTTAAGGAAAATGCACTGAAATCTTATCATATAACTGATGCTGCAGTGAAAAATGCATGCAGCAGAGACTGTCCGGAGGAATATGCTGATGCTTTAATGATAAAGGGTTTGAGCAGTGCAATGTTAGGTAAATTATCAGAGGCGGAAAAACTGTTAGAAGAAGCGAAAATAATTTATAAGAGATTGAAAATACAATATAAATTAGCACAGATATATTGGTTCAAATACAGTTTGTTTAATCAAATGAACACGAAAAAGAAAAAGGAGTATAATAAATATTGTAAAAAAGCAATAATGATATTTAGAAAATTAAATTCAACATATTGGTTGAATAAATGCTTAGAAGAAATAAAAGAGAAATGAATATAAACAAAAATATCAAACATTATTTGCATGCATTATCAAACAGAGCAGAGGTTTTTAATTTAATCGGACAGAATGATAAAGCACTTAAGGATGCAAAACACAATCTCAAGATTTCCAGACGAATGAATGATAATCAAATCCTTGCTCAGGCATATGAGTTGATGAGTTTTGTCTATGATAAAACCAGTCAATACGGAAAAATGAAAAAAAATGCAGAAAAAGCACTGAATATATATGAGAAATTGGATAATAAATCAGGAATGTCGGCGATAATGGGTTACCTGGGAGATTATCATATGTACAGAGGGGAAACAGACAGTGCTTTTAAATTCTATAACAGAGCTATAGAAATAAGCAAGGATTTGAAGGATTTAAAGAATGAAGCAGACAATGCCACTAATATGGGTATCATATATTCGGATTTTTTAAATGATTATAAGAGGGCATTAAAATATCATAAAATATCATTGAATTTGGCAAAGAAAATTAAAGATAAGCAAATTGAGGGTGCTGCACTTAATAATATTGCAAATGTTTTTCAGGCAGAATCACAACTGGACAAAGCAATTGAGTTTAATCATATGTCATTGGAAATTATTGAGAGTATTGGAGATAAAGAGGGCATTGCAACCATACTGAATAATATTGCAGTATTAAATTTTTTTCAAGGGAAATTCAGGATTGCACTTAAAGCATTTCACAGATCATTGAATATTCGAAAAGAAATTGGAGACATAAGAGGTGTTGGTATATCATTGAATAATCTTGGTTTTGTATATGAAGATATGAATGATAAGGGAAATGCCATAAAATATTATTTGGATGCATTGAGGGTAAGGAAGAGCATAAATGAAAAATATGGAGTAGCAAGCACATTAAACAATATTGGTAATTATTACAAGAATATAGATAATTACAAAAAGGCGCTTAGATATTGCGTGGAATCATTAGATATCAGGAAGACTATTAATGATGAAAGCGGTATAATAAAATGTAAACAGAGTATTGGAGAGATTTATCTGGCAATGAAACAGTATAAGAAAGCTATTCCATTTTTAGATGTTTGCTTATCTGCATATAGAAAGAAAAGTGATCATGGGAAAATAGTCATTGTATTGGGACAGATTGCTGATGCATTCTTTTGTTTAAAGAATTATAGAGAAAGCAAGAAGTATTATAAGGCATTGATTAAATTAGGTGAAGACAGGGCAGGCAAAGAACAGTACAATATTGCAGTTAAAAGAATAAAAGAACTTGATATTTAAATATGTATATGGATTGATATACCATTGATAAATAATGCAGATACAGGGATATAGAATCCGTCCCCGGTAAGATGCCGGGGACGGTATATGTGTTATTCTACTATCAGGA
>CAZJAT010000025.1:21597-27382 GCA_964544145.1 uncultured Bacteroidales bacterium | reverse complement strand
AATATCTCATCCAC
The DNA here is from genome assembly GCA_964544145.1 of uncultured Bacteroidales bacterium. Taxonomy (GTDB): domain Bacteria; phylum Hydrothermota; class 32-111; order 32-111; family 32-111; genus CAZJAT01. The sequence continues at coordinate 27,368 of CAZJAT010000025.1, read as the reverse complement.
GTTTTCCTTCAATTGTGTCATTATCTTTGCAAAGTTCAGAGTATTGGCTAATGAGTGCACTGTATTATTCATAAGTGAAAAATAAGCAGCATCTGATTTTGATTTCTGCGCATATTTGGCAAAATTAAGTAATCTGCTTATTTGAGCTGCATACATGTTGAGGATTTCAACATCCTTTAAGGTAAAATGATCTTCCTCAGAATTATCAATATAAATGATTCCTGATACAACATTTTCAAAGAGTATGGGTACAGCAATTATAGACCTTACCAACACATCACTTTCGTAGAATCCTAATTCTGAAGGATTTCCCACATATAGATTATCATTGATTTCTTTTTTATTATTGATTAAATAATATAAAATGCTTCCCTGGTTCTTTATTGGCCTGTGAAGAATAAGTTCTTCATCTGATACCCCTAATTCCGGATAGAGAAAACCATCCTTTTTATCATGAACAAGATATACAACACTCTTGACCTCCATTGCAGTAGATATCATATCTATCATCGTTTCTATTGCCTTGCTTATATGCTCCATTATACGCAGGCCTGAATATGTCTTATCATTCATAACATTCTGTGATGAAATGTGCGGATTGACATCAATAATACTTTTGCGTGCATTAATATAAGTTAATTCTTCCTGTGCTTCATCCCTCTGTTTTCTGATTCTGATGATAGTTATTATATGCATAATAATGCTGATAAGGGCAATAGCATATAATACGGCAATTACCCAAGAAAACTCTTCTATCAGTATAATCACAGCATTTGACGATGATATAGCAAGAAGCAACACTATGTAGAATAGACGTCCATTAATATAGAATTCCATCAGTGCAAATATCAATAATAGGGAAGAAGATATAATATTAAACGGATATGGGAATAAAACCGTCAAAAGGGTTAGCGAACAGAGCATTATGCTATACAGTATTTCCTGTTTCACAATATTGGATGTCAGTATAATGCTTATAAAAAGGGTAAAGAGAATTATTGTGATTACACCGGATATATGTTCAGTAATGAAAATGCCCGATGCAGTAATTAAAAAAACCAATACTGCCAGACTTATTCTGATAATTAAGGTTTTCATATTATCAGATTATAGAATAAATATTATTATAATCAAGTCATAACTTAATAAACTATATTATAAATTACAATAGTATTTATTAATATGTTTTAATTTTCCCTTTTAAATGTATATGTACCATCAGGCTGGATCAGGGTTAATACATCCTTTTTATCATTAAAACGCACATAATACCCATTTAAATCCTTTATGCTGTATTCCTTATCCTTATATGGTATAAGTGTCACAGGGTTTTGTCCCTGAGCAATCATAATAAGCTCATTCCCTCTCAGATCTATTTCAATACTGAATCCTTCATAAGCATAGACACCTTCAAATGCTTTCATGTATTCAATGCTGCTCAGTTTATTATCAATAACCTTGTGAAACTCGATTGGATCCGAACTGCTCTCTAATGTAATGGTGAACAGCTCAATATTGCCTTTATCATCCATGTCAAATCTAGATTGAAGAACTGCGGAGCCATAATCCTCAAGTATGGCATCAAATATATCATAAACAGAATGTTTCAAAGGAATTCTCAATCCATTATAATTACCTATAAGTTTCCCCTTTTCAATATCAATCACAAAATCACCATAACCCGGGTTATTGTATGTACCTGTGTAATCCTTCAGTACATGTGTAGATTTTGCTTTTATCTTCTTATCATCATTATCTTGCTTCTCTGCCATCATCTTCTCCGCCTCTTCAATCCTCTTAATATAACGGCCTGACCAGTCAACAATATCCCTGTTCATCAATTCATCCAGGATATAGTAATTTATTATAGTAGGCAATGTTGAGCCATCCTTATTCACCATTACGGCAATTGCCCATTGGCTGTCCGGAACTAATGTGACAAGTGATGTGAATCCATCAATATTCCCTCCATGATAAACTAAATTAACACCCCTGTAGGAATTGAGAAACCATCCTAACCCATACAATGTATATCCAAGTTCGGGATACAGCAGATTCTTTGAGTAAATTGAGAATGGAGAATGCATTGTATTCATGGATGAATGTGATATTATCTCATTATCATGCCATGTTCCATTACCTATCTGAAATTGAATCCATTTAGCCATATCATCTGCACATGAATTGATGGAACCGGCCGGTCCCATTGCAGGAGAGTCAAAAAACGGGATTTGAGTATTTTTCTCTTTCAATTCCCGGTAAGGCAATGCATAATTATCTGTAGCAATCATATCTTTGATAAAGAAATTTGTATTATTCATACCCAGAGGAAGTAATATATTATTCATAGTATACTCCTCCCAAGAAAGACCTGAAAGTCTTTCTATCATAATTCCCAGTGTAATGTACATATGATTCTGATAATGGAATCCCTCTCTCAGTTCATTTCTCATAGGAAGATATTTTAATTTTGAAAATAGTCCTTCCCTTGTATTGTCTAAGTTGAAAAGCGTAAAATCATGTCTGGGCAATCCTGATTGATGTGATGCTATATCAGAAATTGTAGCATGCTCTGATGCATATTTGTCAGCCAATTGAAAATCCGGCAAATGTTCAATAACCTTATCATCCCAATTTACTACTCCCCTGTCTACCAGTAATGCAACATCTGCAGAAGTAAATGCCTTTGTAGCAGATCCTATCTGGAACAGAGTCCCTGCATTAACCTTGTTACCGGATTCAATGTCACTGAATCCGAATCCCTCTGCAAACAGCACCTTATTATCCTTTACAACTGCCACAGAAGCGCCCGGCACATCCCATTCAATAAGCATTGAATCTACAAATGCTTTTATTTCTTCTATCATTGCTTTCTCTGATTCATCATCTGCTTCAGCCATGTTAAGTACAAAGGGAAATTCCTGTCCGCTTTGAATAAACAAGCCCTCAATACTCTTAATATTAATATTACCCTTAAATGACGGATTACCCGGTATGCCTTCCAGTTCAAATTTCACAATATCTTCATTAAGCTCAATATTGACGATTTTCAATTGATATGCCTTCTGCATGGGTATATCCATTGTTCCGCTAATAATACCCGAACTGTCATTGAAATGGGCTTCAATTGACAATGATGCAGATGGCAGTGTAATATATCCTTCCCAGTCACCTGGAAGTTCAGCACCATGTATATATAAGATGCTTAGACATGAGAACAGTAATACTTTCAGTATAAAAGTTCTAAATGTAAACATAAAATCCCCTTTTTGTATTTTTCTAATAGTTAATTATACATTTTTTTTAAAAAAATTAAATACTAAAAAATATTTTTTAAATTACATATCAGTTGACATAATATATACAGAACAATAGAATATTTATATATAAAAATGGGAGAAAAACATGAAAAAATTATTTGTATCATTTATTGCAGTTTTAACAGTGATCCTGCTTTTTTCGGATGTAGAGTATTATGGAAATGATATATTATCTGTTAATGACAATAAAGCCACATTAAAGGTTATCTCTTACACACCATCATCAAAAACAGTAAATAATGAACTGTTTAATGAAATAACATTGTTATTCTCTCAAAAGATATTACCTCTTGAGCATGTTCAGGATTTAAATGTGAAATTTTCAATAGAACCTCCTCTTAAAGGATATTTCAGGTCAAGAGGTACTGAGACACTTGTATTCATACCCTCTGAAGAACCTGATCCGTCAATAGAATATACATTCACCCTGAACAAAGGGATTATGTCCATTGATTCAAACGTCATGCTCAATGATTTCACATTTGCAATCAAACCTGTACGTCTGACTGTATTAGGCCACAATCTGAAATATGAGCAATTCCCCAATGATACAGCTGTGTTTATAACATTCAATTATTCAGTACCTGTAAATGAGTTAAAGAAACATCTTACATTTTCAAATGCATACAGTAAAAATGAAATCTCTTTCAATATAAAAGAATATACAGGTATTACACCTTATGTTTATCTTAATGAACATGCAAAGAAACATGCCTTCACTGTTAAGATAATGTTCAAAGATACCTTGAACATAGAGTCATCATATCAGATGGCTTTCTATTATCCTGGCTTCATGAATTCTACATATTCATATACATTTAATACATTCAACCGATTCAAATACAAAGGTAACATTAACTTGAATGAGATTAATTATAAATCTGAAACTGCATTTGATCTGTACTTTTCTAATCGTGTTGATTCAGATGAATTGATAAAAAATGTATTCTTTATCAACACAGAAACCGGTGAAAAAGAAAAACTGCCAATCAAATATGGTTACAGATACTCAAGTAAATCATATTATATTTATCACGAATTACTGCCTAAAACACAGTATTTTATTGAGATCAATAAAGGATTAAAGGATATCTTTGACAATAATATTGAGAATCCCGGCACATACAGCATTAAAACAGGCAATTATTATCCATTTATTCAATTTGATGATTATTATCTCTATACTATTGACCCTCCTTTATTGCACATTAACGGAATGAATTGGAATTTCTGCGACATTTATATTGATTTTCTCTCAACAAATGATTTTATCAATTTCTATACAGATGATTTTATGTTTAAAGTCAAGAACATATTTAAGTCCTTTCAGAAAAAACGTTATGAATTCCCTGTATCAGAGAATCAAATGCACTCCATTTCAGTTGATATAAACAATGAATTCAAAGGCAGCGGCTGGCTGGGCAGGGGTTTTGTGCGCTACTATTGGCACTATTCATCATATACAGATACAATTGATATCCCATTTGTATTCCAGCATTCAAAGGCATCCACTCACATGATACTGTCTCCAAGGAATGGTTTGGCATGGTCAATTGACAGAGGTTCTGAGCAATTAATGTATCCGGGCAAACTCATACTCTTTGATTCCGGGAATAGGCAGATAGCCCGCTTCTCACTGAAAAAGGGAATTTATAATATCACTAAACGCGATATGAAACTGTTTGACTCAGAGAATTATAAACCCAATTTCTTATATACAATGCTGGCTGACAATAATAATATACTGCCTTATTATTACAGTAAAACCTCAAAACATACTGTTCATTACACATTCACTGACCGTAATCTGTATACACTGAATGATACTGTCCATATCTCCGGCATTATCAGGAATAAAGATGCAAACCGGATTGAATTACCTGAATTCACTGAAATGAATTATTCCCTGCAGGGTCCTGATTATAGTGTTGTGAAAGAAGGCAAGGTATTTATTGATAAAGATGGGACATATCACTTGGAGATATTTATACCGGATTCATTTAAAACAGGTTATTATTACTGCTATTTTGATAGGAATGCTTACACATCTTTTTCAGTTCAGGAGTTTAGACAACCGAAATTTGAGATTAACATAAATAGTGAAAAAGCAAAATACAAATATAATGAAAAATTGAATATTAATGTAAATGCTGATTATCTAACAGGACAGAAAATGTCCGGTGATAGTTTGGAACTGCTTTTCAGCCCTTATATGACATACTTTTATACAGCAAAAGCACCGGGATTCACATTCAATATTCTCAATGATACATTATTCAAGAAAATGCCTTATGATACTGTTTTCAGCGTACTGAATAATGAAGGTTCTTTTGAATATAGAGAAAAAGTCAACTTGAATAATCATAAAAATCCTCTCTCATTTACTGTTACCGGAACAGTTCAATCAATAGATAAGGAAAGTATATCAGGAAATACCTATTTTCAGATATT
>CAZJAT010000025.1:19646-21497 GCA_964544145.1 uncultured Bacteroidales bacterium | reverse complement strand
TACAAATACCAATGAAAATGTTCATGCTATCATATCAGTAATTGATGAATCTGTGCTTATGCTGACAAATTATTCATGGTATAATCCTCTCAGCAGATTCTATTCATCATATTCCTCTTATTTTAATTATTACTCCACTTATAATATCACATCCAATTATTATGATTACAGAAACGGTGGAGGCAATTATGATGAATCATTTGACGGTATGATGAAGAAATCCATGTCGCCAATGGTATCGGAAAAAACCATGAAGGAAGCAACAGCAGCATGTGAGGAATGTGAAACAGATGCTTCAATAGGAATTAATGAGGGCATTGTATCTGCGCCTGAGATTAGAACTGATTTCAAGAAAACAGCATTCTTTTCAGAAAAAACAATATTAAAGAAAGGCAAGGGCAATATATCGTTCAAATTGCCTGATAATACAACCAAATACAGAGTAAGCATTATACTGATTCAAAATGATAAATTCGGATTCAATTCAGCACAATTTACAGCTAAAAAGAAAATCATGATTGAGCATACATTACCTATGTTCTTGAGGCCATTTGACAGATTGAGATTATCATTTGCTGTAATTGATGATACGGAAAACAATGAAAATATTACAGCAGGCATTTATGAGACAGATATGACACTCATCTCCGATAAAACAGAAATCAAAACACCTGAAAATGGTAAATGTGAATTCAGGTTTGACGGTTCCTCTCCATTTGCTGATTCTGTAAATATCACATTATTTGCTGAAAAAGGCAAATTCAATGATTATGTCAAAGTAAGCATTCCGGTGATATCGCATAATCTGTATGAACACAGCGCAACATTCAGTTCTACTGAGGATTCAGCAATGGAAATCATCAATATTGATGAATCCATTATTCGTTCCGGAAGTGAGATTGATATATCTATGAATTCCTCTCAAATAGCTCAGATTAAATTACCTCTTCAATACCTTGAGGATTATAAATATCATTGTCTTGAACAGCGGATATCCAGAATTCTTCCATTTGTAATTGGTGAAGAACTGATAAATAACTATAATATGTCAGAAATAAAGGGAAAGAAACTGCGTAATTATGTCAATGGTGTTATAAAAGATGTTGATAAATATCAGTCATCAAATGGAGGATTCAGATATTATACTGACAGTTATTACACGAGTGAATATCTTTCAATCTATACAATGTATGTCCTTTATCATGCAAGAGAAAATAATTATAAAATATCTGAAGATGTTATAAATGGAGGATTGGCATATTTAGAACGTATCGTTTATTCTGATTTTGAATCAATATGGGATTACTCGAGATATGCCCGTTTATCGCTCAAATGCAATGCAATATATGTGCTTTCTCTATATGGTAGAATGGATTATCAAAACCAGCTGAATGATGTTTATGATAATCGTGATTTTCTCTACTTATCTTCCAGAGGACGTTTATTGGAGACATTGACAAAGTATAAAAACAATGAAAAAGCAGAAATCCTCTATTCAGAATTATTGTCATCCATTAAAATTGAGTCCATTTATGCATATTTTGATGATGGCAGAAATGATTGGTGGATGTTCCAGAATGAATTGAAGAATTCAGCAGTTGTCTTAAAATCACTATTATCGTTCAACAGTGATTTTGAATATGCAGATAAAATTACTAATTTCTTCGCACATAGGATTAAGGAGGGTATGTGGGTCAATACTCATACAACAGCTCTTGTACTGGAAGCATTACAGGTTTATTTTACACTATTTGAGAATGAATACCCTAATTTTGATGCAATTATGAATATCAATGGCAAGAATATCTCAAAGGATCACTTTAAAGGAAGAAATGATAAAATGGTCACACA
>CAZJAT010000025.1:1581-19546 GCA_964544145.1 uncultured Bacteroidales bacterium | reverse complement strand
AAAAGAGGATTTGTCACAGAAAAATTAAATTTAACAGGCAGTAATTACAATAAACAATGGTGGGGCGGATTCTATCATGAAGAATTCTACAAAGACAGAGCAATAGCTTCAGCCACATATCTCTATAAGGGTGAACATGAGTATTCTTATTATGTAAAAGCATATGTATCAGGGGACTTTTCAATGCCTCCGACAAATGTCTTTGAGATGTATACACCTGAAGTATTCGGTCACACAGGAAGCCGATTTATAAATATTGAATAGTAATGGGGGCTATTCAGCTCCCATTGCCTTCAGAATAATCCTTTTCTTTCGCTGCCCGTCAAATTCAGCATAGAAAATACGTTCCCATGGTCCCAAATCCGCTTTTCCTTTAGTTATGGGAATAATAACTTGATGATTCACAGTAATTCTTTTCAGATGGGCATCACCATTATCCTCGCCTGTCTGATGATGTTTATAATCCCCTACAGGTGCAATATCTTCAAGCCATGCCAGTATATCATCCCACAATCCGCTTTCATAATCATTGACAATTATACCTGCTGTTATATGCATAGCTGACACAAGCACCATTCCCTCTGAAATACCTGATTGTTCAATAAATTCTTCCACTTTATCAGTTATATGAATGAGACATTTTCTTTTATCAGTATTCATCCAGATATAATCGGTTTTAACAATCATGATTCCTCCAGTGTATTCACAATATCCTCTCTATACTGATCAACTGACTTATATACAGCATTTTCAAAAGGAAATTTTATATTATTCCAATTCTTTACTGTATTTGCAATCATTTTTGCCAGGGATTTTTCACTATTATGTGCAAAGACCTTGTACCCACTGTAGCTTTTAAGTATTTCATCATACTGAGTAATATTACTTGTTATTATAAATTTTCCGGATATAGCTGATTCGGATAATACTCTCCCCCATGTCTCCGGCCATACTGACGGGAATATAAGCGTATTGAATGTACTGAAAATTCTTTGTTTATCGCTATAATCAAAAGGACCCATATAATTAATTCGCTTATCTTTCACCTTTCTATTTACTTCCCCATATATCATTATCTTTATTCTTCTGTCAGTAAGGATCTTCATTGCACCATATATTAGATCAATACCCTTATGATGAGAATCATTACCCAAGAATGCAAAAACCGGTTTTTCATTATCACTGTATGCTTTCAGTGGTATCTGGAAATGATTTATAACTGCTGTTTTAAACGAATCATCAAAGAATCTCATCATTATTTTCTTGGTCTTTTCAGTAGGGAATATAATAAGGTCAAATATCTTCATGATATTTCTCATATTATCAAGACGGTCGTAATAATATCTTAATCTGCTGTTAATAGGTTTCAATGCCGGAATAATAAGGTTTTGGGTAGCTCTGCCAAGATTGGAGAGCATGGGGAATTTATCAATATAACAGTGTATACAATTATTATGATATGGTCCGCTGCAGAGCATGTCCCTGTTATTAATTAATGTAAATCGTTCGCATATGGGATAATAGTCATGAGCAATAAATACTAATTTTTTTCCGGATTCCTTAAGTAGATTAATATTTTTCTTATCCGCTTGAATTATATCATGAAAAATAACAATATCTGCTTCAGTTTTATTTACTGTTTCTATAAATGCTGAATAACCATTATTGACAACACTTGCACGGGAATATACTATATCCTCACTACCCGCCAATTCATTAACAAATTGCTGCTTACCTCCCCTATTAAGATGAGAATCATTTATCACATGCGCGAATTTCCGCATAAATATTCCTCCAGTAAATTCATACCCTCTAAATGATTGTTTCTATCATACTTGCGTGCATTCACTATAGCATTTTCCCCGATACTCTCTCTCAATGCTTCATTGTTGTATAATAATTCAAGATAATCTCTTATCATACCCGTATCGCCGAATGGGACAAGGAATCCATTCTCCCTGTCATTTATTATTTTCATTGAACCTGAACAAAAAGCATTGATTGTCGGAATGCCTGCTGATTGTGCTTCAAGTGTTGCAATACCAAAGGATTCAGCCATTGAAGGCTGCAGATATACATCACATTCTGAAAAGAATTTTCTCTTCTCTTCATTGTTCAATAATCCTAAATAAACCGCATTACCGTAATTTTCTATAATTCTTTTATACTTATTATTGATACTTCCCGCTACATTAAGCATTACATTTTTCTTGTTTATTGCAAATTTTCTGAATCCCTCTAATGCAGAGTCAATTCCCTTTTCATAATTACCGAATCCAAGCGTGCATACATTGAATTTCTTACTGCTTTTCTTTTTTTCACTCTTATAATCATCAATAATAGGGTTTATGCGGAATATATTGCCTAAATATTTTTTGTTTCTCAGGAAATCACTCTCTGCCTTTGTATTTACAATAACTGAATCAGCCATTCTATATAAATTCAGGCATTGCGATGAAAAGTATTCATACTCATATCGATTATCATGAGGTACACCGAAATGTATGAGTGGAATAATGATTGATTTGATATTTTTTTTGCGTGCGGCATGCAATGCGGGATAGATAATGCCGGCATAAGGCATCACTCCGGCAATTATACAGTCATAATCAATATCCTTCAGAGCTGATATCAATTTAAAGGAAAATACACGTCTATAACCGCTGATATAGGGCTGAATCCCCTTTTTTTCAAGCAAATACATCAATCTGTTATGCAGAGGCATATTAGTGACCGGGAATCTTCTCACATTAATTCCATTAACATTTTCCTCTGCTTTCAATGGACACGCTGAACCTATATAATCTTCATTATTGAGTACATTCAATGTAAATACATCCACTCTATGCCCTCTCTCAACAAGGGATTTAGCGATCTCATGCATATGCACTTCAGCACCGCTTATTGCAGGATAAAACCTGTTGAACACAAATAATACCCTACATTTTTTCATCAGTCAGCTCAATTTCAATAATTTTTATATTATACTCTGAATATAGTGTCAATGACACAATATCTGCTTTGGATTCATTATATTCAAATATGGTGAAGAAACCATTTACAGTAAACCTGTTTTTAAGTGTGATATTTCCATTTCCAAAACCGTGAATTTTCACATATTTTTTGAAATTATTTTTTAAAAACACTGTTGCTTTTTTGCATATATATCTTCCCTTAGGATAGTCGCTGCTTAGCAAAGTCCACCCATATCCAAGCACATTGTCATTTATTCCGAATATTATCCGGCTTTCTAATTTATCCATTTCAGGTGTACATTCATATATCTCAGCATATTCAATTATTCTCTTTTCAATATTAAATGGTTTGTAATCACTTATTAAGAATGCCGCAATCTTGTGCCTTGACATACGCATGTGCCGGAAACGTTTAACTAAAAGAGGAAACATATGGAACAGAAAATAAAGTATAATCTTAATATGTATGAAGTTTCTTTTGAACAGGCGTGTCTTTAGAAAATATATCTTGGAAAATACAATCATATTAAAAGGGAAAAGTTTAAATATCAACATATACTGATTCCTCAAAACAAGATAATCCTTCTTCTTTGGGAAATGATTCCATGAGGATGAAACCGCATGGAATGATACTGCATTAATGCATACACCGATTTCCATGTCAGTTTCAGTCTGCACCCGAAGACATAGGTCTGCGTCTTCATAATATGATTCAAATGCAGTATCAAAAAGTCCTGTCGCTTTCACGGCAATATCCCTTACAATCATACATCCTCCGCTGACTGCAGAGATGTTGTCCCTGCAATGAGTATCATTGCTGCAACGTCCATAGTCCCTATTACATGAGAATGCTGTTTTATTAATGCATATACCTGTTGAATTTATATAATCCGGTTTTGAGTGGAAATACATAATACCTGAGCCAATACCAATATTTTCATTATTCTCCATATATTGCACAATAGTGCTAATATAATTGCTGTTAAGCAAAATATCATTATTCATCAGAAGAATATATTTCGCATTATATTTAAACATTAATTCAATACCTGTATTATGAGCAACATAACCGCTATTTTCATTTAACAGAGTTATCTTATATGAGGGATATTTATTCTTTATATATTCAATGCTGCTGTCATTTGAATTATTATCAATTATATGAATGAGTGTGTTTGTATAGTCCTGTTGTGCTAATGATTCAAGACAATCCCTGAATACAGGGGATAGTGTCATCCCATTATAATTAACAATTTGAATAATAATCAGAGGTTTTTTCACAATACCTCTTTAATAAATTCGGTAATTGCATTCATTGTTGAAGGCATAGGTGTAATCTTCAAATCCTTCATCAAAATCGAGTTCATGGGAATATTATCAGGAGCATTCAAATCAAACACACTCTCCTTAACCTTCATATCTGATTTTTTCTTCATTATCTCAAATATCATATCAGCAATCTCAAAATAAGAACATTCACCATCATTCACAAGATGAAGTATGCCATTAAGCTGTAAATCAATAATCTCTGAAACCCTCTCTGCTATATGTCTTGCATATGTTGGACTGGTTATAATCTTAAAGAGATTTAGATTTTTTCTGTTAATCAGTTGTCTCACAATATAATATGGAATATTATGGCCTGCAGAAAATGGACCTACACCGAATATTTCAGCAGATCTTATTATAAGGGCATTGCTATTTATTTCAGCTATCATTTTTTCTGCTTCAAATTTTGATTTAGCATATATATTAAGCGGATTAGGTTTATCATACTCATTATAAGGACTTCCTTTCTCACCATCAAAAATAAAATTGGTTGAAAAATGAATAAAATAAATATTATGATCATATGCAATTCGTGCCATTTCTGCCGGTGCACCGGTATTTATTTTAAATGCCTTTTCAGTATTCTTTTCACATAGGTAAACATTTGTCATACCCGCTGCATTTAATATGATATCAGGTTCAACAGTATCAATGTATTTTCTTAATTTATTGCTATTGCTGATATCCAATTCATGCTTAGTCGGGCTGATTATTGTATGTTTCTTCATGAGTACTTTTCGTAGGTATGTACCCAACAAACCATTTCCTCCTTCAATAAGAATCTTCATATATCCCTCCTGATAATGAATCTGCATTTATCTCTCAGAGTAAGATGGGAAAATACATTAAATTTAGAATAGTGTTTTATATCTGTATTCTCTGATTCATTATAATTTTCCGCAAAGGCAGTAATTGATCGTGCTATATTGTCAGCATTGCATTCCTTTTCAATGAATTCATAGGCATTATGCCCAATCTCACTGAGTATTGCCGATTTTCTCTCTATTAATTTAAAATAATTCATCAATGATTCATCAAATCTGTTCATTTCTATATTAAAATATGCATTTTTGGGAATATCCATTCCAGCTCCATTGAAAGCCACAGGTATAGATGAACTCATCATTTTAATAATATTGCCTGATACCTCGCCATGATAAGGTTCCCTTATGCCTATCCCATAATCAATCTCGCTCAATAACCGATGGAACTCATCATTATCAGTATCTCTGTGCAATTTTATATACTTACTTAATTCATATTTTTGAATAATATCTTCAGTATTGATATCAGCATCATTCCCGACAATACGCAATTGCGTATCAATCATCGATTGTTTTCTGAATGCAGAGTAAACAGCAAGTATTTGTTCTATCTTCTTGCTCCTGGATAAGTATCCGAATATACCAATAATAACAGGTCCCTTATTACTAACTGCCTCTTTCTTGATATTATGCCATAATGAGAAATGTCTGATTCTTAATATATTGGCTTTTTTATTTATTTCTTTTATTGTCTGTTCAGCCATTCTGGAATGAACAATAAAATAATTATTTTTCAATACAATTTCATTTATCAGATTATATGATTCAAATAATGTTCTTTTCTCAGGGAATGATTTGTATAATAGGACTTTTATATCATTATCACTGATACACTTTTCATTGAGAAGATACTGTATATATTTTACTTTTTTACCTCTGCCTGCTGTTCTGAAATATATCAAATCATGCAGATTAATATCATGCATAAATACTATGCCCTGTTTATTAATTGCAGCTGTATATATTAAATCATGAAATGGATGATTGCCCATTGAGTAGATATTGATGCCATAATCAGGAATAGAACATGTCCTGTCTATACGGTCTATTTCAGTATATTTAACCATAACATCACTCAGATATTCTGAATATACTGCAATACCCGAATTGTCGGGAGGAAAAGGACTTATCCAATTAAGTTTCATTTATTTTTCCAATTAACAGGTATTTTGACTGAACCAGTATAATCCCTGATTTCTCCCCTTTTTTCAAAACTCATTGCATAATCAATATGATCAAATGGAAATCTGTTTGTTTTATCATACATACCTAATGTAATAAAGTATTTTCCGGGATTCAGCAGACCCGAATCAATAGATACCGTTATTTCTCCATTATCCTTCAATGCAAGCAATTCACCTGTGCTGTCCTTCATATTCGGTCCTGATATCAATACTCCTTCAGCTGAATATAATGCAATACCGGGAATTGCATAATCCAATCCGGCTTTATTCTCATAAAAGAGTTTTAGAACAATTTCATTATCGCTAAATTCAGTTCTATCATCCATAATCCTGTAATCTGTGTATACCACTTCACTGCTTCCGCGTCTGTTTATAGATACTGAGGGCATTATTGTTTTTATTTTCATGAATTCCTTTACCATTGTTTCAGGTTCACCTGACCCTGCTATTCTACCATCATGAAGCAGAATAACCTTGTCAGAGAATCTTGTTACCAATCCCAGATTATGAGATACAAAGAGTATTGTAACTCCATTACATTTCATCTCATTAATCTTATCCAGACATTTTTTCTGAAATGCATAATCACCCACTGCAAGTACCTCATCAATTATGAGAATATCAGGTTTGGTGTGAATGGCAACCGAAAATCCCAGTCTTACATACATACCACTGGAAAATTCCTTAATCTTCAAATCCATGTATCTCTCCAACTCGGAGAACTCAACAATGCTATTATACATTTTGTTAATCTCTTTTCTTCTCAATCCCATTATAGTGCCATAGAGGTAAACATTTTCCTTTCCGCTAAGCTCGGGATTAAAACCTATGCCGAGTCCGAGAAATGGAACAACCCTTCCTAAAACAGATACAGTCCCTTTATCAGGTTTCAGAATATCTGCAATAACAGATAATGTTGTTGTTTTTCCTGAACCATTAAAACCTATGATCGACACCATTTCGCCCTTCATAATATCAAACGATATATCTTTTAATACTTCCAATCGTTCTGATTTGAACATACCATGAGATATCCTGTAACTGAGTGAAACATCAAGAAGTTTGATAATAGTATTCATATTGTTTTTACCATGCTCTTTTCAGCTAATTTGAAAATTACCAGACTAATTGTATATACAACAATAGCAAAAAACATTGAATTAACAATAATAGTGATGTCAGGCATTATATTATCATAGAGAATATTGTGAAACCCTATAATAAATACTGCTACAGGATTCATAAGATATATGCCAATATATTTATATGGGATAAGAGACAATGGGTAAAAAATGGGACAGAGGAAGAAGAGCACCTGTATCAAGATATCCCATGCAGGTTTTATATCCTTAAAAAAAGCATATATGACAGATAATATGTTCGCAATGCCGGTCAGGAACAGAGCAAAAACTGCCATAAATGGTATTATCAGAAGAAATTCAATATGAATAGTTTTCCTGATTATTACAAAAAATATTATATATATGATAATCTCAAATATACCTGTTAATAATCCTGAAAAAACAGCAGCAGATGGTATTATCATTCTGTTAATCTTGACCTTTAATATAAGGTCCCTGTTCCTATACAGCGATTGAAGGCCAGATGTTGTGGAATTTACAAATATCCTCCATATGGTGATACCTGATAGGAGGTATAGCGGATAATATGGCATATCAAATCTTATAAATCTGTTGAAAACCAAATATAGGATAAGCATTAGGAAAAAAGGTTCAAATATAATCCATAAAAATCCTAAAAATGCATTCTTATATTTGGTTTTAAGATCAGATTTGATTAATTCAATAAGTATATCAATTAACATAATTATAAATTTAAGTATATCAGTAAGACCTTTTACAGTCAATAATTACATTCTTACTATTCATCATCGCATAATCAAGATAACTATCTTTTACCCCTTTATTCCATATTTTGCATTATTGTGTTAAAGCAGGTTTTGGCGCAGCATATTAATTCACAATTCGTAATCTTGAATCCGTTATTTTATTCTTCTTCTTTATCCCATTCCCAGCTCACCAGTCACCATTTTACCAGCAACCAGCCACAAGCTACCAGTTTACCAGTAACTAGTCTACCAGCTTACCAGCCACTTCCCCCAGGCATGCTTGGATATATGTCTTCAACCTGCGTGAAGGGGTTCAAGATTCAGGTTTCAAGTGACATGTTACAAGTACATTTGATTTTTTATTTATTTATTATCCCTCACCAGCCACCAGTCACCAGTTCACCAGCCACTATTTTACCAGCTCACCGGCCACTATTAAAGTCCTGACTGAGCCTTAATATGCTCTTTATATGTATGTGTGAATATATGTGTACCATCTCCTTTTGCCACATAGAACAGGTAATCATTCACTTGCGGATTCACAGCAGCAATAATGGATTTGATACCTGGTGAACAAATCGGTCCCGGTGGTAATCCAGTATTCCTGTATGTGTTATATGGTGATTCAATCTGTGTCTCACTATAGGTGGGTATACCCGACACTCTGCCCATGGAATAGAGTACAGTTGCACAACATTGCAGATACATACCTTTTCTCAATCTGTTGTAGTAAACACCTGCAATAATTGATTTTTCAAATTCCACAACAGCTTCCTTTTCAATCATTGAAGCTAGAATAATATAATCATGCTTTGTAAAACCCTCCGCATTGTCAGAAAAAAGTGAGTCAGGCACAGCCTCATTAAAGCGCTTCAGCATCATTTCTACAACCTGATATGCTGTTTTACCCATTGATAAAAGATAGGTATCAGGGTATAGATAACCCTCCATCGAAGCAAAATGCAAGCCATATTTTTTCATCAATCCTCTGTCTTTGCAAACATTGATAAATGCAATTGAATCAATATTCATTTCCGATTCAACTCTGCCTGCAATCTGGAACATATTAAAACCCTCGGGTATTGTCAGTTTGACAAGGATTACCTCTCCTCTAAACATTTTCATGAGTGTATTGTATTCATAGGAATCTGTTTCAAGCAGATAATTCCCACTCTTGATTTTTCTATCCACATTGAACATCTTTGACAACATTATAAACAGATCAGCATCTCCAATGACATGTTCTCTCTCTAATCGTTCAGCAACAGATCTGATACTCTCTCCAGCTGAAACAGAAAATACTATTTCTTCATTATCCTGCTTTTGAATAAATGGTATTGTCATAATTGATATGAGTAGAAGTATTACAAACATCATAATGGGAAATACTAAATGTTTATTCTTACGCTTATTTTTTCTGTTCATTGATATAATTCTCCATGATTAAGCATGCTGATACTGCATCCTTATTACCCTTTCTCTCATGAATGGAATAATGCTCTCTCATGATGTTTTCCGCTTCTACAGAAGTCAATATCTCGCTTACAAAGATAATTTTATAGGCAGACAGATACTTCTGTTCCTTAACAAACCCTTTAACCCACACACTCATATCGGTTTCTTCCAATTGCATATTCAATGGTAATCCCACAATAATCTCGTATATATCATATTCCTCTATTAGGCTTATCAAGCGTTCCTGCAGGTATTCTGTATTTATTGTATCCTTAGGGATACATATTCCTTCAAGATAAAGACAAATGCCGGTATGTTTTTTCCCAAGATCAATAGCAATTCTATTCATATTGCCTGACAATAGAGAGAATCTTCCTTCCTACTTCCCTCTGGCTGAATATTGCACATTTTTTTCTGTTATCTGCATTGGTTTGTTCAAATATATTCCTGTTGCTGTTTAAAAAAGTCAGATGTTTGCAGATTTTTTCTGTATTGTTCTCTTTAATCGCATATCCCAGACCATCCATTACATAATGTAATTCCCCTGAATCAGTACTCACAACATAAGCTCCCGATGCCGCAGCTTCAATAACTGAACGTCCCTGCTGTTCCTCCCAATTCGGTGTGGAAGTAGAAAGATTTAAAAATATATCAATATTTCCATAGAACTCATCCATGTTTTCATGCTTTATAAATCCTGAATACTCATAATCAATATTGTATAATTTCAAAGTGTCAAGCAGATTATCTCTCATAGGGCCATTCCCAGCTATATACAATTTAAACGGGAATTCCAATCTTTTGGAGATCTCAGTCAATTGATAAATACCTTTGCATATATCCAACCGAGCTGCAAATCCTATTTTCACCTTTTGATTTATATTGAATATCCGTTTTTTACTGATTTCAAAATATTTATTCATTATGCTTATCGGGACTATTTCAATATTAGTCATCCCGGAAATTTTGCCTAATAATTTTGCGCTTGTAAAACCAACTCCTGTCAATTGTGTGCAGCGTTTTATAGTAAATTTATGCATCAAGTCCCTGTAAATGTTTCTTTTTAAAATATTCTGAGCAGATCTGATAATTATTACACGTGCATTTGAAAATATGTTTAGAATGAAGAATGTCTGTGGTGAAACCGGCTCTTCATCAATCCAGACAACATCATATCTAGGGACATTGAATATCAAAGGCACATAGGCATTGGGAATGAAAGGTATTTTAGAGATTCTGAACCCATCAGAATCTTTGTATTGCTCATTAAATGAACCTCTCCAGTCAGAAGGATAATAAAATGTCACATCTGCCGATTCAGCCAGTTGATTGAAATCTCCCCTATTAAGAGCATTGGCATGCGCATGGCCGATAACCGCAATCTTCACCATTCCTCCATGCGCACATCACCTTCGTAAAATTTTTTCTCAATTCCATTTGATTCAATTAATAATGCACCATCCGGACAGATACTTTTCACTATACCTCTATACATTCCGCTTACAGAAGATATATTTACAAATCGTCCATTCATATTATTACTTGAAATAAATTCATAAACAAGAGAATCTGAATCAATGATATTGAAGATATTCTGTACTGTCTTGAAAATGACATCTCCAATTGCTACATTTTTCTTAATAATCTGCTGCATGGAAATCCCTGATTCCCCAATTTCACTCATATTCAAATTATTGTTTATGTTAATCCCTATTCCGCATATAGCTGTTGAATCAATCAATTCTATCAATATTCCTGATATTTTTTTCCTCTTAACATAAACATCATTGGGCCATTTATAGAAACCTTTAATTCCATACTCAGAAAGCATCTTTATAATAGCCATTGCAGCAGCAACACTTATCATCTGCGTTTTAATAGATATATTTCCAACATTTAAACCAAGAGAGAAATAAGCACCGCCCGGCTCTGATATCCAATTTCTTTTAAATCTTCCCTTGCCCGCGCTCTGTTTATCAGCAATAACTATAAATGAATCATTTCCATTTAATGCTAATTCCGCACCTACTCTGTTTGTTGAATCTACCTCTTCATAAAGAAGCACTTTATCAATTTTTTTGATTGAACGAATTTCTTTAGTTCTCATTATCTTCAATTTTCATACTTAAATCCAGTGATTTATATGAATGTGTAAGTTTCCCTATAGAAATGAAGTTAACTCCATCTATTAAATACTGTAATATGTTTTCAGCGCTTATATTACCTGAGACTTCTATCTCACATCTCCTGTTAATTATCTTAACTGATTTTTTTATCTCTGCAGGTGTCATATTGTCAAGCATAATCCTGTCAACAGGATAATTCAAAATATGTTCAATATTCTTAGGGTCAGCGACTTCTACTGTTATAGGTTTTTCAGGATATTTATTCTTCATCCGTTTTATTACTTCCAGATTATTTTTGATTATATCAAGATGATTATCCTTTATCATGATTTCATCAAACAAATCCATTCTATGATTTGTTCCGCCTCCGCATTTTACAGAATACTTCTCCAGTAATCTCATTGAAGGTGTGGTTTTCCTCGTATCAAGTATCTTGATGTTTTTACCTTCAACAAGCTTTATATACATATATGATGCTGTTGCTATACCAGACATTCTCTGCATGAAGTTTAGAATAATTCTTTCTGCAGATAATATACCCCTCATTTTACCTTTGATATGAAGCATGGTGTCTCCGGCAGAAACGCTGTGTCCATCCTCGACTTCATATTTGACAACATAAGTGCCGAATACCTGCATTACCACTTCTGCAAGTTGAATCCCTGCAATAATACCATTTTCTTTTGCAATAATAAATGCAGATCCTTCGCGGTCTTCCGGAACGCACATTTGCGTAGTGATATCTGAGAATGCTTTATCCTCTTTAATTGCTTCAATGACAAGATTCTCTATATTGTTCCTGCTTATATGCTTAAATATGTTCAATATGAACTCCTTTTTCATTCATTATCATATAATTTCCCTCCTTAAATGCACCAGTTATATGGAGTTTACGGTCAGCTCCAATAAAAGGAATATGAATATGCCCCATAATAACAATATCTGATTTATTAAATTCATCATTATTATGTATTGTTAATTGAGCTTGCTTGATCATATCATCCTTACTTTGATCAAATGAGAATCTCCCTGTAACAAACGTTCCGCTTTTATAGGCAATTGCATTCGGAATCAATGAAAACATTCTTATATTAAAACTGTTATTCAGCATCTTATACATATGCCTCTGTTTCATATGAGCCATGAAAATTTTGTCCCCGTGAAGCAATGTAGCTTTAATGCCATTTAATTCGGTATGGAATGGCGACTCCAATTCCATTATGCCGTATTTGCCCCAAATATCGGATTTCCACAAATCATGATTACCTCTTATATAATATAATTCAGTTTGTTCAGATGATTCTGAAATCAATTGTAAAAACTCAGTAAACACAGGAGGTATGTAATTATTGAATGGAAAATAAAAATCAAATATATCCCCCAGAAAAAATACCTTGTCAAATATATCCAATTTTTCTAAAAATGCTCTATGTTGGCTGCTTATACCTTCATTGAAGCGTAAATGATAGTCAGATATAAATGCAATATCATTCATAAGAATGGTACATCCCTCGTATTGTTTCCTCAATATGGATCTCGGGTTTCCAGCCTGTTTTTTTATTTAATTTATCAAAAGATCCATAAAGTCTCAAATTTTCGTTTTTCCTCACCTTTGCAGGGTCAATGCTGATATTGATATGTTTACCCGATTGTTTTATAACATACTCAACTATATCATTTAAAATAAGCGGATTATTCCCCGCTACATTATAAACTCCGCGTTCCGTGCCGATAAGCATTCTGTAGGCACGCACAACATCTCTGACATCCAAAAAATCCCTCATAATAGCAAGATTACCCATTGTTATGGTACCGCCATCAGGTGCATTCTTTATCTCTCGTATCACAGTAGGAACAAAGAACTTACTATCCTGCCCAATGCCGGTGTGATTAAAAGAACGCGATATGACAATATCACACTTAAACTGAGTACTATACTGTCTTGCTATCTGTTCAATTATCACCTTTGAGGATGAATACGGATTAGTGGGTCTTAGAGGATGCTTTTCATCAATCGGAAGATAATCAGGCACCCCGTAAACATCAGATGATGAAGGTATAAAAACCTTAATATTCTTTCCACTCTGTCTAACGCTTTCCAATATATTCAGTGTTCCCATCACATTGACTGTATATGTGAAATACGGATTATCATATGAAACTCCTCCTGAACTCTGAGCTGCAAGATGACATATAATGTCAGGTGATATTTTTCTAATCAATGCTGTCAACTCCTGCATATCTGTTACATCCAATCTATGCGATTCAATAGGGAAGACTTTGTCTTGAAAAAAGCAGGCAATTACATTGTAATCATTTGATAATTCGTTTATTAAATAATGGCCTACAAATCCTTCCGCGCCTGTAATCATTACTTTTTTCATAATCCTCTTTCCAACCGCTCAGCTAAATAATCCGGTAAACCCGCTCTTAATATGGATTGCTGAGCTGATTTAACATCATATTCAACACGGATAAATTCAATATTTTTTTCATTGCTGTCATAAATAACAAATGATGCCCTGGAGTCATTGTCCCTTGGCTGACCAACAGATCCCGGATTTATCAGGTATCTGCTGCCTTCACTCAATGTAAATGTTTCCGGGTGATTCAATTTGATATTTCCATTATCTTTCAAAAAATATAATGGTATATGCGTATGTCCGAAAAATGCAATACTGTTTTCCATAGAATCGAATTCATCATTTGCATGATTTATTGATGTTATATATTTCCAATCATCCTTCGAAGAAAAAGATGAATGCGCAATAAGAAAATCCTCAATCTGAATTTTTCTCGGTAAACGGCCGAGATGATTTCTCACATTCTTTTCCAAATGCTTGATAGACCATTCTATAGCGGTTCTTGCATTAGAATTAAAATAGAATAATTCTGTCTTTCCTGCTGCACCGCTATCATGATTTCCAATTACTATCCTATTCGTTTCATCAAAAATCATATTTATACATTCTATAGGGTCTCCACCATATCCCACAATATCCCCAAGACAAATCAGTTCCGAATCGGGATAATTGTGTTTTCTATATTCCATAACAGCTTTTAAAGCATGTATGTTTGAATGTATATCAGATATAATAAAATATTTCATTGTTTTAATTTTCTGTCAAATTCTTCCTTATTTTTTATTATATGATCCAAAATGCCATTCACAAATCCTCCCGAATCCTCAGTAGAGAATTCCTTTGCCATTTCTATTGCCTCATCAATAGCCACCACATCAGGCACACCTTCCTGTAAGAATATTTCTGTCATAGCTATTCTTAAAATATTTCTGTCCAATATAGCCATTCTGCCAATAGTCCAGTTTTTTGTGCAGCTTTCAATCATGTTATTCATAACATCAGTATACATGATGACCTTTGAGATAATATTATCAGCATATTCAATCACATGCTTGTCATCAATTCCCTCAATATCAGCAATATCATTCATAATATTATCGGAGCCATCACCTATAAGTTCAAATATATACAATGTTTTTAAAGCCAGCACTCTGGCATCACGGCGTTTACCCATTACTTCTCCATCTGAGAAAACAGGTTCATCATTTCTAAAACAGTTTCTGCAGCTGCATATCCTTTATTCCCGGCCTTGGTTCCTGCCCTCTCTATTGCCTGCTCAGTGCTGTCAGCTGTGATAATACCATAACCAATAGGTATATCCGTTTCAAGGGAAACCTTGGCAATTCCCTTGGAAACCTCAGCAGAAACATATTCAAAATGAGGTGTTTCTCCCCTTATCACAGCACCTAGACAAATAATACCATCATATTTCTTTTTCACAAGTTTTCCCGCTGTCTGCGGAATCTCAAATGCTCCAGGAACATAAAATACCTCAATATTTTCTTCATCCACATTGTGTCTCACAAGACAGTCAACCGCACCTTCCAGCAGGTTCTTGGAAATAAAGTTGTTGAATCGTGAAATAATAATTGCTACCTTTTTGCCTTTACCATCAATATTACCTTGATAAATTGTATATTTCATGATACCTCCTATAAATTTTTCAGTATATGTCCCATTTTATCACGTTTAGTTTCAAGATATTTTTTATTCTCAGGATTTGCCGGTATTTCAATTGGAACACGGTCTATGATTTGAATTCCATAACCTTCCAGACCTACAATTTTCTTAGGGTTATTGGTTAATAAGCGTATTGTTTTTAAACCAAGGTCTCTGAGTATTTGTGCTCCAATGCCATAATCTCTTAAATCTGCTTTAAATCCAAGTTTTTCATTTGCTTCAACCGTGTCATAACCCTTGTCCTGAAGATGGTATGCCTTTATCTTATTGACCAAGCCTATACCCCTGCCTTCTTGTCTGAGATAGAGCACTAAGCCTTCACCTTCCTCATCAATCATCATCAGCGATTTTTCCAGCTGTTTCCCGCAATCACATTTAAGGGAATGAAAAATATCACCTGTAAAACACTCTGAATGCACCCTGACAAGAATATTATCCTTATTGGATATATTCCCCTTGATTATTGCGACATGATGGTATTCATCAACATCATTTGTGTAAACAATAATCTTAAATTCTCCGAATTCAGTGGGCAATTTTGCTTCAACTTCTCTATGCACAAGCTGATCAGTGCGGCATCGGTACTCAATAAGATCAGCAATGGAAATAATTTTCAAATCAAATTTTTCGGCAATCTTTCTTAATTGAGGCAATCTTGCCATAGTTCCGTCTTCATTCATAATCTCGCATAACACACCGGCAGGCTTCAAAGCGGCAAGGCCGGATAAATCAACAACCGCTTCAGTGTGACCTGCCCGTTTTAAAACTCCGCCTTTCTGTGCAATGAGAGGAAATATATGTCCGGGTCTGGCAAGATCATCAGGTTGTGTATTCTCATTTATCAATAGCTGAATCGTTTTTGCTCTGTCATATGCAGATATTCCTGTATCAATTCCATTTGCTGCATCTACAGATACAGTGAACTTAGTGCCATGCAATGCTGTATTATTTTTAACCATTGGCTCAAGTTTCAGTCTATTAAGATCATCTTCATTCATAGATACGCATATAAGTCCTCTCCCTTCCCTTGCCATAAAATTGATTGCTTCCGGAGTAACCTTTTCGGCAGCCATGATGAAATCACCTTCATTCTCTCTGTCCTCATCATCTACCACAATTATTATCTTCCCTTCCTGTATATCTGAAATGGCTTCATGAATTTTGTTCATCATCTGCCCCTTTTTGTGAATTCATAAATTGATTTGGTGAAATGATTTATTTCCACATTAACCCTGTCACCAATCTTCAATAGATTCAAATTAGTCCTATCTTTTGTCTCTGGTATTATTTCAACAACAAATGCATTGCCGTAAACTTTTTTTACTGTAAGACTGACACCATTCACTGCAATAGAATCATTTTCAATAAGATATTTACCTATACCTGAACTGATGAGAATCTCTATACTGAGAGTCTTCCCTGTAAATTGCATTTTTCTTATTAAGCCCTTATCATCTATATGACCATTAACAATGTGACCGCCTATATATTTATTAAGCGTAAGGGATGTTTCTAAATTCACTATCTGTTCTCTTTTGTACATGCCGATAATACTCTTCTTTACTGTTGACTCAATCGCAGTAAACACGCCATTATCTTTATTTATTTCTTCAACAGTCAGACACAATCCATCAATAGCAATGGAATCTCCCACAGAGATATCCGCCGTTAAGGTACTTAAATCAATCATGATACTATATGCCCTGTTTTTAATATCAATTGCTTTTATTTTTCCTAATGCTTCAACTAATCCTGTAAACATCTATACCTCATCATCACATCATTCTCAATCTTTATTTCTTCCAATAATTCAAGTTTCATACCCCTGTTTGATGTAATAGCTCTCTTTCCATTTCCAAGGATAAAAGGAGCAATAAACAGTATCAATTCATTGGGTATTTGATTTTCAATTGCTGAAGACATTAAAGAACTTCCTCCCTCTATGAGAATAGAAGTCAAATGTCTCTGCTGCAAATCATTATTTATAATTTCCCACAATGCTTCTTTATTCTCAATAAAAATATATTCTGTATTTTTAACAGTATTTATCTGTTTTTGAAAATCTCTGGATACAAAAATAATTTTTTCTCTCTCATCATCATTCATAATATTGGATGAATAATCCAGTTTATTGCTGAAATCCGCAATAATAAGAAGAGGTTTAATATTTTTCTGAGAAA
>CAZJAT010000025.1:0-1481 GCA_964544145.1 uncultured Bacteroidales bacterium | reverse complement strand
GTTCAACTGATTTCCCGTTTACCTTCGGATTGGGGTCACGAGTAGCTATTATTATTCTCTTAAATGGGATCCTCTCAATTGTTTCCACACAGGGAGGTGTTTTTCCATGAAAATTACATGGTTCAAGTGTAATATATAATTCGCTGTTGCTTATGTCCTCTACTGCATTATTAATCGCTTCAATCTCTGCATGAGGCTGACCTGCACCTGCATGGTAGCCTTCAGCTATGATCCTTCCATCTTTCACGATAACAGCACCTACAAGCGGATTCGGGCTAGTCATTCCCTTTGCTTTCAAAGCCAACTCAATAGCTCTGTGCATGTAAAGTTCATCTTTATTCATCTACATTCCTATATATTATTATATTATAAATAATATATATTAACATTATAGGGATATTTGTCAATATTCAGCAGTAATTATCTTATGTAATTATGACAGATACAAGTCAATCACTACATTTTCATCTTTCTGCGTTCTATTGCAAGGTCCTCCAATATTGCTTCAAGATCATCTTCATGCTCGACCTCATCCTGCATTATCTGTAAAGCCATATTATAGGTAATAAGATCCTTCCCTTCTGTCATTTCAGCTAATTTCTTATATACTGAAATAGCACATTGTTCACCCTTGATATTCTGCTTGAGAATCTCCTCTACATAGGAATCTTCTGGTGCATCATATCCGCAATTGGTTAATTTATACCAATCTTCAGGTTTCAGTACAGGTGTGCCGCCTAATTTGACAATTCTGTCAGAAACCATCTCAGCATGTCTCAACTCATCCAGTGAATGTTCCAGCAATTCTGCCTCTGTCTGGCCTCTTAATGGTCCCTGAACAACCTTTGAGCCAACCCAGTACTGATAATAAGCGAGCCATTCATCCGAAAGAGCTTTGTTTAGAACACCTATCAATTCATCAATATCCATTCCGATTATTTCACGGCCTCTTTTGCCCATTATACCTCCTTGTTAATATTATATTTAATTATATTCTTTTTATAGAATATTTCAACTGCACCGCTTATATATGAGCATGACCTTTTTCTATTTTCTTTATCTCTTGAATATTTATATTCTTATTGTATACTCACTATTATGCAAGAAATTTTTAATATATATACACATTTAATTCGTACATACATCAATAAACCAAAGAATATAAAACAAATGCACAGCGAATTAATTAAATCCCATAATGAATTCTCAAAATTGCATAATGCAGATAAGATTCAATTTAATGATAATTGTTATAAAATAATCAAATTCAAAACACCGATTTTTTCACCTAAAGACAATCTCATCTCATATATTGAAGAATATATAATACCTGAATGTGAAGAAAATGATATTATTACAATAGCAGAATCAGTACTTGCCGTTACTCAGAATAATGCATACCGATTGGATGAAATACAAGTATCCAAATGGTCATTGATTCTTTTCCCCTGGGTATCCAATGTCACATACGGAACAGGACT
>CAZJAT010000024.1:0-29562 GCA_964544145.1 uncultured Bacteroidales bacterium | reverse complement strand
CTGAGAATGGTCAATAATAATCTGGGCAGATTATATCTCTATTGGAATAAACCGGAAAAAGCAAAGAAATATTATCAAAAAGCATTTAAATATGCCTGTGAGCTGAATAAACAGTCATATGCAACTGAATCATGCAGATTCCTTATAAGCAATTCAAAATCAAAAAAAACCCGTGATACCATTAAGAAGACATATGCTTCATTATATTCAAAGAAGAAGCGCAATTCCATTTCAAGCTTTATTATTGAGAAAAAGGATCAATATTCAGTTGAGGATTTGAAAAATAAATATATAAGTACACTAAAGAATCTAAAATCAGATTACAGGATTTTGGAATATGCCAAGATTTACTATATGCTTATGAGATTTCTGAAGAATAATAAGGATGAGGAATATGAAAAATACAAGGAAGGAATTCCGAAAATTACAGATCAGCTGTCTGATTCAATAGTTAGGAGGAGGTTGAATAAGATATATGATATCAGTAAGAAAATCAGCAGCAATAATAGGGCTAAAAGGGTATGAGGTACAGGTAGAGGTTGATATTCAGAATGGCATGCCTGCTTTTAATATTGTGGGACTGCCTGAACGCGCAGTAAAAGAATCAAAGGAAAGAATACGTTCTGCAATAAAGAATATAGGATACCCGTTTCCCACAGAGAGAATGACAGTTAATTTAGCTCCTGCAGATATCAAAAAGGATGGAGCATATTTTGATCTTGCCATTGCAGTTGGTATTGTTGAGGCATCGGGTCTCCTGAAAGATGTGTTATCCGATACAGTGTTGCTTGGTGAACTGGCATTAAATGGAGAGATACGTCCTCTCAATGGTATTCTGCCCATTATTGCTGGAATACATAAAAAAGGCATGACAATTATGGTGCCCAGAAAAAATGCCAATGAAGCAGCTGTTATCAGTGATATTAATATAATACCCGTGAGCCATCTGCATGAAGCATTAAGCTATCTCAGCGGTATTGCCGATTTTGAATATCATCATTATATTAATGAAAAAAGTGAACAGATATATGACATAGGTATTGAGGACATCAAGGGATTGGAACTTGCTAAGAGAGCAATGGAAATTGCCGCAAGCGGTGGACACAATGTCATAATGATAGGACCTCCCGGCACAGGGAAAACCATGCTGGCAAAGCGTTTCCCCACTATTCTACCGCTAATGACAGAGGAAGAATCAATAGAAACTACTATGATACACAGTGTCAGGGGTATGCTGAAGAGCCATGCAGGATTATTGCATAACAGGCCATTCAGGTCTCCGCATCATACTATATCAGATGCGGCACTGATAGGCGGAGGCAAGGATGCTCATCCCGGTGAGGTGTCATTAGCCCATAATGGCATTCTCTTTCTGGATGAATTCCCCGAATTCTCCAGAAGGATTATAGAATCACTGAGACAGCCACTGGAGGATGGTATTGTTACTGTTGCAAGGGCTCAGGGAACATACACATATCCTTCAAGATTTCATCTGATAGCTGCAATGAATCCATGTAAATGCGGATATTACACAGATCCGAAGCATAATTGCACATGCTCGGCATATGATATTCAAAAATATGTATCAAGGGTATCGGGTCCTATTCTTGACAGGATAGATATCCATATAGAGGTGCCTAGAACAGAATTCAGGAAATTATCGCAGGATGAAAAGGGAGAGACATCAACTGATATCAGGAAACGTGTTAATGATACTCTGCTTATTCAGCAGGATAGATATAAACATTTAAAAAATACAAGAAGAAATGCCCATCTAAATTCAAGGCAATTAAAGAAATTTTGTCCTCTCAATGAAGCATCTCTGTCATTGCTTGATAATGCAGTGGAGCATTATGGTTTTTCTCCACGTTCAGCAAATAAGATAATCAAGATTGCAAGGACAATAGCAGATATTGAAGGGAATAAAGATATTTATGAGGAACACATTGCAGAAGCTCTGCAATTCCGTATTCTTGATAGTAAATATTTCTATAATATTTGATGAAGTAAATCAGAAATCAGGGAATATATGCTTGAGTTTTTCCGTCTCTTCCCTCTTCAGATGAAAGATCTTGTTTTTTCTGGGAAATTTCATATTGATAACATCAGAGGCATATCTGTTCACAGCAGTCTCAATGCGAGTGGAAAGTTTCTCATACTGTGAGATAAAATGCGGTTTAAAATCCTTGAATAAACCCAAGATATCATGATAGACAATAATCTGTCCATCTGTATCAATACCCGAGCCTATAGAATAAACGGGAATTTTCAGTATTCTGCTTATATATGCAGATACTTCGGATGGCACATTTTCAATAATGAGCATTGCAATGCCGGCCTTTTCAAGAGCAATGGCACTATTGATAATACGCTCAGCATCCTTTGCTTTTTTTCCCTTAACAGGATATCCATTATATATCTTATATTTCTGAGGCGTCATTCCTATATGTCCGCATACAGGTATGCCGGTATTTATAACACCTCTTATAATATCAAGAAAATCCAAATCACCTTCCATTTTGACGCAATCGCAGTGAGTTTCTTTTAAAACCCTGCCGCAATTTTTTATTGCTTCTTCCATAGATGGCTGATAGGATAAAAAAGGCATATCAACAATGAAATAGGGTATAGTCAGTCCTCTTCTTACCGCCTTTGCAAGCATAATTATTTCTTCAAGGGAAATTTCAATCGTAGATTCATATCCTAGCATTACCATTGCAGCACTATCACCCATTAAAACTGCGTCAACTGAACATGAATCCAGTATTCTTGCGGATGAATAATCATAGGCGGTTATGAGAACCGCCTTTTGATTATTCTTCTTTTTTCTTATAAGATCTCTTAATCTATTTTTGTTCATTCCTCAATAATTATTATCTCGTCTTCGCCTTCAATAATAAAAATATCCTCATAAACAGAATCACTTGGAGTCTCTTCGATAATGAAACCATCATTTGTATCTACAACTGCTGATTCCTCAATAACAAAATCCTCTTCCATCAGCATGGGTTCTTCTTCTGTTATTGGTTCTTCAACATATTCTTCTGTAATAATTTCTGCTGTTCCTTCTTCCATAATAACAGGCTGCTCATCCATCTCTTCAACAACAATTTCACCAGGGGTTTCTTCTGTCATAATGGGTTCTTCCATTATCACTGTTTCCTCTTCCATTATGATCTCTTCAGTGACCTCTTCAATAATGGGTTCTTCCATTATCACTGTTTCCTCTTCCATTGTTATCTCTTCATTCATTTCTTCAATAATGGGTTCTTCCATTATTTCTTCAGTAATGACAGATTCTTCAGTGATAATCTCATTCTGTCCCTGCATTTGGGATAGATTCTTATACTGATTTATAAGGTATGAACTCTTATTCCTGAAAGAGAGTTTGATTTCCTCTTTTGCCTTAATATCCACATTGCCTTTTATGGATAGCATATAGGCGGTTGAATAACCATTATATGGTACAAGTACCTGCAATGCTCCTGCTGCATAATATTCGCCTGATTTGTTCTTTCTGATTATTGTGAATACATCGCCATGATTAACCATTGATTCCTTTCCAATGTCAATAAACACAATACTGTATTCATTGATCCTCATTGTTTTGTCTGCCTGTCCTATAAGTGTTGCACGTATATCACTGAGCTCTCTCAGGTAGGCATTATTGATGGGAATGATTGATGGTGTGTAAAGTGCTACAAAGTCATTTTTCTTGATCATATCATACGCACCCGTTACAGTTCCATAAGCCAGGTCTCCGTCAATACCCTCTACCTTGATGGTTCCCAGAATATTAACATGCTTTCCCAGATATTCCCCATTATTATTGCTGACGCTGTTTTCCCATCTGTATATAATGAGTTCTTTGCCCATAATATCAGCATTATTTTCATCTGTTAGTTTTATGTAAGCCATTTCATTTCTTGAATATAGCACAAAGCCCTGCATCAATTCTCCGAGTTTTCCCACATAAGGATTCTCCGGTGTGATATATCCTGCTCTGAATGCAAGCTTTTCCGCAACAGCGAAACCTGCTGTGTTGCTGATATTCATTGTCTTTGATTTCTCAATTTTTTTGATATCTTCACGAATCTTCTGAATTTGTGTGACAGTTTCATCCTCTGATATCTGGGTGTATGTGCTTATTAAACTGCCCTCTTCCTTTGTAACCATCAGGTCAGCCGGTGCTCTCTCATCCGTGTTCATATCGGCCTCATCCTGAACATCTTCATAGACTTCCTCTGTTTCCGTATATACTGCATCCTCGGGCATATCAGGAATTATAAATTCCTGTCCCGGATATATCCAATGCGGATCATCAATCTTATCCAGATTTGCATTATATATGTTTCTCCATATAAACGGATTATCATAATAATATCCGGAAAGATCCCACAGTGTATCTCCCTTTTTAACAACATGGATTTTCTGAGCAAACAGTATTGAACAGATTAGTAAAAGTACTAATGAAAAGAGATATTTCTTATTCACTTTTCCTCCCTTTCATCAGATTTGGGATTATTTTCATTTCCTTTTTTCTCCACTTCTATATAAAGCATCTGCAGATTGGTCAATATCTCGCGAATGGATTTTACTTCATCCTCTTCAAGATTGCCTTCAGTTTTTTTCTCAATAAACTTAATAATGTCAATTGATTGTTTTGCCAACACCAAATCCTGTTTAACATCCATATCAGGCAGCTTCATCAGTCCGAGATGAATCAATGCCTGTGTGTAGAATGGACTTATTATATCCATCAAACGGATTGTATCCTTATTCGTCATTATTCCCCCTATTTGCATTTGCCATAATATTTTTAGTTTTATATATTTTATTATTCTTTAAAAAGACTCTGGGAACCCTTGGTCCCACTCCTGTCATAATTTCATAATTTATCATATTGGACATATTAGCCAATTCATCAATCTGTATATGTTCTCCGAATATCTCCACTTCATCTCCCGGATGAATATCATTTTCCTTGAATGCCGATATATCAATCATTGTAAGATCCATGCACACCTTTCCTATTACGGGACATCTTTTATTCTTCAGATACATATAAGCCTTATTAGAGAGTAATCGTGAATATCCATCTGCATATCCTATAAGCACAGTGGCTATTCTCATGGGTTTATCTGCAGTGAATGAACGTGTGTATGAAACTGTATCCCCCTTATCAATATTCTTAATCTGACAAATACGCGATTTCATTGTCATTGCAGGTTTCAATTCAAGCTTTGGCTTGAGATTGTCGGATGTGTATTGTCCATACATCATTATGCCCGGTCTCACCAGATTGTACTGTGCATTTTCAGCATTGACAATGGCTGCAGAATTTGCTAAATGCAAATAATGGCATAATATACCTTTACTTTTCAACTTATGTATAATTATATCAAATCTTTGCTTTTGTTCAATAGTAAATGGTGTGTTTTTTTCTGCTTCTGCAAAATGTGAAAAAATACCCTCAATACGGATACTCTTCATTTTAGATATCATTTCAATGGCATTCACACTGTCATTGAAATCAATACCTGTCCTATTCATCCCTGTGTCAATCTCAATATGAATGGGAAATTGTATGTTTTTCTTATGGCAGTAACTGTTTAATTTCTCTGCATATTCAATTGAATTAACATTTGGCATACAATTATTATCAACAAGTCGTTTTATATCCGATTCAATTGTTGGTGAGAGTATCAATATGGGTTTATCAATATTATTCTCGCGTAATTCCAAAGCCTCATCTATTGATGCAACACCGAATATTTCAACATGTTCTGTTATGGCACGGGATATCTCAATACTGTCATGTCCATATGCATTTGCCTTCACTGCTGCAAGTATTCCTGTATTTTTAGACATGAATGTCCTTAATTTAGATATATTAAGGAGTATATTGTCAATATTAATTTCAACCCAGGTTCTATTCATCATGCGGGTATTTTTGTATGGAATCTCCGGTAATAATAAGGAATGTATCATTTATTGGTATTTTTGTTCTAAGTGTATATGAATCATTGCCTATAATATATTCAAATAGCATATTCAGGGAATCCTGTCCTATATGTGAAATGTGTGAAAGGGATGCAGGCAGATATCCGTATTCCCTTCTGTACTCGCATATCTGCTCATTGAGTTCCAATGCTTGAACAATATATTTTGCTTCAGCGGAAAGCTCTCTGGTTGAGAAATATGTTGCAGGTTTGGCAATCCAAAGCATGACAATGATAATGCCCAGCATCAAGAAAAAAAAGGCATAGAATGAATTTCGCTTATTCATCTGAATCCAATTTAAGATAATTATCCTCAGATATCATTGCCTGAGTCCATTGAGGTTCAAATGTCAGGTTGACATTAACCTCTGTTATGCCTTCCAGGGATTCAACACTGCTTTTTGCCTGTTGAATCATCATATTAGCCAGCGGACAACCCGAGAATGTCAGTGTCATATCAATATTAACGATTGAATTGCTGATATCAACCTTATATATCAGCCCCAGTGTTACGATGTCCATTCCTATTTCAGGATCGATAACACCGGATAGTGCCTTTATAATATCTTTTCTTTCCAAAATTTACCTCCATCATGTAATTATTTATTAAATCATAATTCTGATTATATTTCAATAGTAAACAGATATTATAAAATAACTGCAAATGGGTTGACATAAAAGATAATAATATTATTATAGGCAGGTAATTGAACATGGAGAAATAATGACAAAAAAGGGATTTTTACATAAAATACACAGGAATCTCTGCAAGGGCTGTTCATTATGTGTGCATTATTGTCCGAAAAATGTATTGGAACTTGACGCTGATGCAATAGTTGTTGCTGCAAGACCGGATGACTGCATAGGATGCCATATGTGTGAATTGCGCTGTCCGGATTTTGCCATACAGGTTGAAGCATGTGAGTATGTTGAAATAGAAGAAAACGGTAAAAAGAAAATCAAAAAGACAAAGGCAAAAAAGAAGAATTGATGTGAACACAATTGACTCGGAGTATATTGCCGAGATAATTGCACAAGCATATTTTAATATAAACATCATTCAAAATAAAAAGATTCTCAATTATTTTCACACCCTTAAAACGGATAATGATATTCAGGAACAGGTAAAAAACAGCATACTTGAGAATGCTGCTTGTGCGGAAAAATATAAAATACCGCTTTGTCAGGATACGGGAACCCCCATTATATTTATAGAAACAGGAAAAGATACATACATAAAAGGGGATATTGAACAATACACATACAATGCTATCAGTGATATAAGCCTGAAAAAAGGATTAAGGGCATCAATAGTGGAAAATCCGCTGAATAAAAAGAGAAAATTGCTTTTCAATAAACCAGTTATACATATAATACCTTCACATAGGACTAATACAAGAATAACTGTCATGGCAAAAGGCGGCGGATCTGAGAATGTAACGCAGATGACAATGATGAATCCATCGTCAGAAAGGGATGCAGTTGCAGATTTCGCTGTGAATGCACTGAAGGAAGCATCGTCAAGAGCATGCCCGCCATATATAATGGGTATAGGCATTGGCGGAAGTGTAGAACAATCAGCTCTGAAGAGTAAAATGGCTTTAAGCGGCAAATTCGGACACAATAGAAAACATGATGAGAAATACATTGCTGCTTTGATACTGGAAGAATCAAAAAAACTGAATATTGGGGTTCAGGGACTTGGATTTGGAGACACATTGCTGGACTGCAGGATAATAATAACTCCATCACACATAACATCACTGCCTGTAACGGTTTCCTTCAGCTGTTTTCAGGAAAGGGTAAAAACAATTATATTATGATACAAATGCATACAGACAATATTGAACAGATAAATAAGCTCAATGAGGGAACATCATTCTTCCTTAGCGGTACTGTATATACATTGAGGGATAAGGCATTAAAGAGGCTGAAAGAAGAATCAATATTTCCCGATTTTTTAAGAAATGCTGTTATATATCATGCAGGACCAACAATGGAAAATGAAAGAGGATATATTTCATGCGGTCCCACAACAGCGCAGAGAATGGATTCATACCTGGATTTTCTCTTCTTGAATAATGTTGGTACAATTATTGGCAAGGGAAATAAGGATACGCTTGTGCACAGAAAATATAGTAAGGTATATATAATGGCTCTAGGCGGATTAGGGGCTCTTTATGGGAGTAAGATAAAAACAAAGAAAATTATGATGTACAGGGATCTGGGTTCTGAATCAATTTTCAGATTTACTATTGACCAATTTCCTGTTATTATTGCAATAAACAGAAAGGGTAAATCTCTTCTAAATAATAGGAGTAAAGATGAGTAAACTTGAACTTCTTACAGGTAATGAGGCAATTGCTCGAGGAGCAATAACTGCCGGATGCAAATTCTACAGCGGCTATCCCATAACACCTTCCTCTGAGGTTGCTGAAGAAATGTCCAGACTTCTGCCAACAGTGGGCGGAAAATTCATTCAGATGGAAGATGAAATTGCCGGTATGGGAGCGGCCATAGGAGCATCATTGACCGGAATTAAAACAATGACAGCAACAAGTGGGCCGGGATTTTCACTAAAACAGGAAAATTTGGGATTTGCCATCATGACAGAGATACCGGTTGTTATTATTGATGTAATGAGAGGCGGCCCCTCAACTGGTATGCCCACATATCCCTCACAGTCGGATATTATGCAGGCAAAATGGGGTACTCACGGAGATCATGAAATTATATCATTATGCCCCAGTTCAGTTGCAGAATCATTTGAATATACTATAAAAGCATTCAATCTTGCAGAACAGTACAGGATTCCCGTTCTGCTTATGGTTGATGAAATCATTGCCCACATGAGTGAAAAGGTAGAGATATACAATAGTTCACATTATAGGATAAAAAACAGGATTAAGACATCATCGCGTAAAGAGAAATATAAACCATATGATACATCATTCGGCAAAGTGCCTCCGCTTGCACCCTATGGAGATGGTTACAGATTCCATATTACAGGGCTGACGCATGATGAAACGGGATTTCCTTCAATGAATGCCAAAGTAGTTCAGGAATTGCAGGATAGACTGAGGGAAAAGGTTTTGGACAAATTGAAGTATTTCAGTTTCTATGAGGAACGTATGACAGACGATGCCGATATTATTATTGTGGCTTACGGATCTGTGGCAAGAAGTGCAATGAGAGCCATTAAAGATGCAAGAAAACTGGGTATTAAGGCAGGTCTGTACAGGCCTATAACTGTGTGGCCGTTTAATGAAAAGAGATTGAGAAGATATGCAAAGAAATGCAGGCATTTCCTTGTACCAGAAATGAATATGGGACAGATAGTCAATGAGGTGAAAGCAGCTCTGCATGACAAGAATGTCAGAATATCTCAGCTGAATAAAGCCAATGGAGAGTTGATATCGCCTTCTGAAATTCTCAACAAGCTCAAGGGGGTTGTCCATGTATAATGAGAATATATTCAAATATATAAGAACAGATAAATTGCCTCATATCTGGTGTGCAGGATGCGGTCATGGAATAATTACGGCATCAATAATCAGAGCAATAGATAAGCTGCAGATTGATAAAAACAATATTGCTTTTGTTTCAGGAATCGGGTGTTCAGGCAGAACACCGGGATATCTTGATTTCAACACATTACATACAACACATGGAAGGTCATTGACCTTTTCAACGGGTATCAAGATGGGAAATCCAAAATTAAAAGTGATCAATGTAATGGGTGATGGAGATGCTCTGGCAATAGGAGGCAATCATTTTATTCATGCATGCAGAAGGAATATTGATATTACAGCAATTATATATAATAATGCAATATACGGAATGACAGGAGGTCAATTCTCACCAACAACTCCAAACGGATTCTATGCAACAACAACACCATATGGTAATATTGATCCATCATTTGATGTTGTAAAGCTTGCTATGTCGGCAGGCGCCTCATTTGTTGCAAGGAGTGATGCATTCCATATATTCCAATTGGATAAGATTATAGAAAAGGCCATAGCACATAAGGGTTTTTCCGTTGTTGATGTGTTGACAACATGCCCCACTCAGCTCGGAAGGCGTAATAAGATGAAAAAGCCGCATGAAAATCTTGATTATGTGGCAGAAAAAGCAGTATCAATAAAAAAATATGAATCCATGAACAGTGAAGAGAGAAAGGATAAATTACCTGTGGGTATTTTTATTGAAGAGATCAGGGATGAGTATGTTGATACATATGAAAAGAATATTATTGCAAAAACAAAAAGGGGTAAATGATGTTAAGAGCAGAAATGAGATTTGCAGGTTCAGGAGGCCAGGGCATTATTCTTGCATCAAAGATTGTATCAGAAGCGGCCGGTATTTTTGAGGGATATAATGTCGTTCAGACGCAGATATATGGTGCTGCCGCAAGAGGGGAACTCTCAAGGGCGGATGTTATTATTGATGATGGTAATATATATACATTAGAGATCATTTCAGCTGATTTACTCCTATGTATGTCGCAGGAAGCATATGATGCATACAGGAATGAATTGAAGGAAAACGGCATAATAGTGCTGGATGATTTCTATGTCAAGAATTATGATAAGCTAAACTCACGTTATCTGGGTTTCCCCATAACAAGAACTGCGAGAGATAAATTTAATAATCCACTTGTGTCCAATATTATAGGTGTGGGCATTCTCACTGTGCTGGGCGGATTCTTCAAAGAGGACAATGTGAGAAAGGCAGTAAAGAAACGCGTGCCTAAGGATTCATATAATCTCAATATGGATGCATTGGAAACAGGTTTTGATCTGGGTAAAAAGAAACGCACCAATCTCTGTTCTCCGATAAAGATAATATAAATTTTTTAAATATGCTCAGGGTATAATATACCTGCAATGAATTGAATCATATGGAAAAGGAATCTGTTTAATTAATTTTACATTATTCATACATTTTTGATAATCAATCATACTGTTCAGATTGATTGGCACATTATCAATCAATGCTTCACCATTGATTATCAGCTGAGGGTATCTGTTTTTTAATTCATCATTATTCAGTGTATCTAAAGGAATCAGCATTATTATCCTTATATCATAGGGGTGAAATAAATGATTGAATGGGAATGTATTCAATGTGTTGAGTATATTATCCTTTTCAGTAATAGCAGCACTGTTAATAAATGAAATTCCTGATAGAGCAGAATTTTTATTGCATGAATAAGGTGAGATGTCTAATATGGCAAACACGCTGTCATGGACATTCTCAAGCAGTTGATTTATATCGGGATTATCAGTATTGAATCTGAAATCAATGCTGCCCATGCTGCATGGGTCATAATAATTGTCATGGCCATTAATGGCAGAAAATATAAAACAGATTGTATTGTTTTTACTCATTACAAGAGAAGCACGGTTTTCATTTTTTAAAATATAATTATACCGTTTATTATCATACATATCAATAATATCATAATCATAAACAAATTTACCAAGCATACCAATATTCACCTTATTGTCATCATTCAATACATCCTTTAAATTATTAACAAATGGCCTTGAATAGGTATAGTAGAGCATGCCATTGGCATTATATATGAAACCTGTGAAAAACTTGAATTTCATCAAATAGAAAGGCAATGCTTTTTTCCCTGTTCCTGAATAAGCATCATTAACAATGATCAGGCGGCTGTTTCTTTTATCAGCAGATTTGCGTGCTTGAATTATTGCATCAATATAATCATCCCTGTATGAGTATGTATCAAACATAAAGATATTATTTCTCAATGAGTGGTAATTGTCAGACAGCATGAGCAGTGAATCCTGATAATTGTATCCGGCACTTGAAAGGGAAAAGGCAATTTTACCTTTTTTCTCAATATAATCATCTGCCATTTCCACGAGTGATATCAGTGGATATGATTTTTTATCTGTTTTCTCACCATCTTTCCATCTGTCCAGACACAGCATCTCTTTATATTCAATCTCATCAATCAGGTAAAAACCCATCAGATTATCATGTTCATATATGCTGTCAATCACCATCTTAAGTATGTCGGCACATTTTTCATATGAATATTTGAACACAACCGGACCCATAAACACATTTTTACCCAATATATGCATTTTTTTAATATATGAATTATCTCCTGACAGAGAGTCCAGAAACAAAGATTCAATCTGCCAATTATATATATTATTAAAAATAATGACTGTATCAGCAATATTATTTTTTCCCTGATACATATATGCAAAATCCTGTGAATTGGATATAATAAAATGCGATTCATTTTTATGAATGGATATCAGGAATAGAGATGAATTATCAATCAATTTCACAGAAAAATCAATGATATCGGCATTCCTGTAAACAGATGCATTATTTTTATTTAAAAAGAATTCATTTGTCAAAACAATACTTGCAATATTATTTCCCTCTGTAGACATGTCATACATATAGATTGCAGGTTCAGCTGATTGAATTCTCATTATGGGTGCATATGCATGCTGTATTGAATCAAGCTCTGATGTAAACAAGGATGTCTTTATATATGGGTGCTTGAGCAATTCACCATCAAATGGTATGAATATATTCCTGTAGAGAGTCGAATATCTCGGTAGATCTGCAATAAAATCAATTTCAGGATATTGAGACAGATATTGATGGATTTTCTTATAATCAGCTGACATGTGATTATCTGTTTTATTGTATCTGTTATGCGAATAAACCATATATAAGCTGAAATACGGCGCATATGGGTTTATTTCATTCTCAATAGCCGCATTGAGCTGTGACTCGTCATTATTGATATACCATGATAAAATAAAGCCATTATGCTTATGTTCACTTACAGAGTTATTCTGCTGTTTTACATTATCATGGAAAATGGAACATGATGTGAATATGATTAAACTAAATAAAATAATATGATTTTTCATATTCATATTGTACATAAAATCTATATCTTTGCAATTACAAACATAACTATTGACATAATTTAACATTACATAGTATAATAAATATTGTTAAAAAGGAGGTAAATGGAAATGAGAACTGTGTTTGAAGAGGAAAAGTTCAATTTTAATTTAAAGGAGGAGTTATGAATCTGAAGAAAACACTGATTGTTTTCGCAGTACTCTTACTTACTGTTTCTGTGTTTGCACAGTTCAGTTCATTCAGATCCCTGTCAACGGCAGGTATACTGGATGGGGATATTGAGTACATTCTGGTACCCGGAGAAATGGTTTATGTTGATGGTTTCAATGTATATACCAATCTCTCTAACTTTACTGGCGGAACTGAATCATTATTGAGTCCATTCAGTTCATCCAATTATCTTATCGGAGGCAAATTCAATTATGACCTCTTCCATGTAGCTGTTTTACACAGATCCAATGGAAATATGTCAAGATGGATGTTCAATGGTATAGATAATTATTATGAAGATTTGGTTGGCAACACAGAATATGATTTTCATAGCACTGACAGTTTGATAGATGATGATTTCTATACACTTTCATCAGAGGAAACATACGGAGCATTGACATATGGTGACATGGAGACAATGAGATTCGGATTTTCCTATTATAGGGATGAAGATCAGTATCATGAGTTCTATGATTTCGTCAATGAATATAATGAATATAATATTGAATTCAATGACTGGCTCTATAATTATTATGAAGGCTATTATTATGATTATCACTCAAGCAGTGTAGAACAGAGATTCCTTCTCTCATTCTTCCAACCGCTGAATGAAATGGAGTTTGGAGTTAATGTGTTCTATGAACCCGGAACATCAGATGATTATGAAACAGAATTGGATACAATAGCTGAAGACAGATCACCAAATGCAACTTTTGTTTCAACATATGATGAGATTGATGAGTTTTATGAACATTATATGGTGAATTCAATGGATTTTGGCGGATTCTTCACATTAAGAAAGAATACAGATGATTATATTGGTGAATTTGAAGCAGGCTACACCTATTCAATGATACCTCAAACAGACACATATTCAGCAGATGAATATTTCTGGAGTTTTGAGACAGAACCCACAGCATTCAATAATTGGACAAATGAAATCTTTGATACATTGACAACGCAGGGAACATTATCATACTATGAATCGAATGCTCAGTTCGTATCTGCACGCATGAAATTTGTCAAGAAGATGGAAAAGGTTCAATTCGGAGTTGGAGCAAGATTCTCAATGAGTACATTTGCCGAAAACATCATAGGCAATTCATACGGCCATTATGTTGAACAATATGATGATGGAGACGGTGTTGCAGATGGCGGAGACTATGTATATGAGGAATCAGGTTCCTATGCAATAGAAGATATATATAATAGACTCTATCACAGTATATATCTGCCTGTTGGAGTGGAATTCTTTGCAAACAATTCACTCTGTTTCAGATTGGGAGCAAACACCACATTCACCTGGCAGTATAGCCATAATAGTATGAAATATACTGCAGTTACACCTATAACAGCAATCAATACAACGGGAGACGGTGTTATAACAGAATGGATTGTTGATGATCCCACAATGAGAATGGATGGAGAAGATGATTATCATGCATTCTCAAAATACACCAATTATTATTACGGCCTGGGCTGGAATGTAACGGATGACTTCTCTGTAGATATTATGGGATTTTCCAATTTAACAGATCTCACAGGCTGGCGCGTTTCAGCTAATGCGAAAATCTTCTAAGGAGGATAACATGAAGAAGTATTTAATAATACCATTTATCCTGTTACTCATAGCCGGATGTACATTTGCACCATCTGCCTCCATTGATACAAATAATGCATTGGAAGCAGGAACAAGCAGCATGAATGTATTGGGTCTCACAAGTGTCACACCGGCAAGCGGTTCTGCACTTACAGATAATGATCCGAATGAAAATGACATTCAGGAGATTATTTATATCGTATTTGACAGATTCCTTACTGATGCTGTTGTAACAGAAACCGGATTTGAATTAACTGAGGAAAACAATGCAGCAAGCATTTCTGATTTTACAATTGAATATCAGAAGGAATTCAACAGGGTTAAAATAGCAGCAACATTTGATGATGATGGGGCTTATATGCTGCGTCTTCAGGCAGATGACATTGTAAGTGAAAACGGTGATTTCCTTGACGGAAACGGCAATGGAATCAATGATGGTTCACCCTATGATGACATTATGCTCACATATTACACAGGTACAGGATGGCAGGATTTCAAGGATTACACACATCCGTATCTCTGGGATTTCGGACCCACATGGGGCAATGTAAGTACAAATGGACAATTCTGGGTTGATTTTGATGAGCCAATGGATTCAGCATCAGTTGTAGAAAATATCGGCTTATATGATGACTCAGGTGACAGAATGAATAATGACACATTGGTCTGGATGAGTTGGGATAAGGAAACATATCAGTTTATGATGGATGACATTGATGATATGTCAATGTTCTATGTAACACTGACATGCGCAGAGATAACAGATTCAGCCGGCAATGTCATGATACCTTACAACATGGAATATATAACAGATACACCTGAAGATTTCACATACTATTTCATGACAAGGGATGATGACCCGACAGAAGATGATGTACCGCTTCATGTTACTGGAGTAGCGGTTAATAATGATTATCTTGAGATATTCTTTGATGACACTTTAGATGTAACAACACTTACCAATGATAATATTCTTGTATATTATCTTGGCGGCGCATCAGAGGATTATTATATTCCAGGAGAGATCATTCTTTCAGATGATGCTCAGGGAGTACTCTATTCATTAACAAATTATGATAATTCACTTGGCTATACATTAAAGGTTGTTGTTAAGACCGGTGTTAAGGATGATGCCGGATTTATGCTTGATAACAATTGGAGTTATATAGGCGGTGAAGTATATGATCCGTTCAGAAAATATTATACATCAGGTGATGACTACGTAGGATATTATTAAAAAAAGGGGCTTTAAGCCCCTTTTTTTATTGCATCATTATCATTTTTTCTGTTTGACTGAATCTGTCTGAGTGTGCATGAATAAAATAGATACCTGATGGAATCTCTAATTCATTATCCAATATCCATGACTCCGAATTTATAATACCCTTAAATAGATTTGCTGTTTTCCTTCCATTAATGTCATACATATCAATCTCCATATAATTGCTATTGAAACCGGAGAGTAGAATACTTATATATTGTGAATTAATCTTGGAAATGCTCATAGATTTGGATTTCACATTATTCTCCATACCTGCATAGCATCCCATTTTTTCCATTAAATATGAAACAAGATGCTGTGCATCAGCAAGATTGACAGGATAAAGCGGTATGTCAGCCAATATAAGGCTTGTGTCTTCATTCATAAAGAGTGCTGTTTTGCCGTTAAATGATGTATCTGCTGAAGCAGATATATATTTACCTAATTCCGAGAATCCTGCTTTAAGCATAAATATTCCACCATAATTTAGTTTTCCTCCAGATCCTCTTGGAAGCTTGTCAGCTTCAAAGTAGATTGAATCTGTTATTACACCGTCATTATAAAGTAAATAGGACATATCAAATGACTGCTCTCGATTATACATGAATATGCCGAAATCATCATAAGCAGTCTTGCCTGAATTAGAGAATGCGGGAAATGAGTCCGGACTGCTTAACAGAACTGAACCTATGTCCCAGCCGAATATGATTAGTTTGCCTCCATTGTGTATATAATCGGCAAAATGCCCAATATTCATTTTACTGTTATTTAAATCATCATCTATATACACTGTTATCTTATAATCGCCTATCTGTGTTATGCCGATATTATCCAGATTGTCACAGTCAATTGTTCTATGTGTGTATAATGCAAATACGGAATCATAGAATGCATCTGTTTTACTGTCAGGTATTGCAGCACTGTTATTTGTTTCATCAAGAACAAGTATGAATTCATTCAATGTGATAATTCTAATATTCTTTGATGAAGACAATGGGCTTTCATTGCTATCATTGTCAACCACAGATACACAGTAATAATATATACTATTGTCATGAATGCTTGTGTCTGAAAAGGATGTATCAC
Source organism: uncultured Bacteroidales bacterium (assembly GCA_964544145.1). Classification (GTDB taxonomy): domain Bacteria; phylum Hydrothermota; class 32-111; order 32-111; family 32-111; genus CAZJAT01. The sequence continues at coordinate 12,473 of CAZJAT010000024.1, read as the reverse complement.
TTGTCTGATCAATCAGAATAAAATTATTCTCATCATTCTGAGAACGGTAAATATTAAAATAATTGAAATCACTTATTTTAACCGGCTTGATAGAGAGATATACATTGAGACTATCGCTGCTGATATCCATTATCTCTGTTGAATGCGGAATAAATGATGGTGTAATGGTATCTGTCTCATTGTAAAATCCTTCAAGATCATCATTATCAAATGCAGTTACATAAAAGGTATACAATGTATCCGGCTTTAATGAGCTTATTGTCATCCGGCTGGTGTCACCCGCATCACTGTATATGCCATTGTAATGAACCCTGTATTTATTAATGTCAGTATCACCAATTTTTGACCACTGTACAGTTACAGACGAGTCGCCATTGTCAATTAGAGCGATATCCTCAACTATAGACGGCATATTCATAACCTCATAGCATGTTCCTGCTGATGCCCTGATAACTTCTCTCATGAAGTCATTTGTCATATATGATATTGAATCCGCATATGTATGATAAACAGGGGAAAATTCAGTTTCAATTCCAAATACAGCCTTATATCCTGCCTGCTCAAAATAATAATGGTCTGACCCCGAACTGGAACCTCCCATGACAATATCAAGAGAGGTGATATTGGATGCAATATCACTGTACAGATTCTTCAGCGGTGAAGACATGGGCTGTCCGTAAAGTGTCAGCTTATATAAACCGGTTGTATATGCAATCATATCCATATTTATCATTGCAAATACATCTAAATTATTTGAATCTATAAAATCATACACAAAATAATATGAACCATATAATCCCTCCTCTTCTCCGGAGAAACATACAAAATATATATCCCTGTCTGATTCAATGGTATTGAATATACGCGCTATTTCCAAAACACCCGCAATACCTGAAGCATTGTCATCGGCACCGGGTGAATTGGATGCTTTATCATTATATGGCTCAGACACATCATCAAAATGTGCGCCAACCACAATAATTCCATCAGAATTTCCATTGCCCTTTTTAAGAGCAATGACATTCTTTGATGTAAGAGCGCCGCCCCCCATGAATGTGGGAAATTCATCTGAAAATTCATGATAAAAAACACTGTCAAGTCCGTATGTCTGAAATTTCGTGAACAGATAATTTGCAGCAGTGTCATTGCCGGGTTGTCCGGTGAATCTTGAATAATTATAATACCCGGATGGATATGACCATTCACCGCTTAATACAGCTACAGTATTATATATACTGTCTGCATCAATATAATCTGCAATAGAGTCTAGGAATGAATATTCAGTCTTATAGGGTTTAGTATACTGTTTCACATCATAATCGCTGTATTCTACTATATGGTTAAAGAAGAGACGGGTTATTTCATTTCCTTTTCCTATATTGATATTGCCTTTATCCAGAAATATGATTGAATTATTTTCGTAATCCCTGTATATTACAGAGGACTCAGGGATTGAATAATTGCTGTTATTCACAATCATCATATAATAACATGCATTTTCATCATATATTGTGCTAGTCAGCGCAGCTGCATCATAATCCTCAGTGATGGATATGTGCATGTTCCCTATGCTGTGATAGAGGGGATTATTGTCATTATAATCATCTGTGATGGTTAAATATTCAGCAGATACTGCTGAGGCAGCAATAATCAATAGTATAATAAAAAATATGCGCATTGGGAAACTCCTTGTGTTAGAATGTGGAATCAGAAGTGAATTCATAGAAAATCTGTACCTCTGTATCATACAGATTGCTGCCATATACGGATATGACCTTAAATTTGGCAAAGCCATCTCTGCATTTAACAACATACAGATGATTTGTATGTACAAATGCGAATGAATCCCAGGGGAATGAAGGGGAAATCCTGTCAATAAAATTAAATGTTTCAGGTCCCATATCCTTGATATTTAAATATTCAGGTTCATCATAAACATGAAAATAATAGAATGAATCACTTATTTGACCATTAACAGGGTTAACCCTGCTCAAAGATATGTCAATTTCATCATTAACCATTAATGTTGAAAAATCCAGACCATGAAAATTGATGACAGTATTATACGCGGGGCTTGACAGGAAGCATCCTGAAACTATAAATATAAATATGATAATTATATATATATACTTTTTCATAATTAAACTTTAATTCAAAATAATCAATTGTCAATATGGATAAAAAAAATATAATCAATTTACTTGTAAATCCCCAGGCTGAATTTTCAGATATGCCGTCTGGGCTGCTGCCCTATGCAATTAATGCACACATCCTTACAGATGGTAAACAAGTCATAATTACAGACAGTGATGAAGAGGCGGAAATACTTTATAATTCTCTTCAATGGATGTGCTCTGATTATTATCTTATCAGCGGGGCAGATAATATGGGTTTCAATGATATTATCAAATATATATATATGAACGGATACTCAATTATATGCAGCAGGGAGCTAATGGAGAAAACATTTCCTTCTCATGAGGATATTGAATCAGGCGGCATAATTTTAACTGCAAAAACACAAGTAGACACAGATAAGATTGCTGATGTGCTTGATAACAGAGGTTTTGAGAGAGTGGAGAATGTCGGTGAAAGGGGAGAATATGCCATCAGGGGATTTATTATTGATATATATGGTTTTATATCTGAACCTGTGAGAGTGGAGCTGTTTGATGACGAGATAGAGAGCATAAGAATATTTGATATAAATTCACAGAGATCGCTGAATAATATTAATCGTTTCATAATTGCAGATGAGATTAAAGATGGGATACTATCCTTTGATGAGTTTTTCAAAGAGTATGTCATATATGATTTTACTGAACTGAGAATGGAATTTTCAGATTCGTCAAAATATGAGAATCTGACATTCAGGGGACATACTGTAAATGATTTTAAATCAATGCTGGACGGTTACAGTGATTATGATGTATATGTGTTTTCAGACAATGATTATGACAGAAAAAGAGTAAATATTCTTTTTAAAGACAGGGTAACTGTGCTTAAAGGATCTCTCTATATGTCATTTATTGATCATAAGAATAGATTTATCTGCATTAATGAATTTGATTTATTTTCGAAAAAGAGATATACAGGAAATCCTGAATATGCTGATATGCCTTTATCGCTTATAGAGAGTATAGATGATTTGGAACCCGGAGATCTTGTGGTACATCAGATTTACGGCATTGGACGCTTCAAGGAGATTGAGAGAATATCACTAGGTAAGAGGCAGACAGATTGTCTGAAAATACTATATAGGGATAATGATAAGCTCTATGTACCGGTGGATCAAATACATCTTATAGATAAATATCATTCAATGAATGATTCCAATATTCCATTATCTCCTCTTTCCAGGGAACAGTTCTCCAAGAAAAAGAATAAGGTCTATAAATCCCTGAAGAATATTGCCGGTGAACTGATAAGGATTTATGCTGAAAGGGAAATAGCAGAAGGTATATCATTTCCTGAGGATAATGATATGCAGATTGAGATGGAAGAACAATTCCCATTTCAGGAAACAAGGGATCAGATAAAGGCCATAGAGGATGTAAAAAATGATATGATATTACCAAAAGCAATGGAACGCTTGGTGTGCGGTGAGGTGGGATTCGGGAAAACAGAGGTTGCAGCAAGAGCCATATTCAAATGCATTTTGGGAAACAAGCAGGCAGTGATTATTGTGCCTACAACAATACTGGCTGAACAGCATTACAGGACATTAAGCAGCAGATTCAGCGAATACGGTATTCATGTGGAGATGCTGTCACGTTTTAGGAAAAGAGATAAGAATTTGATATACAGTGGGATAAAGGATGGTGCAATTGATGTTATTATAGGCACAACAGCCGTGCTCAGTAAGAATGTAGATTTCAAGGATTTGGGACTTGTGATCATAGATGAAGAACACAGATTTGGTGTCAGACAGAAGGAAAAACTAAAAGAAATAAAGACAAATGTAGATGTGCTGTATATGTCTGCAACCCCGATACCGAGAACACTTGAAATGGTTTTTTCCGGAATAAGGGATATATCAAATATAAATACACCTCCAAAAGGCAGAAAACCTGTAAAAACAGAACTTATTAAATGGAATGAGGATATTATAAGAAATGCAATAATTAATGAGATAAATAGAGGCGGACAGGTGTATTTTGTTCATAATCGTATTGAATCGCTTGAATCTGTGCGTATTAAATTAAAGAGAATAGTACCTGAAGCCCGAATAGTAACTGCACATGCTCAATTACCATCATCAGAACTTGAACAGATAATGATAGATTTCTGGGATGGAAAATTTGATGTTTTTCTCTCAACTGCAATAATTGAATCAGGCATTGATAATCCCAATACAAATACAATGTTCATAAATCAGGGTGAACGATTCGGTATTGCTCAATTGCATCAATTGAGAGGCAGAATTGGAAGATCGCATGAAGATGCTTTTTGTTATGTGATCCTGCCGGCCAAGGATACATTGGGTAAAAAAGCAAGAATGAGAATGTCAGCATTCAAATCGTATAATTCATTGGGTGCCGGTCTTAAATTGGCAATGAAGGATCTCGAAATAAGAGGTGCAGGCAATCTGCTTGGAACAAAACAACACGGAAATATAGGAATAGTAGGTTTCAGCATGTATTACAAACTTCTCAAACAGGCTATTGATGAATTGAAGGGATTGAAACCGGCAGAGATAATTGACCCATCAGTCAATATAAATATGAAAACATTTATACCGGATAATTTCAATTTAACTGCAAAGGGTAAGACAAAATTGTACAGAGAAATTACTTCTATTAGTGAATTAAAAGATATTGAAACAGAAAAGCTGATATTCAGGGACAGATACGGACGAATGCCGGAACCAATAAAAGGCATATTTGATATGCAGGAAATAAAACTATTATGCAGAAAGGCGAAGATATCAAGAGTGAATACATTGAGAGAATCCCTAAGAATCGACTTCTTTATAAATCACACTCCTGATAGAAAAACATTAAACAAACTGCTTTCTCAGGTGGAACAGCCCTTTGAAATTAAATATGAGAATCCCTTTTCAATAATAATCAAGGGAAATGCAGATATATTCAAAGCTGATTATATTTCAAAACTCTTGAAATCTATGATATAATTTGGTAAAATATATGTTTTAATAAACAGGAGGATAAATGAAATATCTGAAACCGATTGCGATTATTCTTATCTTTATTGTAATTATAGGTTGCAGTAATAATGATTATGCCATTGCCAAGGTGGGAAACTCATACCTATACAAGAGCCAATTTGTCAGGATATTTCCCGGAATTAAGGGTGAAACTGATTATGATCTATACAAGGAAAAAGCTGATGTGATTCTGAACAATCTTCTGCGGCAGATGGCAATAATGCATATTCTTGAACGGGATGAAGAGACCAGAATCCTTATTGAGAAACTGCAAAGTCAGTCAATCAATAATGCTAAAATGCAGGTTATATATAATATGCTTGTAACACAGAAGCTTCATATAAGCGAATATGAGGTATTCAATAATTTTAAACGAATGAACACAACAATATGGGCTCAACACATTCTGGTGGAGGACAAGCATCTTGCTGATTCACTATATAACATTCTTGCCAATCATCCAGAGAGATTTGGAGAATTAGCGAGGAAATATTCAATTGATACAACAACAAAGGATAATGATGGAAAATTGAAGCCATTTCCCGGCGGTAAGTTTGTCAAGGAATTTGAGGATGCATGTTTCAGACAGAAACAGGGTGTTGTCGGACCTCCGGTTGAGAGTACTTTCGGATATCATATCATACTTGTAAACAGGAAGGAATTCAAAACACTTGAGAATTATGAAAAGGACAGGGCAAATATTGAAAAACAGATGTTGGCTAAAATAAAAACAAAACTTGAAACAGAATCAATGGATTATATACACAATCTGTCAATGTACTCTATTTACAATAATAATGTTAATAAATACATTGAAAATACGGATAATCAGGTGATGAATATTAAGCCTCAGGATCTGGACTGGTCAATCAGATCATTACCTCTTGTTAAATCGATATTTGGTATATGGACATATGACAGTCTCTATAAATATGCAGAGATAAATGATTTCGGTTTTGTGCCCAATGCCAATATGGACGGATTTAAGAGTTATATGGACAGAATAATGTTCTTCATGACTTTGTATGACAAGGGAAGAAGAGCAGGTGTTGATCTCAACACATCATTGCACAAAGAGATTTATCTTAAACTGGCTATTTCTTCGGAACAGGAATATGCAAAGGATTTGAGAAAAAACTCTAATCCTGATTCTGCTCAATTATATAATTATTTTCTTGAAAACAGCAGTAAATATACAGACAAAGGCAAGGTCGGCATATTTATCATATCACATCCTGATAGAGAATTCCTGAAATTGATTGCTGATTCAGTGAAAATGAATAAAAAACCGTTTAAGGAATATTCAAAATTATACTCATACCAGAAACCCAAGGAATTTTCAAAACCGGCATATTATTTGAAGGATTCGAATGATACACTGGGATATTATCAGACAGCAATTGAACTGGGAAAGGTGGGTGCAGTGTCGGATATATTTGAAAACTCATATGGTTATAATATTATCAAAGTCATGCAAATCATTGAACCGAGACTGAAAGATTACAAGATAATAAAAAATCAGGTTAAAAATGATTATGCAATCAAATATATTCAGGATGAAGAAGAGAAGATGTTTGACATGGCAAAAGAGGAAATAGGAGTGAAGATTTTCACTGATAAATATGAAACGCTGGTTAGAGAACTGGCAAACTCACAGTAAGGAGATATACATGAAAAACAGAATGAAGATCATTATTTCAGTAATTATTGTAATTATTCTGGCAGTAACAGCTTGCACACAAAAGAGTGATAAATTCCTGACATCAGGAAAAAAGCTGGTAAAAGTGGATAATGAATATATTACAGAGGATTTAATAAATCTCTTTGGTGATGTAAATCAGATAGATGAACAGCAGAAACAGATATTAATTGATGAACTTATAAATAATTTTCTTATTTACCGCGAAGCAATTAAATCAGATATAATGAAGGATACAACATTTGTGAATCAACTTGAACTGCAGAAGAGACTTGCAATATCCAATCAATTCCTAGAATACAAAATGCAGCAAATTGTTCAGGCACCAACAGAGGATGAAGTGCAGGCATATTATCAGATGAATAAAAAGAAATTTGATGAGAGCCGTAAATTTGCAGTTATCTTTATTCACCCTCAATTCGGTAAATCATTTGCAGATTCACTGCATGATTTAATAGAGAGAAACAGAAAATCATTCAGGAATGTGGCAAAGGAATTCTCAATTGATACAATAACAGGAAATCAGGGCGGAGTGGTTGAGAGATACTTCTCATATATGGACTGGTCAATGATGGGATATCCTGTTCTTGATTCCATTGGTTTTGATTTGAAGAAAAAAGGTGATTATTCAGAAGCTGTTCAGACAGTGCAGGGTACATATGCTATAATTAAATTGATGGATGTTATTCCTTCAAATAAAAAGTATAATGATTTAAGACAGCTCATAATGAGTATTGTATATCAACAGAAAAGAAATGCAAAATTTGAATCATATATAGGTAAATTAAGACAAGAAGCGGATGTAGAATATTATGATCAAAAATAAATTTATCCTATTCGCTTTATTGGCATTTACCCTTATTAATGCCGAGGATATTCTGCTGGACAGAATTGAAGCCATTGTAGGGGATAGACCGATTCTGCATAGCGAAATAAAGAAGGGATTGGATTTTATTGAATCCTCTCCATTTTATGGTGTTATGCAGAAAGATTCATTAAAAACCGATTATGTGAATCATCTCATAAATAAGCAGATAATGTATAAGATAGCAGAACAGGAAAGTATTCTAATTGACAGTTTTACAATAATGAAAGATGTGCGTGATTATATTGAGGAAACACTGAAAAATAATTTTCCTGATGAAAATGCGTATAATGATTTTCTGGTAAGCAATGATTTGTCTGCTGGTGATCTTGAAAAATTTTACTTTGAGCAGAGAGAGGCATCCTTTATTAAACAGCAGATTCTCTTCAGAAAAGGTATAATGATTGATGTTACAAAGAACGATGTAGAGCGCTATTATGAAGAAAATAAAGATTCATTTTTCATTCCGCTGACATTTGACCTTTATCACATTGCATTTGTGCTTCAGCCGGACTCAATGAAATATATGTCAATAATGCAGAAGGTGGATGCACTTGTGCGGTCATTGCAGACAGGCACATCATTTAAAGAGATTGCTGTGCAGTATTCTGATGATGAAATCAGCAGAAAAAACGGCGGCCTCATATCATATACCAAATATGAAGATATTAAGCCTGATATGGCAACATTTCTCTATGCATATATGAATTCAGATACACTGCTCTATACACAGTCAAGGCAGGGTTTTCACATTATAAAGATTGATACTGCCGATACCAAAGGAGTTCAATATCGGCAGATACTGGTTTCATTTAATATATCTGCTGAGGATTCATTGAGAATCAAAAACAAAGCCCAAGCAGTCAGGAATAAGATATTAAGCGGTGAGCTGACATTTAAAGATGCAGCATCGCAGTATTCTGATGATTACGCATCTGCTGTGAATGGCGGATTCATAGGTAATATACCCGTTGAATCTGTACAGGGTTCTATTCATGATGTACTCAATGACCTTGAAGATGGAGAGATCTCAGGTGTTGAAGCTTCGGATTTCGGATATGAAATCTTTATGATAGACAATAAGAGGGGGGGGATTCAAAGTGAATTAGAGGATGTAAAAGGATTTATCAGAAGCATACTTGAAGGCAAGCAGATAGAGAAGAAGGTTCAAACTATTATTGATAAAGAAAAAGAAAACCTCTATATCAAGAGGATAGATGAATAAACCGATATTGATTTCTGCCGGCGATTTCGCCGGCATTAATCCCTATCTCCTTTTTTCAGTTTTACCCTTTCATAGCGATACAGAATTTCACATAACAATAAGTGAGCATATATTAAAGCAGTATGCCGATCTTTGGCAAAGGGAAATACCTGGCAATTTGGTCTGTATTCAAAATGCCTATGAAAACGGTATGCCGCTGCGCGGAGAAAGGGGTGAGTTCACATCAAAGACGGCTGCAATGTCGCTAAATCATGCTGTTGAAATAATGAAGACACATTCAGATTATGCCGGTCTTATTACAATGCCTGTTGATAAGAGAGAAGTTAGCAGATATATTAGCGGATTCAAGGGGCACACGGAATATATAGGTAAAATTTTTGCATCAGATGTGGCAATGATTCTCTATGCACCTGAAATAAGTGTATCTCCCGTTACAACACATATACCTATAAAAAATGTAAGTAGAATGCTTTCAGAACACAGCATTATAAAGCATATATCAATAGTCAACAATTTCTATACTGAATACATGCATATTAATCCCAAGATTACTTTTGTCTGTATCAATCCGCATTGTTCAGATGAGGGGCTTTTGGGAAATGAAGATATTCTTCTATCAAGGATTATCAGAGAAGCTGAGAAGAAATTTATAATAAAGGGCCCAATGTCATCTGATACCGCTTTTCTACCTATGAATCGAGAACACACGGATATTTTTATATGTCCGTATCATGATCAGGGATTAATACCTTTCAAGATGCTTGCATTTGATACGGGTATAAATATAACAGCAGGTCTTCCCTTTATAAGGGTTTCCCCAGATCATGGACCAGCATATGATATGGCATTTAATGAGGGATTGATATCTCCAGGGTCATTTAATAATTGTATAGATTTCATAAAAAAGAGGGCTTAAAGCCCTCTTTTTTTATTCACCGAGAATTAAAAATTCTATTCGTCTGTTTTGAGATCTTCCGTCTTTTGTTGTATTTGGTGCAATGGGCATGGATTCACCATAACCTCTTGCAACAATTCTCCATGATTCAATACCATGAGAAATGAGATAATTTCTGACAGATTCTGCCCTTGACTGTGACAGCGAGAGATTGGATGATGATGAACCCACCGAATCTGTGTGACCCTGTATCTCAATCTTAACCATTGGGTTTTGTTTGAGCATTTTCACAGCATTATCCAGAGCATAATATGATTCCGGTTTTATTGTTGCTTTGCCGCTGTCAAAATAAATGCCCACAAGGTTAATTGTGCCGCCTTTCTTAAGCATCTCAATATTCTGAACAAGTGTTTTATCTTCTTCAATTACAACAGGCTGGCTCCAATTAACATAACCATCTGCAACAGAAGCCATTGTATATGTGCCGGGTGTAAGGTCTATGCGGTAAATGCCTGTTGACGCATCAACAGTAAATTCCATTATTTCTGTTCCGGGGAATTTAATGTCTGAAATAACTATTGAGCCTGAAGATTTATCAACCACTTTACCTGTTATTGTGCCTATTGCCTGTTTTTTGGGTGTCATTGCAAAATCAACTATTTTAGTCTGTCCCTTTTCAATGATTATACCCTTTTCCACCCATTTATATCCTTCACGTGTTACGCGAATACGAATTGTACCGGGATTTATCTGTATACTGTATGTGCCTGTTGAATCTGTTAGTATTGACACATCTTCGCTGTATCCGGGCATTGTAATCTGTGCGCTGAGCGGTTTGCCCGTGACGGCATCAACAATCTTTCCTGTTACTAATGTCTTTTTCACTTCAACTACATTAACATCAATATCCTTTATAAAATCATAATAATATGATAAACCGAAATGAATTCTCCATTCAGGATATGCGCCCCATCCTGTTGTTGTATAGGTTGCTTCACTCTGTGAAGAATCAGGGAGTAATTCATTTGCAAATTGTGTGATTCTGTAATCAGAACCTATATCAATGACAAGACCTGCAGGTGTGTCAAAACGAACTCCGCCTGAAACATAAACAATATATTTATTTTCAAAATATGTAGCGCCTATATATTTATGTCCGGTGAATTCAACAAATGGAATAAATGTTCCAAAATCTACTGAATAAGCTGCATTGTATATCCAATAATTGGCAGATGATATATTAGGGTTAATTGTTCTTCTTGCATAACCGCCATTGATATCAATCATCATGGGTACTTGAGTCTTTGTTTTAAATGAAATGATGCCAAGTGCTCCATAATCCCTGCTGTTATTGGAGAAGAATCTGAATATACCTCCATCTTTTTTATTGTAATTGATGCTGGAGAATGAGCCGGGTGAGTATGTGTTTGTCGGTAAATCACCTGTATTAAGTGAGTAATATCCATAAACACCGATATCTGCCGCATCTGTAGAACCGAATAAACCATTTGTTGTAAATTTCATTCCAACATATGTGTCACCCATACCATAACTCACATAATTACCAACAGGTCTCTGTTGTGCATCTGGATCCAGTTTATATGCATCAGCTTTCAATGTTCCGTAAACAGAGAGTTCAAGCCATTTTGTGAATGTATATGCCATGCCATAATGCATATCAAGCATACCATATGTGTCATAGGCATAATTGGTATCGCCATTTAGCATAATATACTGAGTAGAAAAATCCTTGACAGAGCCATATGTGTGCATGGAGAATGTCAGGCGTGATGCCTTATTCAATGCAGTTATAGCATGCAATGCACCGCTTGATGTCTGAATTGAGGGAGCTGCCGAAAGAGCAAGCATCAAAGATAATGCTAAAATCAATAAAATAGTCTTCTTCATAAAGCCTCCAGTTGACATTTTTTTATTATATAATAATATCATTAATTATATATGTCAATAAGATAGGTACTTGTATAGTTTTATAAAATCATTATATTATATTAAACCCAAGGGGGCGAATTGGTCTCGACAGGGATAATTTGTTTCAGGGGAAGCATGCCGAGATTGCTGGAGTCTCGTTAATCGCCGGCAAACAACTAAATGGCGAAGAGTCATACGCACTCGCTGCTTAATTTGCAGCGCAGTCCCCGGTACGTGTCAGTGATACCGGTCCGACTGTCATATAACTGACTGCTGATTCTGTGATGCCGCTGGCAGAATCAAAAGATTAGCGGCAAACCCCTGATACGGGCTGCAATGCATCTGCATCAGGGTGTATAGGCATTGCTAAGCATGTAGAAGCACTGGGACTCTATCTTTGGACGCGGGTTCGATTCCCGCCGCCTCCACCACGAATGGTAGCTGGAAAATTAGTGGCTAGTGAGCTAGTGGCTTGTGGCTGGTAAGCTAGTGGCTGGTGGGAATATGAATGAAATGAATACTGCGAAGCAGACGAAGCCGCAGGGTTCACAACGGTCTCTCCATAGTTCAGGAACAAGAGAGTTGCCACAAGATAATGAGTGAAACGAGTTATCTTGTACATTCCCGCAGTTATCACCAGAGTTGCCACAAGATAATGAGTGAAACGAGTTATCTTGTACATTCCCGCAGTTA
>CAZJAT010000023.1:0-29865 GCA_964544145.1 uncultured Bacteroidales bacterium | reverse complement strand
AGAGAAGGCGGAAGAACTGTTGGTGCCGGTGTCGTAACTGAAATTATTGAATAAAGGCGGAGGATTAAGTGGCTTTGAAAAAATTTGATATGAAAATCAAACTGAAATCCTATGATTATGCTTTGTTGGATCAGTCAGCTAAAGAAATTGTAAAAGCAGCAAGAAGAGCAGGTTCTGACGTAAGTGGACCTGTACCATTGCCCACAAAGCAATCAATTTACACTGTGAACAGAGCGTCAAATATTGATAAAAAATCCAGAGAACAATTTGAATTAAGGGTTCATAAACGCCTTATTCTTGTTTCCAAGTCAACTGCTCAGACAATGGACAGCCTGACAAAACTGGATTTACCTGCCGGTGTGGATGTTGAAATTATTGCAAACGAAGAATAACAGGAGAGCTTGAAATGAAAGGACTTATAGGAAGAAAAGTAGGAATGAATCAGATATTTGATGAAAAAGGTAATTTGATACCTGTTACATTAATCAGCATTGGTCCATGTGTAATAATGGATAAAAAGACATCTGATAAATTCAATTATTCCGCTCTCAAACTGGCTTTTGAGGAACAGAAGGAAAGCAGAATAAACAAACCGCAAATGGGACAGTTTAAAAAAGCAGGAATAAAAGCAGGAAAATATGTGCAGGAAATAAGATTTAATAATGATAAGGAAATTGAATCATACAATATTGGTGATTCCCTTGATGCTTCCATCCTTGAGGAAAACAAACCTGTCAGAGTTACCGGAACCAGTAAAGGTAAAGGTTTTGCAGGTGTTATGAAGAGATGGGGTTTCCATGGAGGACCAGCAGGTCATGGTGCTCACAAAGTACACAGAAAACCCGGTTCAGTTGGAGCCGGTACAGATCCGGGCAGAGTATTACCGGGTAAGAAAATGGCTGGGCACATGGGTAATGAAAAAGTGACTGTAAAGAATCTTAAATTGATTAAGATAGATAAAGAAAATAATATTATTGCTGTGAAAGGTGCAGTCCCAGGTTCTGTTAAATCACTGGTGATTGTAAGACAGGACTAAGGAGGAAGTTTAATGGATGCAAAAGTATTCTCAGTAAAAGAAGGCAGTGTCATTAAGACAGTAAAACTTCCAGAAGCGGTTTTTGAAACGGAAGTAAATGAAAATGTCATTTATGAATCTGTAAAAGAGTATCTGACTAATCAGAGGCAGGGAACACATTCTACCAAGACGAGAGCAGAGGTAAGCGGCGGTGGAAGAAAACCCTGGAGACAGAAAGGATTAGGAAGAGCAAGAGCTGGTACCAACAGATCACCTATTTGGGTTGGCGGCGGAATTACATTTGGACCAAAACCAAGGGATTATTCATATAAGATTAACAGAAAGGTAAAACGCTCTGCATTGAAATCAGCTTTAACATTGAAAGCACAGCAGGAAAAGATATTTGTTATTACAGATATGGATTTAGCAGAACCGAAAACAAAGATTATGGCAGAATTAACAGGCAAGATGGATATACAGAGAACAGCAAAGAAACTCTTTATTTTTGATAAATATATCCCTGTATCATATAAATCTGTCAGAAATATGGAAGGAGCTCTTCCTGTAATGGCACATGAATTGAATACATTTATTGTTATGAATTCAGATTATCTGATCATTACTGAAGATGCATTGAACAAAATAAACGAGGTATTTGGCAAATGAAGGATTACAGAAAGGTTATTATAGGTCCGATTATCACTGAAAAATCCAGTTTCCAGAAGGAAGCAATTGGAACATATGTGTTTGAAGTTAATGCTGACGCAAATAAGAGAGAAATCAAAGCAGCAGTGGAAAAGATGTTTAGCGTGAAGGTTATTGACGTAAGAACAATAAATTCCGATGGAAAGGTGAAGAGGACAAAATGGATTCGCGGAAAGAGAAAGAATACTAAAAAGGCATATGTGAAAATCAAAGAAGATCAGAGAATCGAAATCTTTGAAGGCGCATAATAAGAGGTATTTATGACTATCAAGACACATAAACCAACTACACCCGGACAGAGATTCAGAAAATCAATAATCTTTGACCAGGTGACAACTGATAAACCTGAAAAATCACTCACAGTTGCAATGAGAAAATCAGGCGGCAGGAATAATCAAGGCCGTTATACTGCCCAGAGAAAAGGCGGCGGTGCAAGGAGAAGGTACAGGATTATTGATTTTAAAAGGAATAAATTTGATGTTCCCGGAATAGTTAAAACAATTGAATATGACCCCAATAGAAGTGCACTGATAGCTCTTGTTGCCTATGTTGATGGTGAAAAGAGATATATTATTGCACCTCATAATATAAAGGTTGGTGAAGAGATTCAAACAGGTGAGAATGCACCTGCTAAATTAGGTAATGCTTTACCAATGAAAAATATACCTTTGGGGATTGACATTCATAATGTTGAACTTAAGAAAGGAAAGGGCGGGCAAATAGTGCGCTCAGCAGGTTCATCTGCCAGAATAGTAGCAAAAGAAGGCAATTATTGCCATGTCAAACTGCCCTCAGGCGAGATAAGGCTTATCAATAAAGATAATTATGCAACAATAGGACAAATTAGCAATTTTGAGCACAACTCTGTAGTAATAGGAAAAGCAGGAAGGAAGAGACATATGGGTATAAAACCCAGAGTAAGAGCAGTTGCAAAGAATCCGGTTGACCATCCTATGGGTGGCGGAGAAGGACGTACTTCAGGAGGAAGACATCCCTGTAATAAAAATGGTTTACCTGCTAAAGGATATAAAACAAGAAAGAAAAATAAATACTCGGATAAGTATATTGTATCCGGTAGGAAAAAGTAGGAGGAATCTTGACACGTTCATTAAAGAAAGGACCATTTATTGATGAGAAGCTTGCAAAGAGAATTGACTTGCTGAATGAGTCGGGAGAAAAGAAAGTTGTTAAAACCTATTCGCGTGCAACGATGATTTCTCCGGATTTCGTCAGTCACACAATAGCAGTGCATAATGGAAAGAAGTTTATTCCTGTATATATTTCTGAAAATATGGTGGGCCATCGTTTAGGCGAATTTGCCCCTACAAGATTATTCAGAATGCATTCAGGTGACAGGAAAGAAGGCAAAGTAAAAGCGTAAAGGAGAAGACATGGAAGCAGTAGCACATGCAAAATATAAAAGAATATCACCGAAAAAGGCACGTCTTGTCGGAAATCTTGTTAGAGGCATGAATGTACCTGAAGCTCTCTATGTGCTTCAGTTTACTCCCAAAAAGTCAGCAAGAATTATGTACAAGCTCGTACATTCCGCAGCGGCAAATGCCATAAACATTTCCGGTGGTGAAGAAGTTCAGGAAGAGGACCTCTTCATAAAAGAGATTAGAGTTAATGAAGGGCCTATGATGAAAAGAAATCAGCCAAGAGCAAGAGGCAGAGCCTTTTTAATCAGAAAAAGAATGAGCCACATCACTGTTGTTGTGGAAACAAAAAAATAACGGAGGTAACACTTGGGACAGAAGGTACATCCATATGGATTCAGAGTAGGAATTACTAAGAACTGGATTTCAAGATGGTTTAATATGAAGGAATATCCCGAATGGTTAAAGGAAGACAAGCTAATCAGGGATTATATTCAAAAAAGAATTGAACGAAAAGGACAGCCCTCCGGAATTGCAAAGATTATTATTGAAAGAAAGCCTAAGAAGATAAAAATTGTAATTCATTCATCAAGACCCGGTGTAATAATCGGCGAAAAGGGTTCAAAGGTTGATTCCCTTAAGGAAGAGATTAAGTATATTACAAAGAAAGATGATATTAATATCAATATAGTTGAAATAAAAAATCCGGCAGTTGATGCACAGCTTGTTGCCGAGAATATTGCCAGACAGATTGAGAAGAGAGTATCTTACAAGAGAGCAATGAAAAGATCCATACAGAATGCTATGAAACTTGGTGCAAAAGGTATAAAAATAGGATGCAGCGGACGACTCAATGGAGCTGAGATTGCACGAAGCGAATGGTATAAGGAAGGTAGAATTCCTTTGCAGACATTGAAAGCAGATATTGAATACGGATATGATGTATCCAGAACTGCTGCAGGAGCAATCGGCGTGAAGGTATGGGTATATAAAGGTAATATGAAGAATAAAGGCATTCAAAGAGAGGATGCCGCTCCTACAACCGGTAAGAAAAGGAAGAAATAAGGAGACATGCAATGTTAATGCCTAAAAGAGTGAAGCATAGAAAACAGATGAGAGGAAGAAGAAAAGGTCAGGCAAAAGGTGGTTTTAATATTGATTTCGGTGATTTTGCAATGCAGGCCGTTGCTGATGCTTGGATAACTTCTCGACAGATAGAAGCTGCCCGTGTAGCAATTCAACGAGTATTGCACAGAGACGGGAAATTATGGATAAGAGTATTCCCTGACAAACCAATTACAAAGAAGCCCGCAGAAACAAGAATGGGAAAAGGAAAGGGTTCTCCGGAGTACTGGGTTTCAGTAGTAAAACCAGGCCGGATAATGTTTGAAGTTAGCGGTGTAAAGGAAGATCTTGCACAGAAAGCATTTAAATTAGCATCTTATAAATTACCCATTAAGACAAGATTTATAAAACGAGAAGGAGTATGACATCATGAAGGCTAAGGATTTAAGAGAATTGAACGCAAATGAGCTTGAGAGTCGTCTGCATCAAATTGAAGAGGAATTTTTCAATTTGAAGATGAAAATGAGAACATCCGAAATAACAAACAACAGACAATTCAGAAATCTCAAAAGAGATATTGCTCGAATAAAAACCATTCAGAATGAAAGAATGGGAAATCAGGAGTAGAAATGGATAAGGTTAAGAAGACATTGCAGGGCGTTGTTGTATCCAATAAGATGGATAAATCAATTGTCGTCAGTATAAGCATGAAAGTGAAGCATCCGCTTTATAAGAAATTTGTTACTAGAAATTATAAGCTTGTTGCCCATGACACCAATAATGAAGCAAATATCGGTGATATTGTAAAGGTTATGGAAACCAGGCCTCTATCAAAAAGTAAGAGATATATAATGAAAGAAATTGTGAAAAAGGCTAAAGTTGTATAAATTACAAGTGAGGACAAGATGATTCAGGAGTACAGTAGAATTAAAATAGCCGATAATACAGGAGTGAAGACAATCAAGTGCATTAAGGTCTTAGGCGGCACCAGAAGAAAATATGCCTATATAGGTGATATTATTGTTGCTGCTGTACAAGATACCATTCCTAATTGCGAAATTAAGAAAGGTGCTATTGTGAAAGCAGTTATCGTGAGGACACGTAAAGAGCATAGGCGCAAAGACGGATCCTACATTAGATTTGATGATAATGCCGGTGTGATTGTTGATGAACAGAAAGAGCCGAAAGGAACAAGAATATTCGGTCCTGTGGCAAGAGAATTAAGAGAAAAAAGTTTTATGAGAATAGTGTCATTAGCTCCGGAGGTTGTCTGATGAATAAGTTAAACATTAGAAAAGATGATACAGTTCTCGTGATTGCCGGAAATGATAAGGGTAAGAAAGGAAAGGTTCTTCGTATTATCAGTAAGGACAATAAGGCAATTGTTGAGGGTGTAAATATCGTGAAGAAACATAAAAAAGCAAGAAAACAGGGAGATCAATCGGGTATCATATCAATTGAAGCTCCAATTAATATCTCAAACCTGAAACTTATATGCCCAAAATGTAATGAAGCATCAAGGATGTCTCATACAAAATATGAGGGCAAGGGTGTAAGGGTCTGTAAAAAATGCGGTGAAATGCTGGTGAGGTAATTATGTCATATTTAAGAGAATATTATTCAAAGAAATTGAGAACTCAGCTTAAGAAGGAATTGAAACTTGATAACATTAATGAAGTTCCAAGAATGGAAAAAATTGTTATCAGCATGGGACTCGGAAAGGCCTTGCAGGATAAGAACATAATGGAAGAAGCTGTAAGTGATATTTCAAAGATCACAGGTCAAAAACCTGTGATAACCAAAGCTAAGAAATCTGTATCAAATTTTAAATTGAGACAGGGTTCTCCGATTGGCCTCAAAGTCACATTGAGAGGTGACATGATGTTTGAATTCATGGAAAGATTTTTCTCTGTTGCAGTACCTAGGATAAGGGACTTCAGAGGATTCAGAACTGATTCATTTGACGGGTATGGCAACTATTCACTTGGAATTACCGAGCATTCTGTTTTTCCTGAAATTGAAGTTGATAAGATTAAATATACATTAGGAATGAATGTTACATTTGTTTCAAAATCCAAGAATGATAAGCATGCATTTGAGCTTTTAAAGAATCTCGGATTACCTTTTAAAAAGTAATGGAGGATAAATGGCTAAGAAGAGTTTGATTAAAAAAAATCAAAGACAGCAGAAATTCAAAGTAAGAGAATATAATAGATGTCAGATGTGCGGCAGACCGAGAGCTTATTATAGAGATTTCGGACTATGCAGAATCTGTTTTAGAGAAATGGCTCACAAAGGTTTACTGCCCGGCGTGAAGAAGGTCAGTTGGTAAGGAGGACAAGATGACAATGACAGATCCTATTGCGGATATGCTCACAAGAATCAGGAATGCACAGATGGCAAGACATGAAACTGTCTCTATTCCGCATTCCAATATTAAGAAGAATATTCTTGATATTTTAAAAAGAGAAGGATATATAGCATCATTTGAAAATGAAGGAAATACGTTCAATGTAGTGTTGAAATATGATAAATTCGGTGATCCGGTAATCCATGAGTTGAAAAGAATATCAAAACCCGGATTAAGGAATTATATCAAATTTGAGGAGATAAAACCGGTTATGGGCGGAATGGGCGTTGCAGTAATCTCAACAAACAAAGGTATAATAACAAATAGAGAAGCAAGAAAAGAAAAAGTCGGCGGAGAAATTATCTGCGAGATATGGTAAGCAGGAGGAAACATGTCAAGACTCGGAAAAAAACCTGTAAACATACCTGAAACGGTAACTGTCAATCTTACTGACAGCTTGATTACAGTAAAAGGACCAAGAGGTGAATTACTGCAGTCAATAGTTGGACAGATAACAGTGAAGAATGAAGATAATCAGGTATTGGTTACAAGAAATGATGAAACAAAGACCTCAAATATGAATCAAGGTTTGATGAGGTCATTAATCAATAATATGGTTATGGGTGTTACTACCGGATTCAAGAAAGAATTAGAACTTGTTGCGAGAGAATACAAGGCTTCTCTTGACGGTACTGACATAACACTGAATTTGGGTTATTCCCATCCAATCAAGATGAAAGCTCCTGATGGTATATCATTTACAGTGCCTGATGAGAAAAAGGTTATTGTTGAAGGTGCGAGCAAAGAACTTGTAGGACAAATAGCTGCGAACATCAAGAAACTCAGAAGATGGGAACCGTACACAAGCAAAGGCATTAAGTACAAGGATGAAAAGGTAAGGAAGAAAGAACGGAAGACCGGAGTTTAATATGAAAAGAATATCCGAAAGAAAGCAAAAAAGAGAAAGACGGCATGCGCGTATTAAAGGTAAAATGACAGGAACAGCTGAGAAACCAAGACTAGTTGTGTATAGATCATTAAATCATATCTATGCACAGATTGTTGATGATAAAAGCGGAAGAACTCTAGTTAGCGCATCATCATTAGAAAAAGATCTCGGCACAGAGATTAAAACAAAGAAAGACAAATCCCAGAAAATAGGGGAAAATGTTGCAAAAAGAGCAATTGAAAAGAAAATTAAGAAAGTGGTTTTCGACAGAAACGGTTATAAATATCACGGCAGAGTAAAGATTGTTGCGGAAGCAGCAAGAAAAGCCGGATTAGAGTTTTAAATTGGAGGACCAGTGCGAATAAAGAAAGAAGCAAAAATCGATCTGTCAAAGCTTGATTTAACAGAAAGCGTTATTGACATAAAAAGAGTATCAAAGGTAGTAAAAGGCGGAAGACGTTTCAAACTTAAGGCCATTGTTGCTGTTGGCAATAAGAATGGTTATGTAGGTATAGGAATGGGAAAAGCAACTGAAACTGTTGATGCAATAAAAAAAGCAACTGAGTCAGCAAGAAAAAATATTAAAAAGATTTATGTCAATGATATGGGAACACTCCCTTATCAGACAATTGGAAAATGCGGAGCTTCAAAGGTTCTGCTTAAGCCAGCTTCAGACGGAACAGGTGTTATTGCAACTGATACTGTAAGAAGCATTCTCGAACTGGCGGGTATCAGGAATATATTAACGAAATCACTTGGAAGTAATACATCAACTAATCTTGCAAAAGCAACATTTAATGGTTTATGTTCAGTGTATTCTCCGGAAGATATTCATCAAATGAGAAAGGGTACAATCAGTGATATGAAGCATGAGGAGACCATCAATGAAGAAAATTAAAATTAAGCAGATAAAGAGCCAAATTGGATATCATAAAAGTCAAAAAGCCACATTAAAGGCTTTGGGAATTAAAAAGATGCAGCAGGAAGTTATCAAGGATGATACTCCTGTAATAAGAGGCATGATAAATAAAGTCAAGCATCTTGTAAAAACAGAAGAAATCAGCAAGTAATGGAGTTTGACAATGAAATTGAATGAATTAAAACCTGTTAAGGGTTCGACACATGCAAAAAAAAGAGTAGGACGCGGATGTGGTTCAGGACACGGTAAGACAGCGGGAAGAGGAGAAAATGGACAGAAATCAAGAAGCGGATTCTCTAGCAAGTATGGATTTGAAGGCGGACAGATGCCTCTTATCAGAAGGGTTCCAAAGAGAGGATTTAAAAATATCAACAGAATTGAATATCAGATTGTCAATGTAGACAGTCTAAATGTATTTGATGATGGAGCTGTAATTACAAAAGAAACCCTTAAGGAAACCAATCTTATCAATAAAATGTCAATGCCTGTAAAAATTCTCGGAAGAGGAGAATTGAAAAAGAAACTTACAGTGAAAGTTGACAAGGTTTCCAAGACAGCTCAGGCAAAAATCGAAGCAAATAGCGGTATGGTGGAGGTGATCCTTGGATAGGATAATTACAACGCTTCAAAATATTTTTAAAATTCCTGAACTGCGTAAAAAATTATTTTTTACACTGTTTATATTTTTCATATACCGTTTAGGCGGTCATATCCCAGTTCCGGGTATTAATATTACAGCTTTAACCTCATGGTTTCAATCACAGGCTCAGGGTATATTGGGTCTATATGATGTATTTGCCGGAGGTAATGTAAGCAGAGCTACAATATTTGCTCTTGGTATTATGCCTTATATTTCATCTTCAATTATTATGCAGCTGCTTGGTGCGGTCATTCCGTTCCTTCAGAAGCTCCAGCATGAAGGGGAAGAGGGACGTAAGAAAATAACTCAATATACCAGATATTTAACAATACTTCTTGCAGTTATTCAGGGTTATGCGATATCAATGCTTTTAGAGGGATTGGCACCCGGAGGAGTACCTGTTGTATCAAATCCAGGATTGCCGTTCAGACTTATCACTGTAATAACATTAACAGCCGGTACAATATTTGTTATGTGGCTTGGTGAGAAAATCACAGAAAAAGGCATAGGAAACGGAATATCAATGATAATTCTTGTAGGTATTATTGCCCGAACACCCAATGATGTTCTAAATGTTATAAGACAATTGCTTGCCGGTACATTAGGTATTACTGCAGTTGCCTTTGTCATTATAGTGTTTATATTGATCACTGCATCTGTTGTGTTGGTTACACAGTCACAGCGAAGGATACCGGTTCAATATGCCAAAGTAGTCAGAGGCAGAAAAATATATGGAGGACAGAGTACATATATTCCTTTAAATGTAAATGCAGCCGGAGTAATTCCAATAATTTTTGCTCAGTCAATAATAATGCTTCCAACAACACTGGCATCATTCTTTACTGGTAATCCTTTCAGTGAATGGTTTGTCAGCGTTATGTCGGTAGGAAGTCCTGCATATTCAATAATTTACGGATTATTGGTAGTATTCTTTGCTTTCTTTTACACATCAATGGTTATCAATCCTCAGGATATGGCAGATAATATGAGAAAATATGGCGGATTCATTCCCGGTAAACGACCAGGAAGACAGACAAAAGAATATATTGATAAGGTTATTTCAAGAATCACACTGCCTGGAGCAATATTCTATGCAGCAATTGCGATATTACCAATTTATCTGATCAATTTTACAAGAGTCCCAATATTTTTCGGTGGAACATCAGTATTGATAACAGTTGGTGTTATCCTGGAAACTGTATCTCAGATTGAATCGCATCTGATGATGAGAAATTATGAAGGATTTTTGAAGAAAGGGAAAATAAAGGGCAGAAGATAATGAATTTTGTAATTCTCATGGGACCTCCGGGAAGCGGAAAAGGCACACAGGCTTCTTTATTGCAGCAAAGAAAGGATTATATCCTTTTATCCACAGGGGATCTCTTGAGGGATGAAATGAAGAATAAGTCTGATTTCGGAAGCAAAGTGTCTGATTTTATAAATAGAGGATTACTGGTGCCTGATGCACTTATTACTGGGTTCATTATTGATTATATAGAAAAAAACAGGCTATATGAAAAAAAGGTTGTTTTTGACGGCTTCCCCAGACGGATTTCTCAGGCAGAGGCACTTAATGATTTGATGAAAAAATATGACAAAAATATTGATAGTGCTATTCTGATTGATTTATCTGATGAAGAGATAATCAGAAGACTAACAGGCAGAAAAATGTGTCCAAAATGCAAAACGGTTTATTCTGCGGAAGTTAAAGAAGACAAATGTATGAAATGCGGATCTGAATTAATCATTCGCACAGATGATAATGCTGAAACGATATCAAAGAGAATTGATGTTTATAAATCAGAGACATCACCTCTTATAGATTATTTTAATGAAAAAAATGTAATGAAAAAGATAAATGGTCAAGGTAATATTGAAAATATTTATGAACAAATAATTGGAGTGATTGAGAATAATGGGTAAAAAAGGAATTTTAGTGGAAGGTACGGTTCTCGAATCATTGCCAAACGCGAACTTTAAAATAGAATTAGACAATGGACACACTATACTGGGACATATCTCCGGTAAAATGCGTCTTCACTATATAAGAATCATGCCGGGCGATAGAGTAACAGTGGAATTATCCCCGTATGATTTGAGTAAAGGTAGAGTAATCTACAGATTCAATTGATGGAGGAATAAAATGAAAGTAAGAGCATCAGTCAAGAAGATTTGCAATAAATGCAAAATCATAAAGAGAAAAGGCAGAATCAGGGTTATTTGTGAAAACCCGAAACATAAACAAAGACAAGGTTAAAGGAGGTCGATTTGGCTCGTATAGCAGGTATAGATTTACCGAATAATAAAAGAGTGGAAATTGCATTGACCTATATTTTCGGTATAGGATTAACAACTTCTAAGAGAATCATTGAAGTTGCAGGTGTTAATCCCGACACAAAGGTTAAGGATCTCAAAGACGATGATATTGAAAAATTGAGAAAAGAGATTGAATCTTCTGTGAAAACAGAAGGAACATTAAAAGCTTCGGTTAAAGAAGATATTAAACGTCTCAAAGAAATAAACTGCTATCGCGGTATAAGACATAAAAGAGGTTTGCCTGTAAGAGGACAGAGGACAAAGACAAATGCAAGAACGCGAAAGGGTCCTTCAAGAGGTTCAATTACATTAAAGAAAAAGGCAACCAAATAGTACAAGGAGGAATTAAGTGGCAGTTAAGAAGTCAGCCAAAAGAAAAGTAAGGAAAAAAACAAGAAAGACATCTGCAGTTGGTGTTGCTCATATACATTCTACATTCAACAATACTATTGTTACAATTGCTGATAAAGATGGCAATACTGTAGCTTGGTCCAGTTCAGGTAATGTCGGTTACAAGGGGTCAAAAAAGTCAACGCCATTTGCTGCTAAGATAGCGGCTGAAAAGGCAGGGAAAAATGCTTTAAATCTCGGAATGAAGACGCTTGAAGTATGGACTAAGGGACCGGGCGGTGGCAGGGAAACAGCTGTTAGGGCACTAAGTAATTTAGGCTTTAAAGTAACAGCAATAAAAGATGTTACCCCTATTCCGCATAATGGATGCAGACCACCGAAAAAGAGAAGAATCTAAGGAGGAAAGTAAATGGCAAGACATACAGGACCTAAATGCAAATTATGCCGTAGAGAAGGAACTAAACTCTTTCTGAAAGGTGATAGATGCATAACGGATAAATGTGCAATTGAAAGAGGAAGAAAAAATCCGGGCGAGATGCCTAAAAAATTCCGAAGAAAAATGTCGGGTTATGCAATTCAGTTAAGAGAAAAGCAAAAAGTAAAAAGACTATACGGTATCTTTGAATCACAATTCAGAAAATATTATGAAATGGCTTCAAAGAAGAAGGGAGTTACAGGTGAAACATTACTTCAATTCCTGGAAAGAAGACTAGATAATGTTATCTATAGGATGAATTTTGCACCTTCAAGAAGTGCTGCAAGACAACTTGTCAGTCATGGACATATTAAAGTCAATGGCAGAAAGGTTGATATTCCTTCGTTTCTTGTGAAGGAACAGGATCAGGTAGAAATAATAGAAAAATCTAAAAAATTGGATATCATAACTCAGTCCATTCAGAAAGGTCAAGGTAAAATACCTGAATGGCTGGAAATAGATATGCCTAAGATGACTGCAAAGATTAAACAGATGCCCGGCAGGTCTGATATTGATTATGATATTAATGAACAATTGATTATTGAGTTATATTCTAAATAAATTTTAAAAAGGAAGAGGTTATAATGAAACTGAAACCTTTCCAGATGCCACAGAGTATTAAGGTAGAAGAAACAAATAACAGTACATATGCCAAATTTATTGTTAGTCCCTTTGAGCGCGGATTCGGGACTACATTGGGCAATGTCTTAAGAAGGATACTGTTATCATCAATTCATGGTGTAAGCATAACAAAAGTTAAATTCGATAAAGCTTATCATGAGTTCTCAACATTGGAAGGTGTTAGAGAAAATATAACAGATATTGTACTCAACATTAAAAAACTGCGTTTTAAAATGGATGAAGATGTTGATGAAAAGATCGTTACTGTAACAGTAAAGGGGCCGAAAGAAATCACTGCAGCAGATGTTGATTTACCCACAGGTGTGGAAATCGTCAATAAGGACCAGTATTTATTTACAATCACAAAGAAAACTGATGTGACAATTGAAATGAATCTGGAATGGGGAAGAGGGTATTTGCCTTCACAATATATTGAGAAGGACAAAACAATAGGTACAATAGAAATTGATGCATTCTTTTCTCCTGTTAAAAGAGTTGTTACAAGAGTGGAAGACACAAGGGTTGGACAAAGAACTGATTATGATAAGCTGATACTTGAAATAACTACAGATGGTACTATCACACCAGAAGATGCACTTAACGAATCCATAGTGATTCTGCGCGGTCACATAGAGGTGTTTGAAGCAAGTGAAGAAGATTTACCTAAAATAACTGAAGAAGCCGAAGATGAGAATATCAAGAGAATGAGAACACTGCTTAACAAGAAAGTAACAGACTTGGAACTTTCAATAAGAGCTAAGAATTGTCTTGAAAATAATAATATATCTACGCTTGCTGATTTGGTGGGAAGATCAAAAGATGAAATGCTTCAGTACAAGAATTTTGGTAAACAATCCCTTTCCGATTTGGAAAAGAAACTCAATGAGTTAGGACTTGCTTTCGGAATGGATATTTCTCCGTATATTAAGGATAACGATTAACAGGGAGTTAATTATGCGTCATAGGAACACAACAGTAAAATTAAGTAGAACCCCTGCTCACAGAAAGGCAATGCTGAATAATCTTGTTGCGTCACTGTTTGATAAAAATGTTGTTGTAACAACAACAGCAAAAGCAAAGGAAGCAAAGCGTCTTGCAGAAAAATATATAACCATAGCTAAAAAGGGTGATGATATTAATGCAAGAAGAGAAATTGCCAAGGATTTACACTCAAGGATAATTTTAAAGAAATTGTTCAATGAAATCGCACCCCTATATAAAGACAGAAAAGGCGGATATGCAAGAGTTGTCAGAGTAGGCAATAGAAGGGGAGACGGCGGCAGTATTTCTATACTTGAACTTATCGAAAAACCCGCAGTTAAGAAAGAAAAATAATGAAAAAAAGAATGAAAAGCCCATATATATGGGCTTTTTTTCTTCTGTTTCCTATATTCCTCCAGGCATTTCAAATTAAAGGCATTTGGATAACAAGATGGGAATTGTATTCTATTGAAAACATAGAAAATACTGTTGAATCTCTGCATCAAGCAAATGTGACAGACGCTTTTGTGCAGGTTTACGGCTCCGGATATGCATTTTACAATAGTGAAATTGCACCGAGAAAATATGATACCTTTGACCCCCTTGATGTGTTTATTGAAAAATGCCATAAATATGAAATCAATGTTCATGCATGGATAAATCTCCTTTATATGTGGGATCGCAGGGAAATGACTGAAAACGGAAAACATATTCTGAACAGATATCCTGAATCAGTTATGACTGATGATAAAGAGAGATCTCTTCTGGATTATTCAATAGAGGAATTGAAGTTACGTAATATTGAAGGTATCTATGTTTCACCGGGCTCGGATATTGTAAGTGATTATATTTATCTTATCATTGAGGAGATTGCTGAGAATTATCCTGTTGATGGTATTCATCTGGATTATTGCAGATTCCCGGGCAAAGAGTTTATACATGACAATTTTATCAGGACAGAATTCCAGAAAATTTATACTATTGATCCTCATAATATTTATACTGATGAAACAAAAGTTGTTTTTGGAAATACTGAAAATCTAGCAAATATTTGGGCTTTGTTCCCGCAGAATGTACTCAATGACCTGATAAAACGAATTTATTATGATTTAAAATCAATTAATCCCAATATTCAGCTTTCTGCTGCAGTGATAGCTGATGTAAATAGGGCTTCCGGGGATTTTTACCAATATTGGTGGGAATGGATTAAAGACGGATATATAGATTTTACTGTTATTATGGCATATTCATCAAGTCTTGAAGTTTTAAAGTCACAATTGGAACGTATTGAGCAAAATGTCAGCCTGAATAATGTTGTTGTCGGATTAGGTACATATAATCAACCTTTGAGTAATGTAAAGAACAATTATGATATGCTGTCAATGAAACCTGTTATGGGTTTCTGCCTTTTTTCAAGTACATCAGTAAGACAGCAGAAAGGATTTAACTTTGTCGGCGAATACATTTATAGAGAATACTGAAAATATCATCAGAAGTATTTATGATGATATAAATACATATAGTAAAGAAGCGAATGTAACTATAATTGCTGCTTCAAAGTTTCAGACAATTGAAGATATGCAAATTGTCTATGAAGCTGGAATTGATAATTTTGGTGAAAACAGAGGGCAGGAAGTGAGGGATAAAAGAGAATTTTATATTAACAATAATATAAATCTCTCATATATAGGGAAATTACAAAAGAATAAGTTGAAATATATCATGGGAGTATGTCATATTATTCAATCAATAGATAGTCTTGATTTAGCAGAGTTTATAAATGAAAGATACAAAGCAGAATCAATGTTTGTGGATATTTTAGCTGAAATAAATGTGTCTGGTGAGATATCCAAATCGGGATTTTCAGTTGAAGAGGCTGAGAGTGCAGTGAATAAACTGAGCAAATTATCAAATCTCCATTTAAGGGGATTTATGACCATAGGCCCACTTACTGATGAAGAAACCATTATAGCTAAGTCTATGGGAATTATGAAACAGTTATTTGACAATTGCAAGGCAGATTATAGTGGTTTTGACACACTTTCAATGGGTATGAGCAATGACTATAAGATTGCTCTTGCAAATGGATCAAATATGATAAGAATCGGGAGAAAGCTGTTTGGGGGTAGAAAGAAATGATAAATATGCTCATTCTAGCTGTCGGCATGGTATTGCTTATTTATGGTGCACATTGGATGATAGCCGGAGCAGAGGATATTGCCAAGCGGTTTAATATGTCAGATATATTCATAGGATTTACGATTATTGCTTTCGGAACATCTGCACCGGAGCTTATTGTCGGCATAATGGCTGCATTGAAAAATGCCGGTGATATCACTGTTGGAAATGTTATTGGATCAAATATATTTAATTTGCTGGCAGTACTCTCTATTACAGGCATAATAATTCCCATCAAAGCTGATATTAAAGCCTTGAGAAAATATATCCCTTTCTCAATAATTGTTCTGATAATACTGTTTATTTTAGGTAATGACGCCATGCTAGACCAGCCAAATAATTCACTTGCAAGGGTTGATGGTATTATTCTGCTGATTGTATTTATGTTTTATATTTATATGAATATAAAGGATAAGAAAAACAATGTTATTCATATTAAATCAAAACACAATATGCTTATTGCATCGCTGCTTTTTGCTGGAGGTGCTGCTGCATTGGCATTAGGAGGAGAACTTACAATACGGAGTGCAGTGGAAATTGCCAGGATGTGGAATGTTTCAGAAAAGATGATTGCTATAACAATTGTTGCCACAGGCACTTCTCTTCCGGAACTGATCACTTCAATTATTGCAATTGTAAGGAAAAAACCGGATATTGCCATTGGAAATGTTATTGGGTCAAATATATTCAATATACTTCTTATTCTTGGAGCATCTTCTCTCATAAAGCCCATATCCTTTAATCCTGTAATGAATGCAGATATTCTGATATTGGGAATTATGTCCATTGTATTACTCTTAATGGTTGAAATGAATAGGAAAAAAATATTATCCCGCTCATCTTCAATTGTTCTTCTCATTGCTTTTGTAATGTACTGGGTATTTGTAATATTCAGAAAGTAATATTGTTAATTTCAATTAATTCCATTATTTTAATCAATTTCACTGAATCAAGTACAGAATACAGATTATATGCATCAAGAATTAGTATTTTTGATTCAGGAAAAATGGTTCTTCCCTGCTCTAAAATCTTCAATGCATAATCCAGGTTTCCTCTCACAGCATTGATATTGAGATTAATGGAATAATAAAATTCATCAAATTCCTTGTTTTCATAGAAATTAATGAGCAGCTGCTCTGCATCATAGAAATCACCTATATTGAGTTTAGCATTGATATATGATCGGAATATTCCCGGGTCCTCATTGTATATTTTGAAGATATTTGCAATTTCTACATAGGCATCATAATAATGCTCATTCAATGTCAGAACCTTTGTTCTCATCAGTCCCTTAAGAATACTGTAATTATCAATATAGCCTACATTGTCAGGTATAATATAATAATCAGATATCAGAAATTGACGGCGGTTTAAATTATTAATCAGTTGCAAGGCAGGGTCCGGAAAAGCGGATAGAATATTGATGAGTTTTAATGAATCAAAGGAAAATGAAATGTCTTTAGCATTAAAATCCGAGAACAGAAATTCACTCTTCTTAATCAGTTCTTCACCAGGTGAATCTAATGTGATATATCTGTTTTTTATATTCCATAAATCAGTACCTAAGTATAAGGATGCATTCAAATTATCATCAATAATACCAATAAAACAAGCATCTTTAAGTGAATCAATAGGAATAGAAATAGATTTACTCTGCATAAAAAAGCTGTCATATATAAAATAATTACTGTCAAAAAGCAGAACCCAATAAAGTCCAGCAGACAAATCTACAAATAAAATTACAGAAATTAAAATCAGTAAAGCAAATTTACTCATCTATGCAGTTTTGAAAGGGATTTCTTGTCAAAGTCATTTCCATATTGCATGATATTATTAATGAAGAAATCCAACATTCCTTTTCCGTGAAGCTGTTTGTTGTGCACTATTTTCTTAAAATCCGGAAGCATTTCATATCCTTTTAATTCAAAAACAGATGAGAATGGATCAAATACCAGTGTATCTAACATTGCCCATCCATCTATATCCAATACAGCATCCTTGTCTATAAGCTGATATTTTTTTAATGATTTCAACCATAGACTGCTTGGGTCTTTGCTTGAATAAAGATTTATTTCGAAATTTGCCAGACATAACTGAAATCTCATATAAATAATTTCTGTTAATGCAAGATAGTCAGAAATGTTAGAGCGTATCTGTTCATCTTCTTCTTCATATTGGGCAATGATCTTTGAGATATATCCTCTCTGTAAGGCATATTCAGTTAAATACATAGTAAAAGCTTCAACAATTCCCCGTTCAGGCATTTCATGAAGCAGAAATGGAATTTTAGGTGATATGTGCATCAAATAAACCACTTTACTGACTGTTCTGAGAAGATGATAAATACCCCTATAATTTGATTTTGAATTAAGAGAAAACCTTACATCTCCCTTTCTGTCAATATCTATAATAATAGGATTCTGATGTTTACCTGGTCTGATATATAAGTCAGACACTTCATAAATGCTGTCAAGATTAACTCCTAATGTTTCAAAAAATTTTCTTACTGCATATGCAATATCTTTTCCCTTAAACATAATGTTTACATTTTCATCTATATGAACCGGATAATATCTAAAAAAAGGATCTCCATAAAGGTATCCCGGAATCTGCTTGGAACGTGAGTTGAATTTCCTAATCAATTCCTCTTCAAGTGATTCCTTTATTTTTTTATACTGATGCAGGGTATTCTTATCAATACGTTCCATTGTCTTCGCAATTGATGAAGGTGTGAAACCATTGGATCTCATCATATATTGCGAAAAATCTGAATATCCTCTTTCTTGAAAATAGAGGTTTCTTAAATTAATTATCTCTTCTATTTCCTTTTTAAATTCGGATACAGGCTGGAAAAAATAATCCTTTTGCAGCATTTTCACTTTTTTTAATGAAGTTCTTCTCTGACATAGATCTGCCAGATGATTTGTTGTTGAATCTTTACTATTATATTGTATTCTCTTATTTATTATATTTCTCTGATGTGAGAGAAGTGCAATATGATACTCTTCTGAGACATCGCTCTTTTTAAAATAATATTTGTGCAGATCACTTATCTTTGAAATAGTCTTCAGTTCTTCTTTATTAAATTTATTTTTCTTCTTTTTACTCTCTTTAATAAGATATGGAATATTTTGATTTACAGTAAAATAATTGATTATTTCATTGATAATATTCAAATATTGATTATAATTCTCGCTTGTTGCATTTGTAACAAAATTCCATTGCTCTCTGTTGTATTTAATGATTAATTCATCAATCATATTGATTGTTTCTTCATAAATGTCATAGAATTTCTGGTCCATAACTACTCCTTGTCTTTTTCACAATTATATACAATTATATGTCCAATGTAAAATAAAAAAATGCAAGTAAACAAATAAAAGAACTTAAGAAATCAAGCCAGGTTGACATTTTGACATTTATAACATTCAGTGCATATTTATGTATATATATGCATAAATTATATTATTCAATAATTTAGAATCAATCATTGACTTTTTATGATTTTAATTTAATATTTGGTTATGAATATAAAAAAATTTATCAGTAAAAATATAGGATTGAAAATTACTGCTGTATTGATTGCCTTGATTGTATGGATAAATGCTGTATTGAATCGCGAAATACAAGTAAATTATACATGCAGGATTCAATTTACAAATACTCCCGATTCCCTTGTACTTATTGATCTCAGCCAAGACCATATTGATGTAGTAATGCGGGGAAAGAGTAATGAATTCCTGCTCATGGCGGTTTTAAAGAGACCGGTAATTGCAGAACTGAATATGGGAGATTATAATATACAGCCGAATAAGCGTGTAACTGCCTATATAGATAATACAGCGTTTAAAATGCCTCTTGATAATAGTATTGAGATTGAAAAAATAAGAGACAAGGAAATCATTTTTGCACTTGACAGCATCACGAAAAAGAGTGTTCCCATAATGCCTGTTTTAGAGAATTCACCTGCAAATGGGTATATGAGATTCGGCGAAATTGTATATACGCCTGAAAAGATAACTATAAGCGGAGGAAAGGCATTGCTAGAAAATATTTTTCACATTGAAACTGAACCTGTGAATTTGGAAGGTGCTACAAAAAGTTTTACAGTGAAAACAAGGATTAAAGACAAGTATAAATATATAAATATTGGTTCAGATGAAATTTCAATATCAATTCCGGTAGATAAAATAGTGAGGAAAGAGTTTAATGAAATACCTGTAGAATTTATAAATCTGCCTAAAAATTATTTAATTAATTCGGATGCATTTGAATTTTCTGTTGAGATTGAAGGACCCAGAATGGTAGTTGACAATATACTATCAGGAGAATTAGCACCAATAATTGACCTCTCTTCAGTGAAGAGGGGAATCAACAAAATACCTCTCAGTTTGAATTATGAGAATATTAAGGTAATCAATATGAACCCTGATACATTGCAGATAATGGTAGAATGACAGTAATCCTGGGAATTGAAACCTCATGTGACGAAACCTCAGTAGCTATTGTTGCTGACGGAAAAACTATACTTTCAAATACTGTTCGGACTCAGCATATTCATAGTCAATTCGGCGGTGTTGTACCTGACATATCATTCAGGGAACATGCAGATTACATTGATACGGTTTTTGCAAGTGCAATTGAACAATCCGGACTGAACATCTCTGATATTGATGCTATTGCAGTGGTAAATGGACCCGGACTTGTTGGTTCGCTCATGGCGGGAGTCATGTTTGCAAAGGGCCTGTCTATGAGACTGAATAAACCAATAATTACAATTGATCATATTAAAGCGCATATATTTGGTAATTTTTTCAATAATAACATAGAATTTCCTTTTATTGCTCTTGTAGCATCAGGAGGTCATAGTACATTGATGCAAGTTCAGGAAGGGTTTGATACAACTGTAATAGGTAAAACTCTTGATGATGCTGCTGGTGAGGCCTTTGATAAATGTGCAAAAATGATGGGATTGGAATATCCAGGAGGGCCGGAAATTGATAGAATCGGATATTCAGGAAACAATAAGTTTCACAAATTTCCGAGAGCTGATGCAGGTGATTTCAATTTTTCATTCAGTGGTCTAAAAACATCAGTACTTTATTATTTAAAGGGAAAGGAAATTGAATTCATTGAATCACATAAATCTGATATTGCGGCATCACTTCAAGAAGCAATAATTGACCAATTGATAATCAAGACACTGAAAGCCGCTGAATCACTTAAAATCAGTAGAATAGCATTAGCTGGAGGTGTGGCAGCAAATAGAAAGCTGAGGGAAAAGATGCAATTAACATTAAATAAAAATGGTATACAGTTTTTCATGCCTGCAATTGAATATTGCACTGACAATGCGGCTAATACAGCCGGACTTGCATTTAGCAAGTACAAAAGAAATTCATTTGCAGATATGGATTTTGATATATATTCAAGAAATCAATAAGGGGGTAAAGTGAAATTTATTTGTTCAATATGCGGATATGTGCATGAAGGAGAATCAGCACCCGAATATTGCCCTAACTGCAATGCAGATAGGGAAAAATTTGAATTAATAAATATAAATGATATTCGGCTGAAAATGAAATATTCTGAAAAAGTGGAAGAGCTGAATTCCCCGAAAGTTAATCTGCTGTTCGGTAATTATGAATCATTACAGCCATTTATCTATAATCTTCCTGCAGGAACAATGGTCCCTTTGCACAAGCATCCGACAACGGATGAACTTTTCTATATTATTGAAGGAAGATTTAAATTTAAGATAGGAAATACTGAAATTGTTGCAGAAAAAGGTGATATATTACAGGGTAAAATGAATATACCGCACACATTTGAGAATATATCCGATATTCATGGTGTATTTTTATCAGTTAAGGGACCCAAACCTGTTGATACCGAAATAATTAATAAGGAGGAATAATGACTAAGAAACTGCAAGTATATAAATGTGATATATGCGGTAATATTGTTGAAATCCTGAATCCCGGAAAGGGTGAATTAATGTGCTGCGGGAAAAAAATGACTCTTATGGTGGAGAAGGATGTGAGCAGTGAAGGAAAGGAAAAACATGTTCCTGTTGTTAAAAAGACAGAAGATGGCTACATTATTAATGTAGGTTCAATTGATCATCCAATGACAGAGGAACATTATATTATGTGGATTGATGTTTTCACAACTGAAAATATGTTTAGGAAATGTTTTTTCCCCGGGGATAAACCTCAGTTGAGAATTAGAACAAGTGATGATATATTGGAAGTAAGAGCATACTGCAATATTCATGGTCTCTGGAAATATGAAAATGATATTGTGAAGATTATCAATGTAGCTGATTATGATAAATCAGAGCTTATATTGATGGCATTAAAATCAGAAATTGAATCAGAAAATGTATATCGCGAATTATCAAAAAAAGTTGACAATGCTTTTCTGAAGGTAAAATTAAATTTCCTTGCAGATGAAGAAAAGAAGCATAAAGAGTATTTTGAATTATTCTTTAAAGAAACATTTCCCGGAAAACCCATGAAATTGCCCGAACAGGATTTTGCTCCACTTCCATTGATTAATATGACAGGAAAAGATGTTCCGGCTTCTGATATATTGAAAAATGCAAAGAAATCTGAAAAAGCAGCCCATGATTTTTATATGGAATTATCAAAGCTGTTTCCTGAGAATATCAAATTATCAAATATGCTTTCATTTTTCGCATCAATGGAAATGATTCACTATGCGATTCTGGATGAGGAATTGCGCAATATTGAAAGGGATGAGGATTATCTGATTGAGTGGCCGATGATTCATGTTGGTCCTTAGAATTGTATTTAACGGGGCTATATGGCCCCGTTAAAACATTTCCACTAATTTAATACCTGCAAATATCATTATTATACCAATAATAATATGCATTGCTATATTAAGAAAAGCATGAAAATAATTGCCGGATTTTAACATAAAAAATGACTCATATGCAAATGCCGAAAATGTAGTGAATGCTCCCATAAAGCCGATAAGTACATAGTATTTCATATTTGAAGTAAAATGTGCATATTTTTCAATCAAAGCAAATACAATGCCGAAAAGCAGACATCCGATAATGTTTATTATCAGTGTTCCTGCAGGGAAACCGGCTTTACATATCTTTCCTGTAAGATTATTTAATCCGTATCTTGCCAATGTACCCATTGCACCTGATACTGCAATAAGAATCAATTTCTGCATTAAACCTCCTGAAAATACGATATTACAAGATAATTGAATAAAGTCAATGAATGATTTAAATTAATTGCAAGATATCTTTACTCTTGATTTATTGTATGCGTGATATATAATAAAACAGTAAAAAGGATACTATGAATTTTAATAAATGGGAAAACATTCTCTCTGAAAAATTACGAAAACCCCTTGATAAAAAACGCATTTCCAGAATATTGAAAACAGATACTGAAGATGATGATTTTATTGAGTTTTTCAAATCAATGATACTTACAGGTAAATTAATCGAATTAAAAAGCGGTAAATACGGATATTCCGGAAAAATGAATATGCTTACTGGGATTATTGATATACACCCAAAAGGCTTTGGTTTTGTAATACCTGATGATGGCTCAGATGATGTTTACGTACCATTGCATAATATTGGAATTGCACTTGATAAGGATAGGGTTGTTGTGAAGATACTGTCCAACAAGAAAAGAGAAGGAAAGATCGTTAATATACTTGAGCGAAGCACAAAGAAAATCGCAGGTACATTGAAAAAGAATGGCAAATATTTTTATTTGATACCGGATGATAAGAAAATGACAAGGAATATTCTTATTGACAATGAAATAGAAGACAGCATGGATGGGAAAAAGGCAGTTGCGGAGATTATTGAATTTCTAAGCCCTAAGCACAATCCTCTGGGAAGGATTCTCGAAGTTCTTGATTATAAAAATAAAGTTGATTTGCAGGGACGATTGATTCTGATTGAACACGGATTTGATGAACAATTCCCGGCAAATGTGATTGATGAGGCAGAAAAAATAGTTTTTAATTCAGACAATATTGGTAATAGAAAAGATTTGAGAAATGAAGAAATATTCACAATTGATCCGGTAACTGCGAAGGATTTTGATGATGCAATATCAATAAAAAAATCAGATAATGGCAGTGTTGTCGTTGGTGTACATATAGCAGATGTTTCATATTATGTCACTCCTGGAAGCGAATTGGATAATGAAGCATACAAAAGAGCTACAAGTGTTTACCTTATTGATAAAACTGTTCCGATGCTTCCGGAAAGACTTTCAAATGAGATATGTTCATTGAAGGAAAATGAAGACAGATTCACATTATCCTGTGAATTTACAGTTGGCTTAGAAGGTAATGTCAGCAATGGCAGAATATTTTCTTCTGTTATAAGAAGCAGCAGGAGATTTAATTATCAGGAAGCACAGGATATTATTGACGGCAAAGCAGAATCTCCACACAAACAGACATTAATCCTAATGAAGGATACTGCTGGTAAATTGCGGGAAGAATATAGAAAAAACGGCAGAATTGATTTTGATACTCCTGAGACAGAGATATTGCTTGATGAGGATAAGAATCCGGTTTCTGTTTCACCAAAACAGAGGCTTCATACACATATGATGATAGAAGATTTTATGATAACAGCGAATATGATAGTGGCTAAGCATATCAGTGATTTGAACATCAGTTCTCTATACAGAATACATGAAGAGCCTTCAGAGGAAAACCTAAATTCAATGCGGTTATTGCTGAAAAAGTTCGGAATACCCGTTAAGAAGATAACCCCTAATGCTTTACAGAGTATTCTTGAATCATCTGTTAACAGTGACACAGAATTCCTTATCAAAGAGATAATTCTTCATTCTATGAAGAGAGCAATATATTCAAAGGAGAATAAAGGCCATTATGGTCTGGGTCTTCAATATTATACGCATTTCACTTCGCCCATTAGACGTTATCCTGATCTTATTGTGCACAGGATACTGCACAGGATGTTCAAGGGGAAAAAGGATGCCTTACGTAATTTAGAGCTGACAGCTAAACACTCTTCTGAACGTGAATGGGCAGCTCAGAAAGCAGAAAGAAATTCAGTTGAAATAGCAAAAATGACATTTTTGGCTAATTCAGGAAAAACAGTATATAATGGAATAATTTCATCCATCACTCCATTTGGGATATTTATTATGATTACTGATGTTATTGTTGAAGGATTGCTGAGGTACAGAGATATGGATGATGATTTTTATCAGATGCAGGAGGATGAAATGAGTGTGGTGGGTGTACACACAAAAAGGAAAATTACAGTAGGTGACAAAGTGATTGTTAAGATACTCAATATTACACCTGAAAGAATGACAATGGATTTATCCATTGAATCATTTGCTTCTAAAAAGGAATAATGGAGGAAAAATGAAAGAAGGATTGACTTTTGACGATGTTTTACTAGTTCCCAATAAATCGGATGTATTGCCCTCAGAAGTGGAACTGAAAACTCAATTTACACGCAATATTATACTTAATATTCCTCTTGTTTCAGCGGCAATGGATACAGTAACTGATCATAATATGGCTATTGCTATTGCAAAGGAAGGCGGGATAGGTGTGATTCATAAGAATATGTCAATTGATAAACAAGCAGAGGAGATAAGAAAAGTAAAACGATATGAATCAGGTATGATTATGAATCCTCTTACTGTACGCCCGGACCATACCCTTGCTCATGCTAAAGGCATTATGACAGAATACAATATATCTGGACTTCCTGTAGTGGATGCTAATGGTAAATTAGTAGGTATATTAACAAGAAGAGATTTACAACTTGAAGATAAACTTCAGAAAAAGGTAAAAGAAAGAATGACAGGCAAAGGTTTGATAATCGCTAAACCTGGAACAGGTGCAAAACAGGCAAAGGAATTGCTCAAAAAAAATAAGATAGAAAAACTTCCTATTGTTGATAGTAAGGGTATATTGAAAGGTCTGATTACAATACGAGATATACTTAATGAAGTTGAATATCCTCTTGCATGTAAAGATAATCTAGGCAGATTGAGATGCGCAGCTGCAGTAGGCCCGGGCTGGGATGCTATTGAAAGGGCGGCTGCAATTGAAAAAGCAGGTGCTGATTGTATTGTTATTGATACAGCACATGGTCATTCTTTGAATGTAATAAAAACAGTAAAAATAATAAGAAAGAAATTTAAAAATATTGACATTGTTGCAGGAAATATTGCAACTGCTGAGGCAGCTGAAGATCTTGCCGCAGCAAAGGTGGATGGTATAAAAGTGGGAATAGGCCCCGGTTCTATATGCACAACAAGGGTTATTGCCGGTATAGGTGTGCCTCAATTGACAGCAGTAATGGATGTGGTACATGCGCTGGGTAAAAAACATATACCTGTAATCGCCGATGGAGGCATTAAATATTCAGGAGACATGGTAAAGGCTTTAGCTGGTGGTGCTTCTTCAATAATGATAGGGTCTTTACTTGCCGGAACATATGAAGCCCCTGGTGAAACAGTGTTGATGGATGGAAGAAAATTCAAGGTATACAGGGGTATGGGGTCAATTGACGCAATGCTTGCAGGTTCTTCTGACCGCTATTTTCAGGAAAAGTCAGATAAATTTGTACCAGAAGGTATTGTGGGCAGGGTATCCTATAAGGGAACAGTTTCTGAGATAGTATATCAGATGATAGGCGGAATAAGGTCGGGTATGGGTTATTCAGGGGCAAAGAATCTACATCTATTGCATAAAAATGCACGATTTGTCAAGATATCCAATGCAGGTCTTAAGGAAAGTCATCCGCATGATGTTGTGATTTCAAAGGAATCACCCAACTATGAACCGCCCAAATAAATGACTTGATTTTTCCTATTATTTTTGTATAATGTTGATATGAGGTTGGACAAAAAGGATCTTGATCCTATGTTCATTGATGACCTTACAGGTATATACAATAAACGTTATTTAAATCATTATATCTTAAATAATAAAACAGAAGCAGTATTATGTATTTTTGATATTGATGACTTTAAAACGGTAAATGACATGTATGGTCATTATGCGGGTGATATTACTATAAAGGAAGTAGGTTCTATTCTCAAGCATGTTCTCAAGGATAATATTATTCCCATACGATTCGGTGGTGATGAATTCATTTTAATCTTCTCAGATAATGACATGAATGCTGCAATAAATATAATTAAACAACTTATGCATATTTTAAGAGATAATATAATTAGATCTAAGAGCTGCACTTTCAATATAACATGCTCATTCGGTATTGCTACTGGAAATATAGAAGATTATGCTGAACTCCTAAATTGTGCAGACAAGGCATTATACGAATCCAAAGACAGAGGTAAGAATACATATACAGTATATTCAGAAAATCTTAGAGAAAAACAGATTATTCCCAATTTTAATGAAAGGAGATTAAAAAATCTGTTGAATAGAGGATGGAATATTATCATAAGCGGGGGAATATCTACCGGTAAGCATGCATGCATAAATGATATTGGCGAGAGATATCCTCAATATTCGGTATATGATGAGCATAATGACTTGGATACAGTGAAGGAACCATTTATCATTGTCAATAATCCATTATATATCAGGATTAATGAGAGTGTAAGATATATTTTCAGAATCAAGAAAAAATATAAGACAAATGAATTGAAATTTAATAATCTTAATAAGATTCAGATAAAAACAGTATTGCAGAAAAACAGTATTTGTTCATCTCTGCTTTGTGTGAATTACACAGATCTTATTTCATCAGGCAATCTCGGAATTATGAGCAGGATACTGAAAAATGGAGTTTTCAACACATCATTATATGATGCGCAGTATGATGAAGGCCTTTTTGCGAATTTGAGTGATGAGATAAAAAAGCGAGTGGACAATATTCTTAAATTGGGTTTAAGGTTTAATCTTGCTGATGCAAAAAATGCAGGATATGAAAAGGATGTACGTGTACTGACGGATCTTATGGTGCTGGAATATCATAATAGGGAATATAGATATATATATCCTGCTCTCTTTTTCATGCTTTATGATAAATCAAATATCAGTAGAGGATATGCTCATATATTCTCTCTAGCGGAAATTGTGAATAAAAAACCATCAATTGAGCATGCAGAGAAACTTTACGATTACGGAGATCTTATACTTGCAGAGAAAATCCTCAAAAAATGCAGAAAGAATGATGATTGTTATGAATTAAGCGCCAGGGTTCATACAGAATTATCTGATTATGACAATGCTATAAAGGATACTAATAGCATTGAAAATATCACAAAACGCACAAGGATGGATTTTTATATTATGTTGAAACAGGGTCATAATAAGGGTTATTTAGATTATAAGGATTCTGAATCCATAATTCTCAATATGAATGCTGCTATGCTCAATAATGATTTTGATAAATTTAAACGATACGCGGATTTGATTTCCTTCAGGAAATTGAGTGATAAAGAAAGAATTTCATATTTGTTTGTATTGAGCAATAATGAACGCAAACAGAATAATATCAGCAGAGCTTTGAAGTTTCTGAAAAAAGCGGAATTTATTGCTCTAAGGCAGCATTATCTTGCTGATTATGCAAAGATACTTATGAATATAGGTATTCTTCTAGATGATATTAATGAGATAAAAAATGCTTTAAAATATATGAGAAATGCTTTGCAGATATTTGAATTGACAAATCTTATTGATTTTGCAGAGAGTACAATGCTCAATATGGCTGTAGTGTATATAAGAAGCGGTGATTACAGTAAAGGCATTCAATACCTCTCTGAACTAATGACAGGTAAGAAAAGTCTTCAAAATGCATATTTTAGAGGCATAATACTGCATAATTTATCAGAACTTTATTTGAGATGCTGGAATCTTCAGCAGGCTGAGTTATTCAACAAAAAATGTAAAGAACTCTTCAATTCAATGGATATTCAAGTCCCCCAATATATAATTGAATCTGAAATTAAGATAAAAGCAGCAAAGGGAAATATCTCAACCATTGAATATGATAAAAATAGTGATATAATAGATGAAATTGACAGAAAAATAATTTTATGCCGCAATAATGATTGTAAAGAAATATTTAATCACATTATTGATTCAGATATGTGCAATGATGAGAAATCTGATTATTTGACATACATGGCTCTTTTGAAGAGGAAAGAAAAATCAGAAATGATGTTTTTGCTGAAAGAGGCGCATAAATTATGTTTAGATGAAGGATTTATTATGAAAAAGAAACATATTGAAACCCTAATGGAGGACAGATGATCAGATCAACTACAATATTCGGTGTTAGAAAGGATGGTAATATTGCTATAGGCGGTGATGGACAGGTAACCCTGGATAAAACAATATTGAAGCATAATGCCAAAAAGATAAGG
The DNA here is from genome assembly GCA_964544145.1 of uncultured Bacteroidales bacterium. Classification (GTDB taxonomy): domain Bacteria; phylum Hydrothermota; class 32-111; order 32-111; family 32-111; genus CAZJAT01. Next base: position 515 of record CAZJAT010000023.1, on the reverse strand, counting down.
ACATTATACAATGGAAAGGTATTGGCAGGATTTGCCGGTTCAGTGGCAGATGCAATAACACTATTTGATAAATTTGAGAAATATCTTGAAAAGGGTAAAGGTGATATTCAAAGAGCTGCAATTGATTTAACAAAGGAATGGAGACAGGATAAGATATTGAGACGTCTTGAGGCAATGCTCATAGTTATGAATAGTGCACACTCTCTGATTGTTTCAGGAAATGGCGATGTGATTGAGCCGGATGATGGCGTTATTTCCATAGGTTCAGGTTCTCCCTATGCATATGCGGCAGGCAGAGCATTATTGAAACATTCGGACTTAAGCGCTGAGGATATTGTCAGGGAAACCCTTATAATTGTTTCAGATATATGTATTTACACCAATAATCATTTAATTATTGAAACATTGAGGGAAGGGAAGTAGCTGGTAAGCTGGTAAAATAGTTACTGGTAAGCTGGTGGCTGGTATGCTGGTAATAAAGAAATAAATAAATAAACAATCAAATCAAATCAAAT
>CAZJAT010000022.1:0-29881 GCA_964544145.1 uncultured Bacteroidales bacterium | reverse complement strand
GGAGTATCTTAGTGAAAATAGCAGTAACAGGTAATATCGGAAGCGGGAAAACCCTGTTCACAAAATACCTTTCTATGAATGTTATACCTATTATAAATGCTGATGAAGAGGGAAAAAAAATACTGAAATCAGAAAAGGAACAAATATTCCGGTTTATAAATATATCAATGGAGAATGATTATTTGAAGCAATTAAGAGATATCTTGCCAAATGAGCCTGATATATTCAACAGATACAATCAATGGATGTATAATCATCTTCCGCATAGAATTATTTCATTATTAGGTGATTATGAAGATGTTATTGTGGATGCTGCATTGATATTTGAATGGGAAATCCAGGAATATTTTGATAGGGTAGTTCTTATTGACGGGGGAAGTATTGACGAGAGAATGCGAAGAAAACAGGTGAAAGAGTCGAATATTTTTTATTTTTTGGAGAAACAGCAGCTGTCTGTACTGGAAAAAAAGAGAAAATCTGATATTATTATTAATAATTCCGGAACAATTGAGGAGTTAAGGGAAAATGCAGAAAAGTTATATAAAGATTTATTTCATACTCATAGCAATATTAATAAGCATTAGTTGTAATGCTGATTATTCTTCAGAATTTGATTCTGATAGAGCTTATTCAGAATTAAAAAAGCAATGCAGTTTCGGAGCACGCGTTCCCGGAACAGAGTCCCATATGAAATGTGTTGATTACATATATAATTATTTGAATTTATATGCAGATACGGTATATATACAAAACTTTAAAAAAAGGGTTTCATACAGTGATGAGATTATTGAATTCAAAAATATTATTGCTGTTTTTAATAATAATAGTGATGTGAATATTATGCTGTGTTCACATTTTGATTCAAGACCATTTTCCTCAGTAAAAGGAGTACCAACGCCAGGGGCAAATGACGGAGCAAGCAGTACCGCAGTATTGATGGAAATGGCCAGAATAATGAAGGAAAAAAGACCTGAAAATAATGTGATGCTTGTTTTCTTTGACGGTGAAGATGCAGGGAGAACTAATCATCCTGATGAATGGTTTCTTGGGTCAAAGTATTTTGCAGGTAATTACAAAGGAACAATGCCTGATATAGCTATCTTGATTGACATGATAGGTGATGCAGATCAGCATATTTATAGAGAAGGATTTTCCGAAATTTATAACAGTGATTTGAATAATAAGGTATTTGGCATTGCTGAAGAAATGGGAATTCTGTCATTTCACAATAGTGTAGGTTATTTTGTGCAGGATGATCACATACCACTAAACAATGCCGGTATAAAGTGTATTGATTTAATAGATTGGGATTACAAATACTGGCATACTCCGGAGGATACTCCCGACAAATGCTCTGCGGAGAGTATTCAGAAAATAGGAGACATATTATTGGAGATTGTTTATGAATGATAGAAAATATTTTCTGATTTCACTTATTGTTCTGGCAATTGCAGTGTCTATTTATGCTGTAAAAACCATTAAAAAAAATGTAAAAAAAGATGAAGGACCGTATCAAGAAACCAAACTGATTGTAAATATAAACACAGCAGATGAAAATGAATTGATGCTTATACCCGGAATTGGTGAGAAATCTGCTCAAAATATCATTGAATACAGAAATAAATGCGGAGGATTTGACAGTATAACGGATATTAAGAATGTAAATGGAATCAAGGAAAAAAAGTATGAATCAATGAAGGAATACATATGCACAGAATGAGTGTAAGTGAGATATCAATTGATAAGATGGAAGAACTTTCATCAAATATGAAAGGAAAAAATATTTTTGTTTCAAGGAAATATTTAGAAGCAATGAACAGAATTCGTAATGTGAAGTGCTTTGCAATAGAGGAAAACAGTAATATTAAAGCTGTTTTTCCTGTAATTGAAAGAATGAAATATTTTATAAAATATTCACCTCAACCGCCATTCACGCCTTTCTTCAATATAATGACGGAAAAAAACAAGAATAGTGAACAAAGGCAATTAGATGCCTATGAAAGAGTCATACATGAGTATGTCAGGTTTTTAAATGCCAAATATAAGGCATTTCTCATACCGCAACATTATGATTATAATGATATGAGGCCATTTATTTGGAATAAGACAAAATATTCTGTACTGTATTCTTACTATTTCCCCATAAACAGGGACAATCTCTCCGGAATTGACAGGCGAATAAGGAATAGGGATGCTCAGGAACCGATTGAAATTCAAGACTTAAATAAACTCTTTGGTACTATAAATGATGCATACAGAGGGAAACCGCCCATAGGGGAAAGTGAATTCATAGCATTATTTACGGCATTGCAGGAATTACATTTGATTGATATATATGAAAATGACGAATCAATAGTGTGCTTGTTAAAGGATGGGGAAAGAAAAATTATATATGAATTTGTTGTGGGAGGTCAGAACTCGGGGGTATTGATAAGGGATATATTTGAAGCCGATATATATCAAGATTATATATTTGATTTTCAAGGAGCAAATACACGTAGTATAGCCAGATATAAAGCACTGTTCAACCCATTATTAAAGCAGTATTTTTGCATAAGAAAAAGAATATGAATATTATCAATAGAACAAATACTGATACATCCATATTGTTTGATATACTCGACATTATACTGATACATTCGGGTATTATGAAGAACGATAAAATTACATTTAATTACATTAATAGAGAGAGTGAAGCTGATATTGACTGCATCAATGTGATTAAAGCAGAAATGGATTCAAACTTGATTGAATATGAAAAGAATTATTTTGTCATAAATAAATATAGAATCAGGGAACAGAACTATTTCAGCATTGGTAATAAATTCTTCCTTAATTTTGACATATTTATGATTATTAATACAATAATTTTTGATGATCTTGATTTTCTTGAAAATGAAATATTCAATTATGCATTTACTGAGCATTTAATAGATGTCTGCAGTAAGGCTGTAGAGAAATTTGCATTGTTAAAATCAATTTCTATTAATATAGCTGCAAAACAAATAGGCAGTACAAACGGATATTTTGTACCAACATTTGATATTGACAGGCTTAATTTCTTTTCATTTAAGAAAACTGTATTATATTGTTTTTTCAGAATGACAGGATTATACAGAGAAAAAACAGCATTATATTTTCATATGCTGAAAACAAATGAAATGGATCCTTGGAATAATATCAGAACAATAAGACAAATTCTTGAAGATGACGGATTGGAGGGCATATTTAATTTTCTTACAATAGAAAGAGACAAATATGCAAGGAGATATTCAAAAAAACAGCTTAAGCGGGCTCTGTCCGATATTGGAAGTAATATTGCAGGTATACATCTGTCAGCTGAAAGCTTTGAAGACAAAACATTGATTGAGAAAGAGATAAATAAACTAAGGAAGCTGTCAAAAAATATAGTAATAAGCAGATTTCATTATTTAAATGACCCGAAGAGAGAAGATTTTAAGATATTATCTGATGCGGGAATCCTGATAGACCTATCTTCGGGATTTACTCACAGATGTGGTTTTAAGAGAGGATTTTCTTCCCCATATAGGGTACCGGGAACCCAAATTACCGAATTACCGCTGATATGTATGGATAGTGCATTAATGAAGAATAATGACATGCATAAAAATATCAATACAATAATAGATGAAATCAAATCAAATAAAGGTTTTTTCTCATTTCTCTTTCATCCTTCATGTATGAATGAAGACACATTTCCGGGATATAGAGAACTGTTTCATTTATTATTGAATATGCGAAAAACGAATAATTTTTATTTTGACAATATATTCAATATGATTGAAAATTACAATAATCGAATTGAAGCAAAGAATGGGAAATATGAGTATCATAAACAGTAAAAATTCCATACTTACCGGAGTTTTGCTTATATTACTTATATTTTTCTGGTCAACAGTTGCATCAGTTTTCAAACTTGTTCTTAATGAGATATCATATCTAAATATGTTATTTTACTCTTCATTCTTTTCCACATGTTCAATCTTCATTTATATAATGATGCGAAAGCGTATTCATTTAATGCGAATCAGCAGAAAGGAAATGTTAAAAGCATCACTCATAGGTATGATGAGTCCATTTCTTTATTACAATATACTCTTTAAGGCTTATGAGTTATTGCCCGCACAAGAGGCACAGCCTCTTAATTACACATGGCCTATTGTTCTTGCAGTATTTGCAGTTATTTTTTTAAAGGAGAAAATAACACTATACACCATAATAGGCATTATTATAGCATTTTTCGGTGTTTTATTCATAACAACCAAGGGGCATCCTCTATCCTTCAGATTTTCAGATATTCTGGGAGACATTCTCGCCCTTGGGTCTTCATTGATATGGGCATTTTACTGGATTATTGCAGTGAAAAGAAAGGATAACTATGATGTGAAGATGTTTTTTTGTTTTCTTTTCGGTACATTCTATATTTTCCTGGAGATCATATTATTAGGAAAATTAGAATTCATTAATATGCGTAACATAATGTTATCAGCATATATAGGTGCATTTGAAATGGGTATAACTTTTTTACTCTGGATTAACATACTCAGTAGGGTTACAAACAGAAGCAGTATCATACTTGTAACATATATCATACCCTTTATTTCATTATTTTTCATTCAGATTATTGTCAAAGAGCCCATACAGGTATATTCTATTGTGGGTCTAAGTTTTATTGTGACGGGAATTATAACCGATTATATAGGTAAAAATATAATTAAAAAAAAGGAGGACAAATGGAAAAGTGCATAATACTGATTCTGATAAGTAACAGAACTGATTCATCAATTAAGGTACAGGATGCTCTTACAGAATACGGGTGTAATATAAGGACTCGATTAGGACTCCATCAGGGGGTTGAAAACACATGTTCAGAAAGCGGTCTTATTGTTCTTGAAATGGCTGATAATAAAACTGAGAATGAAAAACTCTTTAATGCATTGAATAAGATAAATGGAGTGCATGTAAAAATCGTAGATCTTGAAGTATAGTCATATTATTAAAGAGGATTTGGAATCTATTTATGAAAAGATGAGCTCTTTCTTTGGCCCTCAAGAGTGGTGGCCGGGCGAGACTGTAGATGAGATTATTATCGGAGCCATATTAACACAGAATACAAATTGGAATAATGTTGTAAAATCCATTGAAATGTTACGAAATAATGAAATGCTTTCATTGAAAAGTATTTATAAAGCTTCCCTGAATGAGATATCTTCTTCTATTGTCTCATCCGGTTTTTTTAATCAAAAAGCCGAATATCTCAAGGAAACAGCTGCTTTTTTTGAACAGTTTCAATTTAATTATTCAATTGTAACAGATATCCCTGAGCTTAGATACAAATTACTCAGAATCAAAGGTATAGGAAGGGAAACAGCTGATTCAATTATGCTTTATGCCTTTAAGGAGCCGGTATTTGTTATTGATTCATATACTGTTCGTATATTTTCCAGGCATTTTGACTTATTTCCCGAATTATATGATGAGCAGCAGTATGTATTTCATTCATTGCTTGATAGAGATGAAATGTTATTTAATGAATACCATGCATTGATTGTAAAATGCGGTAAAGAATACTGCCGAAAAAATAATCCAAGATGCAGCGCATGTCCACTTGTGCATATTTGATTATCATTTAATCACAGTAATTTTGTACTTATTCAAATCCTTTACAATGAAGTATATGCCGGGTTCTGTAATTTCATGCACCCTTCTTCCGCAGCAATCATAGCATATCCGGATATTGATTCCTTTCAGATCACCTAAATGCATTAATAGAGGATTATCATGATTGTCATCATATGTATATGTGATATCTTCTATACCGGTAACTGTCATATTGGGGATAAGTGTCGGGTCACCCAGCAATGTCATTCCATAATGCCATGATAATTCACTTTGACTGAATCCTCCTCCGGCAATGGCTTCAAACCAAAGCATAAATGCTTCACCAATTGTGCTTCCATTTGATATGGGGCTGTAAAAATCATTAAACTGAAGCATTGAACCGGTCTTTGTAGATCCTATTGATACAAATCCGGAATCTGCAAATAAAGCTCTGCCTGCACCATAACCTGATGTTGTATAGTCAGCGAATGAACAGCAGAAAAAATTATAAAAATGCGCAGAAGGATTTTTTGATGTATATTCTGTTGCATAAAAGTAATCTGTATTTACCTTATTATTATAATAAAATGCATGTCCACCGGGCCATGAATGAGCAAAGAGTGATACCCATTCATATACAGAATCCAATGCTAGTGAATATGTATCAGCACGGGTTTCCTCGGCAGCCGAGTATATACCGACTGAGTCATATACAAGCTTTAAATCGGATGACCATGTTGATGCCCATGGAATCCAGTCATCATCTATAAAAAACAGAGCTCTGTGGTAATTCGCTGTTGTTAAAACCCTGTACTGGTGTATTCTGCTCAGCAAATTGGTGACAATAAGAGAATCATTTGCACCGATGTTCGGATAAATTCGGCTTACATATATCTCCGGTCCCACATCACCGTAATGGGTATCAAATATATTATCTTTTCCGGGTATCAGTGTGCCTGATGAATTCTGCAATGTGTCATCCCATGTCCCATCCATATCCATATAATACAAATCACATGCCCAATCGTCATATGTACCTTCATTGAAATCATTATCAGTCTGAAAGAATGGTGCGGCAAATGTTCCTATGAGAATGACTCCTTCAATAAGCGAATCTGTATAGAGTTGTTTAATGCTGTTCTTGATGCCGGCAGGATTACCGGTATTTCCGGTATAAAGCGTAACATTGTAACCTTCATTGCTGAGGTCATGTATATAAGTGCTTATTTGGGATGCAATCTTATTGTATAATGAATCCTCCACAAATACTGCAAAAGCAGGTCCCTTAGGGTTATTTTTTTCAATATCAATGTGTTTTAAATGGAATTCAGAGTAGGTATTATTATTCATATACAATTCAAATCGGCTGATAGGTTTGATTTCCGGACCCATCCACTTAAGCAATGGCACTGAGTCCGATGTGTTTTGCAGCAGCAAAACGGATAAAAATAGTAATAATGTATTCATATTTAAATTATATCAAATATTGAAATAATGTAAAGTGATATTTGACATAAATTATAATATGCATATAATAATCATATGAGAAAAACATTATGCCTTGTAATTATTTTCAGTCTCATTATGGTAATAATCAATGCTGATGAATTGTCTGATAAAAAAACAGTTAAACCCGGATACTGCATTGAGCTGCCATTTCTGAACAGTTCACTAAATATATTGAAGGATAATGTGTGCCTGGGATGTGCATCGGGAATGCCTTTAGCTATTATGATAGTTGTTGGTTTTGTAGCCTTGATTATTCTATTGTTTGTCTGGATTGTACTTGCTCTTGCGGGAGATAAAAACCCCGATTTTGGTTCAGGTGCAATTGCAATAATTGCAGTCATAGGGGGTGTTTCCTTTCTTGGGGGAATTGCTGTGAATATTTTAATGCCATTCTATGATTACAGGGATAAAACAATGAAGAAAATATGGTCAAATCCGGCTGTTGTCATAGAACGCACAATAGGATGGATAATAGCAATAGGAGCGAGTTTTCTACTTGTAAAGCAGATATCCAGTGCTCAAAATTAAATAATCTGTCTATTGTAATTCAATAAAAATTATATATAATAAATGCAATGAACAAGCAAATTATGTATATAATTATCATAATTATTATATTTACAGGCTGTGCTTATTTCAATGTATTTTACAATGCAGATAAATATTATAATCTTGGTATTAAACCCATTGAAGAAAATAAAAACCCCAATACTCAATATCTTGATAAAGCAATTGAAAAATCCTCAAAAATTCTTGAATTTCACCCCAATTCAAAATATGTTGATGATGCATTAATGATTATCGGTAAATCATATATGTACAAGGGCGAGTATACAAAAGCCATAAGAAAATTTACAGAACTGCTGACATATTATGATAAATCCCCATTCATTGATGAGGCAGTATTCTTTACAGCAAAGACATATATGTTACAGGAAGAATATGGGATTGCACGTGTGTATCTCCAGAAACTCATTGATCAGAAAAGTATATGGAAGGAAAAAGCGATTTTTGAATTGTCTGATATTTATTTGGTGGATGAAGAAATTGAAGCTGCATTGGGAATACTGAATGATAATAATGCCGATGTGAAAAATAAAAATTTACTAAAATTTAAAAAGGCAGCTTTATATTATGCTGTCAATGACTTTGAACAGGCATCAAACTCAATAAAATCAGTAAAATCGGAATCATTGCCAAAAGAGATGAGATTTGAGTATGCTGCATTATATACATCAATACTTCTGAAAATGGAAAAATACGAGGAAGCCCTGACTTTTATCAATAATAATATTAAATACTACATTTCAGATGTGCAGAAAAATTCTCTTCTTCTCCTTAAAGCAAAAATTATGAAAAAACTGGGAAAGGAAAGAGAAGCAATCGGAGTGATTGATGATATTATCGCACAGGCAAGAAATGTTGCATTAAAGGATTCGCTTATTTTTGAAAAGGGACTTATACTTGAACAGTATATAAATGATTTGGATGGCGCAAAGGAATCATATCAGATAATTGTCAATGAAATGAAAACATCACCATTATTGCCTGAGGCAGAAATGAAGATAATGTCTATTGATCTTCTCAATGCTTTGCAGAATGATACTATTTTGGATGATGATAAAATTTCAAAAAATAGATTTTTACTTGCTGAAATAAATTATTTGACATTGAAGAGGATTGAAGAGGCAATAACATTATATGAAATGGTGAAGGATAGCTATTCAGAATCTTATTATGCACCTAAGGCATTATATGCTCTCTCATACATATGTTTAAAGGAAAAGGCTGATACGGCAATGTCTATTGAATATTTGAACAAAATTATAAGTAAATACGGGCACAGTGATATTTATGAAGAAGCCTGCAATCAAATAAAGAGGATAGAAGATGAACATAGTGTTGAAGAGTAAATTCATAATAAACGATATTGCGCATATGACATTTGAATATAAATCAACCAAAGAGATTATTCCTGGTCAATTTGTTAATATACTTGTACCAAATACAGGTTTTATGCTTCGCAGGCCTTTTTCAATATTTTCAGCAGGGGAGAACACATTCTCTATTCTTATGAAGATTATAGGAAAAGGTACAGAACATATATCAGCAATGAATATTGGAGAGAAAACGGATATACTCATTCCCCTGGGAAATGGATTTGCATGTGATAATGATAATAAAAGTACATTACTTGTTGCCGGAGGAATTGGACTTGCGGGAATCAATATGTTTATAACTAAGAATTCTAAAATTCTTTTCGGAGATAAAGATGGTGAATATGAACCTATCATAAGACATCTGAAACTTGATGTAATGTATATAAGTGAATCAGGCAGGATAGGGAAAAGAGGAATGGTTTCTCAGTATATTGATTATTTTGAAGCAGAGCGAATTATTGCATGCGGTCCCAGGCAAATGCTGAGAGCATTGAAGGATGTTATAAAAGATGATGTTGAATATTATGCAATATATGAGGAAATAATGGCATGCGGCATTGGTCTCTGTTCAGGATGCTCAGTTAAATTAAATGACGGCACATTCAAGAAGGTATGTAAAGATGGTCCGGTTTTTGATGGGAAAAGGATTGTGTATGAATAATATATCAATAAAGATAGGAAAAACAATTCTGAACACTCCCATAATGGGAGCTTCGGGATGTGCAGGATGGGGCCGGGAAATTTGTGAGTATAATGAAAAAAATGATTTTGGGGGTTTTGTTTCAAAATCAATTACATTGGATGAGAAGAAAGGCAATGAAGGAAAACGTATATATGAAACATATGGTGGATTACTAAATTCCATAGGACTGGAAAATCCCGGGTTGAATTATTTTATTGATTATCTGTTACCTGAGATAAGTGAGATGAAATGTGCAGTTTTTCTCAATCTTGCTTTTTTTGATGTTTCAGAACTGCATATGATGATGGAAAAATTAGAGCAACATAAGGGTTTTGACGGATATGAAATCAATATATCCTGTCCCAATGTTCATAAAGGCGGATTCAATATAAACAGCAGTATTGAAAAAAGCGATAAATCAATCAGAGGTTTACGTAAGCTAACAGACAAAACACTTATTTTGAAACTATCACCCGCATTTAGTGAATCATTCAGAATTGCGCAGATTGCAGAAACAGAGGGATTTGACGGAATCACTTTCACCAATACGTATTTGGGAACAGCTGTTAATATCAAAGAAAAAAAATTTATTTTCAATAATAGAGTTGCAGGATACAGCGGTCCGGCTATAAAACCTATGTCATTATGGAATGTTCACAGAATGGTCAACACAGTAAAAATCCCTGTAATTGGCGCCGGCGGCATAAATTGTATCAATGATGTTCTTGAGTATCTCATTGTTGGCGCTTCTGCAGTTCAGGTAGGTACTTCACTTCTGGTAAAACCCGGTATATTGTCAGGATTAAGTGTTCAGCTAAGAGATTACTGCAAAAATAACAATATTGAAGATATATCACAAATCATCGGCTCAGTAGAAAGGAGAAAAGGATGAATATAGAAGAAAAGCTGATTGTAGCTTTGGATGTAGATGATTTAAATGCTGCTGAGAAAGTGGTGAATGAGTTGGGGGATTATGTAAAATGGTATAAGGTGGGCTTGCAATTATTTACCCGGAATGGTAAACCGGTTATTGAGTTTTTGAAGAAAAAAGAGAAAAATGTTTTTCTTGACCTGAAATTTCATGATATACCAAATACAGTTGCAAATGCTGTCAAATCAGCATTTGATATGGATGTGGATATGCTTACAGTTCATTCAATGGGTGGATTTTCAATGATGGAAGGAGTGGCTAAACTTATTTGGCAATGGAAAGACCATGGGAAAAAACCTCCTGCAATTGTTGGTGTTACATTGTTAACCTCTCTGGACAGTGCATTTCTTGAAGATATAATCGGCACAACCGACCGAACTGTAGAGGATGAAGTTATTATACTGGCAAAGGCGGTTCAGTCAGCAGGACTGAGCGGTGTTGTTGCTTCGCCAATGGAAATAAAGGCAATACGTAAAGAATGCGGTAACGATTTTCTTATTGTAACACCCGGTATAAGGCCCGCAGGTACAGACAAGGGTGATCAGGCGAGGATATCAACTCCATATCAAGCAATAAAGGATGGGGCCGATTTCCTTGTTTTAGGGAGACCGGTGCTGTTGGCTGAGAATAAAACAAAGGCAGTTGAAGATATTTTAGAGGAGATGAAAAATGCCTGTATTGAATAAAAAGATATTGGAAAATGAAGGTGTGATCCTTAAGGGGCACTTCCTGCTGACATCCGGTCTGCATTCAGATATATATTTTGAGAAATTCAGATTATTGGAAAATCCAGGTATATTAACGAATCTAGTGAGCATAGTTTTAGAAAAAATGAATATAACAGATATTGATTATGTAATAGGACCTGTAACGGGAGGAATAATAGCAGCTTATGAATTTGCAAGACAGCTCAATTGCAGGAGTGCATATCTTGAGAAGAGAAATGATATTATGGGATTTTACAGAGGTACCCCCATAGAACCACATCATAGAATTCTCCTTGTTGATGATGTTTTAACAACGGGAAAATCAGTATTTGCCTCTATTGATGCAGTAAAAAATGTAAATGACAATATAGCAGGTATAGGTATTCTGATAGACAGGAGCAGTGATCTGCAATTTGAATATGATATGTATAGCGCAATAGCTGTAGATGCAGTAACTTATAAACCGGATGATTGCCCATTATGCCGTGAGGGAATTCCTCTCATCAGGCCGGGAGGCAAGCGTTAAGGAGGATATATGTCCGGACATAATAAATGGAGTACAATAAAACATAAGAAGGGAAAAGAAGATGCCAAAAGAGGCAAGCTCTTTACCAAAGCAATCAGGGAAATAACGATGGCAGCAAGAGAGGGAGGAGGCGACCCGGATGCTAATCCAAGGCTGAGAACTGCAATTGACAATGCGAAATCAGTTAATATGCCGTCTGACAATATAGAAAGAGCAGTGAAAAAGGGCACAGGCGAGCTTGAGGGTGTTACATATGAAGAAATTCATTATGAGGGCTATGGTCCAGGTGGTGTTGCCGTGCTTGTTGAATCAGCAACTGACAATAAGAACAGAACAACATCAGAAGTACGCCATATTTTTTCGAAATACAATGGAAATTTGGGAGCTGTCGGATCTGTTACATGGATGTTTGACAGAAAAGGTATAATCACTGTTGATAAGAATACAAATAATGTTGAATCAGTTACTGATACTGCAATTGAATATGGGGCAGAGGATGTGGTTGTTGAAGACGATTTGATTATAATTACAACAAGTGATCATGACCTGACTCCCGTAAAACAGGGATTAACAGACAGGGACATTAAAATGGAGAGTGCTGAAATAACAAAGATACCTCAATCAACAGTTGCCCTGGATGAATCCAAAGCATCAACACTGTTTAAACTTCTTGAAAAACTTGAAGAAAATGATGATGTGCAGGCCGTTTATTCAAATTTCGATGTGACAGATGAGATTATGGAGAAATTATCAAAATGAGGATTATTGGGTTTGATCCTTCTCTCAAACAGACAGGATACGCAGTTGTTGAGCATCCTTCAATGGATATTATTTCTGCAGGTATTATCAGTACAGATTCCGGAGAGGATTTTCATGCAAGGATTAAATCCATATATGATGAGGCATTTGATTTAATAAGAAAGGTTAATGCAAAGCATGCAGCATTTGAAGAGTCATTCTACAGCAAAAATGTATCATCTGCAAATAAACTTGCACAGGTAAGGATTGTTCTTGTGCTTGCTGCAATGCAGAATGGGCTTACAATTTCCCTTTTTGCTCCCAATAGCATAAAAAAAGCAGTAACAGGCAGAGGACATGCTTCAAAGGAACAGGTTGCTTTTATGGTCAAGAATATCTTTAATGTTGATAAGGATATTCCTGATGATGTGTCTGATGCATTAGCAGCAGTATATACCTTTACCTCAAGGAGTTATAATGAATAATCATATAAAGGGAATTCTCTTTGAAAAGTTGCCGGGAATGGCTGTAATTGATGTCAGAGGTATGGGTTTTCAGATATATATTTCAATGAATACATATTCCGATTTGCCTGAGGTAAATGAAGAAGTAATAATATATACATATATCTCCATAAAAAATGAAGAACTCAGGATTTTCGGATTTTCTTCCATTAAAGAAAAAATGCTATTCAATCAATTAACAAATATTCCAAAAATCGGTCCTAAAACAGCATTGGCAGTATTCAATACATTGAACCCCGAGCAATTTGAACAGGCAATTTTTAATGCGGACAGCAAGACAATCTCAACAGTAAAAGGTATTTCCCAGAAAACAGCAGATAGAATAATACTTGAATTATCCGGTAAGATTGAATTTGGTCATGCAGGACCCACAAGCGATGCTTATGATGCATTGCTTGTCCTGGGATTCAAACCTAAAAATATTGAATCTGCAATAAATGATGTAATGAAAATGGCCGGTGATGAAATAAGTGTAGAAGAAATAATTAAACAAGCATTGCAGAGGTTGAGATGAATAGTGAAATAATTTCGTCAGGTAAATTGCAGGGTGAGGATAATTTTGAAGAGACATTGAGACCTCAGCTTCTTAATGAATTCATAGGTCAGGATAAGATGAAGGAAAATCTGCATATATTTATTGAATCTGCGCGAAGGCGTGATGATGTACTTGACCATGTACTTCTATTCGGTCCCCCGGGATTGGGCAAAACAACATTATCACATATTATTGCAAATGAAATGAAAGTAGATATGGTGGCAACTAGCGGTCCTGTTCTGGAGAGACCCGGTGATTTAGCAGGTTTGCTGACCAAACTCAAAAAAGGTGATGTGTTCTTCATTGATGAGATACATCGGATAAATAGGGTTGTAGAAGAATATCTGTACTCAGCGATTGAGGATTTCCGCATAGATATAATGATTGATACAGGACCCTCAGCGCGTACAGTTAAACTTAATTTAAAACCATTTACTCTTATAGGCGCGACAACAAGAAGCGGTTTACTTACAGGGCCTATGAGAAGCAGATTCGGGATAATGAAACGTCTTGATTTTTACAGTGACAAGGATATCGGGCAAATACTGAAACGTTCTTCGAAAATACTTGATATTGAATATTCTGATACTGGAATTGCTGAGATAGCACAGCGTTCGCGCGGAACGCCAAGAATTGCAAATAGATTACTCAAACGTGTGAGGGATTATGCTGTTGTCAAAGGGAATGGCATTGTTGACAGTGAAATAGCCTTGAGTTCAATGGATGCACTTGAAGTGGATTCGCTTGGTCTTGATGAAGTCAGTGTAAATATTCTCAAAGCCATTATTGAGAAATACAATGGCGGACCTGTTGGAATATCAACAATTGCAGTTTCAATAGGTGATACTGCAGAAACAATTGAAGAGGTGTATGAGCCGTTTCTCATTCTTAAAGGTATGCTAAAAAGAACGCAGAGAGGAAGGGTTGTAACAGACCTTGCATATGAACATTTGAATATGAAGAAAAAAGGGAATACTCTTTTTTGATATGAATATAAATGATTATGATTATCCCCTGCCTGAATCACTTATAGCTGATTATCCCCTTTTAAGGGGAAAATCCAGAATGATGATTCTTGATAAAAAGAAAGGAACTATTGAACATGCTCTCTTCTCTGATTTAAATGATATTCTCAATCCACCAATGTTAATTACCAGAAATATTACAAAGGTTATAAAAACCAGATTATTCGCCAAGAGAAAAACAGGAGGAGAAATTGAAATTCTTATACTCAATCCCTATGCCAAAGGGTATGTCTTCAATGCTCTAATAAAGAAAGGGGGACGGCTGCATACTGGCGAAATGCTAAGCATTGGACCTTGTACGATTAAACTTATTAACAGAAAAGATGAAGTATTTATTGTTGAATTTGACCATAATCTTAAACCGATTGAAATATTTGAACAATTCGGACATGTGCCTCTTCCTCCATATATAAAGAGGAATGATGAAAAGAGTGACGAAGAAACATATCAAACTGTATTTTCAGATATACCCGGATCATCAGCTGCTCCAACAGCAGGACTTCACTTTAGTGAAGAAATGATAATTAAGATGAAAGAGAAAGGAATTGAATTTAATGATGTTCTTTTGCACGTAGGTCTGGGGACATTTGAACCCGTAAAGACAGATACAATTGAAGCTCACATTATGCATGAAGAATACTATGAAGTAGGCATTGAATCAGCTGATATGTTGAATAAAGCAAAGGAAAACAATATTCCCATATTAGCTATTGGAACAACAACAATGAGGGTTTTGGAGACGATTTATTCAAATGATAAATATCATCCGAATAGCGGAATGACGGATATTTTTATTTATCCTCCATACAGAATAGAATCAGCTGATATGATGATTACTAACTTTCATTTACCGAAATCAACATTATTGATGCTTGTATCAGCATTTGCAGGCAGAGAATTTATAATGAAGGCATACAGGGATGCTGTTGAGAGGAAATACAGGTTCTACTCATATGGTGACTGTATGCTTATAAGGTGAGTATGTACAAATTGCTCAAAGAAAACGGATTGTCAAGACGCGGTCAGATAATTACATCTCATGGCATAATAGAAACCCCTGCATTTATGCCGGTTGCAACACAGGCAACACCAAAGGCAATGACAGTAGAGACATTGAAGAAGTGTAATGTTCAGGTTTTTATCACCAATACATATCATCTGTATCTCAGACCGGGTCTTGAAGTGCTTAATGAAGCAGGCGGCATACATACATTTATGAACTGGGATAAGTCCATATTTACTGATTCAGGAGGTTTTCAGGTATTATCATTGGCTGCATTGAGAAAATTTGAGAAAGACGGAGTAATGTTTCAATCACATATTGATGGTTCATATCACAAATTTACACCGCAGAATAATGTTGACATGCAGAGAAAAATAGGAAGTGATATCATGATGGTGTTGGATGAATGCACTGAATATCCGGCAACAGAGAGTTATGCGAGAACAGCAATGGAACGGACACTTGGATGGGCAGAAGATGCAAGGAAACATTTTTTATCTACTAATGGATTATATGGATTCAGACAATTTCAGTTTGGCATCATACAGGGTTCAGTATATCCTTCTTTGAGGAGAGAGTGTGCTGAAAGATTGGTTGAAATGGATTTTGACGGATATGCAATGGGAGGCATAGCAATAGGTGAAACAGAGGAGAATATAAGGGATATAATTGCAATGGCTGCAGAGATAATGCCGAAGAATAAACCGCGTTATCTTATGGGGGTTGGTAAACTGGATGATATCGAATTTGCAGTGAAACATGGTTTTGATATATTTGACTGTGTGATACCGACCAGAAATGCGAGAAATGGAACAGTCTTTACTGATGAAGGCAAGCTTGTGATAAGAAATGCCCAATTCAAAAATGATTTCAGACCTATTGAACAGGGATGCACATGTACTCTGTGCAGTAATTATTCACGTGCATATCTGCATCATCTGGTAAAGGCCAGGGAAATGACAGGAATGATGCTTGCTACAGAGCATAATATAAATTATTATATGCGTTTTATGGAACGACTGAGAGATGAGATTTAGGGTATTATAATGATATCATTGATATGCGTGCACATTTTTCAACAACATCTGTTAAATCAAATGCATGGAACAGATTCTCTGCTCCTGCGATGATTCCATGTCTTTTCCAAATTACAAATGGAGTATCAGACATACGCTTTGACGTTTCTTCGGCAAGTTCTCTGCTGCCCGGTTTTTTTCTTTCAATTACTGCAATGCCCTTAGGGAATATCAAAGAAAATTCTGTATGACTTTCCTTCAATGCTCTGTTGATTTTTCCTTCAGATTCCATTGTTTCCGCAATAGCAATAGTATATGGGGGATGAGTATGTATTATTGCATTAATATTATCATTGGCAATGTATGCAGAGAGATGTGCAATAAGCTCACTGGAGGGCTTTTTCCCATTCATTGAAAAAACAGTGTTATTCTCAATGAATATCACAGCAGTATATTCTGTAGGGTTTTCCGGAATCTCATACATTCTGCTTCCGGAAACAGTAATAAGTATAACATTATTATTGAGAGGGTTCACATCCATATCAATGGGAATGTTGGCGGGAATAAGTTTGTTCTTACAGCAATGTTCAAGAAACTGTTTTGCTTCACTCGTAAATCGTACAGAAAAATTACCCCCAAAACCCTCTGACCAATTCTTCTCATATAATAATCTTGCTATTCTTGAAAAATCCTTATGCATATTCTGATAAATCATAAAATTATGATAACAATGATTGATAAAAAAGTCAATTGACGTATGGCTTGACATAAATTACAATATATTATACTATATAAAATAGATAGGAATAGTAGAAAAGGAGTAAAACTGAAATTATCAAAAAAAGGCGAATATGCCTTGATGGCAATGATTGTGCTGGCAATGAATTATGAAAAAGGAACAATGCAGATTAAAGAAATTGCCAAGAGTGAGAATATTCCCATCAAGTTTCTTGAACAGATTTTACTTGAATTGAAAAAAGCAGGAATCTTAGAGAGTAAGAGGGGTTCAGGAGGCGGTTATAGACTTATAAAGCATCCCGCAAAGGTCACAATGGCTATGATAATAAGAATTATTGACGGCCCGCTTGCTCCGATCAATTGTGTAAGTCAGATGGCACATGTGAAATGCCCAAAGGAAAAGCAGTGCGGCCTGTATAAAACAATGCTTGATGTGAGGAATGCAATCAGTGATATATTGGAGAGCGTAAGCTTTGAAGATATTATAAATAGATATGAAAAAGGAAAATGATTTTTTTATTAATTAATCCCTACTAAATCAATGGGAATTATAGGAAAAGGAGGAAGAAGTGAAACAAATAATTAATCTGCTGATTATCATTTTACTTATATCTGTATTACCCAATTGTAATAAACCAAATAGCAATAATGGATTATCCGGAACAATATCAATATCCGGAGCATGGGCATTATATCCTATTGTCATTAAATGGTCAGAGGAGTTTTCGAAAATACATCCGAATGTATCATTTGATATTGCAGCAGGAGGAGCCGGCAAGGGAATGGCTGATGTACTCTCCGGAGCGGTAGATATAGGCAATGTTTCACGGGAGATATATAATGAGGAAATAGAGAGGGGAGCCTGGTTCATTCCGGTGACAAAGGATGCAGTTGTTCCGACATTTAATACAAATAATCCCTATAAAAAAGATATAATGAGTAAAGGATTCAGCCGCACTGAATTGATAGACATCTGGATAAAGGGTGATTTGAATAAGTGGAATCTGTCAAAGGATAATGATGACAAAAATATAATTCATGTATATACGCGGTCGGATGCATGCGGAGCAGCAAAAACATGGGCATTGTATCTGGAAAGTGAGCAAGAAGATATGCTTGGAGTAGGAGTGTATGGGGATCCGGGTGTAGCTGAAGCAGTGAAGAATGATGTAAGCGGTATTGGATATAATAATATAAATTATGCATATGACAGTAAAAGTGGTAAGCAGATAGATGGTATCTGTGTTCTGCCAATTGATTTAAATAATGATAATGTAATAGATGAAGATGAGAATTTCTATCAGACAAGGGAAGAACTTATACAGGCAATAAAAAACAATATTTATCCTTCCCCGCCTTCAAGAGAATTGTATTTAGTGACAAAAGGTAAACCAGAGAGAGAAATAGTTGTTGAATTTCTTAAATGGGTTCTCAGAGAAGGACAACAGTATGTGGATGAATCTGGTTATATCAGATTATCTGAGGAATCATTGAATATATCATTAATCAGTATACAATAAGGAATATTTGCTGCATGAAACGCCTGATGCAGGACAAAATATTATCTGCAATAATTATTGTTATGATGATCTTTGTATCTCTTATTGTAATACTGATGATAATAGCTTTGATTATCAAATCAAATCCAATTCTTCAAACCGGATCACTGATATCTATAATCTGTTCAGATTCATGGCATCCCATGAAAGGAGAATTCGGATTTTTACCATTTATTGCAGGTACATTATGGGTAACACTTCTTGCGCTAATCATGGCAGTCCCCATTGCTCTGATGAGTGCTATATATCTGTCAATCTATGCCCCCCTATTTATCAGAGAATTTTCCAAGCCATTTATAGACCTACTTGCCGGGATACCCTCTGTTATATACGGTATATGGGGTGTGCTGATAATTGTTCCATTTGTGAAAAATATAATTGCTCCATTTTTCAATAAGTATTCATCAGGATACAGCGTACTGAGCGGAGGCATAGTGTTGTCAATAATGATATTGCCTATAATCATCCATATTACCATGGAAATCATTGCTACAGTGCCAGGCGGACTCAATGAGGCATCTCTATCACTTGGTGCTACGCAATGGCAGAGCGTCAAACATGTTATTGTAAGAAAGGGAATGCCTGGAATTATTGCAGCGATTGTACTTGGTTTATCCAGAGCATTTGGTGAAACAATGGCAGTACTGATGGTTGCAGGCAATGTAGTCAAATTGCCTACCGGCCCATTGGATCCCGGTTATGCATTACCAGCGCTTATTGCCAATAATTATGGTGAAATGCTTTCCATCCCAATGTATGATTCAGCATTGATGCTTGCATCTCTCATATTACTTATTGTCATACTCTTTTTCAATGTAATATCACGTTTGATTCTTTTGCATGTAAAAAGGAGAATAGCATAATGAGATACAGAATAGAAGAAAATATATTTAAATTTATAATGTGTTTTTCAACAATAATTATATTTATTCTGTTATTACTTATTGTTATCACAATTTTCATAAAAGGGCTTCCTGCAATGAATTTGGATATGATTACAAAGACACCTCAAGGAGGGTTTTATCTGGGTAAGGAAGGGGGTGTATTGAATGCTATATTAGGTTCATTGTATCTTGCGGGTATATCAACAGTTATTGCATTCATTGTCTCAGTTCCCATTATACTATATTTCAGGGTGTTTGCTAAACCAAGTTCACTGCTTGTTTCAATAACCCGGTTTTCATTTGACATCCTATGGGGTATTCCATCAATAGTATATGGTGCATTTGTTTTCACATTAATGCTTTTCTTTGGTATGAGGGCATCATTGCTTAGCGGTGTTATTGCCATTTCCATATTTATGATACCAATAATGGCAAGGGCTATTGATGAATCAATGAAAATGATTCCTGATGAACTGCTGGAGGCAGCTTATTCTCTTGGTTCCACAAAAACAGAAACAGCCTTCAGAATTGTATTAAAACAGGGAATGCCGGGTATTGTAACCGCTGTACTGATTGCTTTTGGGAGAGGTATTGGTGATGCTGCAGCAGTGTTGTTCACTGCAGGATTTTCGGACAATATACCTTCATCATTAATAAGACCTGTAGCTACACTTCCTCTTGCCATATTCTTTCAGCTTAATACACCTTTTCCGGAGGTTCAGGAAAGGGCTTATGCATCTGCATTTATTCTCACTATAATTATTTTACTCATATCTGCCGTCTCCCGTTTGTTCACAAGCAAATTTACTAAGTTTATAATCAAATAGAGGTAATAATGAATTACAAAACGCATATATCAGTTCAGAATTTGAATGTATATTATGGCAAAGAACATGCATTGAAGAATATAACTGTCAATATACCGGATAAGCAAATAACAGCAATAATCGGTCCTTCGGGATGTGGTAAGACATCACTGCTGAAATCATTCAATCGTTTGATTGATCTGAACAGTGATGTTCATGTATCAGGAAAGATTCTACTGGATGGGCTGAATATATTTGACAAAAAGGCAGATATTACAGAGATAAGAAAAAAAATGGGCCTATTATCACAAAAGCCCTATCCCCTTCCTATGTCAATCTATGATAATATTGCTTATGGGCCGCGAATCAATGGTATTAAAAACAGAAAACAGCTTGATGAAATTGTAGAATTCAATCTGAAGGAAGCAAGCCTCTGGAATGAATTAAAAGATCGGCTTCATAAACCTGCATCAAATCTGTCAGTTGGACAGCAGCAGCGTCTATGTCTGGCAAGAGGATTAGCCGTTCAACCTGAAATAATACTCGGGGATGAACCTACATCTGCGTTGGACCCTGCTTCCAGCAGGAATATTGAGGAAAAATTCCTCAAACTCAAAGATAAATATACAGTTGTTATTGTCACGCATATTCTAAGGCAGGCAAAACGGCTTGCAGATTATGTGATATTTCTGTATCTTGGGGAATTAATTGAACATGGTAAAGCAGATGATGTCTTCAATAATCCTCAGAATGAGCTGACTAGGGATTATATACAGGGTACGATCAGTTGATATTTTCCTATTGAATACATGATCTTATGTCATATAATAAAAAAAAAGGAGGAATTGTGCTTAGACGCATATATGTATATATAATTGTCATATTAATTGTAATAATCGGATTTTCTCTATTTACAAATATGACTGTTGCAAAGAAATATGATTATTTAAAGATAATGTATTTACAACAGAAGCAGGAACTGGAAGTTTATAAGGAATTGGTGAAATACAAAGATATCATAAGTGACTCGGATTATGCATTATTGACCAAAAGCGGATTGAAAAATCCTATTGAAGATATTAAGACAGATCTGCTGTCAAGGAAAGACATTATAAAACATGATGGAATTAAAGGCGGAATAATGGGTTTCTATGATTCACGGAATATTTATATACTGAATAATAAATGGGTATATGCTGTATATGAAGATGGCCATATTGCAGGATCTATGTTATTGGAATATAAAGTGAAAAATGGTAAAATATCATGGAATATTATAAAGGAAATGCTGTAGGAAATCCATAACATAGATTGTTAAATATCAATACAATTCCCTATAATGCTTAAATATTATTTTGATTAATCAGAATCAAGAATACCCTTCAATTGACCGCATGCTCCCGATATGTCACGCCCTTTGCTTTTTCTTATACTTACAGCATCCCTTAATGGGTATAATTGATCCTTAAACTCATTAATCTCAGAATCAGTAGGTTCTCTGAAATCCAAACCCTGTACTGTATTATAAGGGATTATATTAATCTTGCTGTCAATATCACTCAGAAAATCAAATAATGCATCAATATCTTCTTTTCCATTATTAAACCCGGGAATAAGAATATATTCAAATGTGATTCTCTTATTCTTGATTCTCTGATACTTCATTAATTCATATTTCAACTCTTTCAATACATATGTTTTCCCTATTGGCATCAATTCTTCTCGTTTCTCCTGAATAGCACTGTTCAGAGACACAGCCAGTTTGACCTGCAGTGGAAATTCTATTAATTTTTCAATTCCGGGTATTATACCGGCTGTTGAGACAGCAATCTTGCGAGCACCTATTCTAAGCCCTTTTTCATCATTAAGTATCTCTATGGCTTGCAGTACATTTTCAATATTAAGCAGAGGTTCCCCCATACCCATAAAAACAACATTTGTTATACGCTTTTTAATGTCATCCCTCAATGCAATATGCTGCTGCACAATCTCACCCGGGGTGAGGTCTCTGCCCGGCTTTCTTCCTGTTGCACAGAATTTACATGCAAGCGCACATCCTGTCTGGGATGAAATACATTGAGTTATACGGTTTCTGTCAGGAATGATAACAGATTCAATAATATCATTATCCATTTGAAAAGCATATTTTTTTGTTTTATCAAGCTTTGAACGGGCTTTGAATATCATAAATGGCGGCTGAAATGTAAATAATTCATCTATTACAATTCTGTCATTCTTGGATATATCAGTCATTTGTTCAGTATTATAAATTGATTTTTCATATACCCATTTATACAGAATATCTCCCACAAAGGCTTTAATACCCTGTTTTTTCATTTCTTCCCTTAAATCTGTTCTTGTGAACCCAAAAAAATCCTTTTTCATATAATACACAATATATAAAATATTTGATTTGTCAATATTAGGGCGATCAATCAATGATATGCATAAGCATAATTTTGATAACATTATTAATGAAGATTAATAAAATATAAAATGATGTAAATTCAATAATATTATTATTTAAATAACAGGTAATTAGAATATTGCAGTAGTGAATTATTGACAAGCATACAATATACAAATATAATTATAAAATGGCGGAGAATAAGGATTCAATTAAATATCAACGCGAATTGGATGGAGTGAGGATACAGCTTAAAGTGTTGATGAGATTGAATGATATAGGCAGAATGCAGCGTTCATTGGATAGGATATATGAAGATTCCCTTGACCTTGCAATTGAGATTATCAGTGCAAAATTCGGTTCACTCCTGTTATATGAAGATAAAAGCGAGACATTGAAATTTGTATCTGTCAGGGCAAAAACCAAGAAAATTGAAAAAAAACTGACAAATATGACACTGAAAAAAGGTGACGGATTGGCCGGCTGGGTCTATCTGACAGGCATACCAATTGTATCCAATGATGTGGAAACTGACATCAAATGGAAAAAGAAGATTGCTCAGGAAATTGATTATATTCCGAAGAACATCATATGTCTGCCTGTAACAAGCGGAGCGGACATAGTGGGAGTATTGGAACTTATTGATAAGAGACAAGATGAAAATTTCACCGACAATGATATTGAGATTGCTCAGTTATTTGCAAATCAGCTGAGTATAATAATTGAAAACAGGAATCTGTATAATGACCTTGAAAATGAAATAAAGCGTATAAGAGATCTCATAGAAACATCAGTATTGCTTGCATCTACATTGAATCTTGATGAATTGCTTTCTTTAATAATGGAAAAGGCAAAGGAAATACTGGGGGCAGAAGCGAGTTCAATCTTCCAAATTGATGAGAATGATAATGATCTCTATTTCAGGGTAGCAATAGGAGAAAAAGGCAGGGAAGCTAAATCCATAAGGGTACCTATGGGCAAAGGTGTTGTGGGATGGGCAGCAGAAAATATGCAGACAGTATATGTACCTGATGTAAAGAAAGACAAGAGATTTTATCAGAATGTTGACAGAAAGACACGATTCAGTACACAATCAATCATAGCAGTGCCTCTGATCACAAAACATGGAGTTATAGGGGTAGCAGAGGTTCTCAATAAGAAAGACGGCACGAGTTTTACAGAGGATGATATACGCATATTTGAATCATTGGCAAGGCAATCGGCTGTAGCTATTGAGAATGCGCGTTTATATAATGATCTGAGTGAATTGATCAAACAATCAATAAGTTCTATTGTCACAGCTGTCGAGAAAAGGGATGAATATACAAAAGGCCACACCGAACGCGTCACACAACTCTCCATGGAGATTGCCAATGTGATGAATCTTGATAATGAAACAAAACACAATCTTGAACTTGCAGCATTGCTTCATGATGTCGGGAAAATAGGTATACCTGACCGTATTCTGCTGAAAAAAGGTAAATTGAATCATGAAGAGTATGAAGAGATAAAAAAGCATCCCAGAAAAGGAATTGAGATTGTGGGCCATATCAAGCAATTATCAAAGATGAGTGATGGTATATTATTCCATCATGAACGGTTTGATGGGAAAGGTTATCCAACCGGATTAAAGAAGAATGAGATTCCTCTTATTGCAAGAATAATATCTGTTGCTGATGCATATGATGCCATGACAACAGATAGACCATATAGAAAATTCCTTCATAAAGATGAAGCAGTAAGGCGATTAAATGAATCATCGGGAACACAATTTGATCCATTGATTGTGGATTTTTTTGTTAACAAAGTATTGAAATCCATATAAAAATAAATTTCTCTGTTTACACTTTAAATTAAAAAATAGCATAGCTTACAAAATAATATATTTTCATATGCTTATTGACAAGATATTTTAAAATGTTAGAATTCTGACATAATACAGTAAGGAGGTATTAATGCATAAAAAATTATTTATTCCGGGACCGGTTGAAGTTGTCAAAGAGGTAAGGGATGCTATGGCTGTTGAAATGATTGGCCACAGATTCCCCGAATTTGTAGAACTCTACAATGATACCGTTTCTAAAGTACAGAAAGCCCTATATACAGAAAATGTACTCTTCCTTGTTACTGCAAGTGCAACAGGATGCATGGAGGCAGTTGTAAGAAATTTTTCAAACAAAAAAGTACTCAGCTGTATGTGTGGTGCATTTTCAGACAGATGGCATCAGATTGCAACATCAAACGGAAAAGCAGCTGATGAATTGAAGGTGGAATGGGGAAAAGCCATAACAGGTGAAATGATAGATGAAAGACTCAAAACAGGCGAATATGACTTAGTCACACTTGTTTTGAATGAAACATCAACAGGTGTTTATAATCCCATTGAAGAGATTAGTGAAGTCATGAAAAAATATCCTGATGTTATTTTTGCAGTTGATGCTGTTTCCGCATTAACAGGTGTTAAAATAGAGGTTGATAAATTGGGAATAGATGTAATTCTGGCAGGTGTTCAGAAGGCATTTGCATTACCGCCGGGACTTGCAGTAATGACTGTTTCTGAAAAAGCTCTTAAAAAAGCAGAAACTGTTGAGAACAGAGGTTTTTACTTTGATGTTCTTAGTTATCTGAAATATCATAAAAAAGGCCAAACACCATCAACACCTTCAATATCACATATCAATGCCCTCAATGTTCAGATGGACAGAATGTTTGCAGAAGGTATTGAAAACAGGTTTGCGAGACATGAAAAAATGTCATCAATAGTGTGGGACTGGGTTAAGGAAAAAGGTTTTGAATTATTCCCGGAAGAGGGGTATGCTTCCAAAACAGTTGTAACAATTAAGAATACCCTTGGTAAATCAGTGGGAGATCTTAATAAAGCATTAAAAGAAAGGGGCAAAGTGCTTTCAAACGGATATGGAAAATTAAAAGAAGAAACCTTCAGGATAGGAACAATGGGAGACCTGCAGCCCAAGGATATTGAAGACCTTCTCAATGATATCAATGAAATATGGAATATTTAAGGAGGCATAATGAAAGTATTAATTAGTGATAAAGTAGCAGATAGTGCTGTAGATGCTTTAAAAAAAATCGGTCATGATGTTACAGTAAAGACAGGTATGACGCCTGAGGAACTCATTGATTTTATTCCAGGTTTTGAAGCTATTGTTGTGAGAAGTGCAACAAAGGTAAGGGCAAATATTATTGATGCAGCAGATAATCTTAAATTGATTATTCGAGGCGGAGTAGGACTTGATAATATTGACTGTGATTATGCGAAAGAGAAAGGAATTGAAGTAAGAAATACACCTGCAGCAGCATCAAGATCAGTTGCAGAACTGGCTATTGCGCATATGATGTCATTATCAAGGTATATTGCCATTGCTGATAAGACAATGAAGGAAGGAAAATGGGAGAAGAAACAATACAAGGGGCATGAACTCTCATTTAAGACAATGGGTATTATAGGCTGCGGAAGAATAGGAAGAGAAGTCGGCAAATTAGGTCTTGGATTCGGTATGAAGCTAATTGGATTTGATCCATATGTGAAGGAATGCAATGAACCTCATATAGATATGAATTCATTTGATTATGTGATTGAAAATGCTGACTATATTACACTTCACATGCCATTAACAGAAGAAACAAAAAAGCTTATTTCCACTGAACAGTTAAAAAAGATGAAAAAATCAGCTTATTTTGTTTCCTGTGCCAGAGGCGGTATTGTTGATGAAACAGCTTTAATATCAGCACTGAAGAATAATGAAATTGCAGGTGCTGCACTGGATGTTTTCGAGACAGAACCTCCTCAGAAGAGTGAACTGTTTGATCTGGATAATTTTGAAGCAACTCCGCATATAGGAGCGCAGACATTTGAAGGTCAGGAAAGGGTCGCAGAAGAAATCATTTCAATAATGAAAGAGTACAAATAATACAAGGGGGGCTTTTCAGCCCCCTCTATTTATGATTAAAAATCAATATTCCAGACAATCCCGTTTCATAATTATAACAGAAATAATATTAGTATTATGCAAAGTATGTGCCCTCAGTGTATGTCTTATACCGCTTTACATGGTATTTGACCAAATATATTATGATTTGCTTATTCCGGTAATCATTATTTTAATAATCATTTTATCAGTCATATACAATGATTTGAATAAAATATTTCACTTGAAAAACTGTGTAGAATTAATTAATGATATTAATCCTCATTTAAGAAATTACTATATTGCTTTGTATGATTCAATTATCAGGAATAGGGATATGAATATAGAAGATAAGCATATGATGATGAAAATTGTAGCAGAGAGTCATTATAAGCTGATTGATTTAAGGAAAATACCGCAGATAATCCATATCCTTATATTTGGAGTAATAATAAATATCTTTGGATTAATAATGATACCTCAATATTATGCAAATACACTGGGTATATCCCAAAAAAAAGTTGTTTTAAAACCAATGTCAGATTCAGTAGAATTAATGTCATTCAATTTAGGGAATGTCAGGGGAAACATCTATGTTAATGACAGTTGCAATAGTGTTATTATAAATGAGTATAAAGGCATTAATGGCGATGCTGATGTTTATTTTAAGGGACCTCATGTTAAAAGTAATGTAATAAAATATAAATCATTTAATACAATAAAACCGGATTCATTGTTTGTGCTGATATATTCACCTCAATATCTGGGTTCTAAATGTGATTCAGTTTACAGTAGATATATCACAGTATCACAATATTCTG
The DNA here is from genome assembly GCA_964544145.1 of uncultured Bacteroidales bacterium. GTDB lineage: Bacteria > Hydrothermota > 32-111 > 32-111 > 32-111 > CAZJAT01. Next base: position 1,979 of record CAZJAT010000022.1, on the reverse strand, counting down.
ATATTGAATGTACAGCTTATTTTGGCAATAGAATGATACAATTCAGTGTTTGCTGCATAAAAAAGGATACAATTGTATCATTTATGAAAAATAATCTGCAGGTGTCTGTTGATATTGCAGTGGCCGATGATATGTATCCCATTATAGGGATAATAGCAGAAGAGGATAATATAATAATGGGTAATATTGTAGAAATACCATATTATTCCTCTGATGACCATGGTATTGATAATACAGGAGCTGTGATCATTGAAGGGGAAGATACAGCTATTGTATATTCTGAATATACAGAGGATTCATTATATATAGTCAGGCATGTTCTCAATCAATCCATTAACACTCAAATTACCTGTTTTACAAGTGATAATAATCCCTTTGCTGATCAGACATCATATTCAAGGAGTTTGATATTTCAAGCAGCAGATATTAATAAAATGATTTATATGGCTGCTGATTCGCTTGAATCTCTTTCTTATATGAGTGAAAAAGCAGATATAATGATTGACAGATTTGAAGAAATCAAACGTAAACTGACAAATTCGGATATTGATAAATTATCACTTGAATTCAGTGAATTGGTCAATGAATTAAATGAGATAAATAAGGATATTGATGAAAAATTATACAATGCTTCAATGTTTGATATTGATGAAAGCATTTTGGAAAAACTCTTTGAAATCAAGGAAGTCATAAAACAGATAAATCCGGAAATATTAGATAGTATTTTTAAAGATTATGAGTTTAAGGAGATGACTCCGATAGACAGAGAGAAAGCAAAACAGTATATAAAAGAGAATTCAGAACTTATAATCAAAGAACTTGAAAATTTGAGTAAAATGCTAAATCAGCTTCAATTGATGGAAGTGCTTATGAAAACAGATTCTCATCTTGAGGATCTTATTGAGAAGGAGAATCAAATCATTGATGATATAGGTAAGCAGAGCGAAATTACAGAAGGATTAAACGAAATCTCAAATGAATTATCTAAATCACCCTATCTATCTTCACTTAAAAGATCCATTGATATTGCAGCTGAATTATCCAAAGAAGCTGAGTATAAAAAGGAAATGTCTGAACGTGTTAAGAATGAAATGGGAAAAATCAGTGATAGTATAGATAATATGCTTGCAGGTATGAATCGCAGAAATAGTACAGATATAATGATGTTAATAATGGTGCTTTATACGATCAATACTAATTATAATGAGATATCTGTAAAAGCTGTATATGAAAATCTGATAGAAAAAAGCAATATTGATAATGTCAATAATCCTTTAACATCTATGTTTAATACTGCTGTCAACATGATTAATCAGGGTGCCGAAAGGGATGAAATATATAAATTTAATCATTATATTATTGCCTATCTGCTTAATGAAGAGCATAAGGGACAGGGACAGGGACAGGGAATGTCAATGGAACAGATGATGCAAAAAATGAAAAATATGGGAAAAAAAGAAATGGCCATATCACAGATGCTTAATGATATGATGCAGAAAGGTGAAGGCCCCCCCCAGCTGCTTGATGAAATCGGTAGAATGCAGAATGAGATGGCTGAAATGATCCGCGAGATGATGAAAGAGGGGAATGGAAAAGCTGCAAATGAACTGGAATCAATTGCAGATTCATTGGATGAATTAGCTGAAAAAATAGTCAAGGGTATAGATGAGGAATTACTGAATAAAGAGAATCGTATCCTTAATAGAATGCTTGATTTCTCCAAATCAATGTATAAGCAGGGATTATCCGAAAAAAGAGAATCAAAGAGCGGTAAGAGAACTGATTCAAATACATCTGTTTCGCCTATCAGTAAGATTGAAATGGATAAAAAAGAGAGAATGAAACTGTTTGACTATATTAAGCTCATTGATTGTCTTCACTACAAGAGGATACTTAGAAAATATTATATGGAGATACTAAAATGAATAGAATAATTTTAATGATACTTATATCCTTATTATGGAATCAGGATTTTTCTG
>CAZJAT010000021.1:0-30035 GCA_964544145.1 uncultured Bacteroidales bacterium | reverse complement strand
TCCTGATAGTAGAATAACACATATACCGTCCCCGGCATCTTACCGGGGACGGATTTTATATGCACGTCCATATACATATTTAAATACCGAGCCCTATAAGTATTGATAAATTAATCTTAATGAATAAAATATAGATATGGGTTTATTTTTGAAGAATGGGAAATTAATCAATGTAATCAGCGGCGAAATATATGATTCGGGATTGCGCATTGAACACGGCCTGATATCCGGATATGAAATGCAGAAGGGTGACAGGATAATTGATATCAAAGGAAGATATATAGCTCCCGGATTTATTGAAGGTCATATACATTTGGAATCAACACATATTTTACCAAAATTCTCATATAGATATTTTTTGAAAAATGGAGTAACAACAGTTATAAATGATCCTCATGAAATTGCAAATGCAGGAGGGATTGAGGGGATAAAAGCAATAATTAAATCAGCATCACTGCTGCCCATTGATTATCTATTCATGATACCCTCATGTGTCCCTGCAACGGAATATGAAACAAGCGGGAATATTATATCAATAAATGATATGAAATATCTGATGAAATCTGATAAGGTTATTGGTCTTGCTGAAATGATGAATTATCTTGGAGCAATAAATGGTGATAGAGATATAATAAGGAAAATAGACCTTTTTAAGAATGGTGTTATTGACGGACATTGTCCCGGCTTAAGAGGAAGGGAACTGGATCAATATATTTCAAGAGGCATATATTCAGATCATGAAGCATATAGTGTCAGTGAAGCAGAAGAGAAGATAAGGAAAGGTATGTATGTAATGATTAGACGAGGGTCTGCAGCAGACAATCTTGAATTGATAAAAATAATCAACAAAAGGAATGACAGAAGATTCATGCTTGTTTCAGATGATGTTTCTATTGTGGATATGTTGAATAATAATTATCTCAGCGAAACACTTAGAAAAGCAAAACTTAAAAACAGAAGCATAGATGCTGTTTCTCTCATTAGAGGAGTATCTGTAAATCCTGCATCATATTTCCGTCTCAATGATAGGGGGATAATAACACCGGGAAAGAGAGCTGATATAACAGTATTGGATGATATCAAATCATTCAATGTTTCAATGGTTATTCAGGAGGGCAGAATTGTCTTAAAAGGTGATAAAATTCGGCCATGCAAGAAGTATTCAATGATAAGAAAGGTAAATAATACCCATATACGCAGATTTAAAAAAGATGCTTTTTTTGTTAAATCAAATGGCAGTTTTCCTGTTATTCACATTAATTCAGGGTCTCTTATTACAGATAGGATTGATATGAATATTGATAAATATATGGCAGAAGCAGATATAAAAAGAGATTTGCTGCTAATAGCATCAATTGAACGGTATTCCGGGGAAAGTGCGTATGAATGCGGATTATTAAAGGGTTTTGGATTGAGAGAGGGAGCCATTGCTTCAAGTTATAATCATGATGCACACAATATTTTAGTAATAGGAACAAATTCTTCTGATATGGCTGATGCAGTAAACGAAATTGCCGGATACGGAGGCGGGATTGCATATGTAAAAGGAAAGAAACATATGATTATCCCTTTTGATATATATGGTGTAATGTCATCATATACGCCCAAACATCTATATTCCGGGTTTAAGGCAATGGAATCTGCACTGAAAGAAAATGGGGTGAAAATGAAAAATCCTCTGACGCAGATATCATTCCTTTCATTGTCAGTAATACCATATATGAGAATCACAGATAAAGGACTTTATTATATAGTACCTGATGCAAAAAAACCTGTAAGATTATAAGTTAAAATTCATTGGTATGTTAATAATCCTTTAAGATATAGAAAATTATTCATTTATTATAAAAAACCTTGACGTAAAGTGTATTTGGATTAACATCTATATTAATAAGGAGAATTATGAAATATATTATAATTTTATTTATATTAATTATATCATTTAGTATGTTCGCTGATAATATAATTAGAATTGAAGAATCTAATCTTGAAGAATTAGTTTATAATATCAAAACCCCCGATATTATGGGAAGACCTGAAGTGGGATTTCTGGATATAAACATTGATGATGAGGATATTGGGAAAATTACAGTTCCTTATGAAAAAATTAATATTCATATGAATAAGGCGGATTTTTTAACATTGAATGAGGCATATGAATGGATGGATTCACTTCACGCATTGTATCCGCTCATTACAGATATTGATACCTTGGATTATACTGCAACATATAATTACCCATTGATTATCTTAAAAATAAATGGAATTAACCCTGATGAGCAGGATGATAGGAAAGGCATGCTTGTAATGGCAATGCATCATGCCCGTGAGTGGCAGACAGTATCAACAGCACTTTTTTTTGCTGATTCATTGCTATCTCAATATGGTTATGACTCAACAGCAACCGCATTGATGGACTCAGTTTTTATTGTGGTATATCCTGTTGTTAATCCGGATGGGTATTATTATTCAAGAGATTTGGGTAATGCATCATGGCGGAAAAACAGGGCATACAGAAATGGAAATTACGGAGTTGATCTTAACAGGAATTATCCCGGAGGTATTAATACCTACATGGCAAGTGATTGGGGTTACCCGGGCAATGGTGCATGTTCTCATTATCCGACTAATGACCTCTATTGCGGTCCCTATGAAGCAAGTGAAGTTGAAACCCGAAGTGTTCAGCAGTTAATTAAATTATATAATTTTGATATATCTATATCTCTGCACTCATATGGACAGGAAATTATGTGGCCATGGGGATCTATATATGAGGCTGCACCCGATAGTCAGGCAATGGCATATATAGGAACAGAAATGGCTAATCAGATTTATAAGAAAAACAGTTCATCAGTAACATATGATGCAGTGCAGTCTGTATCACTGTATCCCTCAACAGGAGACAGCGATGACTGGATATATGGATATTCAAAATTTGTGAAGGGTAATACGGTCTTCCCATTTACCTATGAAATAGACAATTCCTTTAACTCATCATCACCCGAATATCTGGATACATTATACAGAAATGTATATAAAGGCATATACAGGGGATTGAATCTGGTAAATTATGCACATAACAATGTAAATGAGATTGCACTTATGCCGGAATTATCATTATTGGGAGATACACTGACATGGACGGGTATCAATTCCAGCGAAGCCCAGTATTACAGGGTTTACAGAATGATTAATCCTGAAATTTCTGCAGATACGGTGAATGATGACAAATTATATAATATCAATGGATTCTATATATGCTCCAATTGGGGGCACACAGATTCATTCTCATTCAAGGATTCTACAAAAAATGCTTCAGGAGTATCAATGTCCTATGCAAATAAATATCTTGTACAGCCTAATGACAGCCTGATTTTCAATGTTTGGTACAGCATTGAAAATAATTATGACATGGCTTTTATTGAAATCAGCAGGGATGGTTATCAATGGATATCAGCTGATACAATGGATGCTTCATTCAACGGCACTTCGGGTGACTGGTTAAGGAAATCATATCCTCTTGCTGCATATGAGGGAGAGCAGATTTATGTGAGATTAAGGGCTGTATATGATGCCAATACGCTCTTTGAGGGTATATATATTGATGACATCTATCCCATTTGCAGATATGAGCATGATTCTTTATATGCTGACTCAATTGTTCAGTCGCATCTGCTTATATATCCGGACCAGTTTACAGAAGAATATTACTCAATACTTCCTTACTCATTATTATGGGGATATACTCAGGAATCAGACTTTCTGCAGATAGATGCTTTTAATTTTGCAGGAAGGGATATTGATTCAAGCAGGATTATTTCAAGCATTGAATTCAATCCGCTTTTAAGACGCATAGATATTAATTTTATTACTGCTGCAGAAAAAAGTGTGGAAATAAGACTTTATAATATTCTGGGTGAAAAGGTCTATTCTGTTTCAGCGAACAATGATATTACTATAGACCTCAATCATTTGAATTCAGGCAGATACTATATTAATATTCAAAATGAAGATTATACAAGAAAAGGAATACTCATTCTGAAATAGTATTTTCATATAATTTCTTTATTTTTTCTATATATTCTGCTTCAGGGTTTTCCCCGCGCCTCTCCATTACTATATATATCAGATCAATAAGTTTATTTAACTGCACAAAATGATTTTCAGTACCCCAGGAAAAAGGTTTCAAATGTTTGACCCTCAGCATATTGCCGAATACATTGCTGAATGGACCTATTACAGTACCGGTATTTATCATTGTGCCGATAGCTGTTTTGGAGTGTTCTCCAATAATACATCCTAATTTTACATGTTTGGTATCAGAGAATTTCTCACCATCAAACATTCGGATACTTGAATAATTGTTTTTCAAGTCAGAATTTGTTGTTCCGGCACCGAGATTCACCCAATTCTCAATTATAGAGTGTCCAATAAAACCGTAATGATGCTTATTAACATAATTCATTAAAAAAGATTCTTCAATTTCTCCTGAGAGTTTACATACTTTACCGCAAATGAAAGGTCCCCGTATAGTGGCATTATCGAGAAGTGTTGATTCCCCAATATATGCAGGACCCTCTATCAAATTAAAACCATTTAATTTACATTTATCAGATAAAATAACCGGCCCGAGAGTATCATTTATTATTGTGCGACCTATAATGTTAATGTCTTTTCCCATATAAATGTTATTTCCGTCAACAGCATGAATGCCATATGAATTACCGGCAGGTTTATATGCATTGATATATATTGATATCAATTTATCCATTGAGAATATAATGTCATAATAATTATTCAGTTCAACAGAAGCATCGGTAAATTTTGAAAATCCATTCCAGTCAGTAGCAAACAGGGGAAATGTCCCCGGTTTGTTAATCAGATTGTATGGATAAAATGATTTATTCATTACTCCTCCAATTCTCTCATGTATTCTGCGTAGAAAGACTCAACCTTGTTTTTAAATTCCTTTTTAAAATTTTCCTTAGCAAATTTCATTGCATTGTGACGGATATCATCTGCATTGTACTTGGAACAATCAAATGATTCTACTGTTTCAGCTAAAGCTTCAGGTGTTTGGGGATAGAAAAACTCACCGGTTACACCTTCAACAATTGTTTCCAAGGAGCCGCCTCCCTTATATGCAATAACCGGCTTCCCGCATGACTGAGCCTCAAGCGGCACGATACCAAAATCTTCTTCTGAAGGAAATACGAATGCTTTACATCTCTGATAATAGGAGAGCAGTTTTCTATCATCTACATTTGATAAAAATTGTATATTTTTACCCGCCATAGCTTTTAATTCATTTTTATGAGCACCTTCACCGATAATAATTAGAGGCAATCCCAGACGATTAAATGCCTTAATGGCAACTTCAATTTTCTTATATGGTTTTAAACGGGAAACAAGCAGAAAAAACTCTTCCTGTCTTTTTCCTGAATCAGGAATAAAAAATTCAGTGTTTACAGGAGGGTAAATGATATCTGATTCGAGGTGATAATATTTTTTTATACGTTTTTTTACAAACTTTGATATTGTAAAATATTTATCAGGTCTTTTTGATGATGCAAAATCCCACAAACGCAGATATGAGATTATAGCTGAAAGAGCTTTTGCGATTAACCCTTTCGCATTGATAATAGAGAAAAATGAGTCCCATGCAAAACGCATTGGATTATAACAATATGCAATGTGGCATGTCCTTAATCCTGTTAATGTGCCTTTAGACCAAGCTGTTGAACTGGAAATGATGATATTATACTCTCTTGTATCAAATTTCTCAACTGCTATGGGATAGAATGGAAGAAGATACTCATAATATAGTCTGCCAAAAGGGAATCTGTTAAGGAAGGACACCTTCACAGGCCTGGTTTTGAGTGGGCCGGACAATTGTTTTCTGTCATAAAGCAGTGTATATACATCTGCTTCAGGCCATATCTCCAAAAATGTCTCAAGCACTCTTTCAGCACCGCCGTATTGATTTAAATAATCATGTACTATAGCTATTTTCATTTACCCGCCTTTTTCTTTGCAAATGGCAGGGAATCTGTTATGTGCTCCTTTGGGATACCTCTCATTTTGAAGTATGAATCTATCTTTTTAACAGTATCATCATCAATGTGTCTGTCAATAATATTTCTCTCGGCATTTCCTGTTTTATCAATGAATAGGGAACAGAAATCAATTATATCATCAAATGATTCTTCAATAATATGCTCCATTGTATCATTTTTAGTATGAATATAGACAGAGGGTTTTCCGCCTCCCCTGAATACATTGATAAATGGTATGCCATTATGATTGAAAGGCATATTGTCTGATGAATATATGTCCTTGGAGATATTCATGGATAAACCACTTATATCTGCAATATTGTTTACAGTATGTAATAATCGGTCATTGCCTGTTACCTTGCAGTAATTGAGTCCCAATACATCGCCCGCTACATCCACATTTATTCCACCTATGATATTTTTCATTTCATTATAATGAGAGTGGAAATAATATCTGGAACCCCATAATCCCCATTCTTCACCTGAAAAAGCAATGAATCTGAGATTGCGTTTTGCAGGTTTTTCACTGAAAATCTTTATCAATTCATAAATGGCACCTATACCGCCTGCATTGTCGGAAGCCCCGGGTGAAAATGGAACAGAATCATAATGAGCCGTTATAAGTAATGTTTCATCTGTCTTATTTGTTCCCTTGATATCTGCAATAATATTTGCTGCTTTTATTTTTCCCGTTTTCCCTTTTCCCGAAATACTGACAATTGTCTGCACTTTTTTTCTCAATTTAACAGCATCATCAAATGAAATATCAATAGCAGGTATAATACATTTTTCTTTAATCATCCACTCGCTCAAATGTAATGAAGATATATTCCCATCAAAACGTGATACCGATATTATTCCTTTAAGTCCCTTGCTTTTCAGTTTTTTATACTGTGCAGGTTTTGGCCTTTCTCTTGTTAAAACAATTTTATTTTTCACATCCGCAGAAATATTCAGCAAAGAAGATATACTGTCAATACATAAAAGTTCGCCCTTAATTTTATACGGCACAGTCAATCCGTATGGTATACCTTTAATCACAATTTTCCCCGCCTTTATTGTGCTTTCCTGTGTATCTGATATGAAATGTGAAAATGTTTCTTTCTTTACTGATATATTGCATTTCTTAAAATAATTATAAATAACTGCAGAAGCCCGAACAGCTTCCTTTGTACCGGAAATACGAACACCCCTTATTGCTGTCATAATATCAATTGCAGGTCTCATTGATACCTCCTTGTATCCTTTGATTTTACTTAAATATATCTTTTTGTAAACAATACTTGCAAAAAAAATAACTTTATGTACAATAGATAAAAAAAAGGAGGTACATTGAAGAAATTATTTATTGCTTTTGCTATCGTGATTTTTGCTTTAACAAGTTGTTCACTGATTGCAATGTTTTTACCTTATGATTCAGGAAAGGTTACGACATCAACTATTTATGACTTAGAAACCAAAACTGAAATGGAATGGGGAGATGCTGATCAGGATGATGCTGACTTGGTTTTGGAACCTTGGTATGACAATGATGGACCTGCACCTGCATTACAGATGTATGATTGGGGCGGAAATGCCACATTCATTCTTGACCTTGGAGCAATATCTATTGATGATGCATTGAATCTGTCGGATGATGAATTGATACCGGATCCTATTGAATGGGATGTTTATGTTGAAGAAGGGCATACCTATTATATAATTACATCTGAATTGAATGAGTACTATTTATATGTAAATACAGTTGATATTGATGAAGATGCAAATGGTTATGATGCAACAGTGAAATTTGATTTTATGGAGAAATAGAGTTCTATTTGAATTGAAAATCACTTAATATTGAGTGTGAATAATGAACCCCGGTATTTCCGGGGTTTTTTATGATTAATATAGATAATTTCAATTTTTTTATAACCCTTGACTGTTATTATATTTATTATATATTTAATATTATGAATAAAAATATATTCAATATGCTTAAGGAAACAATACAGCAATCATACAGTCCCTATTCTCATTACAGGGTTTCCGCAGTAGTGGAGGCAGAGGATGGTTCTCTTTATACTGGTGCAAATATCGAAAATGCGTCATATTCCTTAACAATCTGTGCTGAGAGGGCAGCAATATTCAAGGCCATTATAGATGGCAAGAACGTTGTATCACATGTCTATATCTATTCGGAAAATAGTATAATTCCTTACCCATGCGGAGCATGTCTTCAGGTTATTACGGAATTTGCTCAAGAACAAACCCTTATAACGGTTTGTAATGATGAAATTGAAGAGACATATACATTAAAGGATCTGTTACCTAAAAATTTTGCACTATGAAACAGATATCTTTTGTTTTAATCTTCATTCTCATAATATCTTGTGCAAAACAGCCTATTGAACCGATTGATATTGAACGTAATTGGATTATATCCGGCCTTAATAGACCTTATGAATTCAGGATTTCTGCTGAAAAGGGACTTGTAAGTCTTTATTATGAAGGCAAAAAGGATGCATTGGGTAGAATTGAAATGAATGGATATATGAAGATAGATGATGAGAAGACGATTTACAATGTGTATTTTGATGGAGCATGGTATGACCGTATTACAGGGGAAGAAATCAGATATGATTATCCAATTAATCCTGGTGAATTTGTTTCCAATTGCATCATATCAGATAAATTAACAAATGCCGAAATAAGCGGTAATGGATTTAAATTCACTGCTGATATAAATACTGTGTTCATAAGTCCTCTGAATTACAGGCATGAAGGTACAGTCATCACGAGTTCAGAGGGATTATTAAAATCGGTGAAGGTTAAAGATGATGAATTGACACTGACTATAAATATCACATATAACAATTCAATATATATTACACCGAGCAGAAAAGTGGTATCAGAGATGAAAAATGCTTATACAATTAATGAGGATATTCTGAGAAAGCGTCTTGAAATGACGGGAAATGGCACTATCAAGAAAGGTATTATTGAGCTTTATAATGATTTTGATAAGAGGATTGAGATGCTTCTTACTGAAGAAAGTGTATATGCCGGTGTATATAAGTACACAGAACCTATGGAAGAGAATGATGAAAAGTATATAAATGGTAATAAAAAAAACACAGCTGTAATCATTGATACAATTAGAGTGTTCAAAAATGTCAATATAATACCTGTAAGCAGAGGACCCTATGTTGATATGATAATAGAAGACGAGGAATTACCGGACAATGATAAATTATGCATATTTACTAATGATTATATATTTAATCTGGATAAAATAGATGACAGATTTGTAATTACGGAAATGCCGGAATATTTATCTGCATATATTTTTGCTCTAATAGAATTCCAATAAAGGGGGATTTATGCTGGAAAAGAAATTACTCGATATACTTGCATGTCCTAAATGTAAGGGTGAGCTGGAATACAATGAAAAGAAGGATATCCTGATATGCAGAAAGGATGGGATATATTATGAAGTTAAAAATAATATTCCAATTCTGCTTATTGATAAGGCAAAACCCTTAGAAGGCGAATGAATACAAAAAGGATATCCGCAGCTCTTATTTTGCTGATATGTACGGTTTTTCTGTGGGCCGGTTCACTGGAAAAATCAATAAACAATAACAGAGTGTCCCTGCAATATCATCCTATGTCTGATAATATATTTAATGCCGCAATGGAATCAGATACACAGATACTGAAGCATTTTCACATTAATCTTCCCAGAACGGGTTCATATAATATACATGTTTCATATAATGGTATGCCTAAAACAGTTGAAACAAGCTTAAATGAGCAGCCGTTATATCAATCAGAAGAGATTTACATAGGTTTGCAGAGGGTACTTCACATTACACTGAATCCTTTTGTTAGACAGGGAGGAAGTGTCCTGCTGTATGATGAGTATTCAATTGATGTTGATTTTGAGAATCAGCTTATTAAAAAAGACGGATTTGCAGTAAATTCAAATGCTGTTAATGCAGAATACACATCTCCATTGTCGATACAGTCATTTAAGGATATTTCGGTTACATCATATCTGAAGATAGAAACTCAGGAAACAGGTATTTACAGGATTGATGCTGAAGATATAGAAAATGCCGGATTGATACCTTCAATGATTGACCCCTATAAATTATGTATGTTTACTCCGGATTCAATGATGATAAGATCTGATACTCCAGATATGTTTGTTTACAGAAACCCGGTGAAGATACCATTTGCATTCAAAGGCGACAATGATAATATCTTTGAAAAGGGTGAATATATACTATTCTACGGCGAGAGTGTTAATGGGGATGATAAAAATATTTATCAGGGTTATGATCTATACAATAACCCATACACAGTAAATAATACCTTCATGCTTGTTTTGAATTCATCTGAATCACCTTTGAGAGCATATGATCCGGAATTAACATTTGAAGATTATGATAATAGAATAAATAATACGCTTATTATGCATTATGATTCCATTTGTCCGCTTGCAGCTGGTTATGGATGGGCATGGAAGAAGTTTGATATGGGGCCGGACAGTACAGATATGAATTATTCGATTATATTCAATACCGAGGATGCTGTTTCGGATACTGCTGAAATTGAGATAAAAATATTTTTTGAAACAGATGATACATTTGCAATTGATTTCATACTGAATGATGATACTGTATATTCCTTTGGAACGGGTATGCATAATCTCCGTATTCCACAAACAATTGTATTCCCGGTTTTCAATTTACAGACAACAAATCGTATGGAAATCTTACTTCGAAAAATTGACGGATACTATAAGAGAATGTATCTTGATGAAATGAGGGTTATGTATCTGTCAGACATTGGTTTGGAGAATGAAATTAGTGTTAAAAATCTTAATTACAGAGGGTTGAGTATAAATACCAGCGGGGATAAATTTGTATATTTAAAGAACAGCAATGAATTTATAGGTGAATTGGAAACGGGTACATTCAATATTCTTATGAATAATCCTTCCAAGCTTTTTATATCAGAAGATTTGAAAATACCTTCCTCAATAGAATTTGTAGATAATAAGAGTACATATTCATTTGTAGGAGCAGAAATAATAATCATTACGGGAAATGGAATGCGTAATGCTGTGAATGCATATAAACAATATAGAGAAGAACAGGGTTATTCTGTAAAGGTTTTTGAAATTGATGATATATACAATGCCTTTACATTGGGAAGGCAAAGCCCTGTGGCAATAAAATCGCTGATGTATTTTGCTTTTGCAAATTGGAATATAAAACCGGAGTATTTAATACTTCTTGGAGCAGGGACATATGATTACAGAGAAATACTTAATCCGTCAGTGAAGAGGAATATTGTACCCGTATATGAGGATGGATACGGTATATTTGTGGAAGGTCTTATTCCCTCATATATCAGTTCTATGACTGACAGATGGTTTTGCACAGTAGTTGGAGATGATGATTTTATAGACGTAATACCCGGAAGGATAACTGCATTAAATGAAAGAGAAGCAAAAGATGCATTACGGAAGATTATGGATTATGAAAAACGAATGAATGTGGATGCTCAGAACAGAGTTCTTATTATTGCAGATGATGAATATTCAAGCAGAACTTCATCATCCTTTACTGAAAATTGGTTTACTCGAAATGCAGAATATTTAGCCAATGTAATTGAGGGTGATTATCATGTAGAGAAGATATACCTAATGGATTATATTGGTGATAAACAGACATATGATGAGCATTGGCCCTATGATCCCGGAGAGAAGAGGGATGTCCGTTATGATATTGATGCAGTCCTCAATAAAGGGGTAGGTGTATGTTATTTTTACGGACATGGAGCAAATTATACATTGACTCATGAACATATACTGCTATATCCGGATGACATAGGTGTTTTGACAAATCTATATAATTATCCGATTTGGGTTTTGGGTACATGTTCAGCTGCTCAATTTGATTATGATAATGGCAGTATAGGGGATGTATTCCAGAAACTCCCCTATTCAGGATTTTCTGCTACATTAGCTGCTACAAGAGCCACTTCCGATGGGAATAATGTTGATCTCATTAAAAATATTTTTTCAGAAGATTTGAAAGCAGGTACATTTAGTACACTTGGTGAATATTATAATTCGATTGTAAATACAAATGGGAAGACAAATACACAATTTGTAATAATAGGTGACCCTGTAATGGATATGAGAAAACGAGTACATGACATTTCAGCAACAGAGTATGATACATTTGATTACGGAACATTGGATACGATACATTTATATTTTGCTGATAATTCTTTGAAGGATGTATCTGTGTGTGTATATCAGCCCGAGTATCTTGATTCTCATGATTATAAGCACAGCGAACCGTATATATATCAATATTATGATAAAAGCGATGGTATTATTTTTAAAGGCCAGTACAGTGTTTCCGGAAATGAATTGAGTATCGCAGTGCCATTTCCTGATACGCTTTCAGATAAAAATTATTATGATATATTTGAGATAACTGCAATTTATTCAGAAGATAACATTATTCATTACTGTTACAACAGGAGTAATGTATTGCTTAATTTGAATAATAATGATGATTATAATATAGATCCCAGTATAAGAGTAAGAAGTGAGGGTATTGAGATCGACAGTTCAATTCATCTTCCTTCATCATATAGAATTGAGATTAGCGTGAATGACTTATATGGTGTTTATCAAGGTAATTTAGCACAGTATCAATCAGTCATCACTGTTAATGGAAAAGTTGAGAGATTATCGGAATTTATTTATGATAATAAAAAAAATATTTATAAAACTTATTTTGATATTGATTCTGATCAGCTGACTGATACTGTGGGCATAACAGTTTTTAATAATAAACTGCTGTCAAGCAATAAGTTGTTTACTGTGGAGCATATGTCAGGAGTTAAGTATTTCAGAAATTTGACATTATATCCTAATCCGTCGGATGAATTTACAAATATCTCATTTCTTTCAAATGGCGGAGGAATATTAACATACAGTATTATCAATTCAAGAGGCGGCATAGCAGATAAATCATCATTTCCTTTTAATGACGGATTTAATACATTTAAAATAAATACTGAAAAAGGTTTTGCCGGATATATAGCTCCGGGTGTTTATATTATAAAGATGGCATTCAATTATTTCGGAAGAAAGGATATTATTTATCAGGATAAGAAATTAATAAAGGTGGTGAGATGAACAGGCTTATTTTTATCATTATTGTATTTTTTGCCGTAAATGTAAATGCAGGAACTGAAAAATATATGAATATCAAGCTTGGGAACAGTAAAATTGGTTACTATGTATCAAAAACAGATACTGTGCAGGAAAGTATCACAGTTAATGAAACATCAGAAATGAAGTTAACGGTTTTTGATAATTCAGTTGATGTAAAGGGGCAGAACTTAACCATATATGACAGTAATTATAATTTGGTCAAATTTTTTTCATCTGTTATAAGTGAGCAGATGACATTCTTTTCAAATGGCTTTACTGAGAATGATTATCTTATTGTCAAAACAATACTGGGCAATTCCACTTTTTTTGATACATTTAATATTAAAAATAAAACAATTATCTTCAATATGGAATTTATTGGAAAAGAAATGATGGATAAAGAGCTGTTTATGTTTAATCCCATTTCCCGTGAAATGGAAGAGCTGAGCATCAAGAGTATGGAACCTGAAGATGGATATGACAGGGTGTTTAATATTACGGGAAAATCAACAGGTTCAAAGGTTTTTTTCATAGATAATGAGATTATAAAGAGTATTTCCAGAGAGGGCATTGTTATGGAGAAAACAGAATCTTCCGATACTCATATAGAGAGAATGAATATCATAGATTATTTCCTTATTCAGACAGAAGGTGATTTCAAGGGTATCAAGGATGCTTCATCAGCATCTTATATTATATACTCTGTAGAAAATAATGATTTGGAAAACTACAGACAAATTCAGAAGGGTGATACATTGATTGTAACAAGGAAACCTGTTTATGTACCTGAAGTATTGAGTGTCTGTAATGAGCATTATGTTAAATCCAATGATGAAATTAAGGGTATTGTGAAAACATTGAAGCATAATAGCGGTAATGATTATGAAATGCTTGAATCAATCATGGATTATGTGCACAAAAGACTCAGGAAAAATGTTGTTTCCGGGCTCATGAGTATTGATGAAATACTTGAGATGAATAGCGGTGATTGCACTGAACATGCTCAATTGTTTGCAGCAATTGCACTTGAAGCAGGTTATAATACTGATATTGTAACAGGACTTGTTTACAATGATAATGCATTTTATTATCATGCATGGAATAGAGTTCTCATCAATAATGTAATACTCACCATTGATGCGACATTTGGTCAATTTGAATCAGATGTCACACATATTCAGCTGTCAACCGGTTATCCGCCAAGCACTATTCTGATAGGCAAATTGCAGGATAATGTAAAAATAAAGCTGATTAATAAGGAGTAAATGATGGATATAAATAAATATATTGACCACACATTGTTAAAACAGGACAGTATGCATAGAGATATTGACAAGTTAATTGAGGAAGCAGAAGAGAATGATTTTTATGCTATATGTGTAAATCCATGCTATGTAGAATACTGCAGGAAAAAATTACAGGGGTCGGATGTGAGAATCGCTTCAGTTATCGGTTTTCCACTGGGCGCAGGAACAGTTGAATCAAAGATTTGCGAAGCAGAAAATGCTGTGATGAATGGGGCAGATGAAATAGATATGGTGATGAACATTGGAAGATTGAAAGAAGGCGGCAATGAATATGTAATCAGTGAAATTAAGGCTGTTAAAGACGCTATTAAAGACAGGGTATTAAAAGTGATTGTAGAAACATGTCTGCTCAATCATGAGGAAAAGGAAAGCGCTCTGGAATGCTGTATCAAAGGCGGGGCGGATTTTATAAAAACATCAACGGGGTTTTCCACCGGAGGAGCACAGATTGATGATGTGAAATTGTTCAAAGATAAAGGAAATGGGAAAATCAAAATCAAAGCGAGCGGAGGAATAAGGGATTTCAATAAAGCAAGAGATATGATTAATGCAGGTGCGGACAGAATAGGAACATCATCTTCAGTGAAAATAGTAAGGGGTGAATGATGTATATACCTGATATCATTAAAATAAAGAGAGAAGGCAAGAAGCTGAGTGAAAAGCAGATTGATTATATGATAGGAGAATATGTAAAGGGTAATATTCCCGATTATCAGGCAGCATCTTTTTTAATGGCATGCTTTATTAATGGATTAAATGAAAGGGAAACATTTTATTTAACCGATATAATGAGAAAAAGCGGTGATATATATGATTTTTCCGATATAGAGGGAATTAAAGTTGATAAACACTCAACAGGAGGAGTAGGAGATAAGATATCCATTCCTCTTGCTCCTATATTGGGCTGTTTAGGATTTATTGTTCCAATGGTATCCGGGCGTGGTTTGGGACATACTGGAGGTACTCTTGATAAATTAGAATCAATAAAAGGGTTATCAGTAAATATTGGGAAGACTCAGTTCCGTAAACAGCTTCAGAGTATAGGGGTGGTGATGGCAGGGCAAACAAAGAATTTTGTACCTGCAGATAAAAAGCTCTATGCATTAAGGGATGTTACTGGAACAGTTGAATCCGTACCACTCATAACTGCTTCAATAATGAGTAAAAAAATGGCCGAAGGTATTGATTCCCTTCTTCTGGACGTAAAACAGGGAAATGGAGCATTTATGAAGACTATGAAGGATGCATTATTGCTGGCAGAAAATATGTATAATATAGGCAAGTTTTTTAATAAAAACATGATATATGCTGTAACAGATATGTCGCAAATTATAGGAGATACAGCGGGCAATGGGATTGAAATAATGGAATCAATTGATATTTTAAAAGGGAAATGCATGAATTCCGCTTATGAACTCGTTAGAGAGTTTTCAATAATGCTATTAATAAAAAATAAAATATATGATAAAAGAAAAGAAGCATTGAATGCGTTTAACAAAGTGATTGATAGCGGCAAAGCATATGAAATGTTCTTGAAAATGATATCTATGCAGAAAGGTGATGTAAAGTGCCTGAAGAAAACTGATCTGCTCAGCAATAGAATGATCGAAATAAAAGCTGACAAAAAAGGATATTTAAAATCAATGGATGTATACCAGATGGGTGTAGCTCTTATACATCTGAAAGCAGGCAGATTCCGTAAAGAGGACAATATTGATCATAAAACAGGTATATTTATGAATAAACATGTTGGTGATGCTGTGGATAAAAATGAAACAATAATGAAAATATATCACAATGGGGTATATGAAGAAGCTCTTCATATATTGAAAAAGAGTTTTATCTTGAGTGAGAATGATGTTCCTTTCAGAAAATTAATAAAAATCACAAAAGGAATAGAATGAAAAAAACATTTATTCTGCTGATAAATATTTTGATAATGTCTGCATTGTGGGGAGATTTCTTTGACATTAATTTAGTGAAACCGGGAATGAAGGGTTATGCTCTGACTGTATTCAAAGGGACGCAAATAGATACAGTGAAATTAGAAGTGATTGACATGGTAATGAATTATAATGGCAGCAGGGATATTATTCTTGTAAGGTGTTTTGGCGATAATATTGAAAAAACAGGTATAGCGCAGGGAATGAGCGGTTCACCTGTGTATTTTGACGGAAAACTTGCCGGCTCTCTTTCATATACATGGGCAAACATAAAGGAGCCAATAGCGGGAGTAACATTGATAGAAGACATTGTTGCTGTCGATGACTTCACCGTTAAATCGGGAAATGATTCATATGAAATGAAAAAAATTGCAAGTCCGTTGATATTAGGAGGTATATCCGATGATGTTCTTGAAGCGCTTGCTGATAAATTTCCATCATTCTTAAACTCTGTTTTTATTTCATCATCAGGATCAAATGCAGTTTATGATAAAGAAAAATCAAATATTAAACCGGGCAGCTCAATTGCCGTAAAGATTGTTGATGGTGACATGACGGCAGCTGCTATCGGAACCTGTACATATACAGAAGGAAATAAGATTTTCATGTTTGGTCATCCTTTCTATATGAGGGGAGAAGTCAATTTTCCTGTTAGTGAATCCTATATTTATACTGTGCTGTCAAGAACTGACCTTTCATTCAAGATGGGTATTCCGTTCAGGGATAATGCGGGAGTTGCATTACAGGATAGAATTGCTGGTGTAGTCGCATATACGGACATTGAACCCGATATGATACCAGTAAATTTCGTGTTCAAGTCAGGTGATAAAATTCACCTTGAATTTGTCAGGGATGAAGATATTATATCATCAATGCTTCCACTGATGTTCACACAGTCATTATATGATCTTCATAAGAGTGAAGGTGCAATGACGCTCTTTTATGATATTGAAATATTTTCTTCAGAAACAGGTAATGTTGTATATAAGAATGTTATTTCATCGGATTATACACCTATATTTGCCTATATTGATATTCAGTCAATCCTCTATGTCTATTTAAAAAATGTATTTAAATCACCCATTATTGACTCTATATCCGTGAATGCAAAGATTGAGGAGAACTTGCAGACATATGTGTTAAAGGACATTATAGTACCTCAGAAGTATTATGATCCCGGTGATATTATTAACGGATATCTTCTGCTAAACCGTTTCAGGGGGAATGATGAGAAGATCCCATTCCAAATGCAGATACCTGAAAATATACAATCAGATTCAGTGATGCTCTTTGCAATAAACGGCAGAGATGAACCTGTGTTTGAACTTCAGCGCAGCGAAGGAAAATATGAGTTTACAAATCTTGATGAGCTAAACAATATAATTGAAAAGTTGAAACCTGCAAATAGTATTATCTTAAAAATGATTAATGGTAATCCGGGGTATTCAGAGATGAATAAAGAATACACCAAGCAGACGGGTACTCATATAAGTCAGATGATATTAATGGGAAAAAAACCTGTTACAGCAGGATTAGTTGAAGAAATTACTGTAGAGGGACAAGGGGTTATAAGCGGCCAGATATCAGAAATTATTAAAATCAGGAGGAAATAATGAAGCGGATTGTGCTTCTTATTGCGCTGTTGTCTGCATTGATGTTGACAGCATTTGAATCGGGAAAATTGATTCATAAACCGGAAGAATCAGTTCAATCATTGTATATATCAGACAAGATAATGATTTCAAGTAAATTTGCTATGCCAGGCCTGCTAATTGATACCGGTAAATTTTACACTCATATGCCTATTTTTTCACATATTATTTATCATGAACAGCATATCATCGGAACGGGTATGTCTCCTATGATTTATAATATAGATAAAAATGATACTATTATTCTTTTTGAAGATGGAGAAACTGTCTATCAGATGGTTACAGATAATAAAGAAAATATATGGGCAGTTGTCATTCCCTCCGGATTGATTATTAATATTAAAGAGGGAAGAATTGATACAATTGCACAATATGAGAATAGAGGAATTAATATTCTGGAGCGTATTGGAAACAGGGTTTATGCTGCAATTGAAAATGAGCTCTATATTATTAATGGTGTCAAGATGGAAAAAATATTGACAGTTAATGATAAGAACATATCGTATTTAAAACAATTTGGTGATGCTCTATATATAGGAACAGAAGGGAAAGGCAAGGTTATAGAATTTAAGAATGGTAAGCAAAAAACAGTTTATGCATCAAAAAGCGGAGAGGTGGATTTTATATCAGTAGAGAATAATGCTGTGATGGCACTTATTAATACAAAGATTTCCCCGAATGAAAATGAATTAAATTATGTTTCAACTCTTATTAATATTTTTGAATCAAAATCTGATACACTATTTTCAACAGATGATTTTATTATAAGCGCAGAAAGCTATGACGGCGGAATATTGATGGTAAAGGCAAAAACACCGGAGATTATGTTCTTCAAAAATAAATCTCTTTTTTCATGCGGCTTGATTAAAGCTGACTATATTCTTTCCATCAAGGTTTTAGGAAAGTATGCTTATATTACAACAGGAGATCCCGGACGGATATTCTCCATAAAGGGATTATATGACAATAGTGAATATATATCAAATGTAATAGATTTTGGGAAAAAAGTATTTGTTAATACTGTACATGTTTCTGCTGAAGGTAAAGGCAAACTTTATTTCAGACAGGGAGATTCATATGATGCTGATTCTTCATGGACAGATTTTATACTGTTAAAACCCGGCATGACAGTTAATTCGGATGAATATAGATATATGCAGTACAAATATATGTATTCCTCATCAGAAGATAAGCTGAAAGATGTCAGCATATATTACAGAACAAAGAATCATGCACCTGGAATTGATTCAATAAGGGTTTTTGACCCGAGAATAATTCCGGATTATGTCCAGACAGAGGGTATTTTCACATATCCGGTTTTTAATACATCAATGTATCCAGAATATGACAATAATATTATGAAGACAGATGCCAAGGTGATATTCGCGATTTGGTATGCAGGTGATATGGATAATGATTTATTAGAGTATGATGTTTTTCTGAAGGACCGTTTTGGTTTATACCCTGTGAAGAAAAATATATACGAGAATTATGTACTGATATATGCAGAAGGTTTTGATCAGGGTAATTATGAAATCATTGTGAGAGCAGGTGATTCACTAAGTAATGTGAAAGATCCATTGTATAGCGAAATGAGTGAGAATATATTTATAGATAATACTGCTCCTCAAATCAATGATATGAAATTTGAAAAGAATACATTGACCCTCAGAGCAGTTGATGAGTCATCATTTTTAGATGAAATGTATTATGCAGTGAATGGAGGACAATTGATGTCTGCAATGCCTGATGACGGTATATTTGATTCAAATGCTGAATCATTCACCGTACACATAGAAAAAATTAAAAATGAAGACTTATTTGTTGTTGTATACATAATGGATCAATATGGCAATATTGCAAGGAGCAAGAAGCTGATAAGATGAGAGTACTGTTCGCGGCTCAGTCATTAAAGGGTACACTGGAAGCAGTTGAAATAGCGAATATGATAAATGAAAGATCTGGTGATATTGAAGCAATCCCGGTTACTGATGGCGGAGATGGATTTCTTGACACAATTAAATTTTATAAAAAGAAATGCAGAATAATACCGGTATTCACAGTCAATGCCAATAATCACAGAATTAAGACCAATTATCTTATTGATAAAAATGCAGCATATATTGAAAGCGCTAATATTGTAGGATTAAAGAGGGTAAGGAAATCGGGAAATCCTTTCATAAGAACCAGTTCAGGTATTGCTGCTGTTATCACGCATGCTGAGAAAAGCTGTAAGAATATAATTATAGGCCTTGGGGGTTCAGCGACAATTGACAGCGGATATGGTATGCTTAAAGGGCTTGGTGCAAGTGTTGAAGCGCATAAAAATACAAAAATATTAAAAAATATAAATTCCTTGGAATCTCATCATGATATAACTGTTATACCGGATGTTTATAATCCATTGAATGGTTCACTGGGAGCTGTTGTATATGCACGGCAGAAAGGAGTGAATGAACGGCAGTTAAGTGAATTGGAAAAATATTATAATATTACGGCAGATAAACTGCATATCTTAAACAAAAAATATGCAGGAGCTGCAGGAGGGCTTGGCGCTGCATTTATGGCAATAAATGCCGGATTTGAAGATAATTATAGATTCATGGAATCATTATCCAATATTGGAGAAAAAATCCGAAAAGCTGATATTGTCATCACATGTGAGGGAAAACTGGACAAACAGAGCTTTTATGGCAAAATTACTGGAAGAATCATTTCAGAAGCGTTGAAGGAGAATAAGAAAATGATTGTTATAACAGGCAGTTCAGAGATAAAGCATAAGAAAATTGATATCTATACAATGGGAAAGGAAGGTATGATAAATCCTAAAATGAAAATAATATCTGCAATAAATAAAATAAGGAAAACATTATGAAGAAAATTGCCATACTGTATGGCGGTCCGTCAAATGAGAGTGAAGTGTCCAAACGATCTGCTCTGAATGTTTTTAATGTGTTAAAAAAGAGCTGTCATTGTGAAATGGTTGAATTTGGTAAGGATATTGAAACAAGAATAAAAACGTTTGATGAAGTATTTAATATCATGCATGGAACACCTGGAGAGGACGGTATTGTGCAGGGTATGTTGGAATGTTTAGGGATTCCATACACAGGTTCTGGAGTTATAGCATCTGCATTGACAATAAATAAGTTTAATACTCAGAGTGTTATGGAAAGAATGCGTATTCCGGTTCCGAAAGCGGTGTTTATAAATAAACATGTTCTGGATAATAATGCAGATATATTAAAGATATTTTCTAAAAAAATAATATTCAAGCCGAATACAGGCGGTTCAAGTGTGGGTTCATTCATTGCTGATGCAAATATCAGTTATGATAAATTGAATAACAAGATTGAACAATATGGTGCTTATATTGCAGAGGAATATATAGATTCATCAAAGGAAATCACTGTTGGTATAATTGAAAAAAGCGGTAAACCATTTGTTCTTACGCCATTAGAATTGAAACCAGGGAATATATTTTACGATTATGAAGCTAAATACACTAAAGGAATGACTGAATTTATACTGCCTCCGGAATTGGATCAGAATGTTATTGAACAGATTAAAAAATATGCTGAACAGATATTTATTTCACTGAATTTAAAATCATTTGCTCGTGTTGACTTTATTATAAAGGGCAATGATATATTTGAACTTGAAGTAAACTCTGTACCTGGGATGACTGATTTGTCAGATTTGCCGGCCGAAGCCGAATATGACGGGATTTCTTATGATGAACTCGTAAATATCATTATACAAACAACAGGAGTGAATAAGGATGCTTGACGGATTAACAGGTAAATTTTCAACAATTTTCAAGAAAATAAGAAATAAAGGTAAGATTACTGAAGCAGACCTGGAAAAGACATTAAAAGAGATAAAATTAATTCTCCTGGAAGCTGATGTAAATTATAAGATTGTTAAGGGTTTTATTGAAGATGTTAAAAGCGATGCCTTAGGCGCAGATATACTGAAATCACTTAAACCGGAACATATCATTATTAAAGCTGTGAATGACAAATTGGTGAATATACTTTCATTGGGGGACAGTGATATTCAATTTAGGGGTAATCCGGCTGTTATTATGATGGTTGGTCTGCAGGGAACCGGTAAGACAACAACGTGCGGTAAATTGAGTATATATTTAAATACAATAGGGAAAAAATGTCTACTAATACCTTGTGATATTAAAAGGCCTGCTGCATTTGAGCAGCTTCAAATTGTTGCCAAGGATGCAAATGCCGGATTTTTTGACAGAAGGGGTGATAATGTATTGCAGATTATTGAAGAGGGAATTGAATTTGCAAAAAGAGAGGTATATGACACTGTAATACTGGATACAGCCGGAAGACTGCATATTGATAATGAATTAATGCAGGAATTGGAAAATATTGAGAAAAAGTTCAAACCATCGGAAATACTTTATGTTGGAGATGCATTAACCGGTCAGGATGCGGTTAAAAGTGCAGGAGGATTCAAAGAAAAATTAAACATATCAGGTGTAATTTTAACAAAAATGGATGGAGATCAGAAGGGAGGAGCAGCATTATCTATTGTTCAGACAGTGGGTAGTCCCATTAAATTCATCGGAACAGGTGAACGAAAAAATCAGTTTGAGGTATTTCACCCGGAACGTCTTGTTTCAAGGATTCTGGGTATGGGCGATATAGTATCCCTTGTTGAGAAAACGCAGGATATTATCAGTGAAGAAGAAGCGAGGGATATGGAGAAAAAACTGAAAAAAGGTCAATTTGACTTTCAGGATTATCTCAATCAAATCAATCAAATGAAGAAAATGGGTCCTCTGGGCGATATCCTGAAAATGATTCCCGGTGTGGGCAATAAGGTGAAATTGACTGGCATGGAAGAAGGGCAAATGAAAAAAGTAGAAGCTATAATTTCCTCAATGACGAAAAAAGAGAGACATAATCCCTATCTGCTGAATAATAAAAATAGGGTGAGAAGAATTGCCAAGGGCAGCGGTAACACAGTATCTATGGTTAAATTTGTTATTAAACAGCATAAACAAATGAAAAAAATGATGAAAACGCTCTCAAAGGGAGGCATGCCAAATTTTTCCGGTTTCTGACAATAAGGGGGAAGGTTGCATTCTAATAATCAAAACTGCATATATAACTATTGACTGAAAGTGATGAGCAATATATATTTATGATATTCAGGTGCTCTTTTGAGGTAAAAGGGAAAACGGTGAGAATCCGTTGCTGTCCCGCAACTGTATGCAGATACGAGTATCATTGCCACCTAATCGGGAAGGCGATACAAGGCAAAGCTGCAAGTCAGGAAACCTGCCTGAATGACACACTCCACGAGGATGGAGTCTGTCCTTAATTCAATAAGGATAGATATGAAAAATGTATTATTGTGTTTAATTCTTTTACCCATTATTGTATATACTGTTGATATTTTATTCATTGATGAAGACGGTAATCATATATCATATATTATAATCAGCAGAAATAATGTAAAACAACAGATACTTACTCCGCTGAATGCGGATATTAATGATACCATCAGCATCAGTGCCTTGGGCTTCAGGGATACTGTGATTGTTGTCAATGACTCATGCTGTATGAGCATAAGAATGAATCATATTGTATTCCAGGGTGACACTATGTATGTCAAAGGAAGAAAACCTCAGTTGAAGACAGAATCGACAGAACATGATATACATATTCAAAGTACATTACGCAGTGTTTCCCCATCAGTAAACATTAGACAGTATGCCAGAAATACTGTCTATTCATTAAGAAATTCAAGTTCTGAAGAAGTTCTTGTTTCTATCAATAACATTCCCCTGTTTAATCCGTCCTCGGGTATAGTCAATGTTAATATGATACCCGTACTTGTGCTTAATAACACTGCTGTTCATTGGGATGAACATATTTCATTGGTGGGCATATCCGCCTTTGCAGGTATATTGGATTTTTCATCCTCTGGAAAAAACAGGATTAATGCAATACTGAGAATGATGAATAATGGTGATTATTATGCTGGCGGCGCATTCGGCAGTGAATATGTCAAATATGGATATGAAATGTTTGATTATGGGGATATGGTGCTGTCATCAGGCGACATACTAAGCAATTCATATCATCATGGAAATAAATATTTTATTGAAATAGAAGAAATATTTACTTGTCTTTTGAGTAATAGTACATATGGTGATCCGGGTATGGAAGGAAGCCGTTTTGAGCATGCCTTTTATGATGAGCAGATGTTTCATTTTCAGTTTTCCCCGCAGATTGCCGGTATGGCTGTAAAACAATATTTGACTATCAATGAATACAGATACTATAATAATGAGTTATCATTAAACACGGATGACAGGATGAGAACATTTAATGGGGGATTCAGTATAAGCAGAAATATATTTGGTAATCCAGTAGAATTATCATTGATTGAGGATTACTGCGCAGGCAGCAATACGGGTACACACAGCAGAATAATGACAGCAATGCAATATGATTGGAGAAATGATAATCATTTACTCCAGCTGAAATTGTCATATCCTCTATTGCCCGGATTATTATATTCATATAGGGTTTTTCAGAATAATGATTATAGGGATATGGGAATTCGGCTTTCAGGCAGAAAGCCGACATTCAATGAATTATACTGGACAGGTGATATTTTCGCTAAGGGTAATGAATCACTGGATAATGAATATGATATAACTCTTTTCTATAATCATGTGCATGATTTCAGTGGATTGGAAGTGATGATGAATTCGGGTATTGATGTATTCTTCAATCTAATTAACTGGCAGCAAGTGGGAAGTATTTACATGCCTGTAAATAATAACCGTGTATTAAATCCTTTTATAACATTAAAAGCAAGAATAAATAGAACATATGGTGTGTTTGATGCATATGTGAATTTCAGTCCTGCAGTCAATGATAAGGTTGATGATTATTATAGATTCATTGAAGGGATTATAAACAGTGATGCAGAGTATATTACACATTATTATACATTAATGGTTTATCGCCCATTGTATAAAGCAGGAATATCTGGTAATATTTATTTAAATAAATGGGAGCTGCAATGGAATATATCATATAATGGAATCCGATATACAAATGAAGAAAATACAAAATTTTTTAATCCTTATATGCTCTTTGATTATTTATCTGTAAGCTATATCATGAATCATGGTAATATAGAAGCAGGCATCAGGAATGTATTTAACACAGATTATTATGATGTGAGGGGATATGCAAATGAAGGAAGAACATTTTCTCTAACATATTATATGGAGGTATTATGAAGAAATTAATTCCTGTTCTGATAATTTTAGTGCTAATATCATGTATATTATTTAAATATGAAGAGGGCTGGGGTAATCTCTATATACTTGATTGGTCTGCAGAAGCTGTTTATGTAATGGACACAACATATAATGTTACTGGACCATTGCTTGTAACCGGAACATCACCCTCTGCAATATATATTGATAATGAAGAAATATTTATTTCCAATTCAGGATTCGGAGGAACTCCACTAATACAGAAATTCAATTTGGAGGGAGATATACTGGACTCATTTGTTTGTGATGATGGTTCTTCCCCGGGTGGAATAATTGCTGATGAAAATTATATTTACACTGCATTATGGGGAAGCAGTGAATTGCTTATTCTCAACAGAGCTGATATGACTGAATACAAGCGTATTGATTTATCAGATGAACCATATTCATTCTTTATTTTTAAAAATACACTTTATATTGGAACAAGCGGATACACTGACCCAACAAGATATGTATATATGCTGAATATAGATGATATGTCTATAGATTCCATTGATATAGGAAATAATCCCACATATTTCTATGAATTTGATGAGGATATATATATCTCATGCACAGGTAATATATTTACAAATCTTGAGGGAAGTGTTGTGAAGATGAGGAATAAGGTGATAGTTGATGAATATACACCTGAATATAATCCCGGTAAATTTATTATCGGATTTAACAGTATTATTACTATACAATCATATGCAGAGAACAGCATTGCACACAGCAGTATATGGTGCCTTGAATTGGAAACAGAAGAATGCAATACATTAGTAGTGGATTCTCCATCAGAGATATTTGAGTATAAAAACAAAATAAATATAATGAGCAGTGATGGAACATTATATGTTATAGATATTCCCACACTTACGATATTGGATACAATTGAGCTAAATAAAACACTGAAACCGGCTATGATTAAAGTGTACAATTGATACAATATAAGTGCTGAAAAAACACAACATATTGCGTTCTGATGATTTGACAATACTAAATATTGTGCATTCGCTTGACAAATAATCTAATGTGAATACTATATTTATAAAAACTTGCAGGAGAAGGAGGGCGAGTGTCAAGCATAAATTTTATAAGGAAGCGGGACGGTCGTTTAGAGGAATTTGACGAAAACAAGATAACAGCGGCAATATTCAAATCGGCAAAATCAATAGGCGGGGATGATCTTACCCTATCAAAGAAGATCACACATCAAGTAGTAGCAGTACTGGAAGTTATGTATAAGAGCGACAGGGTGCCCACAGTTGAAAATGTGCAGGACCTTGTGGAGAAGATGCTCATTGAGGGTAATTATGCCAATACTGCAAAGGCATATATTCTCTATAGACAGCAGCATGCAGAGATGAGACGAACAAAGATGATGATTGAAGATGGTGTGGCAATGATGGATAGATATATTGACCAGGCAGATTGGAGAGTCAATGAGAATTCCAATATGTCCTATTCATTACAGGGACTGAATAATCATGTCTCAGCATCCATATCTGCATTATATTGGCTGGAGAAGATATATCCGCAGGAAGTAGCCCGTGCCCATAAGGAAGGCGATATACACATACATGACTTAGGAATGCTTTCCGTTTACTGCTGTGGTTGGGATTTGGAATTGCTGCTCACACAGGGTTTAGGCGGCGTTTCAGGCAAAATTGAGAGTCAGCCCCCCAAGCATTTCAGAACGGCATTGGGACAGATTGTAAATTATTTTTATACATTACAGGGCGAAGCTGCCGGTGCACAGGCATTTTCCAATTTTGACACATATTTAGCTCCATTTATAAGATATGATAATCTTACATATAAAGATGTTAAGCAGGCAATGCAGGAATTCATATTTAATGTCAATGTACCAACAAGGGTGGGTTTCCAAACGCCATTCACCAATGTAACAATGGATTTGGTGTGTCCAAAGAATTTAAGGGATGACCAGGTTATTATTGGCGGAAAACGTAAAGAAGCAACATATAAAGAATTTCAAGAAGAAATGGATCTTTTCAACACGGCATTTGCAGAAGTGATGATGGAAGGGGATGCAAAAGGAAGAATATTCACATTTCCTATTCCCACATACAATATTACAAAGGATTTCAACTGGAATGATCCGGCAATTGAAAAAGTATGGGAAATGACAGCAAAATACGGGATTCCTTATTTCAGTAATTTTATCAATTCTGATATGGACCCTTCTGATGCACGGAGTATGTGCTGCAGATTGCGCCTGGATAACAGGGAATTGCGCAACAGGTCCAGTAATATGCAATTGAATCTGAAACTCAATACAGCTGCTCCTGAAAGTGGTGAAGAAAAGAAGAGTGCAAGAGCGGAGATAAGGGGAGGCGGTTTATTCGGTGCAAATCCCATGACAGGCAGTGTGGGTGTTGTAACATTGAATATGCCAAGAATAGCCTTTGAATCAAAAGACAGAAATCAATTCTTCAATAGAATTGCTAAATTAATGGATATATCAAAGGAATCATTGGAAATAAAAAGAAAAGTGCTGGAGAGGTTCACATCAAATGGTCTTTATCCATATTCAAAGCATTATCTGTCTTCAGTTAAAAAGAATTTCGGAACATTTTGGGCAAATCATTTTTCCACAATAGGACTTGTCGGAATGAATGAAGCTGCTGAAATATTGCTACATAAGAGTATTGCGACAGAAGAGGGAAAAAACTTTGCATTAGAAACATTAACATTCATGAAGGATAGAATGCGGGAATATACAGATGAAACAGGTAATCTATATAATTTGGAAGCATCACCTGCTGAAGGAACCACATATCGTCTTGCGCGTCTTGATAAGAAAAAACATCCTGATATGCCATTCTCCGGTGAAGAAAATCCCTATTATACCAATTCAACGCAATTACCTGTGGGATATACTGATGATCTGTTTGAAGCATTAACATTGCAGGATGAATTACAGAGTCAGTACACAGGCGGCACTGTTCTTCATGGTTTTCTCGGTGAGAGGATATATTCACCGGAAGCAGCAAAACAGCTTGTGAAAAAAATAGCGGAAAATTTTCATCTGCCATATTATACGCTTACACCGACATTCAGTATATGTCCTGTTCATGGATACATATCAGGTGAGCATCCGTTTTGTCCCTATGAACATTCAAAAGAGGAATTAGAAAAATTCGGCATTGAAACATATGTAGAAAAAGGAGAGTGAAATGGAGAAAACCATTGCTTCAGGAACAAAAACAAGAGAAGTAGTTAAGGTCAAAAAAGTTCCAACAGAAATTTACAGCAGGGTTGTGGGTTATTTCCGCCCCGTATCCAACTGGAATGAGGGGAAAAGAGAAGAATTCAAGCACAGGAAAGAGTTTAAGGTATAATGAATTCACTCTTCTTGGGGGAGCTGTGGTCCGAATAAAAGGCATCCAGGGTATATCCCTGATAGATTTTCCCGGAAAGATTGCATCCACTCTGTTTACAGGTGGATGCAATTTCCGTTGTCCATTTTGTCATAATCCGGAATTGATTGAATCTGACAGCAGTACAGATGATATATCCTATGAGGAAATCATTGCAAAATTAAAAGAGAGGAAAAATTTCATTGAAGGTATATGTATAACCGGAGGTGAACCCCTATTCAGTGAGGATATTATTGAATTAATTCAATTGCTCAAGGAAGAAACTCATTTACCTGTTAAGATTGATACTAATGGATATAATCCCGATATATTGGAAAAAATTATTAAAATGAGATTGGCTGACTATTTTGCAATGGATATAAAAACCTCATTAGGTAAATACTATCTTGCAGCAGGTATTGACATTAACCCGGACAGGATAAAAAAATCTATTGATATGATAATAAACAGTTCTGTTCATCATGAGTTTCGTACTACATGTGTGCCTGACATTGTTGATTCCAATGATATAAGGGAGATAGGATCATATATTGTAGGAGCTGAAAGATTTGCATTGCAGCAGTTTAGAAGGGATAAAACATATAAGAGTGAATATGAAGATAAATACCCATACAAACCGGAAGATATTATTAAATTCAAGGATATACTCAAACAATTTATTGATATAGTGGACGTTAGAGGGATATAGAGGAATCTGGGAAATAGTTACTGGTGAGCTGGTTAAATAGTGGCTGGTAGCTGGTGGCTGGTAATAAAGAAAGAAATAAAGAAATAAACAATCAAATCAAATCAAATCAAATGTACTTGTAACATGTCACTTGAAACCTGAACCTTGAACCCCTTCACGCAGGTTGAAGACATATATCCAGGCATGCCTCTAAGCGTTTATGCAGTACCATTGATTCGGTATGCTGGATAATGTCAAGACCTGGGGGAAGATAGTGGCTGGTAAACTGGTAAAATGGTAGCTGGTGAGCTGGTGGCTGGTAAGCTGGTAAACTGGTGGCTAGTGGCTGGAAATAAATAAAAAAATAAAAAAATAAATAAATAAATAATCAAATCAATCAAATCACATACGCTTACATCATGCAACCTGAACCTTGAACCCTTTCACACAGGTTGAAGACATATATCCA
>CAZJAT010000020.1:24022-32327 GCA_964544145.1 uncultured Bacteroidales bacterium | reverse complement strand
TGGCCTTTTCATAATACGTCTGTGCAATTTCCTATAGAATTTCATTTCTCTCCTTAATATTTAATTTTACATACATCAACAGCCCTATTGATACCTTTATATGTTTTTTTATGTTTTTTCAAACACATATATTTCTCTTTCACACAGTCATATGTTATATCTTCTGTCAATATCTCTCCTTTCCCGGCATCAGAGCAGATACGCGCTCCAAGATTTGCTACTCTTCCGATGATTGTATAATCCGTTCTCTTTTCATTTCCCATTTCTCCGGCAATCACATCACCTGTCGCAATACCTATGCCTAATGCTGTATTCTTAATATACTTGTTATCAAATTCTGCAAGTATTTCTCCATATTTTTTCTGCATCATAATAGCTGTTTTAATGGCCATTAATTCCTTATTTTCCTGTTTATAGGGAGCACCAAACAGTACCATCACCTCATCACCGACAAACTTATCAACAGTACCCTGATTTTCAAAGGCAATATCACTCATTGCACTGAGATACCTGCTTATAAATTGAACAAGAAGCACTGGGTCAATTTGTTCCGACATCTCTGTAGAACCGCGGATATCAGCATACAGTACTGTTACATTCATCTTTTCACCATTCAGGAAACCGGCATCATCTGCCTGCAGAAGTTTTTTCATTACACGGGGGTCAACGGATCTCCCAAGAACTGTTTTGAGCCTTCTCTTTTCCAGATTTTCAAATATTGCCGTATCGGTCTGAGTACCAACTGCCTTCAAAACCCTTGTCTCAAATTCATTGAAAGCAATATCATTCTTCATCGCACCAAGTACTCCTATTACATCATCCTCCATAATAAGCGGTATACCAATTGTATTCCAATTGTCAATATTCCTCTTTGCCACAGCATTTTTCTTAGTTGCATGAACTGAAAAATCAATAAGATAATCCTCTATCATTCTGTTCATCTTGCGATTTGTTGTGTGTACATTAAATAATTTAGTTTTTCTATCATAAATTGTGAGAAATGAATAATCTGCATTCAATTCCCTGTTGATACGCCTAACTATCCTTTTCATCATATTGTCAAATGTAAGATGTAAATCCCTTATTGAATCAATATCATATATTATTTGAATAATTTTATCCTTCTCAATCAATCTGTTTACATTCATCATCTGTAATATTGCCGAATCCGCCTGCGATAATATAGTATTGAAAATTTCCTTGAAATATTTGAATTTCTGTTTCCTGCTGAATACAAGTATAAGTATGCCCAACTTTTTATTCCTGTAATTTATATTGTGAATATGTATTACATTGACTCCATTTTTATATATTCCATTGTTTAATGATTTTCTGTGCAAAAACTCCATTGTGCTGTTTGATAGGTTTTTTGTTGAGCTTATTGCTGAATATCCCCTTACACATGTTTTTAATATTACAGTTTCAGCCTTGACAGTCTTTCTTATCAATTCAGAAAAACTATCAAAGAATTCAATATAATCATTTATGCTGTCCCTTAATCTATCTGTTTTCATTAGGAATTTATTGCAGATCTGCAAGCTTTCTGTATTCAAAAGCCCTCCTTTTATGATTTTATTTTACTAATAAATGAATATATGTCAAATATTATCATATGTAATCAAGGCGGGGATTGTTTTATTATTTTCTCTCTAAACTGATTCTTTCTTTATTTGCATACATATGCATCATTTCATTGAATTCATTCCTCTCGCTATTGCCTTTTATAACTACATTCACCTTATTGCCTGTTATAATACCTGCATAAATTGATACTGCAATTAGAATTGTTACACAGGCTGCATTAAAAATATATTTCCATCTATTCATTCTTTGCTTACTCATATTCAACTCAATACTCAATTCAGGCAGTGTATGTATGGGAATATCATAATCATCAAGTATTTCATTTACACTGCTATATGCAGCAAATTTCTGATTGCACGGCTCACAAATTGTTAAATGTCTTTTTATTTTTTCTGATTCTTTTTCCGACAATTCACCATCTATGTATTTTATGATGTCAGCTTCTGTAATATGACCATTATCTGCCATGTATATTCTCCTTGATTGATTTCTTCGCTCTATATATCAATGCTTCTACTGATTTAAGTGATATATCCATGGATTCTGCAATTTCCTTATATGATTTGTTCTCATATTTCTGCATAATTAATGCTGCACGCTGCCTTTCCGGTAATTGAAGTATTATATTTTTAATTATATCGCTCCTTATGTCATGCTGTTCAAAATCCGGATATAAATTGTCATTTTTCATTATATGCGCCTGCTTTTTCTCTCTGTGAAAATCCATGCATCTGTTGTATGTTGTCCTGCTTAACCATGATTTAATCTTTTTTAAATCTCTTATCTTGTGTATATGTGTCCACAGTTTCATAAATACATCCTGCAAGATATCCTCTGCATCATCCATATTACCGATATATCGATACGCGTAATTTAAAACCATTGGTCCATGCTGTTTATAAATTTTTCGGAATTCAGCCGGATTTTTATTATCCGGCTGTTCCGCATCTCTATTCGTCCAAATCCTCAATAATATTCTTCCTGATAATCATTTTTTCTTTAAAACCGAGGAAACCCAGTCCTATCTTGTTAAACATTTCCTTTTGTTCATCATTCAGCATATTACGTATCTGTATAAAGGTATTCATCCTTCGTTTCTGAGATTTGATTCTTAACTGACCAATCCTTTCAATTTCTTTGTTCAATTTATTGATATCAGCATTATTATTAATGAGCATATACATATCAATCTCTGCTTTTTGAATATCCGCATTAATGTCAATCAGGTCCCTGTACATGTCCGATCTAAACTGCTCTATCTTTTTTTCCTGTTCATCCGTTAAATCCTCAAATGCCATCCATGTAAATTCATTCATAGTCCCGGGTAATCCCATTATTTCAATATCTATTTCCTCAATGTCTTTCATATCTTTAATGATCTTTATACCCTCAATGCCTTCCAAACCTTCAAGTCCTTCAAGCCCATCTAAATTATCAGGCATTTCGATCTTTTCTCCATTCTTGTAAACAGTTATGTTGTCATTATCCTTGATAACCTTTATCTCTATCTTTTCCTCTTCAGCCATTAGTAAGATTGCACTGAGCATAACTGCTATTATCATTACAAGAAATTTTCTTATTGACATTAGTCCCCCTTTTCAATTATTATCTTTTTGATTATCTTATTTTTTTCTTCTTCATCATCATAATCATCTATATTGAGAATCTTGATAAGCAGTTTATTTTCCTTCATAATCTTATCAATCTGTTCGCTGTCAAGTATTTCTCCATAAGAATTATAGTATTTCATGAACATTGTTTTATGTGAATCCTCAAAGGCACGTAATGAATCAATTAACATTTCTATTTCTATGTTCAACATTGAATCCTGTGTAAGGTCTTCAATACTGTCAATAAGTGATATTTCATTCCTCAGCATATATATGCGCCCGCTTAGGCTGTCATTTACATCAAACCACTTCATTCTTATTGAATCAATACGGTCCAACTGATCTTCATCAATATCAATATATTTAAGAAAAGGCGGAATATGTTCTTCCTTTGGCGATATTCTGTCATATATAATTACTGCAAATGTTCCTATATTCAATGATATTGAAATAATCAACAATATATAAATCCATCTATTCATACATACTCCTTTATTATATTGACGGGAAATAATGTAAAAAACACTCATTTATGCTAAGAAATCGTGTTTTTACCCTGTTTCTTTGACATATATAATTTTGCATCAGCCTTTTTAATCATGCTGTTCACAGATTCTTCAATATTCTGCTTTACATAATCACTCACAATCCCACCGCTGATTGTTGCATTACACTTATTGGCTGCAGAACACATTTCCTCTCTTAGACCCTCAGCTGCTTTTTGCGCATTTTCTCTATCCATATCATACATAAATACAATAAACTCATCTCCGCCCAAACGGCCGGGTACATCATATTGCCTTATTCTTTTCCTTATTGCCTGTGATAAGAATTGAATCACCCTATCACCCTCTGAATGACCCTTTGAGTCATTTATCTGTTTAAAATCATCAATATCAAATATAATGAAAGACACCTTCTTATTATTGCGCATTGCAAGATATGCAAGGGGGATAACCTTTGACATGAATCCGCGCCGGTTATTTAGTTTACTTAATGGGTCAATCATATTATTTTCTGCTAATCTGACACTGTCTCTCCATAGCTGTTTCAATGTAGTTGTCAATATATCGGCACCGGGCATGATCTCATTGTATTTATAAAACATGTCAATAAAGTAATCCAGATGCTCTTCATATGAATCCTGCGGTGACTTCTTATCCGGCACAGCCTTTATAAAATTGAATAAAGTGAAAAATGCTACATGTATCAAATAGTATTCCATCTTATAAGCTATGAGAAATTTCTCTTGATCAGAAAGCCGTTTTTTTTTCTCCATGATTCCCGAATACTTATTAAGCCATTTTAATTCCTTGATCATAATAGCCGAGTCACCAAACATGTCCATAATAATATTATTTTTATCCATAATAAGCAGATCTTCCCAAAAACCTATATGTTCATTTTCTTCAGAAGCCATTTGAATCCAGAATTTCTTCAATTCAATATTCTTTGATCGTTTACCAAAATCTCTATATATTCTTTCCGCTCGTTTTTCCATTTTCAGACAAATATCAATAATTGATCTAATACGATTTTTTTTATTCATTTCATTTTCTATTATATGCTTTTCATTATTTTTTTAGAATTCTTTTCATTGATTCAAAGAAATCTGTATTGCTTAAAAATCCATTCAGCATATAACTGTATTTTCCATACATAAGTCCCAGCACATCACTACCCGTATGTTCACCTCTATAACCGGCATCTTCTGTTTCACCATTTGATGTGGTCCAGTGAACATCAATGTGTTTTATTAATTCCTTAAATGCTTCCTTGTCCGGATAGACAAATTCATTCTCAACAAAATACGAGTCATATACATAAAAGCCCAGACTGTCCTTGCTTCCTGTAAATATCGGGTTTGCAGTCGCATGATCGGGAATTATAAGCAATGTTGTCTCTGTGCTGTCGCAATAATCCATTACAAAATCACTGAGTTTTTCATATTCAAATATTTCCCACATATATTTCTCTGTTGAAATTTCATGAGCCGCATGGTCTATTCTGCCTGCTTCAATCATAAGGAAAAAATCTTTATTTTCCTTTTTTGATTTATTGTGAAGATATTCAATTGACTTTTTACCCATTTCATATAGCGTTGGTTCAGTTTCCGGTTTTTCCCATTCATAATTCATATGTGAATATGAGAATAATCCCAGCACCTTTTCAGTATTTAAATCCAGTGTATTAAGCTCTTCCCTGTCTGATATAAATGTATATCCTCCATTTATCATATTTGATAATGCCTTAATACCATCCTTTCTTTTTCCTTTATTCCCCGTTAAAGGACATATCTCATCAATAGTAAGCATATTACCTGTTCCTCCGCCCAGTACAATATCAATACCCTTTCTGGAAAGCTGATCTCCCAGTTCCCATTCATAATATCTGTCATTCACATGACCATATGTACATGCAGGCGTTGCATGTGTAACCCTCGTATTGGTTACAATGCCGGAAAGCATATTATTCGATTTCACGAATTCAATTATATTGGGAATGTTTTTACCATCCTTCTCTCTAGGTTCGGCTGATTTATCCTGGCCAATTACGTCAGTATTTGTTTTCTGACCTGTGAACATAGCAGTTCCGCTGGCAGCAGAATCTGTAATATATGTGTTATCAGTTGTTGTCTCATATACAAAGACATGCTTGACCCTGTCAAAAGCAATACTTCTTCTTGGGTCTGATGATATCTTTCTGAGCAGGGAATAACCGTCAAATGTA
Source organism: uncultured Bacteroidales bacterium (assembly GCA_964544145.1). Classification (GTDB taxonomy): domain Bacteria; phylum Hydrothermota; class 32-111; order 32-111; family 32-111; genus CAZJAT01. Next base: position 26,403 of record CAZJAT010000020.1, on the reverse strand, counting down.
AACCCATCCGGGACTATAACAATTAAATTAGCAGCAAATACAGACACAGCAATTACAATGGTTAATACAAATATTATATACTTCATTCTTACTCCTTTTTTATTATTATAATTCATTGGAAAAATTATTCAATGCTGTCAAATAAATATCTTGACTCATTTATTATTTATTATACAATGTCTCTATGCAATGGTATCTGGATTTTGTAACAAAACATATTATGCTTTCAGCATTCATTCAATTCGCATTACTGGGCACATTGGGCGAGATAATTTCCTATCCCATAAAAAAGAAATCACTCCGATTAATGGGCAATCCTGTAGAGATTCTGCTTAAGATTATTGGCTGGGGTATATTGGGTATTATAATTAAATTCGGATTTACCGGCATGAAGGGATTTACTGATACATTGATGATAAAAGGTCTGATACCGTTTTTCAAGCATGGTACATTGGGATGGGCTCTATTTATGTCTGCATTTACCAATATTTTCTTTGGCCCTCAGATGATGCTGTTTCATAGGGTAGAAGAAAACCTTATCATGCGCAAATGGCAATTTGCGGGAATGAAGAATGCATGGTTCACTCTGATTTGGTTCTGGATACCGGCTCATACAATTACATTCATGCTTAATACCGAATATCAGATTGGTTTGGCCGCATTATGGTCTATTGTACTTGGTATTATTCTGGGAATCAATAAAGGAAAATCCTGACTGTAAATACACGCTTATTCTATTGATTTACAAAAGGACCGTGTTTAAGATCAAAACCGCATAATTCCATCTGTTTAAATAATTCTTCCGGGTCTTGAGACCATTGCCCCATTTTCCTTGATATATGCTCTGTCCATGAATAATCATCATATGTATAGCGTTCCTTCCTGTCCCCTTCCAGCTTTATCATTATCTTGTCCTTGAGGTAATAATCCTGTTTCAAATAACCTTCATCCATTTTCACCATTGCCCTTTCAATATCCTCATCTGAGAATTCAGGGTATTTACCTTCAAAGAGAGTGAAATCAATAGGATATCTCGGTCGTTTATCAGGTTCTTCATCAGCATAGCCCATAGTTATTCCAACAATGGGAAATACCTTGTCAGGGAGTTCAAATTGTTTTTTTATTGCTGATGCATAATAAGGCACATAACCCAGATAACATGTACCCAGTCCCAGTGATTCTGCTGCAATCACCATATTCTGGGCTGCATATGATGCATCCTCCATGGAAAGTAAGAATGCGAATAAATCGCACATCTTCCTATCCCATTTTCGTTTTGCCATAATCAATTCAAATTTATGGATATCCACACACATATAAAAGAGCAGAGGAGCATGAAACGGATTCTTTTCCATATCCCTCTGCATCAATATACTGTAACTCTGAGAGGCAAATGCCGCCTGTTGCCCCGACTTAATTATGTCATGAATAATATCATCTTTGATATCAATGTCCCTGTAAACTCTGATGGACCTGTGCTTTTTCAATACTGCAGTAACATTATTCTCATTCATCTCAACTCCTTTTTAAAGGGCAGATTGCACTGCCCCATGATAATTTCATCAGATAAAGAACTTGGAAGAAAATTTGAAAAATATCACCTTTCTGTCATATTCATCTTCAATCGGATTCTGAAAAACCTTATTGTATCGAGCCCCGAAATAGATTACATTCCCGGGTGAAGGCTCATACTGCATTATGAAGAATAATCTGTTTTCCAGAGAAATGACCCTATTAGTATCATAATAATCGGGTGCAAAATCAACACGAACAAGTTCTCCATTCAGCTTAAAGGATATATTATTTATGGGGCTATAGGTGATCCCTGCATCCAATGAGAGTGATTTCCACTGATATGTCAGATTCTTCTGGTTTTTGTATGATAATGACTGCATAGAGGTATCCGCATTGAAATTATACATCAAACTGCCTATATTGAATTTCAGCTGAGGCAATGGCGAATAATACAGATTCTCTACAAGCTGAAAACGCTCACCTATGCGCGCATAATTATAATCAGGCGTGTAACCGTAAATGCCTGAGTGATTTCCCTGTATATATTTATTGATTGTAAATTCTGTATACCAATTCAGATAGAGGAATTCAAGATTGACATTATCATAGAATTTATTGCCTATCTGAACTGCTATCTGCGCATAACAGTCACTTAAAAATACGGATGATATCTGTGTTTCATAGAATTGTGTAAGAGAGTCATTGATGCTATAGGCACTATCCCCATTCAATTTGCCTATATAATTGGAATATATATCAAATGGAGTAAATACTCCAAAATTCTCAGCTATCTGGAATGTCTGGGCAAAATCATTGTCAAGATACCATCTATAATGCACATAGCCTCCGCCATACTGCGTATTTAC
>CAZJAT010000020.1:0-23922 GCA_964544145.1 uncultured Bacteroidales bacterium | reverse complement strand
AATTGATGTTCACCCACTTGCCTTGAATAACTCAGTACACCATCATAAGCAGTTGTGTTTCCTATCATGGTATCTTCAACATCATAGGCAACAATAGCTCCCAATTGATTGTCTGGGTCTTTATATGAATATTTTGCTGCAATATAGGGATTTACAATTGAGCGGGAATAGAATATCTCATTATCTGTTTCAAAGATATTCATTTCTTCAGTAAAGAATGGTCTGTATTCTGAATAATAAATAGCATATTCATTATTAAATTCAAATTGCAGCGGATCACCTTCTAATTGGCTGAAATCCGGATTAAGTGCAACATTGACGACTGAAGCATTATTAAGCGGATACCGCACATCAACACCGGCATTGCCTCTATTATGCAATGTGCTGTTCATTTCAGCACCATATATACCATATGGCATTATTTCAAGCTGTTCTCTGCTGATATCAATGTTTTCAAATACAACCGGCAGCAATGACTCATAACGAGTATCTGAAGGAAATTCAGTATTATAGGAATATAATGTATATGCACCTTCTTCTTCATATGCCCTGTAAAAATTAATATTCCACTCTTGCCTATTATTTGATGATAATCTGAAATTTGAAAATGGAATAGCCATCTCAACCACATAACCCCTTGCTGTTCTCTCTACTGCAGAGCTCATATTGGCATCCCATGTGTAATCCTCTTCTCCATCCTTTGATGCCCTCATAAATCTGCTGTCATTTACAGTACCCGATAACCCCACAACAATCCAGTACATTTCCTGTTTCTTGCCAAGAGGGTCCAGTACAATGCCAATTCTGTCCTGATTAAGCCCATTATCCCTATTGCCATTATTTTCAATCAGCGATGATGTGTCTTGAAATACATCAAAACACAGATACATCTGTTCACCGTCATATTTCATATATACATTCATACTGTCATCCATCATAAGCCCTGCATAAGGATGGAATTGTATCATGCCGCATTCAAATAGATAGCCATCTGTCCACTCATCCTCTGATATTATGCCGTCAATAACAGGATTTTCCATTGAAAAAGGCAAAATTACGGGTTGCAGAGTGTTCAGCATTAATAATGCAATCATTATATTTATCATTCAACCTCCAAGTTGCCTAAATACATAGCAAATAATCTGCCACATGTATATACATTTATTTCTGGACTTACAGAATTATTTATATGCGACAAAAAATTACAAGGGGTATTAAAACAATTCAAATGACAGTATCATATCAGTATATATATCCTTAATATCATCTGAGAAATCATCCCCTTCTGCCAGGAATATCAATACATAGAGATAACCATTATCTATTCCCATAAATTGAGAGCATATAAATCGTTCATCATCATTGTCATAATTATATTCTATAAACATTAAAGGAAAATCTCCAATATTAACAAATCCCGAATCAATAATAGACATTGAGGGTATCTGAGATTCCAAACTGATTACAGTACTCTCAAGAAAAAGATTCCTTATATCTTCATCAAAATCAGACAGATTCAGTTCAACCCTGCTTTCATATATACTATCTGTGAATACATCCTCAATGATAATATCAAAACTGTTTATCCCTTTATCATCACTCATGGAATAGATATATTCACTATTATCATCACTTTCTATCCATGAAGACGGCACATTGATGGAAAAATCAAACATTTTATTTGTATATACATCAAAATCCGCTGATATAAAAATGCTCCATAATATTGCTATAATAGAAATAATCATTTTCATATATCACCTCTTTCTTCTTTATTATCCTTTAAAATAACATTGTTTCTGTAATTATTTATTGTATTTCTCATACGTGATATATCAGGGTAAATGTCTTTTTTAACTCTACTCAAATCTGCCCTGAGATTCACTATCCAATTAAGGTCATACATCATATCATAATCAATTATATGCCCCTGATGAGCCATTTTAATAAAATCACGCACATCTCCTTTCCGTTCAAATCTGCTCTCCAAATCACGTTTCAATCCCCTGTTAAATACAGAAACAGCAATATCAATATCCCCATAATCCAAACGAAGTATCGATTCCTGAGCAAAATCCGAGCATTTTCTCATCTTCTCGCCAAAAACAGTATTGGCATAAAACTCTTCTTTCATTATATTCATATCATCTTTCATTTTATTGATTGTATCAATGTGTTCTTCCTCATTCACTCTATCACTGAGTTTGTTTAACTGATTTTCAACCCTTATGAAATCCTCCTTCCTGTTCCTCAATGATTCAATTTCCTCTTTTAATTCCTTTATCATAACTGCAATACTATGATGTATATACATCTTTTCATTATGTTTCATTAAATTCCATCCTGACAAATGTATACGGTAATATTTTTTCTCCATAAGCGCGAGCAGGATGAAAAATATGAAAGGCAGTATTAGTATCAGTTTAAATAGAACTTCTCTACCCATTGTCATACGGTATATATTATCGTCTTTTACTGTATATCCGGCATATGGAGGAATATTCAATGAATATATATGAAAAATATAATTTTTCTTGATTATTATATCCGTGTTTTTATTATTATGATAATACATCTCTCCATCTCGCATCTTTAGTTCTGTGTTGGGAAATCTGCATTCATAAAAATCATTAAATATCAAGGTAAATGAATATACTGATAAAACAATCAGCACACAAGCTAATAATACTCTAAATAAAGGAATGAATATCCATGAAAAACGGATAATAATACCTGTCAGCACAAAACCAGAAATCAATACAATAATTGTCAACATATATTCCCCTTTGCTATTTAAATATATCATACAGTATTTTTAAAAAAAGTAAAACAAGTACTCCTATAAAAACCGGCCGTATAATATTTTTTCCCCTCTTAATAACAATATGTGCCCCTATCAGATTGCCTGTTACACCGCAGATTGCAGCAGGTATACCTATTGAATACAGAATTTTGCCATTTATTATAAATGTTGTTACTGCCGCAATATTGGATGCTAAATTGACCACCTTTGTATTGGCATTTGCCGTTACAAAATCATATTTCAGCACTGCTGTATAAAACAAAATAAGCAATGCGCCTGTTCCCGGGCCGAAAAAACCATCATAGAATCCTATAATAAATGCAGCAGAAGAAGATAAGAATATTGCATTCCGCCTCTCTATATGAATTGAATGATTATCCTTGCCCAAATCCTTTTTTATAAATGTGAAAACAGCAACTGCCGGTATGAGAACAACCAGTATATAATGGAGGAATTGAGGGTCTATGAGTAAAACTGTTCTTGCGCCTGCAAATGAACCTCCAAGGGCAAAGAGTGCACTGATAATTGCAATTCTCATATCGATTAATTTGTTCTTGTGATATGCTGCTGTTGTGAAGAGGGTACCTATACTGCTGGAAAACTTATTATTGCCAAGCACATAATGAGGCGGTAATCCTGCAATCATATATGCAGGAACAGATATGAGTCCCCCTCCTCCGGCTATAGCATCTATAAAACCTGCAAAGAATATCAGGGGAAGTATAATTGCATAGGTATGCCATGTTATAATCATTTAAAGATTATATGCTATTTTTTTATTTTTTGAAATACAATATTTATATAATTATTACATATATAAATAATTAATTTATAGATATTCATTTGACTTTGTTTTAATATTTGATAAAATAAATATTATATGCGGAATAGGAGGTTTCATGAAAAAAATTTTTATCTTACTTTTTATAATTGTTATATCTATTTCATTAATGGGCGAATGGAATATGAAATGGCTGGAGAATCAATTCCATCTGACAGTAACAAATTACGGTGTCATTGGGCACAATGTAATGACAGGTGATGCAGGTGGATATTGGCCATCAGGATATCCTGCTGAGAATTATGTATATGGCTCAGGTATATGGTTCGGTGCTCTAATGGATACACTCATTACCGGTTCTGACACATTGAGGGACACTCTGGTAACTGCTGGTTATCATCCTTCTTCCGGGTGTTCAGAATTTGTTCCCGGTTGGGATGCTGATTTTCCTTATAATGAACCGGATGAAATCATCTATGTATCAGGAGAGTATAATAATGGGTTTAGCTGGCCAATAAAATCCTCAACCGGATATGATTCCATATTATCATTCAGGGACACATACACTCATTATAATGATCTGGACGCGAATTGTCATTTCTCAACAGAAAATCATCCATTGGGCATTCAGGTTAATCAATTTACATATACATGGTATGGACCACTGCTGGAAGATATTCAGTTTATAAAGCTAACTGTAATAAATGATAATCCTGATTTCCGGGATTTGAAACAATGTTATTTTGCATATTTAGCTGATCTTGATATTGGTAATGAAAGCGGTTCATTGGCAAATGATCGTATAGGATTTATTGACACAATGACTGTGGATTATGCAGGAAGCATGGATACATTAATGCAATTGAACACAGGTTATCAATTCCAGGTTGTTTCTGAAACAGGCTGGGCACATAAACCCGGTATTCCATCTATTGTCTATCTGTCATCACCCATTGCAACACATGATATTGACCTCCATCATGATTCATCATATATTATTCCATTGGGCAGTGAAATCGGTATGACATCATTCAATTATTTCACACTTGCAACCGACCCCTCAACAAAAGAAGAAAGATATCAGCTCATAGCCGGTTATGATCACCTCAATTTTAATATCGGCGATCCTGAAGCAAGTTACAGACCATTCCCCAATTGGGGTGAAGGTACGGCAGGTTATCCGGGACAGACGCAATATGAAGATGGAGATAAGAGATTCATTATGTCATGCGGGCCATTTGATTTACAATATGGTGATTCTGTCTCCATTGTATTTGCTATTGCTATAAACAAGGATTCTTCTGTAATAGTTGATAACTCATTGGCAATTATTAATTTTTGGAATAATTATTTAAATAACAAAATCAATCTACTATCACCTGCAGACAATTCAGAGATTGCCTCAAACACCGATTTTTCATGGCAGCCATTTACCAGTACAGATTCATTCAGATTTGATATATCAAGTGTTTATAATGATACTGCTTTGATGATTACAGGTGAGAATACCGGCACATACAAATTCAATACTCAATTATTGCCTGATGGTAAATATAGTTGGAATATTTGGAATTATAATGTCAATTTCTTTGAGTCCCATTCAGACAAATGGTTAACTGTTATAGACAATCCTAATAAAAACGGCATTCCTCATATTGATGAATTTGATGCTGTTATTACCAATGACCGATGTTATCTGACTTGGGATATATTCGACCCTGACGGAGAAACACTCCTTAAAAACATAATAATAACTAGGAGTGAATATAATGACACAATACTCAATATCAGTACATATAATGACAATTACTCTTTCAGCGCATTCAACTATCTGCCTGACGGTAACTATAAAGCATTCATCAAAGCAATAGATGATTCACTTGCATCGGATACATCCTATGATTATTTTTCCTATTCATGTACAAGGCCCCATGACCCTGTATCCCCTTCAGGCGGTAATAATAACACAGTTTCCATCAATGTCATTGCATATAATACGGATTTGATTGAGAGTAAGGATTATTCAGTACACTTTGATTATCCGAATAAAACATTATCATTTTCTGATAATTTAATTTTGCCCTATATTGTATACAGTAATATGGATACTGCCATTGTATTGTCAGATTCTGCTGTATTCACATTTATGCAGTCAGCAACGGAATACTATATTAATGATAATATTTATTATTCCCCAATATTTGACGGTATCGGCCTTGAAATAATTATTGCAGACAGTTTATCAATGCATTATGATTCAGTTAATGTAATCAATGACATTGGTACTATCTATCCTGAATCATTGCTCATTCTTGCTGATCTTGAATTAGAAATATTCGGAGGCAGGGATATTGATCTTCATTGGCATCTGAATGGCGATTCTATATATATTGACCCAATAATATCCGGATATTCAGACATAATACCCTATGATTCAGTGACGCAGTATAATTATCTATTTGGCAATACATCCTCATATTTAAACTCTTCCTCAGCTTCAAGAACCCTGCTATACATTGCCGGAGCTAACATTTACTTTAACAATCCCGGCAGGGCCTATCCAATGGATACATTGTGGTACCCGGAAGAGGGTGAAATATGGAGGGTCTTCTCATCAGGTGACAGATTACCTTTAAAGGGAGATATCTATACATTCAGACCCACAGGTATGAATGAAAGATTTGAACATTCATTGACATTAAAAACAAATTCCTTAATTACATATAATAAAGTCATAATGGATATTATAGGTTATGGTGATTGCAATATTAAATTATATGATATTACAGGGAGAATGATAAAAGATGTCTTCTCGGGAACAGTATCAGGAACAAAACATATAGTGATAGACAATAATTTTTCAACAGGCATATATTTTATTAAGGATACAGAGAACCATTTTGAGCCGGGAAAGATAATATTAATAAAATAAAATAAAATAAAATAAAATAAAATGAAATAAATAGATAATTTTTACGTATTATTATGTAAACATATCAAAGGAGATATTATGAAGAGGTTTTACATTACAACACTAGTTTTGATAATGGCATTATCATTGACAGCAGAGGTTTCTGGGGGCCTGGGAGGCCCGCATTTTGGTTATTATAAGGTTGATTACACTGGTTTAAACAATATTCTGCTGACAAATACAGGCGGACAGCTTGATGAGATCCATTATAATATGGGCGGCTGCGGTTATGCAATTATTGACGGCTTTATACTTGGCGGATACGGATATGGAGCTACACAGACAATAGCAACAGACAGTTTATCCATTTATCATTCCATAGGCGGAGGTGCTTTTGAATTCGGCAGATTATGGGATTTGAAGATTTTTCATCTTGGTTTATTAGGGAAATTGGGTTCCACAGCTGAATCAATGAAATTAACTCCCAAACCGCTGCTCAATGTATCAATGGATGACCTTATTGTAAACCCCGGCAGGGTTTCAGAGGTTACCAGAGGAGGATTTGAAACAGGTATATCGCTTATCACAATAATTCCGCTTAAGAACTGGATATCCATCTCTATTAAGGGTGGAGTATCATATGGATTTGGATGGGCATGGGAACTCACTGATGGCGGGGATATATTGAATGGGCCAAATGACACCCCGCTTAGGATTGACGCTTCATTAGGAGTCCTCTTTGGTATGATAGATGATTGATAGTATTATTTTCTTGGATTTCTGATATAACAGACAAATAGATATACTTTTAATATTAATATAGGGTGCCTAATTAGGCGCCCTATATATTATTCCTACCATACAAATCCAGAGGGTCGGAGTGTAGAAAAATAGATAAGTACAAATTTGTATTGTTAAGCAATGCTATACATCACCTTAACTATCAAATCTTTTCTAGGGTCGGGGGATAGAAAAGTAGAAAAGTCTCATATATATAAGAACACCAATAATTATACATCTATAATGTTTAATTATTTTATTCTGTTTTTCAAAAATAAACAATGAAACCAATGCATCAGATACAGCTCCCATATTGACTGAATTATTCATTAAACTATAATACTAATGTGAAGAATATCATTATTTGTCTGATTTTATCAATTACCTTATTTTTAAATGCAAAACCATATATTGCAGATGAGTATAATCATCTGATACAGGCCGGTGAGCGTATATATCTTTATGGTATTTCAGATCTGCCCGGATATTCTATTGATTTTGACAAATCATTCTTCAGTTCATATTCCATCATTACACAGGGCAGCAGAGTATATTTGGGTACACTGAAATCTACATTGACTGCAGGTATAAAGATACCTATTTACTTTTCAACCATTGAAGGATTTGACACACTATATGTGCAGATATCATCTGATTTTCTCAATGCAGCAATAAAGAAAAAACATCTCTCCATGTCTGATACATTAAAGGGAACATTGATGTTCAGGCAAGGCAGTACAATGACGGGTAATGGTATTGATTCAATTATCATAAATGCTTTCAATGCTGAAAGAACATCATATATCTCATCAACTGTATTCTCTGTTGATTCGCTTATCCCATTTGATTATTCATCCGGATTTTTCCCATTTGCCTTTGCTATAGACAGCATTAATGCAGGCTCATATGATGTAAATATAATCTATTTTGCTAATAATAACAGTGATACAGTTTATAATGCATGTGGATTCTGCATTGATTATAAACCATCATACAGAGAAAATCTGTCCATTCTATACAGTAATAATTATAAATTCATAACAGAAAATGCTCAGAGGATAAATGATATTGATACAGATATTATATCAACATATTACAATGATATGAGTGATGTTATTAATAAAAAGAAATATATTTCAATAATACCTGATGATAAAGCATTCTTTGCTGATTCACTGTTTTACAATCTGAAAAACAGTAATTCATTTGTATTTCTATTCATATCCGATATTATTAATGATTCAATAATCATTAACGGAATAAAAGCCGACTCCTTTTTAAACTATTCATTACTGGATACCGTTTATTCAATACCTTATTATCTGAATCCTGATAAAGATAGGAGAACAATCCCTGTTTTCAGCAATGATTATGATTCATTGACAGTTATTATCAGACAGGATAACATGTTTTATTGTTTCTTCACTCCTCAAAATATCAATTTGGATTATATTCGTAAAATCACTGACATCTACGAATCTGTGAATAGAAATGAAATACTTAAAGATTTCTATACTGTTGAAATTGTTGATAATAATGAATATAATAAATATAATATAAATATATATGATATATATGGTCATTTTATGGGTCAAATTAACTTAGGCGATATAGGTACAGGCAGAATCGTATTGGAAATAAATAAATTAAGCAGATTAATGCCTGATCTGAAACAGGGTTTATATATATATCGTCTGCTGAGGGGTAAAGAATGTCAATCTTGCGGAACATTCATAAGAAGTTATTAACACTCTTCATTCTGTTGATTTGTACAATTACTGCATTTTCTGAGTCAAATATCATACATATTAGTGATAATCAACCCATTCTGGACAATTCATCCTTAACAGCATTGCCTTATTATTTTATTAATCTTGGGAATATGAGGGGAAATATCCATATTGAATCTGCAGAATTCATTAATCCGGACACAATTTTTTCTCCTGTGTTTGCATTTTCAGGCAATTCCCCGCTATCATATCCTTTTGAGAAGCAAACCCCTGAAATTTTTAAGAATAACCTGAAACCAAGTATTGAATATCCTGGTACCGGACATATGATTAAGCTCTTTCCTTATGAATATAACGGCAGCATGACAATATTCTATCAAGATATTATTATTGATTATAACATTGAACCTGTAGCACAGATTAAAACTGAACCCCTTTATGATTATTTGATAATATGTTCATCAGAATATGATACTGCTTTAATTCGTTTTGCCGATTGGAAAAAGCGTATGGGATACAGGACCCTTGTTTATACTGTTGAGCATATTGATTCCATTTCATCAGGCATTGATATTCAAGAAAAAATCCGTAATTTTATTATATCAGAATACACTGTAAATCATTTTGATTTTCTGCTGCTTGCAGGTGATTCAACCATGGTTCCTGTGCGGAAGATGTTTTCAATGGAATGCGGAGCAGGATTTTATACTGATGAAGACAGTATCCCTGCAGATATCTATTATTCCAATCTTGATGGCAATTTCAATGCAGATGGAGATAACACTTATGGTGAATTGAATGACAATGCTGACTTATATGCTGATATAAATATAGGAAGGATGCTCTTTGAAGGTACATTGCATGGACCCACCCCCGTCATAGACAGGACAATATCCTATGAGATGACAGGCGAGACAGAACAGCTTAATAGAGGATTATTCCTTGGAATGATATTATGGAATCCTCCATTCACACCGGGCGGCATTTCAAAAGATATGATTAAAAATGATATAATACCTGCTGATTTTCATATAAAATCATTCTATGAATATTTAGGCCACTCCGGTGATGCAGATATCATTGATTCTATTGATATGGGTTATGGTATAATCAATCATGCAGGCCATGGTTCATATAAGGGTGTCTGGGTAGATAGTATGACCGCAATATCAACCTGGGATGCATTGGGATTGACAAATGGCAATAAGACTGGCCTTTTCTACTCTATAGGATGCTGGGTGGGCGCATTTGACAGAGCAGTGGATCTGAGGAATTTTTCTCTTTGCATGCAGGCATCACCTCTGGGAGGAGCTGTCGCAATAATAACAAATTCCCGTTATGGATGGGGCGCACCGGGTTATCCCGGCTGGGGCGTATCAGATATTTTTGACTATCAATTTTTTAAATTGCTCTTCAGCGAAGATGATAAGCGAGTAGGTGTGCTGCTGCGCAGATTAAAGGAGATATACGCACCTTACAGCAATAATACAAATCTCTACAGATGGCATTTATATCAACTCAATTTATTCGGAGACCCATCACTGTCAATTCACACCCAAACCCCTGACTCATTATTTATTAATAGAACAATTTCAGGCAACAGGATTGAGTTCAGTATTACTGACAAAAACAGTTTGCCTGTTGAGAATGTCAGAATTGCATTGAGCAATGACAGTGTTATTGATATGCAGTACACTGACAAAAATGGATTTGTCTCTATGCAGGGAGAATTCAATAATTATAATTTTATGACTGTTTCTAAAGTGAATTATCTAACATATATGGATTCATTCTTTGTTGATACAACACCTGTAAGCAGATTCATCTTTCTTAATTATGAAGATATCTATGCAAATTACACTTCTTTGCTGGAGATTCTTAATTGTGATATTTTTGCTCATGAAATAACACTGAATTCGTCCTTTATTGATACATCATTTACTATCAATGGAGGAGATACCCTGCTGATTGATTATACACCTTCATTCTACGGCATTGATACTGTAAACATCCGTGATTCAGTAAATACGAGCACAGATAATTATACATATACAATTAATATAAACAAAAATCCTTCATTTATATCTTCAATTATATATACTGGCAGTAATTTTCTGGTAACAGTGGAAAATCCTTTGTATGTAGAATCCGAGATATGTTCACTTCATATGTATATTGAATCACATATAGATACATTTGCAATTACATCACTTGATTCAGCATTTACTTTCAGTATCTGCATGACTCCTTCAGCTGACACACCATATCTTAAATTTATCTGTGATATAAATTCACCCTCTGGTCTTATAGGCAGCGACACATGCTATACTGCTAATTCAAGTTTCACTTTTATTGATGATTTCTCATCTGGTTTTCTGAAGTGGCCGTTTCACTCATCCAATTGGATTATAACAGATGACTCCACGCTGCATTGCGGCAATGACAGCATGTATCTTAGTAATATGAATGAAAAAGCATATTCTGATTCATTCATCATTCTTCCTGAAACCATTTGCTCAATGTATATTAATTTTTCTTTCCCGACACTTGAGTCTGATTCCAGCGGTTTTATCTATGATGTTGACGGCCTGTTTGTAAAGCTCGTATCAGACAGCGACACATCGGTAATTGATTTCATAAGCTCGGGCGGAGCACTCAATAAATCCATTGAATATTCCGGGTGGATGACATATCAACTTAATTATCATACACCCGCCTTTGCTAAGCTGATGCTGCATTTTATTTCAGACAGGGATATTGAAATGCGTGGTGTATTTATAAATAATATAATAGTGAAACCATTATATACGTTCACTGCGCCTGATACCGGAATAGGTAGTGATTTTGACTTTTCAATTCTAAGGAATTCACCTGCTGTTATCAATGAATCAGTCACATATTCAATAAACAGGGTTGACGGCGAAATGACCATGTATATATATAGTATTGATGGAAGAATAATATCTTCTGAGGATATTCTCTCTAATGGCACTAAAACAGTATATTTCACAGATCTCGCTTCAGGTATATACTTCGTGAAATTTAAAGGAAACGGAAGAATCTACTCTGACAAAATAATATTTATGAGGTAATATGAAAAATAAAATTAAAAATTATTTCTTATCAGGACTTATCTTTCTTGTACCGCTTGCTGTCACGATTCTCCTTGTTATATTCATAGTCAACAGGATAGGCGGTATTTGGGAAAAAATATTTGTTAATGTTCCCTATCTTCAATCTCTTCCCATTGTTGTAATTGACCTTATCGGTGTAATTATCTCCTTGCTGATTATTATTATAATCGGTTTCATAGGTTCAAATATTGTTGGAAAATATGTTTTTGATATTCCGGGCAGGATTCTGAGAAATACACCTGTTATTAAGAATATATACACTTCAGCAAAGGAATTAACAGACACTCTTTTTCTCAATAAATCCAGTTTTTCAAGGGTAGTGATGATTGAATTTTTACATAAAGGGCAATTCACTGTGGCATTTGTTACATCTGAAAAAAAATGGAAAATAAATGGAAAGGATGCTGTTACTGTATTTGTACCTACAAGCCCCAATCCCACAGGCGGATTCTTTTCAATCATAGCAGAAGAAGATACGCAAGCTACAGATCTGACTGTTGAAGAAGGCTTGAAACTGATAGTATCAAGCGGAATGGTGTTTTCAAGAAAAGGTGAAATCAATAATGATAATAGATAGGTTTTTAAATTTATTCAGTAAAAAAACACCTGACAATGAAGAAACCTTACGGGAAATGATATCCAGTTCCAAGGACAGGAAGATAATCAGTGATGATGAGGAAGAACTCATTGATTCAATATTTGACCTTGAAGATACCCTGATAAGAGAGATTATGATTCCCCGAGTTGATATGGTGACATGTTCTTATAATACTTCAATTGAGGAGATTGTGGAAATAATGATAAACATGTCAAAATCCAGAATACCTGTTTATCATAAAAAACTGGATAATATTATTGGTATTATAAATGGCAATGATATACTGAAATTTATACAGAATAATCCGGATATGAAAGCCGTAGAGATTATAAGGGCACCATATTTTATACCTGAAACAAAACCTGTACTTTCAACACTGCGCGAATTCCAGAAAATGAAGATATCAATAGGTATTGTAATAGATGAATACGGAGGCGTTGCAGGTCTTATTACAATGGAGGATATTATTGAGGAAATAGTCGGGGAACTGCAGGATGAGCTTGATAAAGAGGAATCAATGTTTACGGAACTGGGAGAGGATACTTATATTGTAAATGCAAAGATGGATTTAGATGAGTTAAATGAAATTCTCAACACTTCATTTGCATATGAAAACATCAACTCAGTGGGCGGAATGATACTATCCGAGCTGGAACATATACCTCATAAGAATGAAATCGTTACCATAAACAATATTCAATTTACAATAACAGATATTATTAAAACAAGAATTCACAATATTTTAATTCGTGACCTCAGGAGAAATGATGAATAATTTTACACATCTTCATGTCCATACTGAATATTCACTACTTGATGGAGTAAATAATATAAGAAAATTAATCACATTAGCATCAGATCTCAACATGAAATCCCTGGCAATAACAGACCATGGTAATCTCTATGGTGCTATTGAATTTTATGAACAGGCAGTAAAGCACGGTATAAAACCAATTATTGGAGAGGAGTTTTATCTTTCGCCTTTTCCTCTGGATGATACTGACAAAAACAAACAAAAAGTGAAAAATTACCATCTTGTTCTGCTTGCAAAGAATGAAATCGGATTGAAGAATTTATATAAATTATCATCAGAAGCATTTATCAAAGGTTTTCATTATAGACCGCGTATTGATAAAAATTTGCTTGAAAAAAACAGCGAAGGTTTGATATGCCTCAGTGCTTGCAGAGGCGGTGAAGTACAGCGTCTCATACTTGACAATGATTACAATGGAGCTAAAAAAGCTGCTGAATATTACAGAGACCTTTTTGGAAAGGATAATTATTTTCTTGAATTAATGAGAATAGGTCTAAGTGATGATAATAAAATCATTGAGGAGCAAGTAAAGATTGCTGAAGAGCTGGGTATTGAATATGTTGCAACAAATGATGTGCACTATCTAACAAAAGATGACAGCATAGTGCATGAAGTATTGTTATGTGTGCAGACAGGAAGAACAATGAGCGATGAGGATAGATGGAAATTCCCTACTCAGGAGTTTTACCTCAAAAGCCATGAAGAAATGAAAGAATTGTTTTCTGATTTACCAAAAGCTATAGAAAATTCGGTAAAAATTGCAGATATGTGCAATATAATAATTGATATATCCGGAAAGAATTTTAAAATGCCTCGAGTAGATATTGACCCGGCTTTTAATAATGAGAATGAATTTCTGGAGCATATTGCATCAAAGGGACTGAAGAGTAAATTCGGTGATAATCCATCAAAAGAAATCATGAAGAGATATAAGTATGAATTATCAGTAATTCAGAAGATGAATTATGCCGGCTATTTTATTATAATACATGACCTTATTGATATGGCAAAGAAACACCATATATCTATTGGTCCCGGAAGGGGTTCTGCAGCAGGTTCTCTTATACTTTATCTGCTGGATATAACTCAGGTAAATCCTCTTGAATACGGGCTTTTCTTTGAACGATTTCTCAACCCTGAAAGGATATCAATGCCTGATGTAGATATAGATGTCAGTGATAAAGATCGCGATAAATTGCTTGACCTGCTTAGTGAAAAATATAATCCTGATAATGTATCTCTCATAGCAACCTTTGGAACATTAAAGACAAGACAGGTGTTTACTGATGTAGCACGTGTATTTGAGGTGGAACCGTCAGAAGTTAAGAAATTGACAAAGCGCATGCCTGAGAATACATCTCTTAAGGATGTTATAGAGGAATCTGAAGAATTCAAAAAACTATACAAAGAAAATTCAGTTTATAATAAAATTATTAATATTGCACTTCAATTGGAAAACAATGTGCGTCATGTGTCTAAACATGCTGCAGGAGTTGTAATTACACCTGGACCCACAACAGATTATGCACCTGTTTGGAGACCATATGATGAAAAACTATCCATTACTCAATTTGAGAAAGATGCACTGGAAAAGATTGGTCTGGTAAAAATGGACCTATTGGGATTACGAACATTGAGTGTTATTGATAATACAGTTAATCTGCTCAAAAAGAAAAATATAGATGTTAATATTCAAGCCCTTGAGTTTAATGATGAGAAGACATTTAAACTGATAAAGGAAGCAAAAACAGCAGGTGTTTTTCAGCTGGAATCAACAGGAATGAGAAGTTTTATACGCAGATATATGCCTGATGATTTTGATGATATTATAAAAATCATTTCATTCTATAGACCGGGACCAATGGCAGGCGATCAGATGTCGCAGATTGTTAAGAAAAAAAATAATAAAGAACCTGTAACCTATGACCATCCCATACTGGAGAAAACACTGAAAGAAACATTCGGTCATATCATCTATCAGGAACAAGTGATGGCAATAGCAAATGAAATGGCAGGTTTTTCTTTCGCAAAAGCAGATATATTAAGAAAAGCAATGAGTAAGAAAAAACATGATTTGATGAATAAATATGAAAAAGAATTTGTTGACGGAGCAGGCAAGAAGAATATCAAAAAGCAGGATGCACTGGCAATCTTTGAAAAAATTGCTAAATTTGCAGAATATGGATTTAATAAATCCCATGGTACAGCATATGCTTTTCTGTCATATCAAACTGCCTATCTTAAAGCACACTACCCTCATGAATTCATGGCTTCTACAATCAATTCCTATCTGGGCACAATCAAGAAAGTTGTAAAATATATTGAAGAAACAAAAGCAATGAATATTCCAATCAAACAGCCTGACATCAACAAGTCGGACTTTGAGGTCATACCTGAAGATGAAGCTTTGCGTTTGGGACTTGGCATTATCAAGAATGTGGGTCAAAACGCTGTAATAAATATTATTGAGAGTCGGAGCGACGGTCAATACACGAGTTTTTATGATTTCCTTTTGAAGGTTGATTTACGCACGGTTAACAAGAAATCAATAGAATCCCTGATCAAATCAGGTGCATTTGATTCACTGGGTATTGAACGATATATACTCTGGGAAAACCTTTCAGAAATCATGAACAGAGCTGAGAGTGAGAAGAAGAAAAAGGAAAACGGTATGATATCCCTGTTCGGGGAAGCTGAGGCAGATGACTGGGAAACAGCTTTGAAGGTTGACAACAAATGGGATAAAGAACAATTGCTTAATTATGAATTTGAGGTACTTGAATTCTTTATCAGCGGTCATCCACTTGAAAAATATAAAGAAATATATCATTCAGTAGTGTCGCATACACTTGATGACTTCAATGATTTGGATGCAGATTCAAAGATAGTTATGATAGGTATTGTTAATAATATACAGAAGAAAAAGGCAAGACGCGGCGGGAATTACGCTCTATTCAGATTATTCACTATGGAAGGGTATATCAGCTGCACTATTTTCAATGAAACACTTGATAAATATTCAGATATTCTATTAAAGGATAATGCTCTGATTATAATCGGTAAAACAGCTAAGGATGATGATAAGTCATTACCCAAAATCATAGTTGAAAAAATGCTCCCTCTTATTGATATAAAGCAGTATATATCTGGAATTAATATAAGCATGGATATCAATACACTGAATGACGAAATGATTTCGGATCTGGTTGATTTTTCATCAGATAATATCGGTAAAAATGAAATTCACTTTTCTGTTTCTGACGGTAATAATGAATTGCAGGCTGTTTCAAAGAAATATCATATAGCATTGAATCGGCAGAATTATAAAAAGCTTGAGGATATATTCGGCGAAGGCAATATAAAATATATATTTAAACAATTCTAAAGGAGCATTGATGAAAAGTTCTATAATTGTAGGATTGCAATGGGGTGATGAAGGAAAGGGTAAGATTGTTGATGTGCTTTCAGCAAAAGTTGATGTTGTTGTAAGATACCAGGGTGGTGCAAATGCAGGCCATACTGTTGTAATAGACAATAAGAGAATAATTCTGCATCTCCTGCCGACAGGCATACTCCAGGATAAAATATCTGTTATAGGCAATGGTGTTGTAGTTGATATAGAGGAATTAATAAATGAAATAAGTCTTATTAAGAAAAACGGTTTTAATGCTGATAAACTCAGCATCAGTTCAAGAGCTCATATCTTACTTCCAATGCACAAAATGATCGATAATGCAAAAGAAGGAAGAAGAGTTAAAAAAATCGGAACAACCGGAAGAGGTATCGGTCCGGCATATATTGACAAATTCGGAAGGAAAGGCCTCCGTATGGGACTTATGCTTAATAAAACGGAATTTGAAAAATCTATCTCAGATTATATTGACGGTTTCAACAAATACGAAGCACCGTTCTATAAAATACCTAAAATTAATAAAAAAACGATGACAGCTGATATAATGAAAATGAGAAGCAAATTGCTTAAATATATAATTGATACTGATATCTTAGCAGAAAAAATCGTTAAAAAAGGCAATTCTATTCTTTTTGAAGGCGCTCAAGGTGTATTATTAGACATAGATTTTGGAACATATCCATTTGTCACATCATCACATCCAATGGCTCCCTATGCATTCTGCGGAAGCGGATTTCCTGTTTTGAAGGATTATCAGATGATTGGAGTCCTAAAAGCATATACTACGAGAGTGGGAGAAGGTCCATTTCCCACACGCTTGACTAAAGAGGAAGAATTGAACATGAGAGAAAAAGGCGGTGAATACGGCGCCACAACAGGGAGAGGACGTAATTGCGGATGGCTTGACCTCTTTGCTGTAAAATATGCTGCTTTTATTAATAGTATTGATAACATTGTTATCACAAAAATGGACATACTATCTGATATGAAAACAATAAAAATCTGTACAGGATATAAAATTGGAAATAAGGTTTTAAAGTCATACCCATCAGTTGCATCGGATTTAGACAAAGTTACGCCTGTTTATAAATCAGTGAAAGGCTGGACATCAACAGAGTTAGATAATCTGAAAAAAGGAAAGATGTCTCCGTCAATAAGGAATTTTATTGCTATTATTGAGAAATACTCAAATGCAAAAGTAACAATGATATCAAACGGGCCATCAAGAAAAGATATTATATACCTGGAAAAGCCGTAAATGCATTCCATACTTATTGGCGCAGGTAAAGTTCTTTATTCTATTGTAATTTTCCTGCTTACAGTTTTTGCTGCTCATTATTTCTCTGTTTCTGATTATGGTTTGTTCAGAGAATTCTATCTCTATTTTATTATAGGCATTTCAGTGAGCGGGATACCGGCTGTAAATGCTCTATATTATTTTACAAATCACAATAGAAAGATTATTCTTTTCCTTTTCATGCTTTCATCTGTGCTTGCATTTACAGTTCTGGCAGTCATATGGGGCTTTTCCCGGAATGACATGCTTCCTGCTGTAATGCTGTCTATTCCCGCCTCAGTAGTGTATTTACTCCTTGATGCACACCTTATTTCAAAGAGAGCATTTGTAAGAGCTTTTTCATTAACCATGATTGAATCACTCACTTTTATGATACCCATTCCTCTCCTAATAATTTTTAATATGAATATCTTTCAGTATATACTTATTTTTTCTGTTATTGCATTATTCAAGTTCGCCATATATTCTGTATTGGTTATTCTATCCGTAAGGGATTCGCATGATGATTTGCTGATAGATGTATTTAAATATATTTTCCCTGTATATATAAATAATCTTGTAGGTGTTATTTCCGGTAAAATCGATAAGTATATAGTATCTGCAATGTTTGGTCCTGTAACTTTTGCTTTTTATTCATCAGGGGCATTTGAGATACCGCTTATTGGAAGATTTATTAATGGTGTATTTCATTCAAATGCAGCTAATGTGAGAGAGGGTTTAATAAATAAGGACTATATGCTCATAAAAGGCAGATTAACCGCTTTACTGGTTTATATTTTTCCCATTATAGGTACATTAACACTGCTTTTTGCAATCAATGCAGAGAGAATCATTTCACTACTCTATTCACCCATTTATCAGGATGCATTTCTGTTTTTTACTGTTTATTTGATGGTCTTGCCTTTCCGGCTAGTACCTTTGGGCTTTTTCATGAATTTATCAGGAAAGACAAAACAATTGATGATTTTAGGAATATGCGATGCTATTCTTACAATAATTCTATCACTACTGCTTATAAAAATGATGGGGCCAATTGGAGGAGCAATCGCATTTATTACAGTTACATTGATACAGATACTATTCATCACATATTTCATAAGATCTTTTTTCCCTGTGCGTTTTTATTTTTTCCAAAATATTCTCATTCTTCTTTTTATAAATATAGGAATATTGCTCAATTTTAATAATGGTTATCATCTGTATAATAATACAATAATAATAATTTTTATTGCTTTAGAACTGCTCATAATAAAATGGAGCCGATTGTGGAAGTGATATTACTCGGTTCAGGCACATCAATGGGTGTGCCGATAATCGGATGCAATTGTCCGGTGTGCACATCAGCTGATTCAAGGGATAATCGAACACGTCCGGGAATCCTGCTGATAAAAGATAATTTTCATCTGCTTATTGATGCATCAGCTGAACTGCGGATTCAATTATTAAGGGAATCCGTAAATACCATTGATAGTATATTTATCACTCACTTTCATGCTGATCATATATTCGGTTTGGATGACACGAGGATATTTTCGTTAAGAACAGGAAAACCAATGGATATATACTGCAGCAAATCGACAGAAAAAGAAATACGCTCCGTATTCGGTTATGTATTCAAGGAAACTCAGGAAGGCGGCGGTAAACCATCATTTGCTTTTCACGACATTGAAACAACCAGCAATATAGGTCCATTTAACATATTCCCTATAAAGGTTTTTCACGGCAATCTTTACATTGATGCTGTTATTGCTGACAATCTTCTCATCATAATGGATGCATCATACATTGAATTAAATGAATACAAGAAGATGAAAGGGAAATGTGAATATGCAATAATGAATGGTTTGAGGAATTCCCCTCATTCAACTCATTTTTCAGTATCAGAATCAGCAGCATTTCTTCAATCACTCAATATTAAACAGGGCTATATAATGCACATGACTCATAATCTCTCTTATAATCAGATAAAGCATATGCTGCCATCAAATATTGAGCCCGCCTTTGACGGTCTCAGGTTTACCATTTAGTAATAGCTATTTAATCATAATATTGAATATATGGGATATAATGATTGATGTTGGTGTGCCGGCTTAAGTGATTAGAGTTTATATGCCTTTCTGTCCATGTTACGCAATCTTCTGACCAAAGTGGTTATCAGCGCACCCATAAGAGGATCTTCTTCAATCTGCTTCTGCATTGTCTTTCTGTCCAGGATGAGAATAACAGAGGTTTCTATTGCCTCTGCAGATGCTGATCTTGGTTTACCGTCAATAATTGACATTTCTCCTATAAATTCACCCTCTGTTATAACTGCAAGCTTCTTTTTTTCATCCCCTTCACCAATATATATACTCACCTTGCCGCTCTTTATCATGTACACTTCATCCGGAGGATCCCCTTGATTAAAGAGGATCTCACCGGGCTGTAATGTTTTTTCAAATCCGTTTAGTATAATTTACCTCGCTTTCTTTGTGGGATATTTTCTTTCCCAGTCAAATACTAACTGTGCAACAACATATATTGAAGAGTATGTTCCTACAATAACTCCGATAATCAGTGCAAATGCAAAATCATGTATTACAGGGCCGCCGAAGAAGTACAGACACAATAGCACTATTAATGTTGTAAATGAGGTAATAATTGTTCTTGATAAGACCTGATTTAATGAGGTATTAATTATCTCACCATATTTCAACTTTCTGAGGAGTTTATTGTTTTCTCTAATTCTATCTGAAATAACAATTGAATCATTAATGGAATAACCTATCAATGTTAATATTGCTGCAACTATAGGAATAGTGATTTCCTTATTCATCAATGAGAATATACCCACTGTAACAAGTACATCATGGAATAATGCGATGATAGCTGCAACACCGAACCTAAAGGTAAATCTTATCCATACATATATTAATATACCTAGCAGACCTGCAAGGATAACCCATATCGATTTGGCCTGCAGTTCTTTTGAGATTGACGGACCCACTATTTCTTCTCTGTCAATTCTCAGATTAACATCTTGAAAACGTTCCTTTAAATTATCAATAACTGCTGTTGTCGGGGAAAATACTGCTTGGTCTTCATCCAATTCAATATAATTCTCTTTTTCCCACTGCGCAATTACCTGCGGAGCAGCTGTGCTATTTGCACTGTTTACTGCAATTTTTATTTCCTTTTCAGGTCCTTTATTATTTGCAAAATCAACTGCAAATACATAAACTGTCAGCACTGTATCCTTGCTGTATTCATCAACAGCTACAGTGAATTTACCGTTTTCTTCAAGATTATCATATATATCATCCGAACTTATCGGCTGCACCGAACTGAGAAAATCAGCTCTAATAAACATATTCTTGATCGGTGATTGTGTGTCATATGCTGTCAGCTTCAAAGCTACTGTCTTCTCACCCTTTGTAGGATTGGGATATGTATTGAATTTGACAATTTCAGGACCTATTGAATCCTTGTCCTCTTCTATGTCACCCTGAAACGTTATGAGGAAATCATTCGCTGTACCATATTTCTGAATAATAGAATTGGTGTATCCTGATTCAAGTATAACATCTCTGATATCCTCCACAGATACCTTTTCATCAAAATGAACCTGTAGGGAAATACCGCCTGTGAAATCAATACCCTCTCTTAATCCGCCTCTGAAAATAATTGATAGCAATCCCAGAGTTATTAGAACAGCTGAGGCTATATATGTAATCTTTCTGTGATTAACAAACTCAAATTTGGGGAATTTAATCTTCCTGAGAGCCATTACATTCCTCCTTATATCCTGATTTTTTTGACATCTTTACTCTTAGTAATAATATCAAAAATAACTCTTGTTACAACAATTGCTGTGAAAAAACTAACCACAAGTCCTATACCCAATGTGATTGCAAATCCCTTGATTGGTCCGGTTCCGAACCAGTAGAGAATAATTGCAGTAATGAATGTAGTCACATTTGCATCAAGAATAGTTGTGAATGCTTTTGAATAACCGCTTGAAATAGCGGTTCTTATAGTTTTTCCATATGCCATTTCTTCCCTTATTCTTTCAAAAATCAGCACATTGGCATCTACTGCGGTTCCAATAATCAGCACAATACCTGCCATACCCGGCAATGTCAATGTTGCCCTGAATAATGAAAGTATAGCCAATAAAATAATCAAATTGAGTACCAAAGCAAAATCAGCAATCAATCCGCTTACAGAATAGTATATAGCCATAAATATAAGAATTACTATCAATCCAATAATGATTGATCTGATTCCCATTGCCACTGAATCTGAACCCAATGACGGACCAACGCTTCTTTCTTCAATCATTTTAACTGGTGCAGGCAATGCACCTGCTTTAAGAATAATAGAAAGGTCTTTTGCATCTTCAATGGTTGAAGAACCGCCCAATGATATTTGTGTGTTTCCAGAAGGTATTCTTTCTTCAACTACTGGAGCGGATATAACAATACCATCAAGTACAAATGCTATTCTGTTGCCCACATTAGAACCAGTGATTGAGGCCCATGTACTTCTTGCTTGTCTTGTCATAACAAGGTCAACCTTCACACCCAATGGGTTATTCTGTGTTCCTGTTCCTGCTCTGGCATCAAGTATTGCATCACCCTTAAGCACTGCTTCTGTTTCAATATAATATATCGGTTTTGTTTTCTGATTGTCACGTTCCCTTTCTCTGCCCCATAAAGTGGTCAGACCTTTGGGAAGTAATGCCTTGAATTCAATAGTGTTGATTATACTGTCAACGGATCTATAATTTTCCGGATACACATAGAGATTAAATCCATCATATCCTATCATGCCTGCCAGTCTGTCCATTGAAGTCATATCCTCTTCATTCATGTTGTTTTCATCATATTTTGCTATGATTTCCTGGAATTGTGTATAATCGCCCAGCACTCGGAATTCCAATTGTGCTGTCTTACCAATCAATTCTTTAGCTCTGTCCCTGTCAACAACACCGGGTAATTTAACTGAAATCCTTTCAGCACCGAGTTTTTCAATTTGGGGTTCTGATACACCAAATTGGTCAACCCTGTTTCGAATGATCTCAATTGCTCTGTCAACTGCACCCTGTGATTCTTCAGGTGTAAGTTTGGATCTATCGACCTCAAGAATGATATTCATACCACCCTGTAAGTCCAATCCGAGCTTTAATGCCCTGCTTTTCATCTGATCCAGCTCATTTGGGCTCATTGTAATCTTCTTCTCTTCGCTAAGCGAATAGTAGGAGAATGTATAATAAAGCTGTATTAGAGCCAGTATAATTACTATAGCTACAATAATTATGCGCCATCTCAAACCGGTACGCATTCTTCCTCCTTTGGATAATCTATTATTTTAATAAATAAAAATAGCATATACATATACCTATGTCAACGGGGACGGTCAAATAAAGTTCATTTAATCATGTACTCAACAAGTGAATACTATACTACATATACTGCATCTACCTCTCCTCTTTTTCTATTGTAAGTTGCACTTTACCCGTTATTTTTCTTCTTTTTCATCTTCTCATCTTCATTCCCCCAATTCTTGACATTATCCAGCCTACCAGCCACCAGCTCACCAGCTACTAGCTTACCAGCCACTATTTTACCACCTCACCAGCCACTTTCCCCAGGCATGCCTGGATATATGTCTTCAACCTGCG